>NZ_JAUHJJ010000003.1:0-792336 GCF_032381175.1 Bradyrhizobium sp. SZCCHNR1093
CCCATGTTGAAGCGCGACACCGCGCCGGCGCCGCTCGCGGTGATCAGCGGGATCACGCCGAGCACCATCGCCGCCGTGGTCATCAGGATCGGACGCAGGCGGACGGTGGCCGCCGCGATGATCGCCTCGGTGCGGTCCTTGCCCTGTTCGCGCAGCTCGTTCGCGACCTCGACCATCAGGATGCCGTGCTTGCTGACGAGGCCCATCAGGGTGACCAAGCCGACCTGGGTGTAGATGTTGATGCTGGCGCCGCCGATGCCGAGGCTGATGAAGATCAGCGCGCCCGCCAGCGACATCGGCACCGACACCAGGATGATGATCGGATCGACGAAGCTGTTGAACAAGGCGGCGAGCGCCAGGAAGATGATGATCAGCGCGAACACGAAGGTGGTGACGAAGCCGCCGGATTCCTGTTCGAGCTGTCGCGACGCGCCGCCATAGTCGATCGAGTAACCCGATGGCAGCGACTTCGCGATCTCCTTCAAGGTGGCGAGCGCGTCGCCCATCGCGATGCCCGGCATCGCCACGCCGGAGATGGTTGCCGCATTGATCTGCTGGAAGTGATTGAGCGACTCGGGGATCGTCTTGCGCTCGAGCCGGGCCACGGTCGACAGCGGCACCATGGCATTGCCGCTGGTGCGGATCGAATAGTCGAGCAACTGACTGTCGGTGAGGCGGTCGTTCTGCCGGACCTGGGGGATCACCTTGTAGGAGCGGCCCTCCAGGCTGAAATAGTCGAGATAATTGCCGCCCAGCATGGTCGCGAGCGCGCCGCCGAGATCGCTCATCTTGAGGCCGAGATCGGCGGCCTTGTCGCGATCGAACACCACGGTGGTCTGCGGCTTGTCGATCTTCAGATCGCTGTCGAGGAAGATGAATCGGCCGCTCGCCAGCGCCTTGGCCATGAAATCGCGCGACACGTCGTTGAGCTCGCCGAACGCGCCGGTGGTGCCG
Organism: Bradyrhizobium sp. SZCCHNR1093; assembly: GCF_032381175.1. Lineage (NCBI taxonomy): Bacteria > Pseudomonadati > Pseudomonadota > Alphaproteobacteria > Hyphomicrobiales > Nitrobacteraceae > Bradyrhizobium > Bradyrhizobium sp. SZCCHNR1093. The sequence continues at coordinate 955 of NZ_JAUHJJ010000003.1, forward strand.
ATCACGAACTGGACCGGCAGGCCGTTGCTGCCCGGCAGCGGCGAGGGCTGGAACGCCACCGAGCGGGCGCCGGCGATGCCGTTCAGGAGCTGCTGGAATTCCGGCTGCAGGGTCTTGGTCGTCGCCTTGCGCTGATCCCAGGGCTTGAGAACCCAGCCGCCGATCACCTGTGTCGAGGTATCGATCTGGAACACGGTACGCGTCTCCGGGCGCTGGGCGATCAAGCCATACAGCTGCTGGCCGTAAAACTGGCGCTGCTCGAGCGTGGCCGAGGGCGCCGAATTCGTCAGCGATAGCACGATGCCCTGGTCCTCGTCCGGCGCAAGCTCGCTGGTGGAACTGACATAGAGCCAGGGAATCATCGCGAGCAGCAGCAGCGCGAACACCACCACCACCGGCTTGGTCGCGAACACGCTTTCGAGCCAGCGGCGATAGAAGTGGGCGAGCCGTTCGAGCACATGGTCGATCGTCCTCACCAAACGCGTCTCGAACGTGGTGGCGTCGCGCTCGGTCCGGCGCAGCAGCCAGGCGCAGTTCATCGGCGAGAGCGTCAGCGCGATTACCGCCGAGACGGTGACGGCGCCGGCGAGCGTGAAGGCGAACTCAGTGAACAGGGCCCCGGTCAGGCCGCCCTGGAAGCCGACGGGCACGTAGACCGCGATCAGGACCACGGTCATCGCGATGATCGGGCTCGCCAGCGCCCGCGCCGACTGGATCGCGGCCTCGACCGGCGGCACGCCCTCGTCGATCAGGCGGTGGACGCTTTCCACCACGATGATGGCGTCGTCGACGACCAGGCCGATCGCGAGCACCAGCGCCAGCAAGGTCAGCAGGTTGATGGAGAAGCCCATCAGCAGCATCAGCCCGAAGGTGCCGATCAGCGACAGCGGAATGGCGATCACCGGGATCAGCACCGAGCGCCACGATCCCAGGAACATGAAGACGACGACAATTACGATCCCGATCGCCTCCACTAGCGTATGGATCACCTCGTCGATGGACGAGTTCACGAAATCGGTGGAGTCGTACAGGATCTCGCTGGTGATGCCGTTCGGCAGCTGTCGCTGCAGCTCCGGATAAACAGCCTTCACGCCGTTGATGACGTCGAGCAGGTTCGCCGTTGGCGCCACCTGGATGCCGATGTAGACCGCGGTCTTGCCGTTGAAGCGCGTCGCGCTGTCGTAGTCGTCATTGCCGAGCGTGACATTGGCGACATCGCGCAGGCGGATGATGGCGCCATTGACCTGCTTGACGACGAGATTGCGGTATTGCTCCAGCGAATGCAGATTTGTCGCGGCGGCGAGGTCGACCTGCACGAGGCGGCCCTTAGTGGTGCCGAGCCCGGAGATGTAGTCGTTGCCCGACAGTGCCGTCGACACGTCGGTCGCGGTCAGGCCATAGGCCGCGAGCTTGTCGGGGTCGAGCCAGGCGCGCAGGGCGAATTTCTTGGCGCCGAGCAATTCGGCGGTCTGCACGCCGGAGACCGCCTGCAGCTTCGGCTGCACCACGCGGGTGAGGTAGTCGGTGATCTGGTTCGGCGCCAGCACGTCGCTGGCGAAGCCGATATACATCGAATCGATGGTCTGCCCGACCTTCAAGGTCAGGGTCGGCTGTTGCGTGCCGGTCGGTAGCTGGTTGAGCACCGAGTTCACCTTGGCGTTGATCTCGGTCATCGCCTTGCCGGAATCGTAGTTGAGCCGCAGGTTCACGGTGATGGTGCTGCTGCCGGTGACGCTGGTCGACGTCATGTAGTCGATGCCGTTGGCCTGGGCGATCGCGTTCTCCAGCGGCGTCGTGATGAAGCCGGCGATGATGTCGCTATCGGCACCGGCATAGGCCGTGCTCACCGTGACGATGGCGTTCTGCGTGCGCGGATATTGCAGGATGGCGAGCGTCGTCATCGAGCGCAGGCCGAGCACCAGGATGAGGGCGCTGACCACGAGCGCCAGCACCGGCCGGCGGATGAAGATGTCTGTGAAACGCATGGTGATGACTCTGGTGGGCGCGGGCTGGCCGGATTATTGATCGACGACGTTCGGCGCGGCTTCCGCGACCGGTACGTGTGAGTTGTCGACTCTCACCGGGCTGCCGTTGCGCAGCTTGATCTGTCCCGCGATCACGACCGCCTCGCCCGGCTTGACGCCGTCGGTGATCGCGATCCGGTCGCCCTTGGCCGGCTTGCTCTTGACGAACATCTGCCGCGCCTTGCCCTGGCCGTCCTTGAGATCGTCGACGACGTAGACGAGATCGCCGTAGGGGTTGCTGACGATTGCCGTCAGCGGCAGCGTGACGAGCTGCTCCGGGCTGCCGGTCGCGATCTCGACCTTGGCGAACATGCCAGGCAACAGCCGGGCGGCCTCGTTGTGCAGGGTGGCGCGGACCTGGACGTTGCGGCTGGTGGAATCGACCTTGGCGTTGATCGCCGAGATCTGGCCGGTGAAGCGCTCGGATGGGAAGGCATCCACCGTGATGGCGACGTCCTGGCCGATCCGAATGTCGGCGAGCGACTGCTGCGGCAGATAGAAGTCGACGAAGATGGGATCGAGGCTCTGCAGGGTGACAATGGTGGTGCCGGCGCCGAGATACTGCCCGAGATCGACGGCGCGGATGCCGAGCCGGCCGGCGAAGGGCGCCTTCAGGGTCTTCTGCTCGACGATCGCCTTCTGCTGCGTCACCAGGGCCTGCGCGTTCTTCAGATTGGCGCGGTCGCTGTCGAGCGTGGCCTGGCTGACCGCGTTGAACTTGATCTGCTCCTCGTCGCGCTTGACGACGATGGCATAGTTCTCGGCAGTCGCCTGCAGCGACTGCAGCTTGGCGACGTCGTCGGTCGCGACCAGCTGCAGCAATTGCTGGCCGGCTTCGACGGTGTCGCCCGAATTGAACTGGATGCCCTGCACGATGCCTGCGGCCTGCAGCGCCAGATCGGCGCCGTTGACGGCGCGCAGCGAGCCGACCGCGGTGAGGTTGGAGCGCCATGGTGCGGTCGCCGCAACGACCGTCGAGATCGTCTGCGGCGGGTTGGCCATGGCGCCGATCGCCTTGGCGATCATGATGCCCTTGAATGTCTGAAAGCCGTAGAGGCCGCCGAACAGCACCGCCATGGCGGCCAGCATGATCGTCATGCGTTTCTTCATTACATTGCTTCCTGGGTCGTGCGATTGGGACCGGCGAAGTAGCCGGGATTGACGCGGGGCAGCGCCGCCGGGGTCTCGTCCTGGCGATTCCACCAGCCGCCGCCGAGCGCCTGGAACAGCGCCGCGGTGTCGGTGAAGCGCGTGGCCTGCGACTTGATGCGGGAGACGCGCGCGTTGAGATAGGATTGCTGCGCGTTGATGACGTTGGCGTAGGGCACCGCGCCGCTCTTGAACTGCTCGACCGCCATGGCGAGACTGTCGGCGGTGGCCTTCTCGGCGGCGGCCTGGGCCTTCAGCGCCTCGGCGTCGTACTGGATGGCGCGCAGCGAATCCGCAACGTTCTGGAACGCGGTGATGACCGTGCTCTTGTAGAGCGACAAGTCCTGCTCGAAGGTGGCGACGTCAGCCTCCTTGGTGTGATACAGCGTGCCGCCGTCGATCAGCTTCTGGCTGACGCTCGAGGCCGCATCCCACACGATGGTCGTCGGCGAGAACAGCCGGCCCGGTCCGCTTGCGCCGTAGCTGCCCGACAGCGTCACCTGCGGCAGCAGATTGGCGACGCCGACGCCGACCGTCGCTGTGGCCTGGTGCAACGTAGCCTCGGCCTGCCGGATGTCCGGACGCTGCCGGACGAGCGAGGAGGGCAGTGACACCGGCAGCTTGCGCGGCAGCCGCAGCTCCGCGAGGGTCACATGCTCGCCGCGGTCCTGGCTCGGCAGCCGGCCGAGATAGGCCATCAGTTGATTGCGTTGCTGCGCGAGTTGCTTCTGCAGCGGCGCCAAGGTCGCCTTGGCCTGCGCCAGCGTCGCCTCCTGCGCCAGCACGTCGGATTTGGAGATGGCGCCGACATCAAACTGGTGTTGGATCCGGCCAAGCTGGTCGGTCTCGGCCTTGATGATCTCCTCGGTCGCTGCGATCTGATCGCGCAGCGAGGCGTCGCTGATCGCGGCGGTGACGACATTGGCGGTCAGCGCGAGATGCGTCGCCTCCAGCTTGAACGCCTGGTAGTCGGCCTGCGCCTGCAGCGCCTCGACCTGGCGTCGCGTGCCGCCCCACAGATCGAGCGCGTAGCTGACGCTTACCGACGTGCCATAGAGCGTGTAGAGCGAGGTCTGGCCGGGCCATTGCCCGTTCTGTGTGGTGGAGCCCTGGGTGCGTTCGGCGGATCCGCTCGCGCTCAGCTGCGGAAACAGCGCGCCCTGTTGCGACAGCGCGTTCTCGCGCGCAGCACGCAGCGCCAATTGCGCGGCTTCGATGTCCGGGTGGTTGCGAATCGCTTCCTCGACGAAGGCGTTGATCTGCCGGGAATGAAACAGCGCCCACCAGGTGCCGGGCAGATCGCCTCCGGGTGCGAAGCTCTGCACATTGCCGCCCGGCGTCGAGGCGCTGGCGGTCGCGGCGAGGCGTCGCTCGGCGACGTAACCGGTCGCGACCGGCGCCTCGGGGGAGATGAAGTCCGGGCCGACGGCGCAGGATGCGAGCAGCACGCTGCAGCCAAAAAGGCCGAGCGGGACGGACATCGCGCGGCCTGTCGGGACCCCCCTCAAACGCGCGGGAAACATTCGGACATGATCTGACATAAAACTAAACCGTTTCGTTTTCTATCCGGACCATGCGGGGCAGCACAGACGTAGTCAAGTCACGTTGATGACAGGGCGGTGATGCGCACAGCTTCGTCCTGCGCGGCGCCGGTGCTCGCTTGCACCGGACGGGCGCATCATTTTTGAGGTGAGAGTAGACAACGCGCCGCTTCCATTTCCGCAGCGGTCGGGCAGCGACGTCGTTCTTGTCACAATGATCGAAAAAGGTCTGCCGCCGAGCTCGCGCGGCGCGGGCCGGCCTTTGGCGAAGCAGCGCGCGAGACGGAGTTGGAGGCCGGCTCGCAGCGTCGAGCCGGCTCCGTGGGGCGGTCGCCGCGCGTCAGGACGGCATCGAGGATGCGACCACCGGCTTTGCCGGCACGGTGCGCGCGCGATTCGGGCGCCGCAGCCGGCGCTGCGCCCAGATCAGCACGCCTGTGATCAGCAGTGCGAACAGCGCGATCGAGATCAGCACGTTGGCCGCGCTGCCGATCAGCGACCAGTTGCCTTCGTGCAGCAGGCGCGGCCAGTTGCGCGGCAACGCGGAGAGCCCGTCGGACGTCACAGCATAGGCCCTGAGCTCATCGTCCTCGATGATCCTCGCCATCATCCGCCCGCCGCGATTGCCGATCGAGTTGACCGCCGAAAGGTCGTGGTCCCTGGCGACGATGCTGACGGCGTCAGGCAGCGAGATGCGCTTGGCTGCGGTGGGCGGAGCGCTGCCTGCGAAGGTCAGGCCGAGCTCGAGACAGAGTCCGGTGAGCGGGCTGAGCAGAATCAGAGGCAGCGTGAACCAGGCCGTGCCCTTGTGCCAGCCGGACAGCGTGTTGCGCAGCCGCGGCAGTCCCATCAGGATGCCGATGATCATGATGGTGACCATTGCGATGGTCGAGATCAAGGTGAGGCCGGGGATTCCGATCAGATGCTCGTGGGTCCTGCGCGCCCACAGGAAGACGCTCGCCATCGCGGGCTTCTCGACCGCGGCGCCGGTCGTGATGTCGACCTCGGCGCCCGGCGTACCCTGCAAGGTGAGGTGCTGTGTGGACGCATCGATCGACAGGCCGCGTGCCTTGCCGTCGGGATCATGCTGCTTGATCAGCGCGATCACGCGCGCCGGATCGACGCTCTGCGGCTTGACGGCAGCGACCTGCGCCATCGGCTCGAAGGAGAGGATCAGTCCGGTCACGATGATGACAAGCAGCGGCAGCGCGAAGACGAGGCTGATCCAGCGGTGAAGTTTGAGCAGAAGCTGCTTGTTCATGATCGTCTCCAAGTATTCGCCAAGTGATCGTCGAGTGATCGTCACACACACGAACGACGCGGCGTGACTGTTGTCCGCAGGCGCTCACTCCGTAGTTTCAGATCGTTTCTTGCTGGACGACGCTGCGAGATCAGTCCGCCGCCGTTGCGCTTTCATTAGCCGAGCGCACCACTCATACGAAAGGAGATAACTATTAATTTTAGGTCATGCGCCGTTTGATCGGCGTCAATGCGGCGAAAGCAAATCGGTGTCTATGCAAATGATGTCAATTCACGACTGACGTTTCTCGGTGACCGGCTGAAACGAGATAGCGGCGGCATCTCAGGATGACGCGCTCATCTCGGACTTCAGCGCGTCATTGTGAGAGGCCCTTGGCGATGCGCTTCGCTTCTCACGTCGGTGTCGCACTGATCCGCAGTCTGTCGCTGTCCGATGCGGAGAACACCGCGATCCCCGGCGGCACTGCGCGCCGACGCGTCAGGGCGATTTCCCTGGCGACACAATGCCCTTCAGTCCGGCGCGCTCAGCAGCGGCGCTGACGAGGCCAGACGACTGGATCTCGGCCGTGAAGCTGCGCAGGAAGTCGAGCCCGGCGTCGCGGCCCCTGGGGATCGCGATGGCGTGGCGCTCCTCGCCCCAGCGCCCGTCGAGCACGCGCGATCCTGGCACCTGCTCGGCGATCTCGAACAGCGTCGCCTTGTTGGTGGCGAAGGCATCGATCTGGCGGCTCGTCAGCATGGCGACCGCATCCTTCAAGGTCGGCGCCCGGACCAGCGTCGCGTTCTTCAGCTCGCGCCCGAGCGTCGCATCCGACGTGCTGCCGGTCGTGACGCCGATCTTGCGGCCGCTCGCGTCGACATCGCCGGCGTCGGAAAGCGGGGAGCCGTCGGGCACGAGATACCCAAGCTCGATCTCGAGATAGACAGGACCGAAATCCATCTCCTTTGCGCGCGCCGGCGAAGCATTGGTGAAGGCGACGTCGACCGCGCCGGTCTTGACGGCCTCGAGCACCTCGGCGTTCTTGGCGAACACGACCGGCTCGTAGTCGACATGGAGCTGGCGCGCCATTTCCTTGCCGATGGTGTAGCCGACGCCGCGGGGATTCTCGGTCCCGTCGGGCAGGATCGATGTCGGCGTGCCCGGATAGAGTCCCGCGCGCAGATGTCCGGTCGGCGCGAGAGTGCGTGCCACGTCGACATCAGCGGAATAGCTTCGAACCGGAGCGAGCGTCGCGCACGCGACGAAAGCGACAATGACGGCCTGCCTCAGGATGGTAGCTGCGCAGTCCATCGGTCGCCTCGCTGATATCAGACTGATTCGGTCAGTTCGCTGCCGGCTTCGCCATCGAGCACCTGCTGGAGACGCGTCTTGTCCAGCGCGTTTTCCCACCTTGCGATGACGATGGTGGCGACCGCGTTGCCGATCAAATTCGTCGGCGTCAGCCCCTGCGACATCAACCGGTGAATGCCGAGCACCAGTGCGACGCTGGCGACCGGAATCGTTCCGGTCGCGGCGAGCGTCGCGGCCAGCACGACGAAAGCGGCGCCGGCGATGCCGGCTGCGCCCTTCGACGTCACCAGCAGGATCAGCAGCAGCCCGATCTGGTGGCTGATGTCGAGATGAGTGTTGGTCGCCTGCGCCAGGAACACCGCGGCGGTGGCGAGGTAGAGGCAGGTGCCGTCGAGATTGAACGAGTAGCCGGTGGGGATGACCAGGCCGACGATGCCGCGCTCGCATCCGGCGGCTTCGAGCTTCGCCAGCATGCGCGGCAGCACGGTCTCCGATGACGTGGTGGCGATGCAGACCAGCACCTCATCGCGAATGTAGCGGATCAGCTTCCACAGGCTGAAGCCGGTGAGGGCGGCAATGGGGCCGAGCACGGCGGCGATGAAGATCAGGCAGGTGAGATAGAAGCTGCCGAGCAGCAGGCCGAGCTTGGCCAGCGAGCCCAGGCCGAACTTGCCGACGGTGAAGGCGATGGCGCCGAAGGCGCCGAGCGGGGCCGCCCACATCACGATCCGAACGACACCGAAGATCATCTTGCCGCCGACATCGATCACATCCGTCACCGCCTTGGCGCGGTCGCCGAGCCAGATCAGCGAGAACCCGCACATCACCGAGATGAACAGCACCTGCAGGATGTTGCCTTCCGCAAACGCGCCGACGAAGGTCTGCGGGATGATGTTGAGCAGGAACGGCACGAAGCCGACCGCAGCGGTCTGCTTGACATAGGGCTCGATGGTCGCGGAGTTGATGGTCGCCGGGTCGATGTTCATGCCGACGCCGGGCTGAAACAGGTTCACCGCGGTCAAGCCGATGATCAGCGCCAGCGTCGTGATCGCCTCGAAATAGATCAGCGCCTTGATCGCGACGCGGCCGACCTTGGCCATGTCGGCCATGTGGGCGATGCCGTTGACCACCGTGCAGAAGATGATCGGCGCGATCAGCATCCGGATCGCCTTGATGAAGGCGTCGCCGAGCGGCTGCATCTGGGCGCCGAGATCCGGCTTGACGGCACCGAGCAGGATGCCCGCTGCCATCGCGATCATGACCTGGACCCAAAGCTCCTTCCACCAGCCGCGGCGGGCGCCTGCCTTGCTGTCGGCGGTGAGGGTCGTGGCAGTCATGATCGGTCCTGTCGCTGAAGGGCTCGAAGTTGCAGCTGGCGGTGACTCAGCTCTTGGGCTCGAACTTGAACAGCCGTTCGGGATTGCTGACAAGCAGCTTTCGCTGCATGGCCGGATCCGGGGCGTAGAGCGGGATCAGATCGACCAGATCACCATCATTGGGCATGATCTTGACGTTCGGATGCGGCCAGTCCGTGCCCCAGATGACGCGATCGGGCGCATTCTCGATCAGTTTCCGGGCGAACGGCACGGCGTCGTGGAACGGTGGTCCGGAGGCCGAGGCGCGCTCGGGACCGGTGATCTTGATCCAGCACTTGCCGTCGCTGGCCTGCAGGTCGAGCAGCGCCTTGAACTCGGCGTCATCGATGCCCTTGGCGGCGCTGATCGTGCCCATGTGGTCGATCACATAGGTGACCGGCAGCGCCTTCAGGATCGGCACGAATTCCTGGATTGTCCCGGCCTCGAGATAAATGTCGACGTGCCAGCCGATCGCCGCGACGCGGTCCACCAGGGTGCGGAAGACGTTCATGTCGCCGACGCCGCCGAGGCGGCGGAGGAAGGCGAACCGGCAGGCGCAGATGCCGGCCTTCCCGAGCGCCGTGAGGTCGGCGTCGGACATCGCCGCGTTGATGTTGGCGACGCCTTTGTAGTTGCCGTTGCTCTGCGCGATGGCGTCCGTGACGACGCGATTGTCCGTGCCATGGACGGTGGCGTTGACGATGACGGCGCGTTCGACACCGATTTTGGCGTGCAGCGCCCGGAACATCTCCAGTGACGCATCGGGCGGCGTGTAGGGGCGGGTGGGCGAGAACGGATAGGTCGAGGCCGGCCCGAAGATGTGCGTGTGGGTATCGACGCTGCCGAGCGGCGGCCGGAAGCTCGGGGTCTTCGTCGCCGGATCCGGGCCGGCGATGCTGGGGATCTTGACCTCTTCGGCGGAGAGTTGCGCAGGGACAGCGCCGAGCACGCTCGCCGCTCCCAGTCCGGCCATGGTGGCCAGCAGATCTCGTCTCAACATCAGAGCGTCCTCCTCGGAATGGCCGCGGTCACAGGCAGGCGTTGCCTGCCAGGCTCCGGCATCGTTCGTGTTTGCTATCGTCACGCCACGATGGAGAGATCAGGCGACCTCTCAACATGGCGTCGTGATCATGGCGTGCTTCGGATCCGGAGCCGGCGGACCGCTGTGATCCCAGTTGTTCCTGATCGAGGATCTTGCAGCCTCTGCAGCATGACAAGAAGCATTGGGTGAACGGTCAGTTCGCTTGGTTGGACAATGCTCTGCAGTCCTACTGCCAACGTTGCTGAGACCCTCCGTTCGAGCTGCGTTGCAGCGCGACTGGGCGAGATGGGCTGCTCTTCAACCAGTCTGCGAGAAGGCAGCCCGAGCGCGCCGATCCGCGGAATTGTTCGTGCGACGGAAAGGTGAGTTGCGTCAACGCCATGGCGTGCGTTTTGGTCATGCGCCGGCGGCTTCGAGCGCCGTTGTGGAGACCGCATGCGCAATGCTATGCGACAGCAAAGAGGGGCGCGCGGGGCACCGAGACGCTGCGCGGCTGTCAGTTCACAACGGTATCGGGCAAAGGAAACACCATGGTCGACGCGCTCATCATCGATGCCTGCAGAACGCCGCGCGGTATTGGCAAGGCCGGCAAGGGCGCGCTCGCAGGACTGCACCCGCAGCATCTCGGCGCCACCGTGCTGCGCGCGCTGGCCGATCGCACCGGCATCAACACCGGCGACGTCGAGGACGTCATCTGGGGCTGCTCGTCGCAGCGCGGGCCGCAGAGCGGTGATCTCGGCCGCATGTCGGCGCTCGACGCCGGCTACGACATCCGCGCCTCGGGCGTCACGCTCGATCGCTTCTGCGGCTCCGGCATCACCAGCGTCAACATCGCAGCAAGCTCGATCATGGCCGGGCAGGAGGACCTCGTCGTCGCCGGCGGCTGCGAGATGATGTCGATGGACGGCCGGCGCGGCGAGGGGCCGCTGATGATGGACGCCGGCAATCTGCATCTGCGCGCGCTGCATCCGCAGTCGCACCAGGGCGTCTGTGCCGACGCCATTGCCACCATGGAAGGCATCACCCGCGCCGACGTCGACGCGCTCGGGCTGGAGAGCCAGAAGCGCGCGGCGGCTGCGATCGCTGCCGGCCATTTCAAGAAGAGCCTGGTGCCGGTGCATCGCGAGGACGGCAGCCTCGCGCTCGACCACGAGGAATACCCCCGGCCGCAGACCACGGCCGAGGCGCTGGCCGGGCTGAAGCCGGCGTTTCCGGCGATCGCCGACTACGCGCTGGACGAGAAGGGCACGACCTATCGCAACCTGATCCTGCAGCGCTATCCCGGCCTCGAGATCGATTTCATGCATCACGCCGGCAATTCCTCCGGCGTCGTCGACGGTGCGGCGGCGATCCTGCTGGCGTCGCCGTCCTATGCCAAGGCCCATGGCCTGAAGCCGCGGGCACGCGTCGTGGCGATGGCCAATATGGGCGATGACCCGACCCTGATGCTGAACGCCCCGGTGCCGGCGACGCGCAAGGTGCTGGCCAAGGCCGGGCTCAAGCTTGATGACATCGACCTGTTCGAGATCAACGAGGCGTTCGCCGTCGTCGCCGAGAAGTACATCCGCGACCTCGAGCTCGACCGCGCCAAGGTCAATGTGAACGGCGGCTCGATCGCGCTGGGACATCCGATCGGCGCCACCGGTTCCATCCTGATCGGGACGCTGCTCGACGAGCTCGAGCGGCGCGATCTCAAGCGCGGCCTGGTCACGATGTGCGCGGCCGGCGGCATGGCACCCGCGATCATCATCGAGCGGGTCTGAACGGTACATCTCCTCGATCTGAGGTGCGCGCCCGCTGCGGAGTCTCCCGTGGCGGGCGCCGTCGTTTTGCACCTGGGCCGCTTGTGACCTCGGCGGTGCCGCGCGGTTGGGGCGTAGGATCGCGCGAGCCGTGGCGGTTCCACTTTCCGGACCAGTCAACCACGTTTCGACCGGAAAGGAATTCGCGCTTGTTCCGCTAATTGCGACGGGTTATTGCCACGGCGAGGCCTCATCTTAGAAGAAACGGCTCTCCGTGCTGTCGACGCTGTCGCATATCATCGATCGCAAAGCTTCGAACCGGGTGGTCACGCGGCTGCGGGCACTGCTGCGCAGCAATGAGTTCTACCTGATACCGTTGGCCCTGGTGATCGGCGTTGCGACGGGTGCGATCGTGACGGTGATGAGCCTGATCGCGCAAGTCGCGCATGTGGTCATTTACGGCATCCCGATCGATGTCCGGCTCAGCGCTCATACCTGGGTCAACCCGGTGGTCGCCCTGATCGCGCCCGCCTGCGGCGGCCTTGCGCTCGGCATCATGGAATGGCTGCGGCGGCGCTGGAAGATCGCGGCCGCGGTCGACCCCGTCGAGGCCAATGCGCTGCGCGGCGGACGGCTGTCGATGCGCGACAGCATCGTGGTGAGCGGCCAGACCCTGGTCTCCAACGGCTCCGGCGCGTCGGTCGGGCTCGAGGCCGGCTACACCCAGATCGGCGCCGGCGTCGCCTCGCTGCTTGGGCAGTATCTCACGCTCCGCCGCAACGATATGCGCCTCATTCTCGGCTGCGGTGCGGCCGCCGCCATTGCGGCCGCCTTCGGCGCGCCGATCACGGGGGCGTTCTATGCCTGTGAGCTGATCGTCGGCGTCTACTCCGTCGGCAGCGCGGCGCCGATCCTGGCGGCCTCGCTGGCGGGTGCGCTGACCTCGCAATATCTCGCCGGCGCGCCGTATTCGCTGGAGGTCGCCAAGGTCGGCGCGGTCGGCTTCGAGCAATACATCGCGCTGTTCGTGCTGGCGCTCCTCGTCGCCGGCATCGGCATCGTGGTGATGCGTGCCTCGCCGACGGTCGAGCGGCTGTTCGTCCGCATTCCGGTGTGGCTGCGCCCGGTGATCGGCGGGGTCTGTGTCGGCGCCATGGCGATCGTGACGCCGCAGGTGCTGGCGGCAGGCCACGGCGCAATGCTGCTCGACCTGCATCGCGAGATGGCGGTCGGCATGATCGCCACCATCATCGTGCTCAAGCTCGCCGCCTGCCTGATCTCGCTGGCCTCGGGCTTCCGCGGCGGTCTGTTCTTCGCCTCGCTGTTCGTCGGCAGTCTGCTCGGCAAGCTGTTTGCGGGCCTGCTCGCGCTGGCCGGCCTCGGGCTCGCGATCGACCCGCTGGTGGCGATGCTTACCGGCATGGCGACGCTCGGTGTCGCCATCGTCGGCGGACCGCTGACGATGTCGTTCCTGGTGCTGGAAATGACCCGCAGCGTCGACGTCACCGCCGTTGTGCTGGCCGCCTGCATCGTGACCTCGGTGTGCGTCCGCGTCCTGTTCGGCCACTCGTTCTCGACCTGGCGCCTGCATCTGCGCGGCGAGACCATCCGCAGCGCCAACGATGTCGGCTGGCTGCGCAACCTCACGGTCGAGCGGCTGATGCGCTCCGACGTCGGGAAGGTGCCGACCACGACGAGCATCGCGGCCTGCCGGCGCGAGTTCGCGCTGGGCACGCGCCAGGCCGTGGTGGTGGTGAACAACAGCGACGATTATTGCGGGCTGGTCTCCTTGCCCGATTTGTTCTCGGGCGAATTGGATTCCATTGCCGACGAGATCCAGGTGGTCGAGCTCGCGAAATATTTCGATGTCGCGCTGTTGCCCGAAATGAACGTCAAGACGGCGATGAAGATCTTCGACGATTCCGGCGCCGAGGTGCTGGCCGTGCTGGAGTCGGAGAACAGCCGCAAGGTGATCGGCTTCCTGACCGAGTCCTTCGCGCGCCGCCGCTATGTCGAGGAGATCGACCAGGCGACGCGCGGCGTGCTCGGGGCGCTGTCGTGACCGCGTCCCATCGCCGCGGCGCGTGATCCCTGGGCCGGCACCAGGGCAGGCTGACGGCCGATCGAGACGCGTGAGGACTGCATGACGAGACGGATGAGCACGGCTATCGTGGCCGCCTTGAGCGCGCTGGTGACGGCTGCGGCGACAGCACAGCCCGCGGTGCTCAAAGGCAAGGACGCGTTCGGCAGCTGGCAGGGCGATGCACCGGGCACGATCAGGCTGATCCGTCCCGAAGACCTGCCCAAACCGGGTGCGACGGCGTCCGCAGCCAACGTCTCCCGCGTGGTGCAACGACCGGCCTCCGCCGTGCCGAAGGTCATCGACGGTTTCAAGATCGCGCTGTTCGCCGAGGGGCTGAGCGGGCCGCGCATCATCCGCACCGCGCCGAATGGTGACATCTTCGTCGCCGAGACCCGGGCAGGACGCGTCCGCGTGCTGCGCCCAAGCGAGGACGGCAGCAAGGTCGCGTCGAGCGAGATCTTCGCCGGCCGGCTCGGCCATCCCTTCGGCATTGCGTTCTATCCGAGTGCCGATCCGCAATGGGTCTATGTCGCGAGCACCGAGCGCGTCATGCGCTTTCCCTATCGTGCCGGCGACATGAAGGCGCATGGGCCGCTGCAGGTCGTCGTGCCCGATCTGCCGGCCGGCTACGGCCATTCGACCCGCGATGTTGTCTTCACCAGGGACGACAAGCGCATGCTGGTGTCGGTCGGCTCCGTCGGCAATGTCGGCGAGGCGCTGGGAGAGCCTGCCGGCGGAATCAGTGCCTGGATCAAGGCGCATCCGCTCGGCGCGGCCTGGGGCGGGGAGACCGATCGCGCCGGCGTGCTCGCGTTCGATCCCGACGGCAACAACCGCAGCCTGTTCGCCACCGGCATCCGCAACTGCGTCGGCCTCGCCATCCAGCCCGCGACCGGAACGCCGTGGTGCTCGACCAACGAACGCGACGGGCTCGGCGACGATCTGGTGCCGGACTACGTCACGCGGGTGAAGGAGGGCGGCTTCTATGGCTGGCCCTGGTACTACATCGGCGACAACCCCGACCCGCGCCATGCCGGCGAGCGCCCGGACCTCAAGGGCAGGATCACTGTGCCCGACGTGCTGCTGCAGCCGCATTCGGCCTCGCTCGGTCTGACGTTCTACGACGAAAATCTGTTCCCGCCGGACTATCACGGCGACGCCTTCGCGGCCGAGCACGGCTCGTGGAACCGCTCCAAGCGCACCGGCTACAAGGTGATCCGGGTCAGGCTCAAGGACGGCGTGCCCACCGGCGAATACGAGGATTTCGTCACCGGCTTCGTCCTCAATGACCGCGAGATCTGGGGTCGGCCGGTCGGCGTCACCGTGGCGCGCGACGGCAGCCTTCTCATTTCCGAGGACGGCAATGGCACGATCTGGCGCGTGAGCCGCTGAGCGCCGCACCACCACCTGTGACTCACTTCTTCGGCGCGCGGCAGTTGAAGGCGCGGCGGAAGCCGGCGGCGCGGGCGTCGTCCTCGGAGCAGAACCAGCGATCGGGCTCGGTGGTCGCGGGATAGCTCGGGCAGCCCTGCAGATGATAGATGCCGATGTTGCCGGTGACGCGCGCGCGCACCGCGAACTTGCCCTTGATGCTGCAGCCCGGCGGCGCGCTCGGCGCGTCCGGGAACAGCACGGCACGGATCTCGCGGTCGCGGTCGGTGCGGCAGGCGGCGCCAAGCAGGGCGCCGTCCTTCTTGTCGGTGCGGAACTCGGCCGGCGCGACGAAGCAGCCCTTCCAGAGTCCGCGCAGCGCCTCCTTGGCCGCGGCGACATCGTCCTTGACCCGCGCCTTCGCGGCCGGGTCGGCGCCGACGGCGAAACCTGCGCGCGCCATTTGCTGGTTGAGGCTGACCCTGTCGCCGTCGACGGTGCAGAGGCCGATCCTGCGGGTCTTGAGCGGCTTGTCCGGACCGAGATCGTCGCAGCGCACCGCGCGGCCGCCGATCAGCTTGCCGAGCTGCTCGCGCGCCTCGACGCCACAGCTCCAGGAATCGGCGTGATCGTCGATGCAGAGCTGGTCGACCTCCGGCGCATCGATGCCGTCGAGCCGGAACACCGTGTCGCCGAGCTGGATCGTGTCGCCGCTGCGCACCGTGGCGCTTGCGGCCAGCGACCCGCCGGTCATGCCGGCTCCCAGCACTATGGCCCCACACAACGACAACAGCCGGTCTCGCAGCCGCATGCTTCCTCCCGCAATCACATTCATCAAATACCCGGCCGAAGTCCTATCACAGCGCGCGTGAGTCTCGCCAAGGGCGGCGCGGAACGGTGCCGCCGGACGGCCACCTTGCGCGGGGGGCGGCTGCTACCCATCTGACCGGGCGAAGGAAATCTTGCCATGTTGGACTTTACCTCCGATCTCGCCGGCGATGCGCTGTCGCCGGCGCGTGCGTCTGACCCTGCGCCGGCCGATGACCGCGCGCTGCTCGACGCCTATTCCAATGCCGTCATCGATGTCACCGAGCGCGTCGGTCCTGCGGTCGTGCGTGTCGAAACCGGCCCCAAGGCTGGGGCGACCGCCGGCTCCCGCGGCGGGCTCGGCTCGGGCATCGTGATCTCGCCCGACGGCCTCGTGCTGACCAATAGCCATGTGGTCGGCTCCTCCAAGAGCATCCGGCTGCGCGACGTCGAGGGCATCGTCACCGATGCGCAGGTGCTCGGCGTCGATCCCGACACCGATTTGGCGCTGCTGCGCGCCAATCACGCGCGCGACCTGCGCTACGCCGCGCTCGGCAATTCCAAGAGCCTGCGCCGCGGCCAGCTCGTGGTCGCGATCGGCAACCCGCTCGGGTTCGAATCGACGGTCACCGCCGGCGTCGTCTCGGCGCTGGGGCGCTCGATCCGCTCGGTGTCGGGCCGCATGATCGAGGACGTCATCCAGACCGACGCCGCGCTCAACCCCGGCAATTCCGGCGGCGCGCTGGTGTCGTCGGCCGCCGAGGTGATCGGCATCAACACCGCCATCATCCAGGGCGCGCAGGGCATCTGCTTTGCGGTCGCGAGCAACACCGCCCAGTTCGTGCTGTCGGAGATTATCCGCCACGGCTATGTCCGCCGCGCCTATATCGGCGTGTCCGGGCAGACCGCGCCGGTGCCGCGGCGACATGCGTTGCTCGCCGGTGTCGAGAACAAGATGGGCGCGCTGTTGATGCAGATCGAGCCGGACGGGCCCGCGGCCCGCGCCGGCCTGCTGCCGGGCGACGTCGTGATCAGGCTCGACGGCGTCGACATCAACGGCGTCGACGACCTGATCCGCGTGCTCGACCGCGACCGCATCGGCCGTACCATCGCGATGGACGTGCTGCGGCTGGGACGGCTGCGCGGCATCGACATCGATCCGGTGGAGCGCAAGCCGGTGGCAAGGCAGGCGTCTTAGCATTGCATTCGTGAGATGCTGAGCTGCAGCCACGACCACAGCTGTCGCCCCGGCGAACGCCGGGACACATAACCCCAGGGAGCAGTTTGAGGCAGGTGCGTCGTGAGCACCTCGCGCCACACGTCCGCCGCGGCGTATGGGTCCCGGGTCGGCGCCGCGCCGCGCTGTCGCGCGTCACGGCTTGCCCGGGACGACAGCGGTGGGTGGGTCGGATATACGCTTCAAACAGCGATTGGTATAAGGTCTCGTTCCCGCGGCGCGTCGCGCCCGAGTTCTGCGATCAGTTCGGTCCCTCCTGATAGTGCAGAGGGCGCAGGGAATGCCGGGTGAAGGCCTCACCCATGGCCCGCCTGCTGAAAAAATGCAGGCGGCAGGTACCCCAGGTGCTGCCGTAGCCGGCATTCCCTGCGCGATGGTCTTCACGCTTATACGCAGTCTCCCTGGTGCGCCGGGCTTGTTGGCCACCATTCGCGACAACGCTTGCGCATTGCGCGGGACACCAGCATCGGGGTGTCAGGACGCTGCGACTTCACGTCCGCAAGCGATCGTTCGTCCGCGCATCCGAAGACACACTGCGATCTCTCGCGGCCATCGCTCCCCGCCTCGCGTGTCGTGACGATCGCGCGCAACGCTCCTCCGCAGTGAGGCGGGATGCGCAGACAACCGCGATTTCTGGAAATACGCAGCATGTTTCTACCCGAAGTTCAAGGTGGCCATGGACCTTGCGGGACGCTGTCCGGAACGTCGGCTGGAGCCCAAATTCCGGACCGATGCACCGCTGGGCCCAAGACGGCTTGCTACACAGGATGGCCAGAGGGCGGCTGGTCAACGGTTAGCATCCACGATGATCTTAGCAAGCAACCACACTCCGAGACCAATGATCAGGATCGGAGCCAGTGGCCAAGGCAAGTTGAGAAGCGCCCAAAGCCCCCCTGCGAAGCACACGACCCCGCAAGCGACCCAGAAGCCTTCGATCCTGATGTCCATCTGCCAGCGGGCATACTCCGCCGCGAGGATGAGGATGCCAACACCCATGAGAAACCATTCCCAGGGCACCGGCACCAGCATGGCGATGCCGACCCATATGAAGAACACGGCCCAGGCAACGGCGTCGATCTGCCCGGCGATTTCGGTGGACGATCCGCGATTGAACGCTGGCTGGCTGTTCATGCCTTTCTCCATTTCGTCGTTCGAAGGAACGAGCAACCGAAGACCTAGAGCTTGGGTTGCATGGACCGGATCATGGCCTGCGCTGGAACAAGGGCGGCAACTCTCCCCGACCCGGGGGGCGCAAGCGACCGATAGGCGGAGCTACTCCGACCACAGGATGTCGAAGCGGTTGAAGCCAATTGACTTCGTTACGAACTTGGGGGTCTTGCCGGACAGGCCTGCCAACGCGCCCGACGTGAACTTGATGAGGGCCTTGCCGGACCCGGCTAAGCCAACTGCCCTTCCGTCCTTCATCTCGATCGTTGCGGTTCCTTCCTGCATTTGGGTTAGGGCGAGACCCCCGGGCGTCCTGTGGACGCCGCCGACGAGGACCAGCTTTCCAGTTGGACCATCTCCGATCAAACTGAGCACAGAACACGTCACCATTGTAACTAATCGCTTGATCATGGAGTGTCCTACTGCGAAGTTGCGCGACCTTGATCTCAATACGAGCCCGCCCATTGACCGAGATCAACAGGGCAATCATGTGCGTCGGATGCGCACTCTCTAAGCTGGAAGGCGATGGGCCGCCCCCGGACCGCGCCGCCCGGGTCAATCCATCAACAATGAGGCCCGGTCAAGTCAGGCAAGCAGACGCATTTGGACCTCGGTCGACAAGTCGGGAAAGGGCACGTGCCGACATCGGCGGGGTGACCTTAATCTCTCATGCCATCAGAAACCTTGCACGACTTGAGACCGCGAAACCAGCCTTCGATCTCCTCGGACTTCATAGGATCTTTGTGAGCGCCCACTGAAGGGTGAGACGACACGGCATTCGTACACCCGACACACACCGGCGACTCAAAGGCGCACCAATTCTCTGCGGGGGATTTAGATGAATGCCTGAAGCAGTTAAGCCAAGGTGGCTCGGATGCGCCCATATGTCTGTCACTCCACGTAACAGGCTGCGACCGGAAATCTACAGTTTTTCGTGCGAGCGACCGCTGTTGTGGGCTGCTTGCAAGCCATGGCATGCGCGGCAGTCAGGACAAGATTCCTGCACCTTCTCGATGGCGCGGCGACATAGATCGACCGGCTTCTCTTGGCCGTCAGCCGCCGAGGCCAAGATCTTCTCGGCGAGGCATGCCATCAAGGAAGGTGTCCGCTTTGCTTCGGGTATCGTTCTTGCAGCGTCCGCCAGAACACCCCGCAATGCGGCGCGAGGATACGTTTGCGACCACTCGCTCTGCGTCAGCGCCATCAGTTCCCCCACAGACAGACAACTCACACTACTTACAAACGAAAATCGGCTGTTGAGCTTTGCTCGGCGCCTCGCGTTCGAAAATTGGGCCGTCGAATGTGACATTCGACGGCCCAATTCGTTCGGTGTCACTGGTGAACGATCCAGGGGCGGTCACACCGAGGAGACGAAAGTATAATTAGGTCATTGAAAGCCGGACATCTTGGCTATCTCGACTTAGGTATCTCGATGCGCTTCGCGGAGGCGGGTAGTTTCCCCATTTCATTCTCGATCAGCCGGAGCAATATGCGGCTCTTATGCGGATCCGTCTCCTCTCGCAGGAGCGCTTTGTAGTGAACCAGGTTCTGGTTGACGATGAAGCTTTCCAAGTCAGTCATTCGAGCCTCGCCTTCCCACGCATCATTTATAAGGTATGCGGTGCGCGAGGCAGAACCATTTTCAGTGCCCAAATCCTGCAGACATTGCTCAATGCGCGCCGGGGGGCGTCCCCAACCGCCCTTGGCGTGCTCAATCTCGGTAGTCCGCATTGGGGCGCAAGCCGCTGCTTGGCGTTGGACTGCGGTAGATCGGCTCTGGCCTGAAGAACGGACATCGCGTTCGGGGCCGGGCGGCGCCTTGGGCCAGACGGAACCCGACAAGCGCTGCTCCATCGCCCTCCAGGGTCCCTCGCATTGTCCGATGTCAATGCTGCCGGGACCAGAGGATTAAGCTCCCGACCCGAAAGTCGTGCCGAGAGGAGGCCGCCATGTTGTTTCGTCCGTGTGGTTGATGACTCGATCGCCGTCGTTGTCGAGACGCCACCTGCTTTGCGCCGGCGGCGCGGGCTTTGTGTCCGCGATGGTGGGCACGCTGGTCGGGAGCGGGCGGAGCGCAAGGGCTCAGGCACTCGGCGGAGCCGTGCCGCAGGTCGATCGCTTGAAGGTTCGCATGGTCAGCGACATCATTGTCCGTCGCTTCGGGATATCGCAAAAGCTCGGTGACCTCTCGATCGCGCGCATGCAGGGCAATGAAACACCGGATGCGCCGCCCCGCGCCACCCTGGTCGGGGAATCGGGCCTCTCGATGCACGCTGAATCCCAGCGTGACAATGAGGTCCGCAATATCCTCGTCGATTTCGGATACAATCCGGTCACGCCGCTGACCAACATGGAGATCCTGAAGATCCAGCCCGAGGAGTTCGACGCGCTCGTCCTCAGCCATGGCCATTACGATCACTTCGGCGGCATGGTGGGGTTTCTCTCCGCGACAAAGGGCAAGCTCAAGAAGGATCTGCCCTTCTTTGTCGGCGGTGAGGACTGTTTCTGCACGCGGACCGTCGGGAATGGTGGTCAGTTCGGGGCGCTCGATCGCCAGGCCATCAAGGAGTCGAACCTCATCCTGATGATGGCGGACGGGCCGGCCGTCGTTGCCGATCATGCGTTCACGACGGGCAAGATCGCGCAAAGCAGCTTTGAAAAGCCGCTCAGTCCCAGTCGCGAGAAGGTCGGCATCGCCAATGGATTCGGCTGCTTCCCGGACAAGGTCTCGCCGGCGAAAAACGCCGGCGAGTTCGTCGTGGACGACTTCGAGCACGAGATCGGGACCAATTTCCTGCTGAAGGGAAAAGGTCTGGTGATTCTGACCTCGTGCAGCCATCGTGGCGTCATCAACACCATCAGGCAGGCCCAGCGCGCATCGGGAGTTGACAAGGTTCACGCGGTGATTGGTGGCTTCCACCTCGTGCCGCCGCTCGACGATGCCTACTTCAAGCAGGTCATCGCGGAGTTGAAGGACATCAACCCTGATTACCTCATGCCGGCCCATTGTACGGGCGAGCCGTTCTACGACATGGTCCGGCGCGAAATGCCGGGGAAAGTGTTCCAGTCGAACGTCGGAACGCTCTATACGTTTACGACCTAGGTGGTTGCCCCACCTTCGCGACGGGCTGACCATCGGGACCATGCGCCGCGTGCAGCGGCCGCCCAAGAAATAAGCTGAGGCGTCGGCGAGGGCGGCTGCCCGGCAATCGAGCAGCTTCAGGTCCTTTTCTCAAGTCATTGAAACGGTTGTCTCTTCCAAATCCGCGGCAAGCGCGAGCCGATTGTACACAATGGCACAGCGCTTGCTTCGTTACTTGCGAGCCATTCTCGCGGGGAGGCAATGGTCGCCATGGCGGACTCAATTGCATCGGGTGGAGTGAGCATCGCCGCCGAGCCCGAGCCGATCGCGCTCGACTGGGACCAGACGGCGCTGCTCATCATCGACATGCAGCGCGACTTCATGGAGCCGGGCGGTTTTGGCGAGACGCTGGGCAACGACGTCTCGCAGCTCGCGCGCGCCGTGACGCCGATCGCGAACGTCCTGGGGGCGGCGCGCAAGATGGGCATGCTCGTCATTCACACCCGCGAGGGCCACAAGCCGGATCTGTCCGATGCGCCGCCGGCCAAGGTCGAGCGCGGCGCGCCATCCCTTCGCATCGGTGATCCCGGCCCGATGGGGCGCATCCTGATCCGCGGCGAGGCCGGGCACGACATCATTCCCGCGCTCTATCCCGTCGACGGCGAGGTCGTGATCGACAAGCCGGGCAAGGGCGCATTCTACGCCACCGAACTCGGTGAGGTGCTGAAGCATCACGGCATCGAAAACCTGCTGGTGTGCGGCGTCACCACCGAGGTCTGCGTCAACACCACCGTGCGCGAGGCCAATGACCGCGGCTATCGCTGCGTCGTCATCTCCGACGGCTGCGCGTCCTACTTCCCGGAATTCCACGAGATAGGCCTGAAGATGATCAAGGCCCAGGGCGGCATCTTCGGCTGGGTCGCTGACTCCGCCGCGGTTCTGAAGGCGATGAACTGAGAGATGAGCCGAGAGACGAGTTGAGACGGATGAGTTCGACGATGTAGGCGCTGACAGCAACAGGGGAGCAAGGCGATGAGCGGAAGCGGGACGGCAAGCGCGGTCAAGGCGGATTTCAAGCCGGTGCTGTGGACACCCGGCGATTGGAACGCATTCTTCGGTTTCGGCACCAACATCCTCGTCAACATGCTCGTGCTCACCGGGCTCTTGCGCTTCGTGCTGAAGATGCCGGACAGCCTGGTGTTCGGTCGCATCCTGCCGGCGCTCGGCCTGATGATGTGCCTGTCGACGTTCTACTACGCGTTCCTCGCCTACCGCCTCGCGCAGAGGACCGGACGCAGCGACGTCTGTGCGCTACCCTCGGGGGTCAGCGTGCCGCACATGTTCATCGTCACCTTCGTGATCATGCTGCCGATCACCTTGAAGACCGGCGATCCGCTGAAGGGCTGGTCGGCCGGCCTGGTCTGGGTGTTCTTTCAGAGCTTCATCCTGATGATCGGCGGCTTCGTCGCGCCCTACATCCGCAAGATCACGCCGCGCGCCGCGCTGCTCGGCACGCTCGCCGGCGTCTCCGTCACCTTCATCTCGATGCGCCCGGCGCTCGAGATGTACATGACGCCGCAGATCGGCCTGGTGTGCTTCGCGATCATTCTGGTGAGCTGGTTTGGCGGCGTGAAATATCCCAAGGGGCTGCCGGCCGGGCTCGTCGCCATCGCGGTCGGCATGGTCATCGCCTGGGGCTCGAACCTGTTCGGCCTCGGTCTCGGCGGCCTCAGCGTCAAGGGCGTCGGCGATGCCTTTGCGAGCTTCGGCTTCTCGGTGCCGCTGCCGGCGTTCGGCACGGTGTTCTCAGGCTTCGAATATCTCGGCGTTATCCTGGTCACCGCGATCCCGTTCGGTATCTACGACCTCGTCGAGGCCATGGACAACGTCGAGAGCGCGGAAGCCGCGGGCGACGAATATCCGACCACGCGCGTGCTGACCGCCGACGGCATCGTCAGCCTGATCGGCTGCATGATGGGCAATCCTTTCATCAATGCGGTCTATATCGGCCATCCCGGCTGGAAGGCGATGGGCGGCCGCATCGGCTACTCCGCGGCGACCGGGCTGATGGTGATCGTGCTGTCCTGGCTCGGCATCATCTCGGTGCTGCTGGCACTGGTGCCGGTGGTCGCGATCTCGCCGATCCTGCTCTACATCGGCATGCTGATCGGTGCGCAGGCGTTCCAGACCACGCCGGTCAAGCATGCGCCCGCGATCGTGCTCGCCTTCACGCCGCATCTCGCCGCCTGGGCCAAGCTGCAGATCGACACCATGCTGGCCTCGACCGTGACGGCGGCGCAGACCGTGGGCGGCCTCGCCGCCGACAAGGTCGATGCGGTCAAGACCGCTGCGATCGCCGCGCTGCCGCAGCAGGGCGTGCTCTATCATGGGTTGGAGGTGATGGGCGGCGGCTCGATTCTCGCCGGGCTCGTGCTCGGCGCGATCGGCGTGTTCGTGATCGAGCGCGACTTCACCAAGGCGGCGGCGTTCGCGCTCGCCGGTGCCGTCATGACCTATTTCGGCTTCATGCACGGTGAAGCGGTCGGCATCGGCGGCGGCCTCGGCGTGACGCCCGCGGTGGCGCTGGCCTATGTCGTGGTCGCCGGCGGATTGTTCGCGCTGGGCCGGCTCGGCATGTCCGAGAGCTACGTTCCGCATGCGGAGATGCAGGCGGCGCCCGCGGAGTAGTCCGATGACGTCACGACCACCGTCATTCCGGGATCGATCGTCAACGCGCAGCCGCTTTGCGCCTTCGCGTTGCCGATCGCCCCGGAATGACGGTGGAACGCCGGCAGGGCGAACAGCGACGCATCCGGGTCGGTCCGATGCGTCCCTGCGCATGCGGATCGGTGAAGGAGAGGCGGGGCATCGCGGCTCCGTTGCCCCATCAATCCGATCTTGGTTGGTTGCGTCGTGGTTTGGTTCGACGCACTCATGGCCGCACCGCCGGCGCGTCCATCGGCATGCCACGCGCGCGCGACATCAGGTAGAGCTCGAGCGCGATCATGTCGGGCGCGTCGAAGTCGAAGGCTTGCGCGCGGATGCCGGTCATGCAGCCGCGGAGGCGGCGCTGCAGCGAGCCCATGCCTTGCCATTCCAGCCGGTAGATCGGATAGCCCGTCGGCTGTCCCTGCGTGATCGCGGAGCCGGCAAGATGCTTGCTCCAATTGTCATCGTGACAATTGGAGCAGGCGAGGTTGAGCTGGCCCTGCCGCTGCATGAACAGCTCGCGCCCGCGCGCAACTGACGGCTCCAGCCGCGGATCGTCGCCGGCGGTGATCGGCATGCCGCGCGATTGCCGGGCGATCAGCGCTGTCAGAGCCAGCAGCTCGCGGCTCTCAGGGGCGAACGGTTCAGCTTCCTGATGCTGCCTGCGGCAGAGATTGACGCGCTGGCCGAGATCGACCGAAGCAGCGCTGGCGGCATTGAAGGCCGGATAGCGCGCGGCGACGCCCTTCATGCTGACGTCGACCTCGCCATGGCAATCGTTGCAGGACTTGTTCGCCGTGCCCGCCTTCGTCGTCCACAGCGTCTCACCATCGAGCACCGACAGCATCGCGGGATTGGCGGTGTCGTCGTCCTGCATCGCCCTGGTGTCGGACGACATGAAGTCATAGCCGGAGCGGCGCGCGGATTCCGCAATCTCACCCGCGACGACAGGCAACGCTGCGCCCAGCAAAGCTGTGACCGCGAGAAGCGCGCTCCGCATCATTCGACCGTGATCGTCGCCGAGGCGCTGGCAACGAAGCCGTTGTCGCCGATCCATTCGAACTCGAAGCGGCCGCTCTCGCGCGCGGTGGTGAAGAACGACAGGAACGGATTGGCGGCGATGGCGGGAAACAGATCGGCCCGAAAGATCTCGGTGCCGTTGAAGCGGCAGGTGAAGCTGGTGATGATGTCGCGCGGGATGGCTTCGCCTGCGGCCGTATGGCGATAGCCCGGCTCCATGACGTGGCTCATCAGCGTCTTGATCTCGATGACGGCGCCGCGCTTGGCCTTGGCGGGAACGTTGACGAGGGCGGCAGGCATCACGGCATCTCCTCGGTGCAGGCGGCGAGCGTCACGATGACATCGACGCTCGCCGACCAGAACGAGCCGTCGGACAGTCTTGCGATCGCCACGACCTTCTGGGTATCGGCGAGCCGGATGCGGGTCGTCACCTGGGCGCGGCCGGCGCTCGCTGTCAGGTGAAAGTTGGCGACGTTGGGCTGCGGATTCTTCTCGTTGAAGACGTGGATGCTCTTGACGTAGCTGTTAGGCGTCATCGGATGATCGACGCTGACGGTCATCGGCACGGTGTTGCCGTTCTCGACCAGCGGCGGGATGTCGAGCCGGACCTTGCCGACCGTCACATTGGCCTCGCCGACGAGATTGCGGATCGCCGACGCGAGCATCGCCGGCGTCGCCTGCGCAGGCCGGACCGTGATCAGCGGCAGCGCGCCGGCGGCGGTCAGCGTTCCCGCCAGTTGCAGCAGGTGGCGGCGCGAGATGTGGGACGATTCGAACATGCCAATCATATGGGCTCACTCGCGCAAGGTCGCGAGATAGGCGACGATGTCTTCGATCTGCTCCGCCGACAGGATCGGCTTGTCGCGCCAGGCGGAACCGACGCGCGTCAGCCCATCCACGCGGTAGTAGGACGGCATGATCGTTTCCGGATTGAGCCTGGAGGCATCGACCAGCCGCAGGCGGAGCTGCGGGACCGTCGAACGGCTGCCGGCCCCGGCAAGGCTGGGCGCGAGATCGCCCTGGAAGCGCACCTCCGCAAACGGGCCGGAGTGACAGAGGATGCAGGTCGAACTGCGTGCGAGGACGAGCGCGCGGCCGCGCTCGGCGTTGCCGGACTGGCCGGTGAGGGAGGAGGCGATGCCGTCGCCGGTGATCGTAGTGGGCGCGAGTGCCTGCGCCGTGATAGCGGCGGGCAGGGCGGCGACGATCGCGGCGATCAGAACGCTAGCCGAAGGCATCATGGGTCAGCGCCTTGAACCAGGCCGTCGCCGCGTCGGCCTCACGCGCGCGCGTCTCGCGCGGGGCGTCGACCGGGCTGCTCCGGCCGCCCTCGACCTCGGCGAAGATGTCTCCCTTGGGCTGATAAACGCCTGCCAGCGAGAACGCGTAGTCCGGCGCGACGATGCTGTAACAGATGCCGGTCAGCGGCGGCGGCTCCGACGGCCGTCCCGTCAGATCGCGCACGATCACGGCCGCACACGCCTTGCCCTGCGCCTGCGCGGCGCCGGCCGATTTCGGGATGCCGCCGCCGAGACAGGCGTCGCCGATGACGTGGACATCCGGGACGAGCTTTGAGGCGAAGGTCGCGGCATCGATCGGACACCAGCCGGTGCGGTCGGCCGCGCCGGCGAGCGAGGCAATGCGGCCGGCCTTCTGCGGCGGGATGATGTTGGTCACATCGGGATTGTAGTTGCCGAACTCGGTGACGACGGAGCGCGTGGCAACGTCGACGCCGGTGACGCGGCCGCCCTGCGACAGCGGGATACGCTCGATCATTCCGGCATAGAGCTGCTGCCACGCCTGCTCGAACAGCTTCTGCTGCGAGAAGCTGTCCTTGGCATCGAGGATCAGCACCTTCGACTTCGGTTTGTGCGTTTTCAGGTAATGCGCGATCAGGCTGGCGCGCTCGTAAGGCGCCGGCGGGCAGCGCGACGGATTGGCCGGCACCGCGATGGCGACGGTGCCGCCATCCGGCATCGCCTCGATCTGCTTCCGCAGCAGCAGCGTCTGCTCGCCGGCCTTGTAGGCGTGCGGCATCGCTTCTGATGCAGCTTCGTCGTAGCCCTGCAGGGCCGTGAAATCGAGATCGATGCCGGGCGCCAGCACGAGCCGGTCATAGGCCAACGTGGTGCCGTCGGCGAACGTGACCTTGTGGGCCGGCGCATCGATCGCCGTGGCCGTCTGCAGCACGACGCTCACGCCTTCGGCTGCGATCTTGTCATAGCCGAACTGCTGGGCACTGATATCGCGCAGGCCGGCGATGACCTCGTTGCTGAGCGGACACGCCGTGAAGGTCTTGTTGGCCTCGACCAGGGTGACGTCGAGCTTCGCATCCGCCTGGCGCAGCGCGCGGGCGCAACTGGCGCCGCCGAAGCCGCCGCCGATCACGACCACGCGCGCCATCGCTTGTGCGCGCAGCACGGCAGGGGCGGCGATCATGGCAACGCTTGCCGCGATCAGGCCGCCGACCTCTCTGCGCGTGCGCTGCCGGGACATCGTCATCATCTTGCAATAGCACGGCGGCGGCCATTGTTCCCAACGGCTGCCGCCACGTGGGTCATGCGAAGGTGATGTTCTGGGCGCGCAGCGGCACCGAGCGGATGCGCTTGCCGGTGGCAGCGAAATACGCGTTCAGCACGGCGGGCGCGGCGACGCCGATGGTCGGCTCGCCGACGCCGCCCCAGAAGCCGCCGCTCGGGATCATGATCGCTTCCACCTTCGGCATCTCGCTGATCCGCATCGAGTTGTAGCTGTCGAAGTTGGTCTGCTCGATGCGGCCGTCCTTGACCGTGCAGCCGCCGTAGAACAGCGCCGACAGGCCGTAGACGAACGAGCCCGCGATCTGCCGCTCCACCTGCGCCGGATTGACCACGTAGCCGGGATCGGTCGAGGCGACGATGCGGTGGATCTTGATCTTGGTGCCGTCGATCACGGAGATCTCGGCGGCGCCCGCGACATAGCTGCCATAGCCATGGAGCTGCGCCAGCCCGCGATGAACGCCGTCCGGCGCCGGCGTGTCCCAGCCGATCTTCTCGGCCACGGCGTTCAGCACCGCGAGGTGCTTGGGATGATCGGCCATCAGCTTGCGGCGGAATTCCAGCGGATCCTGGCCGGCCGCATTGGCGAGCTCATCCATGAAGCATTCGAGATAGATCGCGTTCTGGTTCACGTTGACGCCGCGCCAGAAGCCCGGATTGATGTGCGGGTTGCGCATCGCGTGTTCGATCAGGAGGTTCGGCACGGAGTAGCCGATCGTGGCTTCGCCCGATGGCGCGAGCCCCTGGAAGGTCGCGGGGTCTTTGCCGTTGACCAGCGCGTCGGGCCGCAGGCTGAACAGGATCGACTGGCCGGAGATGCGCATGTGCAGCGCGGTCAGATTGTTGTCGGCGTCGAAGCCGCCGGTCAGCTTGCACTGCGTGATCGGGTGATAGCGGCCATGCGTCATGTCCTCCTCGCGCGACCACAGCAGCTTGACCGGCGTGCCCGGCATCTCCTTGGCGATCTTCACCGCCTGGCGGACATAGTCGGTCTGGCCGCGCCGGCCGAAGCCGCCGCCGAGAATCAACTTGTGCACCTCGCACTTGTCCGCCGGAAGCCCTGAGGCTTCCAGCACCGCGGCGAACGCCGCCTCGCCGTTCTGCGTGCCGCACCACACCTCGCAGCGATCGGCCGTGTAGAGCGCGGTCGCGTTCATCGGCTCCATCGTGGCGTGGTTCTGGTAGGGATAGTCGTAGACCGCCTCGACCTTCTTCACCGCGTTCGCCAGCGCGGCCTTGGCATCGCCGTTCTCGTTGCCGACGAAGGCCGGCCCGGAGTCCAATCCTTCCGCGAGCCATTTGGCGATCGACGCCGAGGAGACCTTGGTGTTCTCTCCTTCCTCCCACACGATCGGCAGCGCATCGAGCGCCGTCTTCGCGTGCCACCAGGTGTCGGCGACCACGGCCACGGCGGTGCCGTCGATCGCCACCACCTTCTTGACGCCCTTCATGCCGGCGATCTTGGCCTCGTCATAGCTCTTCAGCTTGCCGCCGGTGACCGGACAGTCCTTGATCGCGGCGTTGAGCATGTTCGGCAGCTTCATATCGGCGCCGTAGATCATCGCGCCGGTGACCTTGTCGGCGGTGTCGAGCCGTCTCACGCCCTTGCCGATCAGGGTCCAGTCCTTCGGATCCTTCAGCTTGACGTCGGCAGGCGGCGTCAGCTTCGCGGCGGCTTCCGCCACCTTGCCGTAGGTCGTCGTGCGGCCCGAGGCCTTGTGGGTGATGACGCTGTTGGCGGCGGTGCATTCGGCCACCGGAACCTTCCATTCGTCGGCGGCCGCCTGGATCAGCATCATGCGCGCGGCGGCGCCGCCCTTGCGGACGTAGTCCTGCGAAGAGCGGATGCCGCGGCTGCCGCCGGTGGAGAAATCGCCCCACACGCGCTTGCGGGCGACGTTCTGGCCGGGCGTCGGATATTCGGTCGTCACCTTGCTCCAGTCGCAGGCAAGTTCTTCCGCGACGAGCTGAGCGAGACCGGTGAGCGAGCCCTGGCCCATCTCCGAGCGGGCGATGCGGATCACCACGGTGTCGTCGGGCCGGACTACGACCCAGGCATTGACCTCGGGCGAGCCATCCGCGGCGCGCACGATTTGCGGGCCGCCGAACGGGATGTCGAGGCCGAGCGCGAGGCCACCGCCGAGCGCGGCGGTGCCGATGACGAAGGACCGGCGGTTGAGGCGCGGCGTCACATGCTGGTTCATGCCGTCCTCCTCAGGCGTTGGCAGCGGCGTGGATCGCCTCGCGCACCTGCGCGAAGGTTCCACAGCGGCAGATGTTGGTGATGGCGTCGTTGATGTCCTGGTCGCTCGGCTTCGGATTGTCCTTGAGCAGCGCGACGACGGCCATGATCATGCCGCTCTGGCAGTAGCCGCATTGGGGAACGTCGTTCTCCAGCCACGCCTGTTGCACCTTGTGCAGGCCGCCGTCGCTGGCGAGTCCCTCGATGGTCGTGATCTGCTTGCCCTGGGCCTCGGAGACGGTGACGCCGCAGGAACGCACGGCGGTGCCGTCGAGATGCACGGTGCAGGCGCCGCATTGTGCGATGCCGCAGCCATATTTGGTGCCGGTCAGTCCGGCGTTCTCGCGGATCGCCCACAGCAGCGGCGTGTCGGGCTCGACGTCCAGAGCATAGGATTGTCCGTTGATCGTCAGGTTTGCCATCGCAGATCCCTTTCGTTCAACTCGCCAGTTGAACAGAGGGCGGCAATGTGGCGCGAACGTTTGCATCCTTCAAATCAAGAATATGCGTTTGCCGCGCGGGAAGATTTGTGATGAGCCGGGGTTGTAGTTGCTTCGGCTCATGGGCCGCGCGGCGGAGCTACGGCAAGCCGCAGGAAGCTCATCACGCTGCCCAGCGCGGCGAAACCTGCGCCGAGGGCCAAGGCAAGGGTGGCACCTTCGCGCCCCGCAAGGCTGAAGCACAGGGCGGCCAGCGCCGCGCCCGTGGTCTGGCCGGTCAATCGGGCCGTTGCGACGATGCCGCTGGCGCCGCCGCTGCGATGGGGCGGGGCGCTCGACATGATGGCCTTCATGTTCGGCGCCTGGAAGAAGCCGAACCCGATGCCGCAGATCAGCATGCGCCAGACGATGTTCGCGATGCTCGGGTTCTCCGGCAGCATGGCCAGCAGCGCCATGCCGGATCCGAGCATCACCAGGCCGATGCCGCCGAGCAGGCCGGCGGGAAAGCGGTCCGACAGCCGGCCGGCGATCGGCGCCATGATCGTCACGGCGAGCGGCCAGGGCGTCATGAAGAACCCGGTCTCGACCTGCGAGCGTTGGAGAATGTCCTCGAAGTAGAACGGCAGCGACACGAAGCCGAGGCCCTGGACCGAGAAGGAGCATACGGCGGTCGCCGCCGAGAGCGCGAACACGCCGCGGCGGAACAGGTCGATCGGCAGCATCGGCGCGGGATGATCGGCCTGGCGGCGGGCCAGGATGACGCCGAGCACGAGCGCTGCGACCAGCTCGGCCACCACCATGGCCGGCGTCGCGCCATGCGCGGCGCTGCCGATGCCGGTGATGAACAGGCCGAGGCAGAGCGCAGCGAGCCCGGCGCCGAGGAAGTCGAAGCCGTGGTCGGCGCGCGGCGTGCGCGGCAGCATCTTCAGGCCGATGGCAATCGCGATCAGGCCGAACGGCAGGTTGATCGCGAACAGCCAAGGCCACGAGCCGAGCGAGAGAATGGCGGAGGCGATGGTCGGTCCGAAGGTGAAGGAGATGCCGACGACGAGCGCGTTGTGGCCGAGACCGCGGCCGAGCATCTTGCCGGGATAGACGTAGCGCACCAGCGCGGTGTTGACGCTCATGATGCCGCTGGCGCCCAGGCCCTGCAACGCGCGGGCGACGACCAGGGTCGGTAGCGACCACGCCAGCGCGCAGCCGACCGAGGCCAGCGTGAACAGCAGGAGGCCGCCGAGATAGATGCGCTGATGGCCGACGATCTCGCCGAGCGCGCCGAGCGGCAATAGCGTCGCCACCAACGCGATCTGGTAGATGTTGACCACCCAGACCACCTCGGCCGGGGAGACGTGGAGATCGGCCGAGATCGACGGCAGCGCGATGTTGGCGATGGCGACGTCGAGCGAGGCCATCGACAGCGCCGTGAAGATCGCGGCGATCGCCCAGGGCCGCTTGCCAGGCGGCAGGCCGTCGGCCGTGCCGTTGCCGGCGAGCTTCGAAGCGTGGTGGCGGTTGGACATGGAGACCTTTGGGGACCTTCGGCTCGCGGGGCGCGTCCGGATCAGCATGTACACTCGAACAGACGGGCGCCCCAGCCGTCGCGGGCGCATGGCGGTATGCGCCCGGTCGCAAGGAACGGGTTGAAGCCGGCTACACGCCCGGCCGCGCCAACCGCTCGATCGTCTGGTTGTGCCGCGTCAACAGCTCGCAGGCGTGGCCGATCTGGCGGGCGCGCAGGGCCTGCAGGATCAGGCGGTGATCCTGGTTGGTGCGCGGACGCCAGCCGGCATTGCGCGCCATCGCCAGCACCAGCCGCGAATTCGCGAGGCGTAGTCCGTCGAGGCTCGCCAGCAGCCGCGGCATCGCGCAGGGCGTGACCAGCGCGCGGTGGAAGGCGCGGTTCGCTGTCTCGAACTCCTGAATGGTCTCGGCATTGTCGGCTTCGATCAGCGCGAGCTCGATCGCGGCGAGATGCGTCGGCGTATAGCGCGGCGCGGCATTGCGCAGCGCGATCACCTCGAGCGCTGTGCGCATCTCGACGATCTCCCTGGTCGACTTCGCATCCAGCGGCGCCACCCGCACGCCGCGTCGCGGTGCCGCGACCACCAGATAGAGCGCTTCGAGCTGCCGAAATGCCTCGCGCACCGGCACGTGGCTGGAGTTGAACTCGCGCGCGACGTGGTCCTGCCGCAACGGCGCGTCGGGCGGCAGCGCACCGCTGACGATGCGATCGGTGATGGCTTCGGCGATCCGCTGAGCGGTGGTGAGATTCTCGTCCGGCATAGTCATAGATTATCTATCGAAAAAACCAATGCAGCGGAAGCTCTCGTCCGATACGGTGCTCAAATACAGAGAAATCATAGATAATATCTATTATAATCTATAATTTGGTGTGGAGCGAGCATGATAGATCGAAGCGGTGCGGGCCCTGATCGAATGGTGGTTGGCAATGCCATCCGTCATGACTGGACCAGAGACGAGGCCGAGGCGCTCTACCGCCTGCCATTTCCGGACCTGATGTTCCTGGCGCAGTCGGCGCATCGTCGGCAGTTCGATCCCACCCGCGTCGAGACGGCGAGCCTGCTCAGCATCAAGACCGGCGGCTGCCCGGAGGATTGCGGCTACTGCTCGCAGAGCGCGCACTACGACACCGGGCTCAAGGCGACGAAGCTGCTGGATCGCGACGAGGTGGTCGCCACCGCGCGGCGTGCCAAGGCAGCGGGAGCCGAGCGCTTCTGCATGGCCGCGGCCTGGCGCAGTCCGAAGGACCGTGACCTCGATCAGGTCTGCGACATGGTCAGCGCAGTGAAGGGTCTCGGCATGGAGACCTGCGTCACGCTGGGCATGCTGACCCCGCCGCAGGCGGAGCGGCTCAAAGCGGCCGGGCTCGACTTCTACAATCACAATGTCGACACCTCGCCCGAATTCTACGACCGCATCATCACCACGCGCACGCTGCAGGACCGCATCGACACGCTCGCGCATGTGCGCCAGGCCGGCATCAAGGTGTGCTGCGGCGGCATCATCGGCATGGGCGAGGAGGTCGACGACCGTCTCGGCATGCTGGTGTTGCTGGCCAATCTCGATGAGCATCCCGACAGCGTACCGATCAACATGTGGAACGAGGTGAAGGGCGTGCCGGTCAACGACACGGCCGCGCGCCCCGATCCGATTGCGCTCGTGCGATTGATCGCGGTCGCGCGGATCCTGATGCCGGCCAGCGTGGTGCGGCTGTCCGCGGGCCGGCAATATATGAGCGACGAGCTGCAGAGCCTGTGCCTGCTCGCCGGCGCCAATTCCATCTTCATCGGCGACGTGCTGCTGACCACGGCCAATCCGCAAGCCGACCGCGACGCCGATCTGCTCGCGCGTCTCGGCATGACCTCGTCGCTGTCGGCGCGCCCGGCCGTGCCGGCCGCCGCCAGAGAGAGCGCGGACGCGCCGTCCCCAGCCTGATTCGAGCCTGATCGCGATCTCGGGGCGACCGCGCCCACGGAACTGCCTTGTCGTGCCCGGTCCACGCCTGCGGCTGACCGAAACAGAGCGGAGCCATGTCCATGCCGTCCGACAGATTGGCGATCTATTCCGACGGTCTGCAGAGACTCGCGGCCGATGACCGGTTGCGGCGCCTCAGTCCACGGGCCGGTCTCGATTTCTCCTCCAACGACTATCTCGGTCTCGCACAGGCTCCGCGGATGAAGCGCGCGGTCGCCGCGGCCATGGAGGCCGGCACGCCGGTCGGTGCCGGCGGCTCGCGCCTGCTGCGGGGCAATTGCGAGGAGCACGAACGGCTCGAGGCGGAAGCGGCGCGCTTCTTCGGTGCCGAGAGCGCGCTGTTCTTCGGCTCCGGCTACATGGCGAACTTCGCCGTGCTCACCACGCTGCCGCAGCGCGACGACCTGCTGGTGCTGGATGCGCTGGTTCATGCCAGCACCCATGAAGGCGCGCGCGCCGGCCGTGCCGAGACGTGCCAGTTCAGCCACAACAACGCCCAGTCGGCCGAGGACGCGATCCTGATCTGGCGCAGGGGCGGCGGGGTGGGCCGGCCCTGGATCATCGTCGAAAGCCTCTACAGCATGGATGGCGATCTCGCGCCGCTGGCGGATTTGATCGCGATCGCCGAGCGCCACGATGCCTTTCTGCTGATCGACGAGGCCCATGCGACCGGGGTCCATGGCGCGCAGGGCCGCGGTCTTGCCGCAGCCTACGAGGGACGCGAGAGCATCGTGACCGTTCACACCTGCGGCAAGGCGTTGGGCGTCGCCGGCGCGCTGGTCACCGCAAGCCGCGTGCTGTGCGACACGCTGATCAATCGCTGCCGCCCCTTCGTCTTCAGCACGGCGCCGTCGCCGCTGATGGCGGTGGCGGTGATGGAAGCGCTTGCGATCCTGCGCGAAGAGCCGGAGCGGCAGCGGAGGCTGGCGCAGCTCGTCGCCTTCGCCCATGGCGCGATCGCCGCGCGCTTCGGTGAAAGCTGGTCGCCGTCGCAGATCATTCCCTGCATCGTCGGTAACAATGCGCGCGCGATGAACCTGGCTGCAGCGCTGCAGGCGCGGGGCTTCGACGTCCGCGGCATCCGCCCGCCGACGGTGCCGCCGGGCACGGCGCGGCTCAGGCTGTCGCTGACCTTGAATATCGACGAGGCGGCCATCGCGGCGCTGCTCGATGCGCTCTCCGACGAGATCGGAGGGCTGCGGCCATGACGCTGCGCATCGTGGTCACCGGGACCGACACCGGGATCGGCAAGACGGTGTTCGCCGCCGGCCTCACGGCGCTGCTCGGTGCCTGCTATTGGAAGCCGGTCCAGGCCGGCCTTGCCGAGGAGACGGATGCCCGCCGTGTCCAGCGGCTCGCCGAACTCGCCGACGACCGCGTGTTGCCTGAAGCCTATCGGCTGGCCGAGCCGGCCTCGCCGCATCGCGCGGCGCGCCTCGCAGGCATCAGCATCGATCCGCTCCGCCTCCGTCCTCCGCAGGCCGTCGGCCAGCCTGTCGTGATCGAGGGGGCCGGCGGGGTCATGGTGCCGCTCGATTCCGGAACGCTCTATCTCGATGTCTTCGCGCGCTGGCAGCTCCCGGTCGTGCTCTGCGCGCGCACCAGTCTCGGCACGATCAATCACTCGCTGCTGTCGCTGGCGGCGCTGCGCAGTCGCGGCATCGACGTGCTCGGCATCGCCTTCATCGGCGACGGCCACGACGACAACGAAGATACGATCTGCCGGTTCGGCGAGGTGAGGCGCCTCGGCCGGTTGCCCTGGGTCACGCCGCTGACGGCGCGATCGCTGCAGCACGTGTTCGGTACTCAATTCCAGCGCACGGATTTCGAAGGATGACGCGCAACGCAGCCTCGCCGATCTGGCATCCCTTCACGCAGCATGCCCTCCAGCCCGAGATGACACCGGTCGTGCGCGGCGAGGGCGCCTATCTCTTCACCGCCGACGGCAGGCGGATCATCGATGCGATCGCGTCGTGGTGGGTGGTCACGCACGGCCATTGCCATCCGCATATCGTGCGCGCGATCCAGGATCAGGCCGAGCGGCTGGATCAGGTCATCTTCGCCGGTCATACCCATGAGCCGGCCGAGCAGGTTGCCGCCGGGCTGCTCGCGCTGGTGCCGCCGAGCCTCACGCACGTGTTCTTCTCCGACAGCGGCGCCACCAGCGTCGAGGTCGCGCTGAAGATGGCGCTCGGCTATTTCAGGAACATCGGCGAGTCGCGCACGCGCATCGTGGTAATGCAGCATTCCTATCACGGCGACACCATCGGCGCGATGTCGGTCGGCGCGCGCGGCGTGTTCAATGCGGCCTATGAGCCGCTGCTGTTCGACGTCGCCGTCGTCCCGTTTCCAGCGCAAGGCAGGGAACAGGCGACTCTGGATGCGCTCTCTACATTTTGCGAGAAGGACCGGCCGGCCGCCTTCATCGTCGAGCCCTTGGTGCTCGGCGCCGGCGGCATGCTGATGTATCCGGCCGCGGTGCTGCGCGAGATGCACCGGATCTGCAAGGCGTTCGGCGTGCTATTCATCGCCGACGAGGTGATGACCGGCTGGGGCCGCACCGGCACGTTGTTCGCCTGCGAGCAGGCGGACATCGCCCCCGATATCGCCTGCTACGCTAAAGGACTGACTGGAGGCGCGATGCCGCTTGCGGTTACGCTGTGCAGTCCCGCCATCTTCGAGGCGCACTATTCGACCGACCGCGCCTGCACGTTCTTTCACTCCAGCTCCTACACCGCCAATCCGATCGCCTGCGCGGCGGCGAGCGCCAATCTCGAACTGTTGCGGCAGCCGCAGACGCGCGCCCGGATCGCCGCCGTCGCGGCCGCGCAGGAGCGCTGCCTCGACCGCTTGCGTTACGACGAGCGATTTGCCGACCTGCGGCGCTGTGGCACCATCACCGCGCTCGATCTCCACGCCGACGAGCCCGGCTACCTCGCCGAGGTCGGCCCCAAGCTGCAAGCCTTCTTTCGCGACCGCGACGTCCTGCTGCGTCCGCTTGGCCACACGATCTACGTCATGCCGCCTTACTGCGTCACCGCCGGGGATGTCGAGACGGTCTATGCCGCCATCGACGAGGCCGTCGATCACGTGCTCTGAGGGGCTGTTCTGCGGACCGCGATTTGCGCTCCGCGATCCCGCGCACTAGCATCGTGCCAACGTCGTTGCGGAGGAAGCGGTCATGAACGCGCCGGTCAGCGGAGATGGCACCAAGGAGTGCAAGGAGGCCAGCGCAGCCGTGGGCGCGGCGCAGCAGGCTCTGCTGGAGGCGCTGCCGTTCGGCGACACCGCCGATTTCGATGATGCCGCCCGCGGCTTTCTCGGCACGATCGATCAGGCCAAGGTGGCGACGGCGCAGGGGCGCACCGTCTGGAGCCTCGCGCCTTACGGCTTCCTCGACGCGGAGCAGGCGCCGCCGACCGTCAATCCCAGTCTGTGGCGGCAGGCAAAGCTCAACATGCATCACGGCCTGTTCGAGGTCGTGCCCGGCGTGTACCAGGTGCGTGGGCTCGACATAGCCAACATGACGCTGATCGAGGGGGACACCGGCGTGATCGTGGTCGACACGCTGACCTCGATCGAGGGCGCGCAGGCTGCATTGGAACTGTACTACCAGCACCGCGGCGTCAGGCCGGTCACGGCGGTGATGTTCACGCATACCCACACCGATCATTGGGGCGGCGCGCGCGGCGTGGTCGACGACGATGCCCTGACCAGCGGCCGCGTGCCGCTGATCGCGCCGAACCTGTTCATCGAGCATGCGGTCTCCGAGAACATCATCGCCGGTCCTGCGATGCTGCGCCGGGCGCAATATCAGTTCGGGCCGCTGCTCGCGAAGGGTCCGAAGGGCCATGTCGATTGTGGGCTCGGCAAGACCATGGCGGCGGGGGCCGTTGCGCTGTTGCGGCCGACCGACCTGATCATGGCAACCGGTGACACCAGGACCATCGACGGTCTCACCTTCGAATTCCAGATGGCGCCGAACAGCGAGGCGCCGGCGGAGATGCATTTCTTCGTGCCGCGCTATCGCCTGTTGAACCTCGCGGAGAACTGCACGCACAACTTCCACAACCTGCTGCCGTTTCGCGGCGCCGACGTGCGCGACGCGCTGGCGTGGTCGAAATATCTCGGCGAGGCGCTGCAACTGTGGGGCGGCAAGGCGGAGGTGATGTGCGGCCAGCATCATTGGCCGATATGGGGCGCGAGCCGTGTCGACGGCATGATCCGCGAGCAGCGCGACCTCTACAAGTTTGCCCACGACCAGACGGTGCGGCTGATGAATCATGGCCTGACCGCAAGCGAGATCGCCGAGCAGATCAGGCTGCCCCGGAGCCTCGAAGGGGCATGGCATGCGCGCGGCTATTACGGCCACATCCGCCACAACGTGAAGGCGATCTACCAGAAATATCTCGGCTGGTATGATGCCAATCCGGTCAATCTCGATCCGCTGCCGCCGGTCGAGGCCGGCCGGAAATACGTCTCCTATATGGGCGGGGCCGAGGCGCTGCTGGCGCGGGCGAGCGCGGACTTTGCCAACGGCGAATTCCGCTTCGTCGCGCAGGCCGTGGGTCATCTCGTCTTCGCCGAGCCGGACAATGCCGAGGCGCGCGCGCTGCTGGCCGACACGCTGGAGCAGCTCGGCTATGCCGCCGAGAGTGCGACCTGGCGCAATGCCTATCTGTTCGGCGCGCAGGAGCTGCGCCAGGGTATGCCGGAGGTTCCGGCCCGGCCCGGCCTGCCGCGCGAGACGCTGGCGGCGCTGCGCACCGAGCAGCTATGGGACGTGCTCGGGGTCAGGCTGAACGGGCCCAAGGCGGAGGGCAAGCACATCGTGCTGAACTGGACGTTCACCGACACCGGCGAGCGCTTCGTGCTCACCTTGCAGAATTGTGCGCTGACCTATGCGGTCGGCGTGCAGGCGTCGACCGCCGATGCGGGGTTCACGCTGGCGCGTTCGACGCTTGATGCGGTCATTGCCAAGGCCACGAGCTTTCCGGAAGCGGTCGCCGCCGGAAAGATCAGCTTCGCGGGCAATCCGATGCGGCTGGCCGAGCTGATGTCGCTGATGGATGAGTTCCCGCGCATGTTCGAGATCGTCGAGCCGAAGCGAGGCGCCGTGACCTGAGTTGAGGCGGAGGCCGGGCTGCCGACTTGCCCGGCCTCCTCGTGCTATTCGGCGCTGCTGACCAGCCGGATGCG
The DNA here is from genome assembly GCF_032381175.1 of Bradyrhizobium sp. SZCCHNR1093. Taxonomy (NCBI): domain Bacteria; kingdom Pseudomonadati; phylum Pseudomonadota; class Alphaproteobacteria; order Hyphomicrobiales; family Nitrobacteraceae; genus Bradyrhizobium; species Bradyrhizobium sp. SZCCHNR1093. Next base: position 39,748 of record NZ_JAUHJJ010000003.1, read on the forward strand.
CGGCTTCGCGATGTCGATCAGGCTGCGATACGCGGCGAGATAATCGAGCGCCATGCGGCGCGCGGTGAAGCGGCGCTCGAACTGCTCGCGCACGCGGGCGCGGCTCAGGTCGGGCAGGCGATTGACGGCCGCGACCGCGCTGAGCTCGTCCTCGACGATGAAGCCGGTCACGCCGTCGTCGATCACTTCTGGAACCGAGCCGCGGTTGTAGGCGATCACGGGCGTGCCGCAGGCCATCGATTCGATCATCACGAGGCCGAACGGCTCCGGCCAATCGATCGGCAACAGCAGTCCGAGCGCGCCAGACAGGAACTCCGGCTTCTCACGATCGCCGATCTCGCCAATGAACTCGACGAGCGGATTGTCGTGGATCAAGGGACGGATCGTCTGCTCGTAATAGTCTTGGTCAGCGCGATCGACCTTGGCCGCGATCTTCAGCGGAATCCCGCAGCGCATGGCGATCTTGATGGCACGGTCGACACCCTTTTCCGGGGCGATGCGTCCGAGCACGGCGAGATAGCTCGGCGTCACCGGCTTGGGCATCAGGAGCGTTGCGGGCAGTCCATGCAGCACGGTGCGCACCCAGTTCGCATTCGGCACTGGCCGGCGCTGTGAGTCCGAGATCGAGACGACGGGAACATCCTTGAAGACCGAGAACACCGGCTGGTGCTCCGGAAGATCGAGCCTGCCGTGCAAGGTGGTCAGGAACGGTGTGGGTTGCCGGTGGAACAGGGAGAACGGGTAGTAGTCGAGGTGGAAGTGCAGAATGTCGAACTGTTCGTCGTCGCATTGCTGCCGGACGTTTTCGAGCATCACCATGTGCAGCGCGTTCGGATCCCTCACCGATCCGTCGAGGCGCAGAGCTTTCGGCCATGTCGGAGAGAGCTTCGCCGAGGTCTGAGAATCGCCGCTGGCGAATAGGGTGACGTCGTGTCCGAGGGCAACGAGCTCTTCGGTCAACCAATGAACGACCCGCTCAGTGCCGCCGTAGAGCTTCGGAGGCACGGCCTCCGTCAATGGAGCTATTTGCGCAATGCGCATCTCGTCGTCTCCTGTTCGTGACCGATCATGGATGAATCCCCAATGGCGCCGGCACTGCCACAGCGGGAACGTTGTCGCATGTGCGAAGTTCCATTCACGCGATCACTCTTTCTTCGACACAACGTGTTCCGCGCCGTCTTATTGATGCCATCCCCGCTCTCCAACGCTGCCCGCCGCGGCATCACCGGAGGGCAGGGTTGCGCTGCGAAGGCGCACGGAACCGGAGAAATGGTTCATCGTTCATCTGGCCCCATCAGGTGTCGCCACGACCTCGCTCATCAAGGGGAAGACCATGGATCAGCTTTCAGGCTACGCGCACCGACCCTTTCCCTTCGTGATGCGCTATCTGCGCAAGCGTCCCACCGCCCATCTCGTTATCCTGATGGCCGTCATCGGTGCGGTTGCCTGTTCGGTAGGCACGCAATATGGCGTGAAATCCCTCGTCGACAGCCTCTCCGCCGGGCCTGCGGGGGGCGGCAACGTCTGGGCCGCGTTCGTGCTGCTGATGGCGCTGATCGCGACCGACAACATTCTGTGGCGCGTCGCCAGCTGGATCGCGAGCTTCACCTTCGTCCGTGTCACCGGAGATCTCCGGCGCGACATCTTCCGTCATCTCACCGGGCATTCGCCGAGCTATTTCGGCGACCGTTTGCCCGGCATGTTGTCGAGCCGCATCACGGCGACGTCGAACGCCGTGTTCACCGTCGAGAACATGTTCGTCTGGAACGTCTTGCCGCCATGCCTCGCCACCGTCGCGGCGATCTGTCTGATCGGAACCGTGAGCGGCCCGATGGCCATCGGCCTGCTGCTGATCGCGGCGATGATGGTGGCGGCGATGTTCCGTCTGGCGGCAGCCGGCAAGCCGCTGCATGACGATTTCGCCGACAAGGCGGCCATGGTCGACGGCGAGATGGTCGACGTGATCTCGAACATGCCGCTGGTGCGCGCGTTCTGCGGCCTGCGCCACGAGCATGACCGATTCGATGCGACGGTCGACAGGGAGCTGGAGGCGCGCGGGCGCAGTCTTCGCTACCTCGAGAAGCTGCGCATTCTGCACGCGACGGTCACGATCGTGCTGACGGTCGCGCTGATGGCTTGGGCGATCTCGCTGTGGCAGCGGGGCGGGGCGACGACGGGCGACGTCGTGCTGGTCTGCACGCTCGGCCTCTGCATTCTCAACGCGACGCGCGATCTGGCGGTGGCGCTGGTCGACGTCACCCAGCACGTGGCGCGCATGAGCGAGGCGATCGCGACCCTGCTGCAGCCGCACGAGCTGCGCGATCACCCCGAGGCCGAGCCGCTGGTCAAGAGCGGTGCGGCCATCGCCTTCGACAACATCACCTTCCACTATCCAGGCGGCCACAAGCTGTTCGACAATTTCACGCTGCGCCTGCAGCCGGGCCAGCGCGTGGGCCTGGTCGGACAGTCCGGCGGCGGCAAGTCGAGCCTGTTCACGCTGCTGCAACGGTTCTATGATCCGCAAGCCGGGCACATCAGGATCGATGGTCAGGACATCGCCAAGGTCACCCAGCAGAGCCTGCGTGAGGCGATCTCGGTGGTTCCGCAGGACATCTCGCTGTTCCATCGCTCCATTCTGGAGAACATTCGCTACGGACGTCCGAGTGCGACCGACGACGAGGTGTTGCGGGCGGCGATCGCGGCGCGCTGCGACTTCGTCGAGACACTGCCGGAAGGACTGCAGACGATGGTCGGGGATCGCGGCGTCAAGCTGTCGGGCGGGCAGCGCCAGCGCATCGCGATCGCGCGGGCGTTCCTCAAGGACGCGCCGATCCTGCTGCTCGACGAAGCCACGGCTGCGCTCGACAGCGAGTCCGAGGAGGCCATCCGCGAGGCGTTGAGTCGGCTGATGCGCGGCCGCACCGTCATCGCGATCGCGCATCGGCTCGCGACCTTGCGGAATTTTGACCGCGTGGTGGTGCTGAAATCGGGCAGGATCATCGAGGACGGCGCACCCGACCGGCTGATGCAGGACGAGGGCCCGTATCGGGATCTCGTGACCCAGGAGATGAACCGGCTCGCCAAGTTCGCCGCCTGATCGTAGCGTCGGGTCGCGTCGAGAACGTGCACTCTCGGTTGTCTGGGCACTTCAACATCGCATGAGGCCAACATGTCCGCCGAAGTCGCAAGCACACTGTCGTCGATCACCCAGACGGACGAGCCCGCGGAGCAGCCGTTCTATATTCCCATGACGGGGCCGGCGTCCCGGCCGCGGCGCTCGCTCAAGCACGACGATACGTTCATCGTCCTCGACGGCCACGGCGACATCGGCGCCTCGGCCGGCGGACCGGACGGTCTCTTCAACGCTGATACGCGCTATCTCGCGCGGCTCGAATTGACGTTGGACGACGTTCAGCCCCTGCTGCTCGGCTCGAGCCTGCGCGACGACAACTCCGCGCTGACCGTCGATCTCACCAATCCCGACATCTACAGCCAGGGCCGCCTGGTGCTGCCGAAGGATATGCTGCACATCGTGCGCACGATCTTTCTGTGGCATGGCACGGCCTATCAGCGCATCGGGCTGCAGAACCATGGCGATCGCCAGGCCAGCTTCGATCTCAAGCTGACATTCGACAATGATTTTGCCGACCTTTTCGAGGTGCGAGGCACCGTGCGGCCGCGGCGCGGCATCAGCGCGAGCCGGCTGGTGGACCCGTCCGAGGTCGTCCTGCGCTATCGCGGCCTGGACAACGTCCTGCGCACCACCGACGTGAGCTTCGATCCGCGTCCGACGCATCTCACCGTCAATGCCGCAACCTATCATTTCGATCTTGCCCCGCAGGAATCGGCCTCGCTGTTCGTGGCCGTGATGTGCAACGCCAAGGCCGGCGAGCGGCCCCGGCGCTTCTTCCGCAGCCTGCTCGCCCATCGCCGCGAGATGCGCCGATGCACCGTAGGCGCCGCCAGCATCGAGACCTCCAACGACATCCTCAACGAGGTGCTGTGCCAGGCAGCGGCCGATCTGAACATCCTGATGACGGATACGCCGGAGGGGCGTTATCCCTATGCCGGCATTCCCTGGTATTCGACGACATTCGGTCGCGACGGGCTGATCACCGCGCTGCAGATGCTGTGGGTCGATCCGCGCATTGCCCGCGGCGTCCTGCGCCGGCTCGCCGTGCATCAGGCGCGCACGACCGATCCGCTGTCCGATGCCGAGCCCGGCAAGATCCTGCACGAGATGCGCGGCGGCGAGATGGCGGCGCTGCGTGAGGTGCCGTTCGGCTGCTATTATGGCAGCGTCGATTCCACGCCGCTGTTCGTGCTGCTCGCCGGCCTCTATATCGAGCGCACCGGCGACATCGACACCCTGAGGGAGCTATGGCCGGCGATCGAGCTGGCGTTGCGCTGGATCGACGGCCCCGGCGATCCCGATCGCGATGGCTTCGTGGAATATCAGCGCGCCTCCGAGCAGGGTCTCGCCAACCAGGGCTGGAAGGACTCCTACGACGCGGTGTTCCATGCCGATGGACGTCTCGCGGAAGGTTACATCGCGCTTGCGGAGGTGCAGGGCTATGTCTTTGCCGGCAAGCAGCTGGCGGCGCGTTGCGCCCGTCGGCTCGGCAAGGCCGAGATGGCGGACCGGCTCCAGGCCGAGGCCGCTGATCTCGCGGAACGGTTCGAGGACGCCTTCTGGTGCGAGGATCTGAACACCTATGCGCTCGCGCTCGACGGCCACAAGCAGCCCTGCCGCGTCCGGACGTCCAACGCCGGGCAGCTGCTGTTCAGCGGCATGGTGCGCGAGGATCGCGCCCGCAAGCTTGCCGCCGAACTGCTGCGGCCGCATTTCTTCTCGGGCTGGGGCATCCGCACCGTCGCCTGCGGCGAGCCGCGCTACAATCCGATGTCCTATCACGACGGATCGATCTGGCCGCACGACAATGCGCTGATCGCGCTCGGCCTGTCGCGCTATGGCCTGAAGCATGCGGTCGAGCAGGTGTTCGGCGGCCTGTTCGAAGCAGCGTCCTACATGGATCTGCGCCGGCTGCCGGAGCTGTTCTGCGGCTTCCGGCGCGAGAAGCATCGGGGCCCGACGCTCTATCCGGTGGCCTGCGCGCCGCAGGCCTGGGCCAGCGCAACCCCATTCACCTTGCTCGAAGCGGCGCTCGGGCTCGAGTTCGACGCCGCGCGCGGCGAGATCCGCCTGCGCAATCCGCGGCTGCCGGCGTTCCTGGACTGGGTGGTGCTGCGCGATCTCAGGCTCGGCAACTCGACGATCGACCTGCGGATTCGCCGCCATGGCGAGGACATCTCCATGGAGGTGCTGCGGCGGCGCGGTCAGATCCAGGTCTCGCTGGTGCTGGCGCAATGATGACGCTGAAACGCGCCCTCCGCCGAGCTGCTCGCAGCTGCCTCCTCATGCTGCCGCTGCTGATCGGTCTGCATGCGACTCATGGGCATGCGCAGCAGCCGTCGCCGACACCGCCTGCCAAGGATGCGGCGGCGCCCGCGAAAGAGCCGGCACCACCCCCTTCGGTCACGATCCTCGGCGCGCGCGATGCGCATGGCGTGCTCGGTCGCGACGTGCGCAGCTCGACCGGCGAGGACATGGGCCACATCGTCGACGTCATCGTCGATCTCACCGGCACGGTGCGCGCCGCGGTGATCGATTTCGGCGGCTTCCTCGGCGTCGGCAGCCGCAAGATCGTGGTCGACTGGACCGCGCTCGATTTCAAGCACATCGCCGAGAAGAGCGACCAGGTCACGCTCGACCTCACCAAGGAGCAGGTGAAGGCCGCGCCCGAATACAAGGAGGACAAGCCCGTCGTGGTGCTCGGCGCGTCCGGCAAGCTGTCTCCCTGGGATTTCGATCATTGAGTTGATGCGTGAGATTGCCGGTCCGGCCTGCGCGTGCAGCGGAACACGGTGGGGATGTTCTGTCCCGTCAGCCTCATGAGTTGAGATGAGTTGAGATGTGAGAGCCATGCCGATTGCACGGCCGTCGAGATCGCCTGACCGGGAGTCCGAGCCTGACGGCGCGGCAGAGGCGGGCGCGCGTCCGGATACCGGGGAGGATCATGGCCAGACTTCAAGACCAGCGCCGTCGCGGCAGAGCCTGCGCGGGCTGGACTGGTTCATCTTCTTCCTGGCCGACGTGCAGACCGGCTTCGGTCCCTTCATCGCGGTCTATCTGACGACGCAGAAATGGACGCAGGCGCAGATCGGCCTGGTGCTGTCGATCGGCGGCATCGTCGGGCTGATCGGGCAGATGCCGGGCGGCGCGATCATCGATGCGGCCAGATCCGAGCGCCGCGTCGCCGGCCTTGCCATCGCGGCCATCGGCGGCTGCGCGCTGGCCTATGCGGCTTGGCCGATCTTTCCCGTGGTCGCGGCTGCCGCAACGTTGCATGCGGCGGCGAGCTGCGTGCTGGGACCCGCGATCGCGGCGATCAGCCTCGGCCTGGTCGGGCCGCGCGGCATGGCGGAGCGGCTCGGCCGCAATGCGCGGTTCGCGTCGCTCGGCAATGGCGTGGCCGCGGCCGTGATGGGCACCTGCGGCTATCTGCTGTCCAGCCGCGCCGTGTTCCTGGTCACCTTCATTCTCGCCTTTCCGACGCTGATCGCGTTGTCGCGAGTCCGCGAGCGCGAGATCGACGTCGCGCGGGCGCACGGCCGGGCCGATCACGAGGACAAGGAGGTCGCGCGGCTGTCGAATCTGCTCGGCCTGTTGCGTCAGCGCGCGCTGCTCGTCTTCGCGCTCGGCGTGTTCCTGCTGCAACTCGCCAATGCGGCGATGCTGCCGCTGATGGCCGGCGTGGTGACGACGAAATCGAGCGAATGGGCGCCGATGCTGATCGCGTTCTGCATCGTGGTGCCGCAGGCGATCGTGGCGCTGACCTCGCCCTCGGTCGGCGCGGTGGCGCAGCAATGGGGCCGCAGGCCGCTGCTGATGCTGGGGTTTGCCGCGCTCGCGATGCGCGGCGCGCTGTTCGCGGTCGTGCACGATCCCTACGTGCTGGTGGCGGTGCAGATCTTCGACAGCGTCACCGCGGCCGTCTTCGCCGTGATGATTCCACTCACGGTGGCCGACGTCGCCTTCGGCAGCGGGCACTTCAATCTGGCGCAGGGAATTGTCGGGACGGCGTCCGGGATCGGCGGATCGCTGTCCACCGTCGTCGCCGGCTTCGCCAGCGACCGCTACGGCAGCGCCACCGCCTTCATGGGTCTGTCGGGCGTGGCACTGACAGGTCTTCTTCTGATCGCGCTGCTGATGCCCGAGACTGGGCACCGCCGGCGCAGGGCGTGAACGGGCAGGGCGCCTCAGGCGTCCATGCTGCGCAGGCGCTGGCGGTTGCGCAGCACGATCTGGCGGGCACCGGAGAAGCCGAGAACGCCCTGGCTGTGCAACTGCGACAGCGCGCGCGACACGGTCTCCAGGGTCAGGCCGAGATAGTCGCCGATATCGCGGCGGCACATCGGCAGCGCCATCATGCCGGCGACGGCGAGGCGGCGGTCCATCTCGAGCAGGAAGGTGGCGACGCGCTCCATCGCGGTCTTGCGGCCCAGCAGCAGCATGTGGTCCTCGGCATGGCGGAGATCGCCGGCCGTCATGGTCCAGAGCTTGCGGGCGACCGTGACGTCGACGCCTGCGGCCTGTTCGAGGCTGCGGCGTTTCACCAGGCGCACGGTGGTGTCGATGATGGCTTCGGCGGCGAGACGGTGCATGGAGCCGAATTCGAGGCCGAAAACGTCCCCTGGAAGATGGAAGGCGCCGATCTGGCGGCGGCCGTCGGAGAGCAGCTTGTAGCTGCGAACCGCGCCGGAGATCACCTGGTAGACGTACTCGGCCGGCTCATCCTCGCCATAGATCTCCTCGTCCTTCTTGTACGAGAACTCGCTGGCGATCAGCCCGGTGTGGCCGGTGATCTCGGCAAAGGGATTGGCCGCAGGAGAGGGGACGGTGTGGGGAACGTTGGTGCTGACGACCGAATTGATAATCGACTGATTGAGCATGACCATCTCCTTGCGGCGGATGGCGATGTGGTACACGGCGGCTCCCGTTAAGGACATTTCGCGCGATATCTTAAGGGGGGCCCCTTACGTAGATATACGTAGGCCGGCCGGGTCAGGAGACGCGCTGTGCGGTACCCGAATGGTCGTTGGCGATCGCTTTGCGGATCCGCTTCACCAGATTGTCGTCGAGCAGCGGCTTGAGCAGGAAATCCTGGATCCCGACGGCCGCCGCGCGCGCCGCAAGCCTGTCATCGTAGTGGCCGGTGATCAGCACCACCGGAGCGGTGGCGCCCTGCTTGCGCAACCGTTCGGCGAGCTCGACCCCGTTGATCTCCGGCATCTTGTAGTCGACCACGAAGCAGTCGACGGGCGCGTGGTCGGAGGCCTTGAGCAGCGCGGTGCCGCTGCGAAACGTGCGCACGTCGAAGCCGTCGGCCTCCAGCAGGAAGCGCAGCGAGCCGAGGACGTCAGCATCGTCGTCGGCTACGTAGACCGTAAGTTTTGTGTGAGCCGACATCGCACGTGCCGCGAGAATGTGATGTTGAACCGAGGCACAACATAACACTCGATTCTGTCAAGGTATCTTGATCTAGCTCAATCCTTCAGCGCGCCTGCGCGCATCGCCAGACGCACCAGCTCGGAGAGGCTGTTCGCTCCCATCTTGGTCATCACGTTGGCCCTGTAGACCTCGATGGTGCGCGGACTGATGTCGTATTCGCGCGCGATCAGCTTGTTGGAGAGCCCGGCCATCAGTCCATCCATCACCTGTCGCTCCCGGGGGCTCAGGCTGGCGACGCGTGCCAGGACATCCTGCGTGACCGATTCGTTCTTCGCGGCCGGCTCGGCCTGCTGGATCGCCGTTTCGATCATGGCAACCAATCGCTCGTCCTCGAACGGCTTCTCCAGAAAATCGACCGCGCCGAGCTTCATCGCCTCGACCGCGAGCGGCACGTCGCCATGGCCGGTCATCACCAGGATCGGAAAGCTGCTGCCGGCGGCCTTCATTTGCTTGAGCAGCTCGATGCCGTCGATGCCGGGCATCCGCACGTCCGAGACGACGCAGCCGAAAGGGAGCGTCGGCAGTCGGCCGAGGAAGACCTCCGCGTTCTCGAACAGCGTGACGTCGAAGCCTGATGAATCGAGCAGGAAGTTGAGCGAATCCCGCATCGCCTCGTCGTCGTCGATCACATAGACCTTGGCCCGTTCAGCCATCGTGCTCAACCCTGGTCGAGGCCGCCGGCAGGGTGAAGCGGAACGTCGCTCCGCCCGCCTCGTTGTTCTCGGCCCACATGCGCCCCCCGTGGGCCTCGATGATGGACCGGCTGATCGAGAGGCCGACTCCCATTCCAGTGTCCTTGGTGGTGAAGAAGGTCTTGAAGAGGTTGGGCATGACGTCGTCGTGGAATCCCGTTCCGGTATCGGAGACCGAGACCTCGATCAAGTCGTCGCCGAGTCTGCGATTTGTCGCACTGAGCTCGCGGCGTCCGGAATGAGACATCGCCTCGAGCGCATTGCGGAACAGATTGACCAGGACCTGCTGGATCTGGACCCGGTCGGCCAGCACGAGGTCGGCCTCCGGATTGAGCTGGAAGCGCAACTGGACGTTCTGCTCGCGGGCTCCGGAAAGGCCGAGCGCGCCGGCTTCCTCGATCAGTTTCGACAGGCTCTCGACCCGCTTCTCCGATTCGCCGCGCGAGACGAAGTCGCGCAGACGGCGGATGATCTGGCCGGCGCGAATCGCCTGCTCGGCGGCGCGGTCCATCGCGCTCTCGATCTTGGGCGTGTTCGGATCGCCGCTGCCGGCCAGCAGCCGGCGCGAGCCTTTCATGTAATTGCTGATCGCGGCGAGCGGCTGGTTCAGCTCATGCGCCAGCGCCGAGGCCATCTCGCCCATGGCGCTGAGGCGCGACACGTGGACCAGCTCCGACTGCAATTCGCGCAGCCGCGCCTGGGTCTGCTGATGCTCGGTGAGATCATGGGCGAAGCCGGTGAAATAGGGCTTGCCGCCGGACTGCATCTCGCCGATCGACAGATGCATCGGGAATGTCGTGCCGTCGCGGCGGCGGCCGGTCACGATACGGCCGATGCCGATGATACGGCGCTCGCGGCTGGCGTGGTAGCGGGTGAGGTAGCCGGCATGGCGGGAGCGGTCCGGCTCGGGCATCAATTCACTGACGTCGAGGCCGACCGCCTCCGCCTCGGTGAGGCCGAACATGCGCTCCGCCGCGGAGCTGAAGAACTGGATCGTACCGCTGCCGTCGATCACGATCATCGCGTCCGGCACGGTGTCCAGGATCGAGCGGAAATGCTGCTCGCGCAGCCGCAGCGTCTCCTCCAGCCGCTTCTCCTGGTCGATGTCGAGGGCGATGCCGCGCAGACGGTGCGGTGTGCCGGCCTCGTCGGGGACCACGCCGGCAAGCACGCGAATCCAGTGGCCGCTGCCGGACATCTTGAACGACATGTCGAACCCGGTGCTCTGACGGCGCGAATCCTCGATCGCCGCCTCAACCGGCGCGCGATCCTCGGGCGCCAGCAGCGCCAGGAAGGAGCCGTAGGTCACCGGCTCGTCGGCTGCCACGCCGAACAGCTTCCGCGTCGTCACCGACCAGTAGAACTCGCCCGAGGCCAGATCGAGATCCCACGCGCCGAAGCCCAGCGTCCGAGCGTCGTCGGGTCTGGCGGATGCATCCGGGAAGGGTTGGGTGAAGCCGCGCAATTCGAAGCCTTTGATCGATTCGCCGTTGTTCGATTCGCCGTTATCGCCGCAGCCGGGAGGCCGACCACCGCGGTATCCTATACCAGATTGCGCCCCCGCAACCCGGCCCGACTTAAACTTTGGTTCGACAATTCAAGGCTTTCTCCGATCGTGGGCCGGGTTCCAACGGTGTCCTGCCGCCCGTGCTTTACCGCCGCACCTTGATCTATCTCATCACGGCAGGTGATTTCACCTCTAAGAGCTGCATGGAAGCAATGTTTGGAGAGACGGGATGACGTTCGCGACTGTGATGGTGAGCCTTGCGCTCAGTCAGCCGAATGAGGCCCGCCTTCAGGTCGCGGCCGACCTTGCGGCGCGCTTTGACGCGGGTGTCATCGGCGTGGCGGCTGCGGAATTCGCGCCGCCGCTCTACTTCACGACCGGCGAGCAGGCGCAGGATCTGATCGAGCAGGGCGAGGCCGCGCTGCGGAATCGACTGGCCGAGCTCGAACAGCAGTTCCGCACCGCCGTTGGTGACCGGGCTGCGTCGTTGAGCTGGCGCGGCGCGGTAGATTTTCCCGCGCGCCATGTGCTGGCGCAGGCCCGTGCCGCCGACATTCTCGTCACCGGCAGCGTGCCGCCCGGGATGTCCGATGCGTTCGCGGTCGCCAATCCCAAGGATCTCGTCATGCAGGCCGGGCGCCCGCTGCTCGTGGTGCCGGACAACGCCAGTTCGCTCGATCTTGGGACCGTGCTGGTGGCCTGGAAGGAGACATCGGAGGCGCGCCGGGCCCTGACCGATGCCCTGCCGCTGCTCGCCAAGGCGAGCGGCGTCGTGGTCGTCGAGATCCTGGAGAACACCTCGGAATATGACGCCTGCGCAGCGCGTCTTGCGGACGTGGTCGCATGGCTCGGCCGTCACAAGATCGTCGCATCGGCGCGCGTCGCGGAGCCGGGGCAGGGACGGAACGTTGTGGCCACGCTCGACGCCGTCGCCGCCGATCTTTCGGCAGGCCTCGTGGTGGCCGGCGCCTATGGCCATTCCCGGTTCCGCGAGCTCGTGCTCGGCGGGGTTACCGAGCATCTGATGACGCGCAGTGAGCGTTGCGTTCTGCTGTCGCACTGAAATTCGACCCGCTCCATCCGAGAACAGGATTGCCGCCTTGTACAGATTTCTCGAGGAAACCGCCGGCAACTACATGACGCGCAACGTCACGACCGTGAGCCGGGAGACGACGATCCGCGAGCTCGGCGAGATGTTCGACCGCGACGATTTCAACACCTACCCCGTCGTCGAGAACGACGAGGTGATCGGCATCGTCACCAAGTTCGACGTGCTGAAATGCTTTGCCTTCACGCCGAATCAGATGCTGCCGCGCTACAGCGACCTGATGAACCGGACGGTCGCCGACGTGATGACGTCCGAGTTCATCTACGTCAGGCCGGATACGAAGCTGACGCGCGTGCTGCAGCTGATGGTCGAGCATCGCATCCGCAGCCTTCCCGTGACCGATGCCGACAACCGCGTGGTCGGGATCGTCGCCCGCGAGGACATCGTGCGAGCGCTGGCGGCTGCCGCCAAGGATTGAGCGCGGCGCGCTGAGTCCGAAGCCTGCTACGAACGTCTAATGACGGCCGGCATGCATCGCTGCATGCCGGCCGTCGCCGTGTCTGCGACCGAAACCGCGTCGTCGTGCAACACTCCGCCTGTTTACCGGCGAACCGGTCGCAAAGTTGATTTCGATCAATTCCACGTGTGAACGATTGTGGTTGCTGGGCTCGTGTTCTTTCAGCGAGATTCCGCATGAGCGCGTCCTCATCCACAAAATCCATGACCATCGGCGAAAGTGGCTTGTCGCTCACTTTTGCCGTCACCGCCTTCCTGTGCGTCTTCGCTGCGGCGAAGGCACTGGATACGGCCTTCGCGTTCCACGCCTCGCTCGCGGCTGCCGCCAGCGCGGCGTCCGTCTTCTTCATCCTCAACCGCTACTTCGAGCGCGGCGAGCTGCCTCCACAGGAGATCAATGGTCGGCCGAACTACAATCTCGGTCCGATCAAGTTCGCCTCGTTCATGTCGATGTTCTGGGGCATCGCCGGCTTCACGGTCGGCCTCATCATCGCCTCGCAACTGGCCTGGCCCGCGCTGAACTTCGACCTGCCGTGGACCAGCTTCGGCCGCCTGCGGCCGCTGCATACCTCGGCGGTGATCTTCGCCTTCGGCGGCAACGTGCTGCTGGCGACGTCATTCTACGTCGTGCAGCGGACCTGCCGCGTGCGCCTCGCCGGCGATCTTGCGCCCTGGTTCGTGGTGATCGGCTACAACTTCTTCATCCTGATCGCGGGCACAGGCTATCTGCTCGGTGTCACCGAGGGCAAGGAGTACGCCGAGCCCGAATGGTACTCGGATCTTTGGCTGACGATCGTCTGGGTGGTCTACCTGCTGGTCTTCCTGACGACGATCATCAAGCGCAAGGAGCCGCACATCTTCGTGGCGAACTGGTTCTATCTTGCCTTCATCGTCACGATCGCGGTTCTGCACCTCGGCAACAACCCGGCGCTTCCGGTGTCGCTGTTCGGCTCCAAGTCCTACATCGCCTGGGGTGGCGTGCAGGATGCGATGTTCCAGTGGTGGTATGGCCACAACGCGGTCGGCTTCTTCCTGACCGCCGGCTTCCTCGCCATCATGTACTACTTCATCCCGAAGCGGGCGGAACGGCCGGTCTATTCCTACCGGCTGTCGATCATCCACTTCTGGGCGCTGATCTTCCTCTACATCTGGGCCGGCCCGCACCATCTGCATTATACGGCGCTGCCGGACTGGACGCAGACCCTGGGCATGACCTTCTCGATCATGCTGTGGATGCCCTCCTGGGGCGGCATGATCAACGGCCTGATGACCCTGTCGGGAGCGTGGGACAAGCTGCGGACGGACCCCGTGCTGCGCATGCTGGTCGTCTCGGTCGCCTTCTACGGCATGTCGACCTTCGAAGGTCCGATGATGTCGATCAAGGTGGTCAACTCGCTCAGCCATTACACCGACTGGACCATCGGTCACGTGCACTCCGGTGCGCTCGGCTGGGTCGGCTTCGTCTCCTTCGGCGCGCTGTACTGCCTGGTGCCGTGGATCTGGAACCGCAAGGGTCTCTATAGCCTCAAGCTCGTGAACTGGCACTTCTGGACGGCCACGCTGGGCATCGTGCTCTACATCTCCGCGATGTGGGTCTCGGGCATCCTGCAGGGTCTGATGTGGCGGTCCTACACGGCGCTCGGCTTCCTCGAATACTCGTTCATCGAGACCGTCGAGGCGATGCACCCCTTCTACATCATCCGTGCCGCCGGTGGCGCGCTGTTCCTGATCGGCTCACTCATCATGGCCTACAATCTCTGGATGACGGTCCGTGTCGGTGAGGAAGAAGTTCAGTCGCCCGTCGCCCTTCAGCCGGCGGAGTGAGGTATCAACCATGTCTTTCTGGCAACGACACCAAGTCTTCGAGAAAAACTCGATCATCCTGGTCATCGGCATCCTGCTGGTGATCGCGATCGGCGGCCTCGTCGAGATCACTCCGCTCTTCTACCTGAAGAGCACGATCGAGGCGGTCGACGGCGTGCGTCCCTATACGCCGCTCGAGCTGGCCGGCCGCAACATCTACGTCCGCGAGGGCTGCTATCTCTGCCATTCGCAGATGGTTCGTCCGCTGCGCGACGAAGTGGAACGCTACGGCCACTTCTCGCTCGCCGCGGAGAGCATGTACGACCATCCGTTCCAGTGGGGCTCCAAGCGTACGGGTCCTGACCTCGCCCGCGTCGGCAACAAGTACTCCGACGACTGGCATGTCACCCACCTGACCAACCCGCGCGCCATCGTCCCGCAATCGATCATGCCCGGCTATCCCTTCCTGAAGGAGACCGAGCTGAACGCCGACAACGTCGCCGATCACCTGAAGACGCTGCGGGCGGTGGGTGTGCCCTACACCGACGACCAGATCGCCAACGCCGCCACCGACCTCAAGGCGCAGGTCGATCCGGACGGTGCCGGTGCCGAGGCGCTCACCAAACGCTATCCGAAGGCGGTGGTGCGCAACTTCGACGGCAAGGCGGGTGCTCCGACCGAGATGGATGCGCTGGTTGCGTACCTGCAAATGCTCGGCACCTTGGTCGACTTCAAGATCTACAACGAAAAAGCCAATCTGCGCTGAGATCAGAGGCGAACATCATGAAGCCCATCATTGCAGTCGAAAACATCGCGTCGTCACTCGTGACGACGCTGTGGACCCCGATCTTCGTCGCGATCTTCATCGCGATCGTGACCTATGCCCTCTGGCCTCGCAACAAGGCCGCTTTCGACGAGGCGGCGAGCATGCCGTTGCGGGAGGATTAATTCATCATGGCTGACCATACCGAAGTCGACAGTGTCTCCGGCACCCCCACCACCGGCCACGCCTGGGACGGCATCAAGGAGCTCAACACCCCGCTGCCGCGGTGGTGGGTGATCACCTTCTACATCACCATCGTCTGGGCGATCGGCTACTGGATCGTGTATCCGGCCTGGCCGACCATCTCCAGCAACACTCAGGGCCTGTTCGGCTACTCGTCCCGTGCGGACGTGGCGGTCGAGCTTGCCAATCTCGAGAAGATCCGCGGCGCCAAGATGGCGGCGCTCGCGACCGCCTCGCTCGCCGACATCGAGAAGGATCCGGCGATGCTGGCCCTGGCGCGTGCCAAGGGCAAGACCGTGTTCGGCGACAATTGCGCCGCCTGCCACGGGACCGGCGCGGCCGGCGCCAAGGGCTTCCCGAACCTGAACGACGACGACTGGCTGTGGGGCGGCTCGCTGGAGCAGATCCAGCAGACCCTGCTGTACGGCGTGCGCTCGGGTCACCCGAAGACGCGTGAGGGCCAGATGCTCGCCTTCGGCAAGGACGGTGTCCTGAAGCCGGCGGAGATCGTCACGGTCGCCAACTACGTTCGGGAGCTGGCGGGCCTGCCGACCCGGCCGGGTTATGACGCCAAGGCCGGCGCCAAGGTCTTCGCCGAAAACTGCGCGGCCTGCCATGGCGACAACGCCAAGGGCAATCCGGACCTCGGGGCGCCGAACCTGACCGACAAGATCTGGCTCTACGGTTCCGACGAGGTGACCCTAATCGAGACCATCACCAACGGTCGCGCCGGTGTCATGCCGGCCTGGGAGGGCCGTCTCGACCCGACCACGATCAAGGCGATGGCCGTCTACGTCCACTCGCTGGGCGGAGGAAAGTAACGGAAATCCAACGGAACCTTTCCTTCAATTGAGCTGGATCAACTGCGCGGCCGGAGGTGGGAATACCTTCGGCCGCAACTGCGAGAAGATCCCCCAGCCATGACCCGCCAGCCATGAACCAGACGGTAAGACCGGACGACCTGAAGCCTCAGGACCTGCAGCCGGTGGACGATTACGGTCCGCTCTATGCCGCGCACAAGAAGGTCTATCCACAGAGCGTCTCAGGAACCTTCCGCCGGATCAAATGGGGCCTGATGGGCTTCTGTCTCGGTGTCTATTATTTCCTGCCGTTCGTGCGCTGGAATCGCGGCTTCGGCGCGCCCGACCAGGCGGTGCTGATCGACTTCCCGAACCACCGCTTCTATTTCTTCTTCATCGAGCTATGGCCGCAGGAGGTGTACTACTTCACCGGCCTCCTGATCATCGCCGCCATCGGCCTGTTCCTGATGAACGCGATCGGCGGCCGCATCTGGTGCGGCTATCTGTGCCCACAGACAGTGTGGACCGACCTGTTCTACGCGGTGGAGCGCCTGATCGAGGGCGACCGCCGGGAGCGCATGAAGAAGGATGCCTCCAACGACCCGATGAAACTGGAGCGGATCTCGGAGCTCGTGCTCAAGCATTCGATCTGGCTGATGATCGCGTGGTGGACCGGCGGCGCCTGGGTGCTGTATTTCAGCGATGCGCCGACGCTCGTGAAGGATCTCATCACCTTCCAGGGGCCGATGCTCGCCTATGTCTGGATCGCGATCCTGACCGCGACGACCTATACGCTCGCCGGCTTCATGCGCGAGCAGGTCTGCGTGTATATGTGCCCGTGGCCGCGCATCCAGGCGGCACTGACCGATGAATGGGCGCTCAACGTCACCTACCGCTACGACCGAGGCGAGAGCCGCATGTCGGTCAAGAAGGCCGCCGAATTGCGCGCGCTCGGCCAGCCGGCCGGCGACTGCATCGATTGCAAGCAATGCGTGGCGGTGTGCCCGACCGGCATCGACATCCGCGACGGCGCCCAGATGGACTGCATCCAGTGCGGCCTCTGTATCGACGCCTGCGATACCGTCATGACCAAGATCGGCCGCCCGACGCGGCTGATCGGCTATGACAACGACATCAACATCCATCGCCGGCAGGAAGGCAAGCCGCCGATCTACAAGCTCGTGCGCCCGCGGACCATCGTCTATGCCGCGATCATCGCCGCGGTCGGCGGTGCCATGGCCTACAAGCTCGCGACCCGGTCGCTGCTCGAGGTCAACGTGCTGCACGATCGCAATCCGATTGCGATCAAGCTATCCGACGGCTCGATCCGCAATGCCTATACGGTGCGCGTCCTCAATAAGCACGGCTTCGATCGCGTCATCGCCATCGACATCGAGGGTCCCGTCAATTCGACCGTTCACGTCGTCGGAGCCGACTCCGTCACGCCGGACCGACCGATGATCGTGGTCGGCCGCGACCAGACCGAGGAGCTGCGCCTCCTGGTGACCGCGCCCGAGGAGAGCAATCCTGCGAAGTCCATCCCGGTGAAGTTCCACGTGACGGATATCGGTCTTGGCGTCGTCGCCTCCGCCACCGACAATTTCGTCAGCCCGTAAGCAAGGAGCCTGTCAATGGCCAGCCGTTCCAATCCTTCTTTCCAGCTGACCGGAGGCATGGTGCTCGCGATGCTCCTTGCCTTCTTCGGGACCGTGATCGGCGTCAACGTCTACATGATGAAGATGGCGATCTCGACCTTGCCGGGCACCGAGGTCGACAGCGCCTACAGCGCCAGCCTCGGCTACGAAAAGGAGATCGCGGCGGCGCGCGCCCAGGAGGCGCGGCGCTGGCAGGTCGAGGCGCATATCGAGCGTGGCGCCGGAGGCGCCGCCATTCTGCAGGTCAACGCGCGCGACGCGAGCGGCAATCCCGTCTCGGGCCTGACCTTCCAGGGCCGGCTCGAGCGTCCCGCCGACAAGCGCGCGGATCAGGAGGTCGCGCTCGCCGAGGTCGGCATCGGCATCTATCGCGGCACGGCGGAGGCGATCGCGCCGGGCCAGTGGGACCTCGTGCTCGAAGGCGATTCCAGCGGCCGACGCCTGTTCATGTCGAAGAACCGCGTGCTGCTGAACTGAAGGGATTTCGATCATGCATGCGACGCGTGACTTCTCTCACTACGTCAAGGATCTCGGGGCAGGGCTGAAGCATATCGACCTCGCGGTCGAAGGCGTCAGCTGCGCCGGCTGCATGGCCAAGATCGAGCGCGGCCTCTCCGCGCTGCCCGACGTGACGCTGGCGCGCGTCAATCTCACCGACCGCCGCGTCGCGCTGGAATGGAAGCAGGGCACGCTCGATCCGGCCAAGTTCATCGATCGGCTCGCCGAGCTCGGCTACAAGGCCTATCCGTTCGAGAAGGCGAGTGCGGAAGCCACCGAGGCCGAGGAGTCGCGCTTCCTGCTGCGCTGTCTTGGCGTCGCGGCGTTCGCGACCATGAACGTGATGATGCTGTCGATCCCGGTCTGGTCCGGCAATGTCAGCGACATGCTGCCCGAGCAGCGCGACTTCTTCCACTGGTTGTCGGCCGTGATCGCGCTGCCGGCCGCGGCCTATGCCGGCCAGCCGTTCTTCCGCTCCGCCTGGCGTGCCTTGAAGACCGGTAACGTCAACATGGACGTGCCGATCTGCATCGGCGTGATCCTGGCCTTGGGCATGTCGATCGTCGAGACGTTTCATCACGCCGAGCACGCCTATTTCGACGCCGCGATCATGCTGCTGACCTTCCTGCTGGTCGGCCGCTATCTCGACCAGAACATGCGGCGGAAGACCCGCGCCGTCGCCGGCAATCTGGCCGCGCTGAAGGCGGAGACCGCGACCAAGTTCATCGGCCCCGACGAGATTTCGGAGGTGCCGGTCGCCGCCGTTCGCGCCGGCGATCTGGTGCTGCTGCGTCCCGGCGAGCGCTGCGCGGTCGACGGCGTGGTCGTCGAGGGCCGCTCCGAGATCGACCAGAGCCTGATCACCGGCGAGACGCTCTACGTGCCGGCCGAGCAGGGCACCGCGGTCTATGCGGGTTCGCTCAACATTTCCGGCACGCTGCGCGTCCGGGTCTCGGCCGCCGCCGAGGGCACCTTGCTCGCCGAGATCACGCGCCTGCTCGACAACGCGCTGCAGGCCCGCTCGCGCTACATGCGGCTGGCCGACCGCGCCTCGCGGCTGTATGCGCCGGTGGTGCATGCGACCGCAGCGCTCACCGTGCTCGGCTGGGTGCTGATGGGGGCGAGCTGGCACGACGCCATCGTCACCGGCATCGCCGTGCTGATCATCACCTGTCCCTGCGCCCTTGGGCTCGCGATTCCGACCGTGCAGACCGTGGCGTCGGGCGCGATGTTCAAGTCCGGCGTGCTGCTCAATGCGGGCGATGCGATCGAGCGCCTCGCCGAGGCCGATCACGTCATCTTCGACAAGACCGGCACCTTGACGCTGCCGGAGCTCGAGGTCGTCAACGCCGCCGACATTCCTGCAGACGTGTTCGCACTGGCCGGCCAGCTCGCACTGTCGAGCCATCATCCGGTGGCGGCGGCGGTGGCCCAGGCTGCCAATGCGCGTTCGCCGCTGATGGGCGCGGTCGAGGAGCCGGGGCAGGGTGTCCGCGCCGTCGTCGACGGCGTCGAAATCAGGCTGGGGCGTCCGGCCTTCTGCGGCGCAGAGGCGCTGGTTGCGCAGACCAGCAGCGTCGATCCCGAGGCTTCGGTGGTTGCCTTCAGCCGCGGCGATAGCAAGTACCTGTTCTCGGTGCGCCAGGGCCTGCGCCCTGACGCTGCCAAGATCGTCGCCGGCCTGCAGCGGCGCGGCATCAAGGTCGAGATCCTCTCGGGCGATCGCGAGGCGGCGGTGGCCTCCGCCGCCATGGCGCTCGGCATCAGCGAGTGGCGCGCCGGCGTGACGCCGGCCGACAAGATCGCGCGCATCGAGGAGCTGAAGCGGGCCGAGGTCAAGGTCATGATGGTCGGCGACGGCATGAACGATGCGCCGTCGCTCGCCGCCGCGCACGTTTCGATGTCGCCGATTTCGGCCGCGCATCTCAGCCAGGCCACCGCCGATCTCGTCTTTCTCGGTCGTCCCCTGGCGCCGGTGCTGGCTGCGATCGACTACGCGCGCAAGGCGCTGCATCTGATGCGGCAGAATCTGTGGCTCGCGGTCGGCTATAACGTCCTGGCGGTGCCGCTTGCGATCAGCGGCGTCGTCACCCCGCTGATCGCGGCAGCCGCGATGTCCGGCTCATCGATCATCGTCATGCTGAATGCGCTGCGTGCCCGCAAGGTGGCTGGGGAGGCCGTGTCATGGAAGTGATGATCATTCTCGTTCCGCTCGCTTTGGCGCTCGGCCTTGCCGGTCTGGTCGGCTTTCTCTGGTCGCTGAAGAGCGGCCAGTACGACGATCTCGAAGGGGCGGCTTGGCGCGCGATCGCCGACGACGATGAGCAGGCCCCGCCGGCTCAATCCGAGCCCGCGCCGAGCCGGTCCTGAACGCCCGGCAGCGTCAACCAACGCGCCAGACATCCCGCGACCGCGAGCGCGGCGACGATGCCTGCTCGGCGCACTTGCTGGCATATTCGATGGTCTCGCCCTGCTGAACGAGGATCAGCGTCGCTATCGATAGGCAGGCGCTATCATCGCGATTGGACAACGGCATTTCTCAAGCAGCGCAGGCCGCGCGTGCAATGCGAACGCCCGATGACGGGCGACGGCATTCATGAGGACGAGAGCCACGACCCGCCCGTGCAACATCCTGGAGCGCAGGCCCTGGTCGGGCGAGCACGATCCGCTCTCCGGCGAGGTGTTACGCGATTCGTCGGTGACGCTCGCAGCGGCTGCGGAGTAGAGGGGCCGATGCGCTGAGTCGATCCGATTAGTGCGGCATCTCGGCATTCCGATACCGCTCGGATCAACTCAGTTTAAGGGATTAGTCGCCATTCGTTCTTAATCATTATGGCGCGGCGGCGTCGCCGCGATCCTTGTTTGCCGACCGTGCGAAGACGTCGCCGGAGGGCCGCTGCGCAAGCGCGTATCGGCCGATGCGAGCGTGACCGGCCGGGCAGCGGTATTTGATTGGGATTGGCCAATGTCCGAACGCGCGGTGCTGCAGAATGAGACGGTTGAGCCGGAGACCGGTGCGGTCAGCCTCAAATGGAAAATTCTCGCCGGCAATCTGCTGACCGGCTTCTTCGCGATGGCCTTCGCCTTTGCGCTCGCATGGAGCGGGTGGGGCGACTTGCGCAAGCGCGAGCAGGCGGCACGGGTTCTGGACGCCTTCGAGCTGGCACTGAAGGTCAATGCGCAGATCCCGCTCGAGCGCGGCCAGTGGAATCTGCTCGCGGCGGCCGGGTCCGCCTCGGCGGATGATGTCGCCAAGCTCGACAAGGCCATCGCCACGACGGACGAGTCGCTGGTCCAGGCCAAGACCGCCGCGCAAGTAGCGGGACTGCCGACCACCAATCTCGATGCCGCAGCGACGACATTGCGCGGCGTCCGTTCCGCGGCGCGCAGCGCGGCACCGCTTCCGGCCGCGCAGCGTCCGGCGAACATCCAGGCGACGACCACGGATGGCCTCGGTCGCGCGGCCGAGTCTCTGAATGCCGCCATCGACGAGTCCGCGATCGAGCTGTCGCGGGCCGGCGGCGAGATCGAGAACCTGTTGCCGTCGGCCCAGCTTGCGCAATTGGCGCAATCGATGCGCACGATCAACGGCGCGCGCTCCGCCGTGTTGCGCTTCTTCATCCAGAACACCAGCTGGACCCCGGCGCGTCTTGCCGAGGTGACCGAGCAGAGCGGCCAGGTGACGTTGCTGTGGCAGCAGATCGAGCTTGCGGCGCGCAGCGTTCGCAATACGCCGGAAGTGTCCGCAGCGCTCGAGCACGTTCGCACGACCCTGATGGGCGCGGGCGAACAGCGCTACCGTCAGATCGTCACCGCGGGGCGCGACGGACAGCCGTCGCCGGTCACGGCGGAGGAGTGGGGCCGCTGGACGACGCCGATGCTGAACAACGTCATCGTGCTGCGCGATGCGGCGCTCAAGTCCGCGCATCAGGCTATCGATCAGGCCATTGGCGCGGCGCGGCTGCGGCTGTTCATCGCGCTCGGCGTTCTGCTGCTGGTGGCGATCGTGTCAGTCGCCGTGGTCATCGGCATCGTCCGTGGCGTCGTCGGCCCGCTGGTCGGACTGACCGGCGTGACCCTGCGGCTCGCCAATGGCGAGCTGAGCGCCGACATTCCGAACGAGTCCCGCAAGGACGAGATCGGCGCGATGGCGCGCGCCCTGAAGATCTTCAAGGACGCGCTGATCGCCAAAAAGGCCTCGGACGAGGCCGCGCAGCGCGACGCGCAGGCGCAGATCGATCGGGCCCGGCGGCTGGATGCGCTGACGCGCAACTTCGAGTCGACGATCGCCGACATCGTCAACACCGTGTCGTCGGCGGCCTCGGGCCTCGAAACGTCGGCGGATATGCTGACAAACACCGCCAACCGCTCGCAAGAGCTCAGCACGGTGGTGGCGGCTGCGTCGGAGGAAGCTTCCGCCAACGTTCAGTCGGTCGCCTCCGCCACCGAGGAGCTCTCCTCGTCGGTGACCGAGATCAGCCGTCAGGTCCAGGCGTCGGCGCGCATGGCCGGCGACGCCGTGCAGCAGGTGCGCCAGACCAATGGGCGCGTCGCAGAATTGTCGCAGGCCGCAGCCCGCATCGGCGACGTCGTCGAGCTCATCAACAGCATTGCCGGACAGACCAATCTCCTCGCACTCAACGCCACCATCGAGGCGGCGCGCGCGGGCGACGCCGGGCGCGGTTTCGCGGTGGTCGCGACCGAGGTCAAGGCGCTGGCCGAGCAGACGGCGAAGGCGACCGAGGAGATCTCGCAGCAGATCTCAGGCGTGCAGGCCGCGACGCAGGAATCGGTGAATTCGATCCAGGCGATCAGCTCGACGATCGAGCGGCTTGCCGAGATCGGCGCGGCCATTGCGGCGGCGGTCGAAGAGCAGGGGGCTGCGACGCAGGAAATCTCCCGCAACGTGCAGCAGGCCGCCCACGGCACCCAGCAGGTCTCGTCCAACATCACGGACGTGCAGCGCGGCGCCTCGCAGACCGGCTCGGCCTCCGCCGAGGTGCTGTCATCGGCCAAGTCGCTCGCCGGAGATTCCAACCGGCTCAAGCGCGAGGTCGGCAGCTTCCTGGAAGCGGTCCGCGCAGCGTAAGAAGCCCGCCTTTCAAGCGCACAAGAAAAAGCCCGGACGACGTCCGGGCTTTTGTTGTTTGACCGTAGCCCGGATGAGCGAAGCGATATCCGGGGCCTGTTCGACAGGACGAGATGAACCTGGATGTCGCTTCGCTCATCCGGGCTACGGGAGCGGGCTACGACGCCAGCATCTTCCGGTACAGCGCGTTGTAGCAGGCGGCCGACAGGTTCCAGCTGAAGGAGCGTGCCATCGCTGACAGCCGCATCTCGTTCAGCCGTTCGGTGCTGGTGAACGCCGAAAACGCGCGCTTCACCCCGCCGAGGAAGGATTCCGCCGACGGCTTCTCGAACAGGAATCCGGTCTCGCCATCGGTGATGGTCTCGGCGAGGCCGCCGGTCTGGTGGCCGATCGGCAGCGAGCCGAAGCGCTGGGCATACATCTGGCTCAGGCCGCAGGGCTCGAAGCGCGACGGCATCAGGGTGAAGTCGCTGCCGGCGAAGATGCGCCGCGCCTGCGCATCGTTGAAGCCAATGGCGACCCCGATCGCGTCCGGCCGGCGGCGGTGAGCCTCCAACAGCGCGCGCTCGATGGCGGGCTCGCCGGTGCCGGTGACCACGATCTGGCCGCCGGCGCCGACGATCTCGTCGGCGGCTTCCAGCACCAAGTCGATGCCCTTCTGATGGACGAGGCGCGCGACGATGCCGAACATCGGACCGCGCGACACGGCGAGGCCGAACTGTTTGCGGACGTAGTCGGCGTTGGCCTTCTTGCCCTTCCAGTCGCCGGCGGCGAAGGGCTGCGCCAGCTGCTGGCAGTAACGGGGATCCCAGCTCTCGTCGATGCCGTTGAGAATGCCGGTCAGCTCATGGGCATTGGAGCGCTGCCGGAGCAGGCCCTCCAGCCCGCAGCCGAGCTCGGGCGTCGTGATCTCCTGCGCATAGGTCGAGCTGACCGTGGTGAGATGCGACGCATAGACCAGGCCGCCCTTGAGAAAGGACAGCTTGTCGTAGAACTCCAGACCGTCGATGTGGAACGAGGATTCGGGGGCGCCGATCCGGCGCAGCGACTCGCGCGGGAACAGGCCCTGATAGGCGAGGTTGTGGATGGTCAGGATCGAGGGAACCTCGACCCCGCGCCATGCCAGATAGGCCGGCACCAATGCGGCCTGCCAATCGTTGGCGTGCACGAGATCAGCTGCCCAGTTCTCATCCAGCGTGCCCGCCGCCAGCTCGGCGGCGGCGGCGGCGAGACGGCCGAAGCGGATGTCGTTGTCCGCCCAGTCCTGCCCGTTCTCGTCGCCGTAAGGATTGCCCGGACGGTCATAGAGCTCGTCGCAGAGCAGGACGTAGACCGGCAGGCCGTCGCGGGTCGAAGACCGTCCCAGCGCGCAGGCTGGCATCTCTGCCAGAGGAGCGCATTGGCCGACGATCTCGATGTGAGTGAGTTGCTCGATCACGTCCCGGTAGCCGGGCAGCATGATCCTGACGTCGGTGTGTGAGCGTAGTGCCCGGGGAAGTGCCGCCGAAACGGCAGCCAGTCCGCCCACCCGGACGAAATCGTCCATTTCGGTCGTAACGAACAGAACCCGCAAGAGATGTCCTCGATCAAGCCCCATGTTCGTCCTATGCAAGAAAAGGTCCAAATTCAGTCGTGAAGAAAAGCGTCGCCCCACCGCGGCGGAAGGCCAAACGCTTTCGACATCGAATGGTTCGAACTAGACTCCCCGCGCACCGCATCCGATGGCTTACGCTTCGTGAATCGGCGAAGAGGAAGTGGATCATGCCGGCATCGGCGTGCGGAAAAGAGAACTCCACCAGGGAGCTGCGCTCGTGAGTCTAGTTGGAAACGATGAGAGCCGTTTGACAGGATGCTTCGCGGGGCTGCGCGTCCTGGATTTTTCGACCACGATCGCCGGCCCGCATTGTGCACGCATGCTTGCAGACATGGGTGCGGAGGTGATCAAGATCGAGTCAGCTGAAGGTGAAACGATGCGCATCCGGCCTCCGATGCGCGGCGGCTGCTCCACCGCCTTCGGTCAGCTCAACGTCGGCAAGAAGAGTGTCGTGCTCGATCTGAAATCGCGCGATGGCGGCGACGCGGTGCGTCGGCTCGTCACAGGTGCCGACATCCTGGTCGAGAATTTCCGCCCCGGCGTGATGCAGCGGCTCGGGCTCGACGATGCGACCTTGCGCAAATTGAACCCGCGGCTGATCTACTGTTCGATCTCCGGCTACGGCCAGACCGGCCCCTCGGCGGAACTCCCGGCCTATGCGCCGGTGATCCACGCGGCCTCGGGCTATGACATGGCGCATCTCGCCTACCAGCCCGGGCGCAGCCGGCCTGACTATTGCGGCATCTATCACGCCGACGTGGTGACGGGGACCTATGCCTTCGGCGCCATCGCCTCCGCCCTGTATCAGCGCGAGCGCACCGGCCGCGGCCAGCACATCGACTGCTCGATGCTGGAATCGATGCTGAGCCTGACCTTGAACGAGATCCAATGGTCGCAATTTCCCGTCGCGCAGCCGTCGCGGCCGACCTTTGGCCCGGCGGAGTGTCGCGACGGCTTCGTGATGATCGCCATCGCCAGCGAGAAGACGTTCCAGAACCTGATGACGGTGATCGGACATCCGGACTGGGTCGATGATCCCAGATTCGCAAAATATTCCGACCGGCGGGCAAACTGGGGCGCGCTGATGGATGGCGTCGAGGCTTGGTCGCGCCGGCTCAACGTCGCCCAATGCCTGGAGGCATTGAACGCGGGCGGCGTGCCCAGCTCGGCCTACCGCAGCGTGGCCGATGCGCTGGCTGATCCGCAGATCGCGCATCGTGGCGCGCTGGCCGACGTGGAGGATGCCGCCGGGACCTTCAAGGTCGTCAACCTGCCGTTCCGGATGTCGGAGGCAAAGGTTGCGGCGGGCCCGCGGGCTGCAAGCCTCGGAGAGCACACCGTGGAAATCCTGCGGGGGGCTGGCGTAAGCGACGCTGCAAAACCTTGAGCTCGTGAGCCAAACCGCTGCAGGGCTGCCATGACCGCACATGCTGCGCGCAGCCTTGCCGCTCCACGTGTTTCCAGCCAATGTCGCGATATCGCAAGAACAGTCCGGACCAGCCGGACGCGCTCATGCCGGGAGGAGGTCCAAGGCGACGTTGCCGCGCGCAGCCTCGCCGCTCGTCCCGTCGATGCGCCGTCCGGGCCCGCCCGCATCGGACTACGGGAGTGAAAGCATGAAGAGCTTCAAGGTCACCGATTTCAATGCACCGCTGACCGAGGTCGACGAGCCGACACCGCAGCCCTTCGGCAAACAGGTGCTGATCAAGGTGAAGGCGGCCGGCGTCTGCCATAGCGATCTGCACATCTGGGAAGGCGGCTATGATCTCGGCCACGGCCGCAAGCCGCTGTCCCTCAAGGATCGCGGCGTGTCGCTGCCGCGGACCATGGGCCATGAGAGCGCCGGTGAGATCGTGGCGTTCGGGCCCGAGGTCACCGAAGCCGAGAAGGGCGGGCTGAAGGTCGGCGACGTCGTGCTGGTCTATCCCTGGATCGGCTGCGGCAAATGCGCCACGTGCCTGGCCGGCGACGAGAACATGTGCCTGAAGCCGGCCTCGCTCGGCGTCTATTGCGACGGCGGCTATGCCGACCACATGACCGTGCCGCATCCGCGCCACCTGATCGACCTCAAGGGCCTCAATCCGGTGACGACCGCGCCCTACGCCTGCTCGGGCGTGACGACCTACAGCGCGCTCAAGAAGGTCGAGAAGGATTTCGACACGCCGATCGTGATCTTCGGCGCCGGCGGGCTCGGGCTGATGGCGCTGTCGCTGTTGAAGGCCATGGGCGGCAAGGGCGCGATCGTGGTCGATATCGACGCGCGCAAGCGCGAGGCCGCGTTGGCGGCCGGCGCGCTGGCGGCGGTCGACGGCAAGGCGCCGGATGCGCTCGAGCAATTGAACAAGGCCGCAGGCGAGCCGATCCGGGCCGTCATCGACCTGGTCGGCAATGCCGCCACCGCGCAGCTCGGCTTCGACTGCCTGACAAAGGGCGGCAAGCTGGTCATCGTCGGCCTGTTCGGCGGCGGTGCGCCGTGGGCGCTGCCGCTCATTCCGATCAAGGCGGTCACCATCCAGGGCAGCTATGTCGGCAATCTCCGCGAGACGAAGGAGCTGCTCGACCTGGTCCGCGCCAAGAACATCGCGCCGATCCCGGTGACGCCGATGCCGCTTGCCAAGGCCAACGATGCCCTGCGCGAGCTGCAGAAGGGCCAACTCGTCGGCCGCGCCGTGCTGACGCCGTAACTCCCAGCCACTTCCGTCATTGCGAGGAGCGAAGCGACGAAGCAATCCAGAGTCTCAACCTGAGCCCTGGATTGCGTCGCTTCGCTCGCAATGACCGAGCTAACTCACTCGTATTGTGAAGAAAACATGCCCTCCACCAACGCACTCCACATCGCAGTCCTTCCCGGCGACGGCATCGGGCCGGAGGTCATGGCGCCAGCGCTCGAGGTGCTGCGCAAGGTCGAGGAGAGGGCCGGCCTGTCGTTCCGTTTCACCGAGGCCCAGGCCGGCGCCACCAACTATCTTGCGACCGGGGTCTCGATCGCCGACGCCACGATCCGGCTGTGCGAGCAGGCCGACGCGATCCTGCTCGGCGCCTGCGGCCTGCCGTCGGTGCGCTATCCCGACAACACCGAGATCGCGCCGCAGATCGAGCTGCGCTTCCATTTCGATCTCTATGCCGGCGTGCGGCCGGCGCGGCTGATTCCGGGCGTGCCGAGCCCGATCGTCGGCGCCGCCGAGCACGGCATCGACTTCGTCGTCATCCGCGAGTCGACCGAGGGCCTGTTCGCCTCGATGGGCAAAGGTGTGGTGACACATGAGGAGGCGCGCGAGACGCTCGTTATCACCCGCAGGACGTCCGAGCGGCTCTTCAACTTCTCCTTCAAGCTCGCCGCCCGCCGCAAGGATCGCGGCCGCTCGGGGACATTAGCCTGCGTCGACAAGGCCAACGTCTTCAAGGCCTTCGCCTACTTCCGCAAGATTTTCGACGAGGTCGCTCAGCTTCACCCGGATGTGAAGGCAGATCATCTCTACGTCGATGCGTGCGCGTTGATGCTGGTGAAGCGCCCCTGGGATTTCGACGTCCTGGTCACCGAGAACATGTTCGGCGACATCCTCTCCGATCTCGCCGCCGGCCTCGTCGGCGGCATGGGCATGGCGCCCTCGGCCGACATCGGCGACCGCCATGCGGTGTTCCAGCCCTGCCACGGCACCGCGCCCGACATCATGGGGCAGGGCAAGGCCAACCCGACCGCGATGATCCTGTCGGCCGCGATGATGCTGGACTGGCTGGCGGACACCCATGGCATCGAGGGCGCAGCCGAAGCGGCCCAGCGGATCGAGCAGGCCGTCGACCAGGTCTATGCATCCGGCCTCAAGCCGTTCGAGTTCGGTGGCAATGCCGGCACGATCGACGTGACCAAGGCGGTGCTGGAGGCGCTTTAGAGCATGATCCGGAAAAGTGGGAACCGGTTTTCCGAAACGATCATGCTCAAACAATGAGAGATAGGATCATGATGCGTTTTCTTGGAAACGCATCATGATTTAATTAGCGTCCCTTGAAGGCCGGCTTGCGCTTCTCCATGAAGGCGCGGCGGCCCTCGCGGAAATCCTCCGAATCCATGCAGGCATCGCCAATCCGCTTGATCGCGGCTGTGTCGCGGCGGCTTTCGTCCTTCAGCACTTCGGCGATGGTGATCTTGGCGGCCTTAACCGCCAGCGGCGCATTGCCGGCAATGGTGCGGGCGATCTCCAGCGTGGCCGGCAGCAGCTCGTCGATGCTCATCATCCGATCGACGAGGCCGATCCGCAGCGCCTCCGCGGCATCGATCCGCAGGCCCGTATAGAGCAGCAGCCGCGCCTGCGACGGGCCGACCAGGGACACCAGATTGCGGAGACCGTCGTAACCGTAGGCGATGCCGAGCCTGGCGGCGGGGATGCCGAACTGGCTGTCCGCGGCGGCGAAGCGCATGTCGGTCAGCATCGCGATCTGCAGGCCGCCGCCGAGGCAGAAGCCGCGGATGCAGGCGATCGTCGGCTTCGGGTAGCCGGCGAGCAGCGCCCGCTGGGCGGCGCTTCGCTCGGCATAGGCCTCGGAGGCTGCGGCATTGTGGCGGCTCTGCTCGAACTGGCTGATGTCGGCGCCGGACACGAAGGCCTTGTCGCCGGCGCCGGTCAGCACCACGACCCGGATCGCCTCGTCGTCGCGCAGCGCCACCAGCGCCTGGCCGAGCCCCTCCCACATCTCCAGCGACATCGCATTGCGTTTGTCCGGGTTGTTGAAGGTGATGATGCCGACGCCATCGCCCGCTCTGGTCATGAGGATCTTGTCCCCGGCGAAGGTGGTGGGGAGCTCGGAGATGATCGGCATGGAGGGTCCGTCGGCAGGAGGGCAGGCGGCCGGCATCGTTCACCGCGCCGGTGACGGCGTCAATGTGGGTTCAGGACATGATGGGCAGGCAAGGGACGTCCGGGCCGATGCTCTCGACCTGTGCACGGATCGTCCAGGAGAGAACGCGAGCCCTTCACGATCAGCGTCGGCCGGACGGGACCGAAACGCCGGCATGCCGCCACTTCCTATGACGGCAGGGGAGCACGAAAAAATAAAGGCGACGAAGCCTCAGACCGCGCAGCGATCGCTGGGCGGACGAGAAGGGCCGGTGTGTCGGCCACGCCGATCGCTCGGCCTTGAGCCGAGGCAGTGAACTCGCCCGAGCTGGCAGATCGCCTGGCGCCCCCAAGTTGCGCCCTCGAGCGAAGATGGCCCATAACCATCACGGGCAGACCTGTCTGACGGATCAGACAGCCTTGCCTATTCTTCGTTCGCTGCGATCGATTCCATCAAGGATACCAGCTGACGTTGTACCGTCTGGTCCTTGATCTTGCTGTAGGCGCGCAGCAACCGCAGGCTGAAGGCGCTGTCCAGGAACAGGAGGCTCTCGACCTCACGGGCCTTGCTGTCGCCGTCGTAGAAGAACGTCACGGGCACGTCGAGCGCGGTGGCGATCTGCTGCAGACGCGCAGCGCCGACCCGGTTGACGCCCTTCTCGTACTTCTGGACCTGCTGGAAGCTCACGCCGAGCTTCTCGCCGAGCTCAGCCTGCGAGATCTTCTGCTCTACACGCCGCAGGCGAATCCGCTTGCCGAGCTCGATGTCGGGCTTGCCCGCACTGCGCTGCTTCATTTTCTTTGCCGCTGATTTGTTCATACTGATTTTACCGTCCTTCCATCGGAAAGCCCCCGAAAAGATGGGTCAGGGGTTCACCCATATATACTGTTTTAAGTTGCTGTGGATGGATGAATTCGTCCTTAAACCACGGGTATTTGCCAGGGTTAAAGGCCTCCACCAGCCAGTCGATCATGTGACGCACCCTAGGGATGCGTCCAGTGGTGGCATGGTAAGACAGCCAGATGTCGTAGGACCACTTGAGATCAACCTCAAGCGGTATGATCTTCCCGCCCAGGGCACTCGCGTAGGTTGGGAAGACTCCAATACCGGCGCCGTGCGCCACCGCCCAGTAATTGGCGCTCGAGACATTGGTGGTCATCGCGATCAGGTCCCGCTGCTCAAAACCGGGAAAGATGGTGGCGAAGGCGGCGTTGGCGGCGGCTTCGTCCGCCACCTGCAGAACCAAGCGATGTTTGACGAGATCGTCAATCGTCTTTGGGATGCCAAATATCTCCAGATATTTCTCGCTCGCAAAGCACATCAGGTGCATGCGGCCGAGCCGGACCAGCTTGACGTCGAGCGCCGCCGGCCGGGTGAGGTGGATGGCGACATCGGCCTCGTGACGCGACACATCGGCCGAGCGCATCGCGCAATAGAGGTCGACCATGACGTTGGGGAAGCTCTGCTGAAATTCGACCAGCCGGGGCGCCAGCCAGAACGTGCCGAGCCCCTCGGTCACCGCGACCCGGACCTCGCCCGACGCAGCGCCGGCGAGACCATCGCCCGCGCGCAGCAGCTCGAATGACGCGGCCTCCATGTGCTCGACGGCGGAGACCACCAGCGCGCCTTCGTCGGTCAGCCGAGCGCCGTGGACATCGCGCGTGAACAGCGTCGCGCCGATCTGCCGCTCGAAATCATCGATGCGCCGCCGTACGGCATTGATCGAGAGCGTCAGCCGCTCGGCCGCGGAGCGGAAGCTGCCGGCCCTGACAACCTCGAGGAAGATCCGCGCTGCATCCCAGTCGGTGAGACTTGCCAGCGCCGATTTGCTCACGGTTGACTTGGCCGGGGCGGTCCGGCCCGTCACAGTTCTTGCCGGCTTGCTCGCCGCTGCGCCCCTGGCGCCGCCACTCTCTCGGCTCAGTTCGATGCTCGATCCTGCCGCAGCAGACGAGTCGCCGTGCTCCCCTGGCGCCAGCGTCGCAGGGGTCTCGGCTAGGTCCTGGCGTTCCTTCTGAGGAACGCCCCGTTCCGCCGCAACGCGCATACAAGCTCTCTCCGCCTGCTAGAGTGATTCCGATAAATTACGGGCAAGACACGTTCGTGCCATGATTTGGTTGAGCGATCGAGGGTCGATGAGTCTGCTACCTTCAGTTCTCTGCAGCATGGTCTTACCGCCAGCAGACGCGCGGTCTGACACATCATGTAGGACAAGGACACGCTTAGCGCGAGTCGAATCTAAGATCGACGGTTTTTGCCTCGACCGCAATGAAATGGTATTCGAAGATGGTCCGTTGTCATGCTATCTTGATGAACGGATCGTGGCGCTGACTCATCGAATGCCGGGAAGCGGTGGCGTGTCTTCACCCTGCGTCATGCCAGGACTGAGCCGCATGGGCAAAGCGCAGGGGAGCAAGGACATGACGTATTTGGAAGCCATCCGCGAGTCGGGAGTTGCTCGGCTCCATCTCGTCGCACGCTAGAACGGAAACGACGCCTGTGGCCAATTCAGACGAACAAATGCTTGCAGTGCTTGCATCCCTGGAGCAGTGCCGCGCCATGCTCGCGGCAACGGGCAATCGCGAATCGGCACATTTGGTCTCGGTTGCCATCCTCGACCTGCGTATGAAGCTGAACCGTCTGAGCGAAGACGATCTGAAATCGCTCTGCGATGAGATGGTTCAAGCTGACAATCCCGACAAGCTGCGCGATGCGAAGCTGCAGCCGGGTCAGCGCCGGCCACCGTTGCTTCGAGTGGTGAAATAGCACAGTTCGATGTGCGCACAAGGGTGCATTTAGCGCATTTGTGATATGTCGTGATCCCACAGTGAGCGCGCACCGGCTCGCAGACGAGCCGGTTGGAACGAGGCGGACACTCCCATCGGGGCGGGGGACTTCGCCAATGAGGCCCCCGATCCGGGGATGTCGGGCTCTGTCCTCGCGAAAGCCCGCAGGCGGTGATCACCGGTGACCGCCGTAACTTCGGCACGTCTGTTGCGTATTCCCGGCATCGGCGGCAAGAAGCGTCGTGCCCCGGCTTGCGCCTGGAGGGGCGTATCGCGGGACTCGCATGATCCAGAACGTATCGATTCCGGCCGCGTTCATTGCTGGCCTGGTCAGTTTTCTTTCGCCCTGCGTGCTACCGCTGGTTCCGCCTTATCTGGTCTATCTCACCGGTGCCACGATCGAGCACATCGAGAGCGAGGAGCCTCCGGCCGCGTCGCGCCGCGCCGTGATGATCTCGGCTGCACTGTTCGTGCTGGGCTTCTCGACCGTGTTCGTGATGTTGGGGGCGAGCGCTTCGCTGATCGGCGGCCTTATCCGGGCCTGGTCGGAGCAGTTGTCCATTCTCGCCGGCATCGTCATCATCGTGATGGGCCTGCACTTCCTCGGCCTGACCCGGATCTCGTTCCTGATGCGCGAAGGTCGGCTGCCGATCCCCAAGCCGGTCGGCCTGTGGGGCGCCTACGTCATGGGGCTCGCCTTCGCCTTCGGCTGGACGCCGTGCATCGGGCCGATCCTGGCGGCGATCCTCTCGATCGCAGCCGCGGAGACGACAGTCGCCAAGGGGGCCGGGCTTCTTGCCGTCTATTCCGCCGGCCTCGGCATTCCGTTCCTGGTCGCGGCGTTCATGATCGAACAGTTCTCGGCGCTGTTCATCCGCATGCGTGGCCATCTCGTGAACATCGAGCGCGCGATGGGCGTGCTGATGATCGCCACCGGCATCGGCTTTCTCACCGGCGCGGTCTCGACCTTCAGCATCTGGCTGCTCGAGACGTTCCCGGCGCTGCAGAGGTTCGGCTGACGCGGCTCAATCGTCGAGCTTGCAGGTGATGGTGTAGACCACGCCCGGCGGCAGGAAGTCGACCGTGGCCTCGCCGCCGAGCTGATCGCGCGCGCTGCGCTCGATCAGGCGGGAGCCGAAGCCGCGCTGGATCGGCGCCGAGACCACCGGGCCGCCGGTTTCCTGCCACACCAGCCGCAGCCGTGCCGGCAGCTTCTTCGCCGCGTCGGCCGCGCTCGCCAGCTCCCAGGACAGATCGACCGTGCCGGTGTCGTCGGAGAGCGCACCATACTTGGCGGCGTTGGTTGCGATCTCGTGCACGATCATCGACAGCACCACGGCGAGCCGCGGCGACAGCGCCACCTTCGGGCCGGAGATCCTGATGCGGTCGGGCGTGTTGAGGCGGTAGGGCTTGAGCACGCGCTCGATCACGTCCTGCAGCTCAGAACCCTGCCATTTCTCCTTGCTGAGCAGATTGTGCGCCTCGGCGAGCGCGCCGAGCCGGCCCTCGAACTTCTCACGCTCATGGCGGCTGGCGCTGCGGAAGGTCTGCACCGCGATCGCCTGCAGGATCGCCAGCGTGTTCTTGACCCGGTGATTGAGCTCCTCGATCAGCAGGTCGTGCAGCATCTCGGCGCGCGCGATCGTCGTCGCCATCCGCACCGCGAAGGCCAGACCGATCGCCAGCATGATGCCGCCGAGCAGGCTGGTGACGGCGAGGTTGCGCCACAGCGGCGCCACAAGCGAATCCTCGGCGATGCCGGCGCCGATGGTCCATCCGGTGAGGGTGGAATGGGTGAAGCTCGACAGCAGCGGCACGCCCTCGAGCGATACGCTCGACAGCGTCGCCTCCTGCTCGCTGCGCATGCGATCAAACACCGAGGGCGAGGCCTGCTTGCCTATCGTGTCCGCCGGATTTGGCACGCGTGCGAATACGGTCGCCTTGCGGTCGAGCAGCGACAAGGTCCAGTCCGGGTTCGGCCGCTGCTTTTCCAGGATGGTCTGGAACATCTCGATCGGCGGGCTGAACGAGATGTCATAGACGACCTCGCCGTCGCGAAAGACGGGCACCTCGACGGTGACGATCAGGCTCTTCTTCACGACGCCGTAGAAAAGGTCGGAATATTGCGGCTGCCGGGTCTCGAACACGCGGCGGGTGATCTCGCGGTTGTTGCGCGTCGGCAGGTGAGCCGTATCCGTCGTCGCCGACGAGAACAGCTGGCGTCCGTTGCGGTCGGCGACCACGATCGTGCCGTTCTTGCCGTACTGCTCGAGGAAGCCCATCGCGATCGGCCGGAAGCGTTCGAAATCGCCGGTGGTCAGGGCATCGGTCAGCGCCAGCACCTGGACGCCGCCAGTCATGCGCTGCATTTCCGCATCGAGCGTCAGCCGGATGCTGCGCACCGTCTCCAGCACGCGCTGACGGGCGTCGCTGCGGTCCTGCATGTAGTTGTGCAAGACGATCCCGCCTGCGAACAGGATGAGCGGCAGCGTGGTCCCTGCGACCAGAAGAGCAAGCCGGATCGGCAGGGAGAGTTTTGGCACGGATGCCCCGTTTGAGCTGGCGCTGCTGATCGCCGTTGGGACTGACGCAGGCGGAGGTGCGTCGGGCGGAGGCGAACTTGTGCAGCGAGCGCATTTCAGGCTGGAGCGGCTGCCTCCGCAAGGGCTCGGCGGTTGCAACCGTTCACATGACTGTCAGCATAGGAGAGCGCGGCGTGCACGCCAAGCGCAACGCGCGGCGATCGCCGGTTCCCTGAGCGGCTCTACCGCCACAGCGCCTCTCCTAGACGTTGCTCTCGCTGATGGCCGCATACACCATCGTGCGTAGTTCGCGGCGGATCGGATAGGCGCTCGACGGCAGCACCTGGGTCATGAAGATCGTGATCAGCTCCTCGGCTGGATCGATCCAGAACGCGGTGGAGGCCGCACCGCCCCAGGCATATTCTCCGGCGCTGCCTGGAATGAGCGTCTTGGCCGTATCCATCGTCACCGAGAAGCCGAGACCGAAGCCGATGCCGTTATAGGCTGCTTCCGCGAACATCGAGCGCGACAGCGCCGGCAGGTCGACGCCGCCCGGCAGATGGTTCGAGGTCATCAGCTTCAGCGTCTTCGGGCCGAGCAGCCTGACCCCGCCGAGCTCGCCGCCATTGACCAGCGCGCGGCAGAACGTCAGATAGTCCGCCGTGGTCGAGCACAGACCGCCGCCGCCTGAGATGAAGTCGGGCGGGCTCAAGAAAGAGCTGGTGGCGGGATCGTCCTGCAAGGTCAGGCCGCCCTTGCGATCGGCGGCGTGGAACGACAAGGCGCCGCCGGCATCGGCCGAGTAGCACGCCGCCAGCCGGTGCGCCTTCGCGGCGGGGACGTGGAAGTCGGTGTCGTTCATGCCGAGCGGATCGAAGATGCGCTCTTTCAGCACTTGCTCGAACGGCTTGTCGGCGATCTTGCCGACGAGATAGCCGACCACGTCGGTGGAGACCGAGTAGTTCCAGGCTTCCCCCGGCGAGAACTCCAGCGGAATGCGCGACAGGTCGTCGATCATCGACTGCAACGTTCCTGCCTTTTCGACCGCGCCGATCTTCGCGTCGCGATACGCGGCATCGACGTTCGAGCGCTGCTGGAAGCCGTAGGTGAGGCCGGAGGTGTGGCGCAAGAGGTCGACGATCAGCATCGGCCGCGCCGGCGGCCGGCTGACAAAGGCCGGCGCGGTGCCGGCGACGAACACGCCCAGATTCTTCCACTCCGGAATGTATTTTGCGACCGGCTCGTCGAGCGCGACCTTGCCTTCCTCGACCAGCATCATGAAGGCGACCGAGGTGATCGGCTTGGTCATCGAATAGATGCGGTAGATCGTGTCGTCCCTGACCGGGACCTTGCGCTCGACGTCGGCATAGCCGAGCGAGCTCGCATGCACGATCTTGCCGCGGCGATAGACCATCAACTGCGTCCCGGGAAAGCGGCCGGCCTCGATATAGCGCTGCCGCAGATGGGCATCGATGCGATCGAGCGCGGCTTTCGACATGCCGACGGTTTCGGGCGAGGCGGGTGTCGGGGCGAGCATCGGGCGTCTCCGCTATGATCGGTTTCTGGCGGCCTGCGCGAGGATCGGCCGCACATGCCGTTTGTTCCGGGTGATAGCCGAAAAACGCGCCGCGTCCAATGGCAGGCCAGGGATGCGTCGTGTACCCTTTGCGCCGGGAGGAATTGGCAATGACACAATTCAACGAGGCCGAGCTCACGGAGGCCGTCGTCGCGAGCTTCGAAGGGACACCCGATCCGCGCGCGAAATTCCTGCTGCAGGAATTGGTGAAATCGCTGCACGATTACGTGCGCCGGACGGAGCTCACTTTCGACGAGTGGGCCGCCGCCATCGACTTTCTCACCCGCACCGGACAGACCTGCACCGCGAGCCGGCAGGAGTTCATCCTGCTGTCCGACGTGCTCGGCGTGTCGATGCTGGTCGACGCCATCAATCATCGCGACCGGGCAGGGGCGACGGAGACGACCGTGCTCGGCCCGTTCTACGTCGGCGAGCACAAGGTGACGCCCCACGGCACCGACATCTCGGCGGATCTCAAGGGCGAGAAGATGTTCGTCCAGGGACGGGTCACCGATCTGTCGGGTGCCCCGCTGGCAGGCGCCACGGTCGATGTCTGGCATGCCGACGACGAGGGCTTCTACGATTCGCAGCGGCCGTCCTACGCGAGCGATGGTCCGTCGTCGCGGGCGCGCTTCATCACCGATGCGGACGGTCGCTTTTTCTTCCGCACCATCCTGCCCTGCAGCTATCCGATCCCGACCGACGGTCCGGTGGGACAGATGATCCTGAGCACCAAACGCCATCCGATGCGGCCGGCTCATGTGCATTTCCTGGTGGACGCCAAGGGCTACGAGCCGCTGATCACCCACGTCTTCGTCGGCGGTGACGAATATCTCGACAGCGATGTCGTGTTTGGCGTCAAGAACGACCTCGTCGCCCAAGTGGAGCGGCGCAGCGACGCGGTGATGCCGGACGGCAAGCTGGCCGTCGGGCCATGGCACTTCATGACCTATGATTTCCGCATGAAGCCGGGAGCGGGCGCGGCGCCGAGACCGCTCGGCGCGATCGCGCCTGAACCCGCCTGAGCTGTGGCGGCCGGCAGGCCCGCCTACCAGCCGCCGTGGCGAGCCGCGAGCAGGATGACGACTGCGATCGCGAGCAGCGCAGTCGTTGCTTTCCAGAACAGCAGCGGATTGCGCTCGATCAGGGGCGTCCGGTTGCCGCCGATATAGGCGGGATTGGGGTGCCGAAGGTCGAAGACGAATTCGGAGAGGCTCTCGTAACGTTTGGCGGCGACGGGATGGACGGCGCGTCGAAGTGCGCCGTCGATCCAGAGGGGGACGGCCTGGTCATCGCCGGAGGCCGGCAGATAGCGGACCTTGCGAAACTGTGCCCG
Organism: Bradyrhizobium sp. SZCCHNR1093; assembly: GCF_032381175.1. NCBI lineage: Bacteria > Pseudomonadati > Pseudomonadota > Alphaproteobacteria > Hyphomicrobiales > Nitrobacteraceae > Bradyrhizobium > Bradyrhizobium sp. SZCCHNR1093. The sequence goes on from NZ_JAUHJJ010000003.1 coordinate 77,581, forward strand.
GGTTCTTGCGCGCGCCATCTGCGCGCCGTAGGGCAATCGCCCCGTCAGCATCTGGTAAGCGATGACCCCGAGTGAGAACTGATCGGACCATTCGGAGCCGCCCTCGCCGAGAAAATATTCCGGCGCCGTATACTGTTGGGTGCCGAGGATGCTGTCGTGGTCGGCAGCCGGGTCGGCCTCGACCACGCCGCTGACGCGCACCGATCCGAAATCGATGATCTTCACCGTTCGGGTCCGGTCGATCATGATGTTCTGCGGCCGCAGATCCTGGTGCAGCATTTCCTTTCGATGCAGCGCCTGCAGCCCCTTGGCGATCTGCTCGATGATGTCTCTGATGGCATCGAGATCGGCTTTGGGATGGTCGATCATCCATTGCGCCAAGGTCTGGCCTTCGACGAATTCGGTGACGACGTAGAGATGATCGCGGCGCCGCGTCGATGGGAAGGCCTTCAGCACATGCGGGTTATCGATCCGCCGCGCGATCCAGTCTTCCATCAGGAACCGTTTGAGATAGGCGCCGTCGCCGCGCAGGTCGATCGAAGGCACCTTGAGGGCGACGGCGAGCTCCGTCTCGACGTCGATGGCCAGATAGATGTGGCTGCGGCTGCTGGCATGGATCTCGCGCACGATCCGGTAGCCCTCGAAGATCGTCCGCGCGTCCAGCAGCGGCGCCGGCGGCAGCTGCTCGGCCTGGACCGGGATCTCGGCGGCATCGCCGGCGCCGAGTTCGTCGATCCGCACGATCTGGATCGTGAGATTGTCCGCACTGCCCTGCGCCAGTGCCTCAGCGACGATGATGCGGGCCGCCTGATCGAGGTCGTGGGAATTCTCCTTCAACACGTTGGCGACAAAACGCTTGCCCACGTGCTCGTGAACGCCGTCCGTCGCGAGCACGAAGATGTCGCCGCGCTCGATCCGAATGGCCTGATAGTCGATTTCGACCTCGGGATTGACCCCGAGCGCACGCCCCAGATAGCTCTGCTGCGACGAGATGATGACGCGATGATCGTCGGTGAGTTGCTCGAGCGAATGGCCTGCGGGGCGATAGATGCGACAATCGCCGATATGGAAGAGATGCGCCGTGGCCGCCTTGATCACGATCGCGCTGAGCGTGCAGACATAACCTTTGTCGCGATCATAGGCGTATTGGCTGGCTCTGGTCTGGGCGTAGAGCCAGGAGTTGGCCGCGGCGATCACGCGTCGCACCGAGGTCTTCACCGACCAGGCATCCGGCGTGCAGTAATAGTCGGTCAGGAAGCTCTTGACCGCCGACTCGCTCGCAATGTGGCTGACCTCGCTGCTGCTGATCCCGTCCGCGATCGCGATCGCGATGCCCTTCAGGCTGAGCGCCGGCTCATCGGGAATCAGAGCGCCGTGGAAGTCCTGGTTGCCCGGCTTCTGCCCTTTGTCGGAATGCGCTCCGATTGTGATCCGCAATGGCATTTGGGCTGTCGGGCGAAATGAAGGGAGCCCGACCTTACCGGGGCCGGGCTCTCCGAGGGAAACGGAATCAGGCCGCGGCGCGAGCTGCGATCTTGGCATCACGCTTCGGCTGCGTCCTGATGTGGGTGGCATAGAGCGTCAGGCCGGTGAACGAGAGGCCGCCGACGAGATTGCCGAGCACGGTCGGGATCTCGTTCCAGACCAGGTAGTCCATGATCGAGAACTTCGCATGGAGCATCAGCCCCGACGGGAACAGGAACATGTTCACCACCGAATGCTCGAACACCATGTAGAAGAAGACCAGGATCGGCATCCACATCGCCAGCACCTTGCCCGGGACCGTCGTCGAGATCATCGCGCCGACCACGCCGGTGGAGACCATCCAGTTGCACAGCATGCCGCGGATGAACAGCGTCGCCATTCCGGCCGCGCCATGCGCCGCGTAGCCGAGCGTCCGGCCTTCACCGATATTGCCGATCACAGCGCCGATCTTGTCCGGCTCCTGCGTGAAGCCGAACGTGGTCACGAATGCCATCATGAAGGCAACGGTCAGTGCTCCGGCGAAATTGCCGATGAAGACAAGTCCCCAGTTGCGCAGCACGCCTGCGATGGTCACGCCCGGACGTTTGTCGATCACGGCCAGCGGCGACAGCACGAACACACCCGTTAGCAGATCGAAGCCCAACAAATAGAGCATGCAGAAGCCGACCGGAAACAACAGGGCGCCGATGATCGGCTGGCCGGTGTTCACATTGATGGTGACGGCAAACCAGGCCGCGAGCGCCAGGATCGCGCCAGCCATGTAGGCGCGGATCACGGTGTCCCGGGTCGACATGAAGATCTTGGACTCGCCTGCGTCCACCATCTTGGTGACGAATTCTGAAGGCGCGAGATACGACATTCAAACGTCCTTTGCTTGCTCTCGGGAGTCGATTGCGCGCTGCCTTGCGAGAGGTTCTGGCTCTCGAGGGACATCGCCACGGGCAGGCGGATCGGATGTCGAATGCGGGAAGGGCGTCACGACGACCGCGCCGAGGAGACCTCGGTCGCGTGCGCGCATCCGTCCCGGAGATCAGCGCCATAGGCGTCGACAGTCCGGCGAACCGCAGTCATCGTTGACTTGCAGAACCAGAAGCAATGCGTGTGCCAAATTTGACGCCACCGAGAAAGTCAGTGATTTCAAGCGACTGCGCTGGAGTTTCTCTGCTGCAGCTGCCTGAAAGGGCTCTTTTGGTGCCCTGATGCTCACGGAACAATCTCTCCATGCTTATTTTGTGTGCGCCGCACACAAAGTGTGCGAATCGCAAATTTTGGATGCGGCCCGCTGCCTCTGATGGATTGTTGTGCAACGCTAAAGGGTTGAATTTGCCTGACAAATCCAAATCGGCGTGTTGGCACGAAGCTTGAAAGAGCGTGTCCGACGCCATCGATGCCGTCCGCGCAACCCTCATCCGAATCGTGACGCTGCCCCTTCCGAGGCCTCCTCGGAACGCGCCTTTGTGCGTGGTGCAGCGACCCGCAACGGACGGCCATTCACCATCGAGCGCTCTTCAGCCAAAGGACGACAGCACTCATGACGAAGACTGCCAATCCTGCTCGCCGCAACGGCCTCAGCCGTCGTCAGCTTCTCAAGGCCGGCGCAGGGACGGCTGCGCTGCTTGCAGCCGCGAAGCTGAACTTGCCGGGCGGAGCTTTCGCCCAAGGGGCGGGGCCGGAAGTCACCAGCGCCAAGCTCGGCTTCATCGCGCTCAGCGATGCCGGCCCGCTGTTCGTCGCCAAGGACAAGGGCCTGTTTGCGAAATACGGCATGCCTGATGTCGATGTGCAGAAGCAGGCCTCATGGGGCACGACCCGCGACAACCTCGTGCTCGGCTCCGAGGGCAACGGGATCGACGGCGCGCACATCCTCACGCCGATGCCGTATCTGATCTCGTCCGGCAAGGTGACGCAGAACAATCAGCCGACCCCGATGTACATCCTGGCGCGGCTCAATCTCGATGCGCAGTGCATCTCGGTCGGCAAGGAGTACGCCGACCTGAAGCTCGGTCTCGATACCGCGCCGTTCAAGGCCGCGCTGGAGAAGAAGAAGGCCTCCGGCAAGTCCGTGAAGGCAGCGATGACCTTCCCGGGCGGCACCCACGATCTCTGGATCCGCTATTGGCTCGCCGCCGGCGGCATCGATCCCGACAAGGACATCGAGACCATCGTGGTGCCGCCGCCGCAGATGGTGGCCAACATGAAGGTCGGCACCATGGACTGCTTCTGCGTCGGCGAGCCGTGGAATGCGCAGCTCGTCAACCAGGGCATCGGCTACACCGCCGTCACGACGGGCGAGATCTGGAACAAGCATCCCGAAAAATCCTTCGCGATGCGCGCCGCCTTTGTCGACAAATATCCGAAGGCCGCGAAGGCGTTGACGATGGCGGTGATGGAAGCCCAGCAGTGGGCCGACAAGATGGAGAACAAGCAGGAGCTCGCGACCATCATGGCCAAGCGGCAGTGGATCAACTGCCCGGTCGAGGACGTCGCCGGGCGCTCGGCCGGCAAGTTCGACTACGGCACCGGCAAGGTCGTCGAGAACTCGCCGCACATCATGAAGTACTGGAGCGACTTCGCATCCTATCCATTCCAGAGCCACGATCTCTGGTTCATCACCGAGGACATCCGGTGGGGCAAGTATGAGGCCGGCTTCGACGCCAAGTCGCTGATCGCCAAGGTCAACCGCGAGGACATCTGGCGCGAGGCCGCCAAGGAGATGAACGTCGCCGCCGCCGAGATTCCGACCTCCAAGTCGCGCGGCAAGGAGACCTTCTTCGATGGCAAGGTGTTCGATCCGGAAGATCCCACCGCCTACCTGAAGTCGCTGTCGATCAAGCGCGTCGACGCCTGATCAGGACTCTCGCCGCGCGCGGAAAGCGCGCGGCCCCTCTCATTGCACGGAGAAAGGTTTCCGATGTCCATGCCAGCGTTGAGCAACGATAGTGCTCCCCAGGTCGTGCCGACCGCGGCGGCGTCCACCTCGGCGTCCATCGTAACGATGACGCCCAAACAGCCGCCGAAGGCCGAGCGCTATGTAAAGATGGCACGTGAGGCCGCGGTGCGCGTGGTGCCGCCGCTGATCGTGCTGGCGCTGTTCCTGCTGATTTGGGAGCTGGTCTGCCGCCGGGCCGGCTCGGCGCTGCCGCCGCCCTCCCGGGTCTTCAGCGACACCCGGGAGCTGATCTTCGATCCGTTCTTCGATCATGGCGGCATCGACAAGGGCTTGTTCTGGCATCTCGAAGCCAGCCTCCGGCGCGTCGCCTTCGGCTACGCGATTGCCGTCGTCGTCGGCGTCGGTGTCGGCACGCTGATCGGCCAGTCGGTGTGGGCCATGCGCGGCCTCGATCCGATCTTCCAGGTGCTGCGCACGATCCCGCCGCTCGCCTGGCTGCCGCTGTCGCTGGCGGCCTTCCGCGACGGCCAGCCGTCGGCGATCTTCGTCATCTTCATCACCTCGGTGTGGCCGATCATCATCAACACCGCGGTCGGCATCCGCAACATTCCGCAGGACTACCGCAACGTCGCCGCGGTGGTGCAGCTCAATCCGCTGGAGTTCTTCGCCAAGATCATGATCCCGGCGGCCGCGCCCTACATCTTCACCGGCCTGCGCATCGGCATCGGCCTGTCGTGGCTCGCGATCGTCGCGGCCGAGATGCTGATCGGCGGCGTCGGCATCGGCTTCTTCATCTGGGACGCGTGGAACTCCTCGCATATCAGCGAGATCATTCTCGCGCTGTTCTATGTCGGCATCATCGGCTTCGTGCTCGACCGCATGATCGCGGTGGTCGGCAAGATCGTCACCCGCGGCACTGCGACGAATTGAGAGGTAGAGATCATGGCCTATCTGAAGCTCGACCACGTCGACAAGACCTTCACCCGCGGCACCGCTACCACCGAAGTGCTGAAGGACATCAACCTCTCGATCGAGAAGGGCGAGTACGTCTCGATCATCGGCCATTCCGGCTGCGGCAAGTCGACGATGCTCAACATCGTGGCGGGGCTCACCACGGCCACGACCGGCGGCGTGCTGCTGGAGGAGCGCGAGGTCAATTCGCCGGGACCTGACCGCGCGGTGGTGTTCCAGAACCACAGCCTGCTGCCCTGGCTCACGGTCTATGAGAACGTGCGGCTCGGCGTCGACAAGGTGTTCGCCAAGACCAAGACCCGGGCCGAGCGCGATGCCTGGACCATGCACAATCTGAACCTCGTGCAGATGGCCCATGCCAAGGACAAGCGTCCGAACGAGATCTCCGGCGGCATGAAGCAGCGCGTCGGCATTGCCCGTGCGCTCGCCATGGAGCCGAAGGTGCTGCTGCTCGACGAGCCGTTCGGCGCGCTCGATGCGCTGACCCGGGCGCATCTGCAGGATTCCGTGATGGCCCTGCATCAGAAGCTCGGCAACACCATCCTGATGATCACGCACGATGTCGACGAGGCCGTGTTGCTGTCCGACCGTATCGTGATGATGACCAACGGTCCGAGCGCACGGATCGGCGAGGTGCTCGAGGTCGCGCTGCCGCGTCCGCGCAAGCGGCTCGAGCTCGCGACCAACGCGACCTACGTGAAGTGCCGCCAGCGCGTGCTGGAATTCCTCTATGAGCGCCATCGCTACGTCGAGGCGGCGTGACGATTCGAACGCGGAGGACGGATCGAACCGCCCTCCGCCTCGGGCGACTAACGGGTTCTCGTCTCCATCATCGAAGGATTTCCCATGACGCCGTCTCAGATCGCATTGGTTCAGGACAGCTTTGCCAAGGTCGCGCCGATCTCCGACCAGGCCGCGGGCATCTTCTACGATCGCTTGTTCGAGGTCGCGCCGCAGGTGCGGCCGATGTTTCCAGACGATCTCACCGAGCAGCGCAAGAAGCTGATGGCGACGCTGGCGGTCGTCGTCAATGGATTGGCGAACTTGCCTGCGATCCTGCCAGCGGCAAGCGCGCTGGCCAAGCGCCACGTCGATTATGGTGCCAAGCCCGAGCACTATCCGGTGGTCGGCTCTGCGCTGCTGTGGACCCTGGAGAAGGGACTGGGCGAGGCCTGGACGCCCGAGGTCGCCGAGGCCTGGACCGCGGCCTATGGCACGCTGTCCGGCTTCATGATCGCGGAAGCCTACGGCAAGGCGCAGGCTGCGGAGTAGCATCGTTGAGTGAACCGCTCGTCATCGTCGGCAATGGCATGGCCGCTGCAAAGCTGGCCGAGGAGCTGTCGCAGACCGCGCTCGGCCGCTACGCGATCGCCGTCATCGGCGAGGAGCCGCGTCTGGCGTACAACCGCGTGCTGCTGTCGTCGGTGCTGGCCGGCGAGGCCGCGTCCCACGAGATCGAGCTCAAGCCAGCCACCTGGTGGCGCGAGCGCGGCGTGACGCTGAAATACGGTGCGCGCGCGACCGCCATCGATGTCGGCCGCCGCGAGCTCCAGATCGAGAACGATGAGAACGTGGCGTTCTCGCGCCTGGTCCTGGCCACCGGCTCGCTGCCGCTGCGGCTTCCCGTGCCCGGCGCCGATCTGCCGGGCGTGCATACGTTCCGTGACAGCCGCGATACCGACGTGCTGTTGGCGCTCGCGGCGAAGAAGGGGCGCGTGGTGGTCGTCGGCGGCGGCCTGCTCGGGCTGGAAGCGGCCTATGGCCTGGCGCGTGCCGGCGCCAGGGTGACGCTGTTGCATCTGATGGACCGGCTGATGGAGCGGCAGCTCGATGCGCCGGCGGCCGCGTTGCTGAAGGCGCTGGTGGCGCGCAAGGGGATCGAGGTTCTGCTCAATGCCAGCACCGCGGCCATCCATGGGGACGGGCGGGTCGAAGGAGTCGAACTGGCCGATGGACGGCGCCTCGCCACCGACGCCGTGATCTTCGCGGCCGGAATCCGGCCGAACGTTGCGCTGGCGAAAGAGGCGGGGCTCGCCGTCAACCGCGGCATCGTCGTCGATGACGCCATGCAGACCTCGGCCCCCGGCATCTTCGCGCTCGGCGAATGCGCCGAGCATCGCGGCACCTGTTATGGGCTGGTCGAGCCTGCCTACGAGCAGGCGCGGGTGCTGGCGCGACATCTGGCCGGCCGCCAGGCGGCCTATGGCGGCAGCGTCGTGTCGACCAACTTGAAAGTGTCCGGCGTATCCGTGTTCTCGGCGGGCGACTTCATCGGCGCCGAGGGCAGCGAGGCGATCGTGCTCAACGATGCCAAACGCGGCATCTACAAGAAGCTCGTCATCACGGAGGGGCGCCTCACCGGCGCCGTGCTGATCGGTGAGACTCAGGACGCGTTGTGGTATCGCGAGCTGATCCGGAGCCGCGAGCCGGTTGCAGCGATTCGGACGGCGATGATGTTCGGCCGCGCGGGCGCGCGGCCGCAGGCAGCGTGAGAAGGGGCCACGCACGACGATGACGACGGTCGATCCGAAGCTGCTGACGGTGCGCACTGCGTGTCCTTACTGTGGTGTCGGTTGTGGCGTGCTCGCCACGCCCGACGGCCGCGGCGGCGCTGCCATCTCCGGCGATCCGATGCACCCCGCCAATCTCGGCCGGCTTTGCTCCAAGGGCTCGGCGCTCGGCGAGACGCTCGGGCTCGAGAGCCGGCTGCTGTACCCGATGATCCGCTGCAAGGGCGGCATGCAGCGGGTGGCGTGGAGCGATGCGCTCGATCACGTCGCGACCCGCCTGAAGCACATCGTCGCCCGCGACGGCGAGGATGCGGTGGCGTTCTATCTCTCCGGCCAGATGCTGACCGAGGACTATTACGTCGCCAACAAGCTGATGAAAGGCTTTCTCGGCTCGGCCAATGTCGACACCAACTCGCGGCTGTGCATGGCCTCGTCGGTCGCCGGCCACCGCCGCGCCTTCGGCGCCGACACCGTGCCCGGCACCTATGAGGATCTCGATCAGGCCGATCTGCTGGTCTTCGTGGGCAGCAATGCCGCCTGGTGCCATCCGGTGCTGTATCAGCGCATGCTGGCCAACAAGCAGACGCGCGGCGCCAGGTTCGTGGTCATCGATCCACGTCGCACCGACACGTCGAGCGACGCCGATCTGTTCCTGGGATTGAAGCCTGGCACTGATGCGGCGCTGTTCTCCGGCCTGCTGGTGCATCTCGCCGACAGCGGTGCGCTCGATCACGACTACATCAACGCTCACACCAGCGGCTTCGACGAGACCCTGGCTCGCGCCCGCAGCCTCGCCGGCAGCGCCGCGGCGACCGCGCTCGCCACCGGCCTGTCCGAGGTCGACGTCGTCGCCTTCTTCAAGCTGTTCCGCGATACTCCCAAGGTCGTCACCCTCTATTCGCAGGGCGTCAACCAGTCGGCGCAGGGCACCGACAAGGTCAACGCGATCCTCAACTGCCATCTCGCGACGGCGCGCATCGGCAAGCCGGGCATGGGGCCGTTCTCGCTGACCGGCCAACCCAATGCGATGGGCGGCCGCGAGGTCGGCGGGCTCGCCAACCAGCTCGCGGCCCACATGGGCTTCACGCCGCCAGACATCGACCGCGTCCGCCGCTTCTGGAAGGCCAAGGACATCGCCACCCATGAGGGTCTCAAGGCGGTGCAGATGTTCGAGGCGATCGCGCGCGGCGAGATCAAGGCGTTGTGGGTGATCGGCACCAACCCCGCGGTGTCGCTGCCGGACGCCGATCTGGTCCGCGCCGCGCTCAAGAAGCTCGAGCTGTTCGTCGTGTCCGAGAACGTCCGCTCCAACGACACCGTCGATGCCGGCGTCCACGTGCTGCTGCCGGCGCAGGCCTGGGGCGAGAAGTCGGGCACGGTCACCAATTCCGAGCGCCGCATCTCGCGCCAGCGCGCCTTCCTTGCGCCGGCCGGCGAGGCCATGCCGGACTGGTGGATCCTGAGCGAGGTCGGCAAACGGCTCGGCCACGCGGGCGCCTTCAACTACAACTCTGCGGCCGACGTGTTCCGCGAGCATGCGGCATTGTCGGCGTTCGAGAACGACGGCACGCGCGATTTCGACATCGGCGCGCTGGCCTCGCTCACTGACGACGAATACGAGACGATGGCGCCGGTGCAATGGCCGGCGCGCGCGGGCAAGCCGCCCGAGCCGCGCTTTTTCGCCGACGGCGCCTTCTTCACCAACGACAGCAAAGCGCGCTTCGTCGCGCCGGAAGTGCCGGCGCTGCGCGGTGAGACCACCGCCGCCCGCCCGCTGCGCCTGAACACCGGGCGCATCCGCGACCAGTGGCACACGATGACGCGCACGGGCTTGAGCCCGCGGCTATCAGCGCATCTGCCGGAGCCGTTCGTCGAGGTGCATCCGGACGACGCGCTGAAATACGGCCTGATGCATGACGGCTTCGCCAAGGTGACGACCGAGCACGGCCAGTGCATCCTCAAGGTCGTGGTCAGCGAGCGCCAGCAGCGCGGCATGCTGTTCGCGCCGATCCATTGGAACGCCACCAACGCCTCGCATGGCCGCGTCGGCGCGCTGGTCGCCTCCCACACCGATCCGTTCTCCGGCCAGCCCGAGGCCAAGGCGACCCCGGCTGCGATCAGTTCTTATGAGTACGTATTCCGCGGCTTCATCCTGTCGCGCAACGAGCTCACGCTGCCGTCCAACCTGTGGTGGGCACGCGCGACGGTGCAGGGCGGCTTGGGCTATCTGTTCGCCGATAACGGCGATCTGTCGCGCTGGCCGGCCTGGTTCAAGGCGCGCGCCACCGACGACGTCACGGACTACATGGATGTCGGCGGCGGCGTCTATCGCGCCGCGTCGTTCGCCGGCGATCGCATCGAAACCTGTCTCTTCGTCGGCCCCGGCCATGATGCCGGCGACTGGAACGTCGTGAAGACGATGTTCGCCGCCGATCGCCTCGACGACGACCAGCGCCGCGTGCTGCTGTCCGGCCGCGCGCCCGACGGCGTCGGCGGCGGCCCGATCGTCTGCGCCTGCTTCGGCGTCGGCCGCGATACCATCTGCGACGCCATCGCCGGCGGCGCGCGCACGCCCGCCGCCATCGGTGCGCAGCTCAAGGCCGGCACCAATTGCGGCTCGTGCATTCCGGAGATGAAGCGGCTGATCGCGCAGACGGCCACGGACGCCCCGCCCATCGCGGCGGCGAGCTAGCCGAGAACACTGTCATTCCGGGGCGAGGCCAACGGCCTCGAACCCGGAATCTCGACATGGTGGAAATGAAACAGCGCAAGACGAGCTCGGGATTCCGGGTTCGACGCTGACGCGTCGAACCGGAATGACGTGGGTGTGGAGGCGCGTCAGATGCCTTGAGCAGGGAGGCACCCAATCGACGTCGTGCGCCTCATCCACTATGCTCCCGCGCATGAAGCACAAGACATTCGGAACCGGCGGAGCCAGCGTCTCCGTCATCGGGCAGGGCACCTGGTATCTCGACCACGCCGATCGCAGCCGCGCCATCGCCACGTTGCGGCGCGGCCTGGATCTCGGCATGAGCCACATCGATACCGCGGAGATGTATGGCGATGCCGAGCTGGTCATCGCCGAGGCCATCGCCGGCCGGCGTGACGACGTATTCCTGGTCTCGAAGGTGCTGCCAAGCAACGCCTCGCGCAAGGGCACCATCACCGCCTGCGAGCGCTCGCTGAAGCGGCTGAAGACCGACCGGCTCGACTGCTATCTCCTGCACTGGCCGGGCTCCTATCCGCTCGCGGAAACGGTGGCGGCGTTCGAGGAGCTCAAGGCCGCCGGCAAGATCGGGTCCTGGGGCGTCAGCAATTTCGACGTCGACGATCTCGATGAACTGCTGAAGGTCGCAGGCGAGGGCAAGATCGCCTGCAACCAGGTGCTCTACCATCTGCAGGAGCGCGCCATCGAGCACGCGGTGATCCCGTGGTGCGGCCAGCATGGCGTCGCCGTCGTCGCCTACTCGCCGTTCGGCCATGACGACTTTCCGGAACGCCGCAGCGCCGGCGGCGAGGTGCTGCAGCGCATCGCGGAGCAGCATGGCGCAACGCCGCGCCAGATCGCGCTCGCCTTCCTGACGCGGGCGTCGTCGCTGCTCGCGATCCCCAAGGCGTCGCGGCCCGAGCATGCCGAGCAGAATGCCGCGGCCGGCGACATCGAGCTGACCGCAGCCGAGATCGCCGCAATCGATCGCGCCTTTCCGCGCGGGCCGAAGCCGCGCGGGCTGCCCATGCTGTAATGCAGCATCACGGAAAATTACGGATGTTTGCTACTCCGGCGCGTGGCAACGCATAAGTGCTGCCCGCTTCGATGGGTTGTCGCGGCGTCGCGATTGGCGTTTTGTCGCCACTCACCGAATCGTCCCCGTTCCAAAACTCCCGAGTTCGACCGTGACCCCGCCACCGAGTGCGGCCGCAGCCGCGCGCCTCGACGACGTGCCGACCTCCGTGCAGGAGAAGCCGCAGGCCACGCGCAAGCGCGCGCCCGCGCGGGCCGACCGGCCGTTCCGCGGCATCGCGCTGATCCTGCTGTCGACCGTGTTCCTCGGCACCTCGGACGTCACAGCGAAATATCTCTCGAAGACGCTGCCCTCGATCGAGATCACCTGGATCCGCTTCGTCATATTCGCAGCGATCATGGTGCCGGCGATGATCCCGGGCTCGCCGCTGTTCGCGATGCGCACCGAGCGGCTCAAGTTCCAACTGCTGCGCGGCGTTGCGCTGCTCGGCTCGTCGCTGATGTTCATCACCGGTTTACGCTATCTGCCGATCGCCGAGGCTTCCGCCACCGGCTTCGTCGCGCCGCTGTTCGTCACCGCGTTGTCGATCGTGTTCCTCAGCGAGAAGGTCGGCCTGCGCCGCTGGATCGCGACCGCGGTCGGGTTGTTTGGCGTGCTGATCATTCTCCGCCCCGGCACCGGCGCGTTCCATCTCGCCGCCTTGTTCCCGATCGCCTCGGCCTTCGCCTGGGCCTGCACGCTGATCATGACGCGGATGATGAGCGGGCGTGAGCACGCCATCACGATCATGACCTATTCGTCGATCGCCGGCCTCTGCGTGCTCACGGCAATCGTGCCGTTCGTCTGGACCACGCCGTCCTGGCAGGACATCGGCTTCGGCGTGCTGGTCGGCGTCGCCTCGACCATGGGGCAGTGGATCGTCGTGCTGGCGTTCCGCTATGCCGACGCCTCGGTGCTGGCGCCGTTCTCCTACACCCAGCTCCTGTGGGTCAGCATCCTCGGCTTCCTGGTGTTCGGCGAGGTGCCGGACGTCTGGACCATTGTCGGCGCCGCCTTCATCGTCTCCAGCGGCCTCTACACCGCCCATCGCGAGCGCGTCCGCCGCTCGCAACTGCTGCAGGTCGCCGGCGAGAGCTCGCCGAATCCGTGAGCCCTCGCTCGCGCATCCCTGGCGAATACGGGGGTGTGAATTTTTGGGCGGATGCGTTGCGCGATCGCCACAACCGGTGCGAAACGCGTAATGATCTGAAATCATTGGAAAAACGCATTCGCATCCCGTCCCGACCACCAAGTCTGAGCTGCTAGGTCTTGGACTGCACGAGAACGTGCAGAGCAGGGCTTGGGAGTGTCGGAGTGGGGATGTCGGGCGACAACACGGCTGTCCGCTGGCGGGTTGGCGGATTGGTGCTCGTGGTCGGGCTCGGGCTGACGACGGCCGCGCAGGCGCAAACCGACTACACCTGGGGCGGTCCCGGCGCCACGACGACGACCTCCGACTACAATCTCTCGACCAACTGGGAGACCCCGCCGGCCGGCGCGCCGCCGGCATCGGGCGGCCAGGAGGCGCTGTTCGGGGCCACCGGCGCATCGACCATCACGGTCACCGCGCCGATCAATCCGGATTCCTGGATCTTCCTCAGCAACGCCCAGTCCTATTCGATCGGCGGCGCCGACGTGAATTTCGGCGTCGCCGGCTCCGGCTGGGGCTTCATCAACAACGCCAATTCCGGCCAGACCATCACCATCGGCAACAACCTCGGCGAGACCGTTGCCGGCGTGCGCGCCGAATTGCTCGGCAACAGCACCACCATCCTGCTCGGCACCAATTCCTACTCCGGCGGCACCTTCATCGGCAGCGTCGCGACCCTGCAGCTCGGCGATGCCACCCACACCGCCCGGATCGTCGGCGACGTGTCGAATTTCGGCATCTTCAACATCGTTAGGGCCGACACGTCCGGCATCGTCTCGCTCACCAATGATGGCGGCACCACCAACTTCCTCGGTGCGAGCTCCGCCGGCACGATGACGATCGTGAACCAGTCGATCGCCACGACCGCGTTCGGTGTCGCCGGCGGCACGGACACGGCCACGGCCGGCAGCGCCGTGATCACCAACCATCAGGGCCGTACGCTGTTCAACGCCAGTACCAGCGCCGGCAACGCGACGATCACGAACGACACGTTCAGCATGCTGGCGTTCGTCAATGCCGCCACGGCCGCCAATGCGGTCATCACCAATGGCGGCAATTCCTACGTGATGTTCGGGATCGGCTTCGGCAGCGACACCCCGTCGGCCGGCAATGCCACCATCACCAACAACATGAACGGCCAGGTCCAGTTCAACGCCCATTCCACCGCGGCGAACGCGACCGTCACCACCAATGACGGCGGCTCGACGCTGTTCTTCGATCACGCCAGCGCCGGCTCCGCCACGATCATCACCAATGATGGCGGCCGCACCCGCTTCCTCGACAATACGACCGGCGGCACCGCCCAGTTCGTCACCAATGGCACCGGCGTGGTCGATTTCTCCGGTAGCACGGGTGTCAATGGCGACGGCCGCATCACCGCCGGCTCGCTGGCGGGCTCCGGCAACTACTACATCGGCGCCTTCAACACGCTGGTGGTCGGCGGCAACAATCTCTCCACCGAGGTCTCCGGCGTGATCGGCGACACCGATCCTTGCGGGTGCGGCACCATCGGCCCAGGCTCGCTGACCAAGGTCGGCAGCGGCAAGCTGACATTGTCCGGCGTCAATACCTATACCGGCACGACCACGATCGACGGCGGCATCCTCGCCGTGAACGGCTCGATCGCCGGCAGCATTGTCGTGGTGAATTCCGGCGGCGCGCTCGGCGGCAACGGCATCGTCGGTAGCACGCTGGTCAATGGCGGCGCACTCGCGCCGGGCAATTCGATCGGGCTGCTCACCGTGCAGGGCAACCTCGTGTTCACGACGGCTGCGAGCTACATGGTCGAGGTATCCCCGGCCAATGCCGATCGGGTCAACGTGACGGGAACGGCGACGCTCGGCGGCGCCACCGTGCAGGCGAGTTTCGCGCCCGGCAGCTACGTCAACAAGCAGTACACGATCGTCAATGCGACCGGCGGCGTCAGCGGCACCTTCAATGCGCTGGTCAACACCAACCTGCCGGCCAATTTCACTTCTCGTCTGAGCTACGACGCCAACAACGTCTATCTGAACCTGACGCTTGGCTCGACCGGCACCAACAACACCAACCAGCAGAACGTCACGGACACCACGACCGGCTATTTCAATCGCACCGGCGGCATTCCGCTCGCCTTCGGCGCGCTGACCCCGGCCGGCCTGACGCAGGTCTCCGGCGAGATCGCCACCGCTCCGCAGCAGGCGATGTTCGACTCGATGAAGATCTTTCTTGGCCTGATGACCGATCCTTTCGTCGCCGGTCGCAGCGCGAACGCATCTAGTCCGGCTGCAGCGTTCGCCGACGCAGGGAAGGGCGCCGCGCCGCGCGATGCCTTCGCGCGCATGCAGGTGAAGGCCACACCGGCCCAGCGCTTCGATGAGCGCTGGAGCACCTGGGCCGCGCCGTTCGGCGGCGGCTCGTTCACCGATGGCAACGCCGCGCTCGGCTCGAACAACGCCACGATCCGCGAGGTCGGCTTGGCCGCCGGCGCCGATTACATCGTGTCGCCGAGCTGGCTGGCCGGCTTCGCGCTGTCCGGCGGCGGCACCAGCTTCGGCGTCAATGGCGGCGGCAGCGGCCGCTCCGACCTGTTCCAGGCTGGCGCCTTCGCCCGCTATCGCAACGGCCCGAATTATCTTGCCGCCGCGCTCGCCTATGGCTGGCACGACGTGACCACCGACCGCACCGTGACCGTCGCCGGCGTCGACCAGCTCCGCGCCCGCTTCAATGCGTCGGCCTATTCGGCCCGCCTCGAGGCCGGCCGCCGCTATGCCACGCCGTGGGGCGGGATCACGCCCTATCTCGGCGGCCAGGCGACGGCTTACGTGCTGCCGTCCTATGCCGAGCAGGTGCTCTCCGGCGCCGGGACCTTCGCGCTGACCTATGCCGGCAAGACCGTGACCGATGCGCGCATCGAGATCGGCGCGCGTTTCGACCGGGCTTTCGTGCTCGCCGATGGCGTGTTGTCGCTGCGCGGCCGCGCCGCCTGGGCGCACAATTTCAACCCGGATCGCACCATGACCGCCGGCTTCCAGCTGCTCCCGGGCACGAGTTTCGTCGTCAACGGCGCTGCGCAGTCGCGCGACCTTGCGCTGACCACGGCCTCGGCCGAAATGGCCTGGCGCAACGGCTGGTCGGCGGCTGTGACCTTCGAGGGCGAGTTCTCGTCCATCAGCCGCTCCTACGCCGGCAAGGGCGTGCTGCGCTACAGTTGGTGATTGCGCGACGTCGTGTGGCTTGGAGCCGGCGTGCACCGATGCTAGGGGTGCGCTGAGCAACAAGAACAACAGGGAGCACGACGCCATGATCAACCTGACGCCCGAGACCGTCCTGCCCGACGACGGCCCCAGCGGGACGCTGGTCGGCCGGGTCTGGCGCCCCGACGTGGACGGACCGGCCGTGGTCGCGGTGCGCGATGACGGCGTTTATGACGTCACCTCGGCTTTCCCCACCGTCAGCGCCCTCTGCGAGCACGACGATCCGGCGGCGGCCCTGCGCGCGATGAAAGGCGAGCGCATCGGCGATCTCGCCGCCATCCTCGCCAACACGCCGCCGGATCGCCGCAATCCGGCCAAGCCGTGGCTGCTGGCGCCGGTCGATCTGCAGGTGCTGAAGGCCGCGGGTGTCACCTTCGCGATCTCGATGCTGGAGCGTGTCATCGAGGAGCGCGCGCGCGGCAACCCGGCCTCCGCCGAGGCGATCCGCAAGGAGGTGGTGCGTCTCGTCGGCGACGATTTCTCCAAGCTCAAGCCGGGCTCGGACCAGGCGATGCACCTGAAGCAGGTGCTGATCGAGCAGAACGCCTGGAGCCAGTATCTCGAGGTCGGCATCGGGCCCGATGCCGAGGTCTTCACCAAGGCGCCGACCTTGTCATCTGTCGGCACCGGCATGGATGCCGGGCTGCATCCGAAATCGACCTGGAACAATCCGGAGCCGGAGGTGGTGCTGGCGGTGTCGAGCCGCGGCCGCATCGTCGGCGCGATGCTCGGCAATGACGTCAACCTGCGCGACTTCGAGGGCCGCTCGGCGCTGCTGCTGTCAAAGGCCAAGGACAACAACGCCTCCTGTGCCATCGGCCCGCTGCTGCGGCTGTTCGACAAGAGCTTTTCGCTCGACGACGTCAGGCAAATGGATGTCGCGCTGACCGTGACCGGCAGCGACGGCTTCGTGCTCGACGGTCATTCCTCCATCAGCAAGATCAGCCGCGATCCGACCGATCTCGTCGCCCAGACCATCGGCGCCGTGCATCAATATCCCGACGGCTTCGCGCTGTTCCTCGGCACGATGTTCGCGCCCGTCAAGGACCGCGACGCGCCGGGCCAGGGTTTTACGCACAAGCGCGACGACATCGTCACCATTTCAGCGCCGCAGCTCGGCCGCCTCGTCAACCGCATGCGCAACAGCGACGAATGCGAGCCGTGGACTTTCGGCGTCGGTGCCTTGATGCGGAGTTTGGCGCGGCGCAAGCTGATCTGAGGCTTGCTTAGTCGTTATTCCGTCATGCCCGGGCTTGTCCCGGGCATCCACGTCCTCCCACGTATGCCGAATGACGTGGATGGCCGGGACAAGCCCGGCCATGACGACATGGAGATAGACGAGGACGGCGCTCTGGTCCTCGTATGCGGTCGCCCTGTTGCGGATACCCGGCCGCAGTCCTCACACGTGCCCCGACGCCATCTGCCCGGCGGCGCGGCGGGCGCGCTCCTGCAACTGCGTGGGATCGCCCAGCGCGGCACGCTCTCGCACCACCGACAATGCATGGTCGCGCTCGGCCGCCGCGCTGCGGCGCGGCTCGGGGCGGCGCAGGCCGAGATCATCCTCGATCGGATCCTTCGGCACCAGCGATAGCGCCCGCTCGAACGGATCGAGCGAAGCCTCACGGCCCTTGCCGCTGTCGCGGCTCGGCTCGGGCTCCGGCGGCCGCCGCGCCACCAGCGTCTTGATGCGTCCGATCAGGCCGGACGGCGCTTCCGGCGGAGCTGGGTCGAACGGATCGGCATAGAAGGTCGCGCCGGCCTTCTCGACCATGCCGGCGAGCGCGCTGACCATGCGCGGCGAGCCGCAGGCATAGACGACGTCGGAGGCGGTCAAGGTCGGCATGTGCGGCTCGATCCGTCCGGTGCGGATCGAGGGATGATTGATCGGGCCTTCCTCGACGGTCGGGATGATCGTGACGTTGGGCAGCCGCGCGAGCTGTGCCAGGATCGGCGTCATGTAGAGCTGCGGCAGCTTCTTGGCGCCGGCGATGATCACCATCGGCCGGCCGCGCTGCTCGCGCAGCGCCATCGCCGCGATCGCCCAGATCGGCGCAAAGCCGGTGCCGCTGCCGACGAGGATCAGCCGGCCGGTCCCGCCGGGGCGCAGGAACGCATGGCCGTAGGGCCCCTGGATGCGCAAGCGATGGCCGGGACGGATGCCGCTGCCGAGCGCCGTCGTCACGCGGCCGCCGCGCACGCGCTTGATGTTGAGATGGATGACGCGGCCGCCGATGCGGCCGTCGAACGAGGCGGTGGGGCTGTAGGCGCGCGCCGGATAGCCGTTGAAGGTGAACTTGAAGTACTGCCCCGGCAGATAGCTGATGCTCTTCTCCGGGGCGATCATCAGCTCCATGATGTCGGGCGCGACCTCGCGCAGGCCGACCAGGCGCGCCTTGCTGGTGTCGATCTCGGGCACGTCCTCCATCTCGACGTCGAGGTCGGACACGACGCGCGCCTGGCAGGCGTAGATCATGCCCTGCGTATGCGTCTCGCCGCACACCGTCTGGCCCTTGGAGACATGAACCATGCAGGTGCCGCAGGTGCCGGCGCGGCAGTCGAACGGAATCTCGACGCCGTTGGCCAGCGCGCCATCGAGCAGCACGTCACCCGCGCGGACGCGGAACTGGCGGCCCTTGACGGTGACGGTCCTGAAGTTCGACATGGTTCACTCCTCGATCGAATACGCTGTGACAATGTGGGCTGAAGGACGCCGCGGGATCACGCCCTGTCGGGTGAGACGCGGATGAGGTTCTTGTTGGCCGTGCTCTCGAACCGGCTCGACCAGTAGTTCGAGGCCATCACCGGCCGCTTCAGCCAGCTCACCTTCGGCGAGCGCAGCACCAGGAACCAGAAGAAGAACGGCGTCGTGACGAGGTGCGAGACCAGCGGAAACCAGTCCGGCAGCAGCGACGCCGGACCGGGCAGGCGATACCAATAGTAGGTGCTGACCGCCGTCGCGGCGAAGATGCGGTGCATCCGGGTGCGGGTGGCCGGCTTGTAGCGCAGCATGTGCTCGCCGATCCTGAACACGATGTAGCTGATGACGGCCGCGCCGAACGGCCAGACATAGGCAGTGATGATCTCGGCACTCCCGACCTGCTGCGGCGGATAATCCGGCACCTGGAACCAGCCCCAGACGAAGCCGGGAAAGCTGCCGATCAGGAAGTTGCCGAGGAACTGCTGCACCTTCGTCGGCACGCCCGCGGTCGGCGTCAGCTCCGGCGTCGAGTCCGGGCACGGATTGCTGCAGGCCTCGCAGATATTGCAGCGGGCGTTCTTGAAGGTGAGAGCGGGGTTGGTGCCGTACAGACGCTCGACGGGGTGGATCGGGCACAGCGAGGTGCACCAGCCCGAGCGCATCTCGAACACCGAGCCCATCGCGAACGCCATGACCGCAGCCGACAGCAGCATGAGCGCCGTCAACGGCCCGTCAACATTGAGTCCGATGCGCCGCATCGGCACGACGATGAAGAGCGAGGTTACGCTGATCACCGCTAAGGTCGCCGCGCCCCATTCCGGCATCCGGATGTTCTGCGAGATGCCCATCTTGTTCGGCAAGAGATGAAAGGTCGCCATCGGACAGATGTTGCGCCACAGGCCGGGCGAGATCGTCACCAGCGCCGGCGCGACCGGAATCAGCAGATTCCACATCAGGGCGATGCCGAGCGCAGGGAAGAACAGCAGCAGATTCACCAGCAGCACGCCGACGACCAGCATGACCGTCTGCATGGTCAGCCAGAATCGCCGCTCGGCCCGGCCGGTGCTGCGGCTGCCCGGCTGCGCGGCCGGCTGATACCTGGCGGGAGCCACCTGCACGGCCACGTGTGTGAGCGGCCGGGCCTCTCGACGGTGCGAAGCGTAGTCGTATTGGGACGAACGTTGAGCGCTGTTGTTTCGCATTGCTTTCCAGGACGCTGGTTACTTGGCACGGCGCGCTGGTGTGACGAGGCCGGGCCAGACGTGCTCGTCCGCCAGGCCTGTTAGTTCGCGTCATCAGCGCATGCTGTGCCGCGGAATCTGCCGACGAGATGTGGCGCTTTTTGACGGCCAATATGGACGTGTCTGGGCCATGCTGCGGTGGGCCTGCGGCCGTTTGATCTGGATCAAATCGAGGAGCATCAAGCATTTGATCTGGATCGAGGTTTGTTTTCGAGTGCGTTTGATCTGGATCAATGACGGCCTTCACCGTGACAGATCGCAGGCGCAATGAAGGCGCGTGTGCGTGGGATGCGGCATGCGAAAGCTGCCCGTCGGGCAAATCGGGGCGTGCGCGAGAAATCCTGTCCAGCCCTGTGCGGAAAAATAAATCGCTTGTCTATTTCGTAAAATCAGCATTAGAGTCCCGCCCGTTCCGTTGCGTCGGAGGGGACGTATCGCGGTCGTCATGGACGTCGGCAGCGGAATGCGATGGGCGTGTGTCGTTGCAGCGTGATCATTCGCGCGGACGAACAGCGATGCACGCACGGTCAAGTCGCGCGGTCCTGGCACCCCGATGCTGGTGTCCCGCGGCGGAGCGCGCAAAGCGCATCGTCGCGCACGGTGGCCAAAAGCCGGCGCACCGGGGAGAACGCGAAGCAGCCGTCAAAACCATCGCGCAGGGAGGGCCGGGCGTGTTCGGCCAGACCTGTGGTACCTGCCGCCTGCATTTTTTTTTCGCAGGCGGGCCAC
Source organism: Bradyrhizobium sp. SZCCHNR1093 (assembly GCF_032381175.1). Classification (NCBI taxonomy): domain Bacteria; kingdom Pseudomonadati; phylum Pseudomonadota; class Alphaproteobacteria; order Hyphomicrobiales; family Nitrobacteraceae; genus Bradyrhizobium; species Bradyrhizobium sp. SZCCHNR1093. The sequence goes on from NZ_JAUHJJ010000003.1 coordinate 98,274, forward strand.
GGGCGCGGCCAGCGCCCGGCCTTCCCTGCGCCCTCTGTTGTCGAGGAGGGTGAAGCGATCAGCATAGCTCGGGCGCAACCCGCCGCGGGACTGCGAACGCATGTGGCGATAGATCGCCGGCGTTGGGGGACGAGCGCTCTCGCCCAGGATTCCAGTGTCGTCCCGGCGAACGCCGGGACACATAACCCCAGGGAGATGTTGTTGCGCACGATGTCGACCCAGTCTTTCTTCACAATAACTGCCGCGGAGTATGGGTCCCGGCGTTCGCCGGGACGACAGCTGAGATTGCTGAGGCAGCTGGCCTCACACCGGCAGCGCGATCGAATACTTCACCTGGCTCAGCGCAAAGCTACTTTCGATCGAGGCGATGCCGTCGAGACGAGTCAGCTTGGTTTTCAGGAACGCTTCATAGGAGGAGAGATCAGCCGCGACCACGCGCAGCAGGTAGTCGCGATTCCCCGTCATCAGATAGCACTCCAGCACCTCGGGCCAGGCCGAGATCGCCTTCTCGAACCGCTTCAGATCCTCCTCCTTCTGCCGCGCCAGCTTGATGGAGATGAAAACGGAGACGTGCAGCCCCAGCGCCTTCTGGTCGACGGTGGCGATGTAGCGGGTGATGACGCCGCGCTCCTCCAGCAGCTTGACGCGGCGGTGGCAGGGCGACACCGACAGTCCGACCTTGTCGGCGAGCTCCTGCATGGTGATGCGGCCGTCGGCCTGGAGATGGGCGAGGATCTTGCGGTCGATGGCGTCGAGGTCGGGCATTGGGATGGCATCCCTAGAAGTGGTGATCGGATGGAAAAATATCCCAATAATGGCCCATGATGCGCGAAAATTTGAGAATTATGGTCTCGTCGACAGGATTAGGCTTGCAGAATCCAAACAATCCCCCGGGAGCCGCGCCATGGCCACGCCATCCGCACCGTCAGACCGTCTCGACATGCTGAACGCGCTGGCCCGCAAGGCGCTGTGGCTGTCGTCCTGGACCATTCATCACGCCAACCACATCCGGCCGAATATTGACGGCCTCAAGGTCGGCGGCCACCAGGCCTCCTCGGCCTCGCTCGCGACCATCATGTCGGCGCTGTACTTCTCGGTGCTGCGCCCGGAGGACCGCGTCGCGGTGAAGCCGCATGCCAGCCCGGTGTTTCACGCCATCCAGTATCTGTTCGGCCGGCAGACCCGCGAGAAGCTGGAGAATTTCCGCGGCTTCAAGGGCGCGCAGTCCTATCCCTCGCGCACCAAGGACATCGACGACGTCGATTTCTCGACCGGCTCGGTCGGCCTCGGCGTCGCTCAGACGCTGTTCTCGTCGCTGGTGCAGGACTACGTCAAGGCGCATGGCTGGATGAAGGACCGCCGCGAAGGCCGCATGATCGCGCTGGTCGGCGATGCCGAGATGGACGAGGGCAACATCTTCGAGGCGCTGGCGGAGGGCTGGAAGCACGGCCTGCGCAACACCTGGTGGATCGTGGACTACAACCGCCAGAGCCTGGACGCCGTCGTGCGCGAAGGCCTGTGGGAGAAGTTCGAGACCATGTTCCGCAATTTCGGCTGGGACGTGGTGATCGTGAAATACGGCAAGCTGATGCGCGAGGCGTTCGCCGAGCCCGGCGGCGAGGCCTTGCGGCGCTGGATCGACAACTGCCCGAACGCGCTCTATGCGGCGCTGTGCTTCCAGGGCGGCGCCGCCTTCCGCAAGCACATCCAGGACGACATCGGCGATCAGGGCGACGTCACGCGGCTGCTCGACAAGCGCAGCGACGACGAGCTGCTGGCGCTGATGTCCAATCTCGGCGGCCACGACATGGCGAGCATGCTGGAGGCGTTCGAGTCCATCGATCACGACCGCCCGGTCTGCTTCATCGCCTACACGATCAAGGGTGTTGGCCTGCCGTTCCAGGGCCACAAGGACAATCACGCCGGCCTGATGACCGTCGCGCAGATGGAGAAATGGCGCGCCCAGCAGAACATCCGCCCCGGCCATGAGTGGGACAAGTTCGAAGGCCTGAAGCAGGACCCGGCAAAGCTGGAGGCGTTTCTCGCCGCCGTGCCGTTCAATCGCGACGGCCGCCGGCTTGACGATGCCGTGTTCGACGTGCCGGAGCGGCTGACCTTTACGGCCGCGGCGCAGATGTCGACGCAGCAGGGCTTTGGCCTGATCCTCAACGATCTCGCGCGCAGCGACACCGCGATGGCCTCGCGCATCGTGACGTCGTCGCCCGACGTCACCGTGTCGACCAATCTCGGCGCCTGGGTCAACCGCCGCGGCCTGTTCGCGCGCGCCGAGAAGGCCGACCTGTTCCGTAGCGAGAAGATCCCGTCGACCTTCAACTGGGCGGCATCGCCGAAGGGCCAGCACATCGAGCTCGGCATCGCCGAGATGAACCTGTTCATCATGGCCTCCGCGCTCGGCCTGTCGCACGCCATCAATGGCGCCCGGCTGCTGCCCGTGGTGACCTTGTACGATCCCTTCATCGAGCGCGGCCTCGATGCGCTGAACTACGCCTGCTATCAGGATGCGCGCTTCATGGTGGCGGCAACGCCGTCGGGCGTGACGCTGGCACCGGAAGGCGGCGCGCATCAGTCGATCGCAACGCCGCTGATCGGCATGGCGCAGGACGGGCTGTCGTCGTTCGAGCCGGCCTTCGTCGATGAGCTCGCCGCGATCATGAAATGGGGCTTTGCCCACATGCAGCGCGAGGCAGGCGAGGGCGGCTCGCTCTATCTGCGGCTATCGACGCGCACCATCGATCAGCCGCAGCGGATCATGACGCCGGAGCTGGAATCCGACATCGCCGCCGGCGCCTATTGGCTGCGCAAGCCGGGGCCGAATGCGGAGGTGATCGTCGCCTATACCGGCGCCCTTGCTCCAGAGGCGATCGAGGCGACCGGCCTGATCGGCGAATCCCGGCGCGACGTCGGCCTGCTCGCGATCACCTCGGCGGACCGGCTGCATGCGGGATGGACGGCGGCGCGCAGCCTGCGCCGGCATCGCCGCGGCGTGCAGCATCTCAGCCATATCGAGCAGTTGCTGGCGCCGCTGCCGCGCGACTGCGGCATCGTCACCGTGATCGACGGCCACCCGGCGACGCTCGGCTGGCTCGGGTCGGTGCGCGGCCATCGTGTCGAGGCGCTCGGCGTCGAAAAGTTCGGCCAGACCGGCACGATCGACGATCTCTATCGCCACAACGGCATGGATGCCAACGCGATCATCGATGCGGCCGAGAGCCTCACCGGCGCTCCGGTGCGGCATCGCAAGATGGCGGTGTGAGGGCGGGGGGAAGAGGGAGCTGAAAACAGCTGCGCCGTCTCCCCCACCTGGATGAAGGAGACGGCGTCGCAACTTGGAGCAAAAGGGCTAGGTGCTGAAAAGCTACGCAATAAAAACTGGCGAAGTCATTCGTTGTGAAATGTTTTCCAGCGTCCTTTCGAGATGCTGGGCTGTCTATGAAGGAGAGAGTAATCGGCACGACCGGGCCACGATGTGAAGCAGTTCACATGTTGAAAATGAATCTGCAGGACTGGGAATTCTGCCATCCGGAATGATCGCCGCAATCGCATTTGCTGCGATGCAAAATGGAGCGGCGACGAAACGCAGGTCCGTCGGCTTGCGCCGGTCGCGGCCTTGCTCCTATATCCGCGGGACGCAACCCCGGTCCCCGCATGTGGCGGGTTCATCCCGCGGATCGCGCGTGCCAGGATGCCGGCCGCGTGCTGCCGCCCCCTCCAGATGCTTCCACGTGAAGAGGTTTTCCGATGGTCAATCGCCTGCAATTCTACATCGACGGCGCCTGGGTCGATCCGGTCGTCAAGAAGTCCACGCCGGTCGTGAATCCGGCGACTGAAGAGGCGATGTACGAGGTTGCGCTGGGCTCCAAGGCCGATGTCGACAAGGCGGTCGCCGCCGCCAAGCGCGCCTTCGAGACGTTCTCGCAGACCTCGCGCGAGGAGCGCGTCGCGCTGTTCGAGAAGATCATCGCCGTCTACAAGGGCCGCATGAAGGAAATCGGTGCTGCCGTCTCCGACGAGATGGGCGCGCCGCTGCCGATGGCGGAGAAGCTGCAGGCGGGCGCCGGTCTCGGCCATCTGATGTCGACGCTCGATGTGCTGAAGAAATATGAGTTCGAGGAGACACTGCCGGCGTCCGTGGTGGTGCGCGAGCCGGTCGGCGTGGTCGGCATGATCACGCCCTGGAACTGGCCGCTCAACCAGATCGCCTGCAAGGTCGCTCCCGCGCTCGCGGCCGGCTGCACCATGATCCTGAAGCCGTCGGAGTTCACCCCGACCTCGGCGCTGATCTTCGCCGAGATCCTGCACGAGGCCGGCGTGCCGAAGGGCGTGTTCAACCTGATCAACGGCCTCGGGCCGGAGGTCGGTGCCGCCATGAGCGAGCATCCGGACATCGACATGATCTCGTTCACCGGCTCGACCCGCGCCGGCATCGACGTCGCCAAGCGCGCCGCGCCGACCGTGAAGCGCGTCAGCCAGGAGCTCGGCGGCAAGTCGCCGAACGTGATCCTGGAGGGGGCCGATCTGGTCAAGGCGGTGACCGGCGGCGTCATGCACATGTTCAACAATTCCGGCCAGTCCTGCAACGCGCCGTCGCGCATGATCGTGCCAGCCGCACGGATGAAGGAAGTGGCTGCGATCGCGAAGGGCGTTGCCGACAAGACCAAGGCCGGCGATCCGCGTGGCGAAGGCACCACGATCGGCCCGGTCGTCAATCGCGGCCAGTGGGACAAGATCCAGGCCCTCATCAACAAGGGCATCGAGGAGGGCGCCACGCTCGTCGCCGGCGGTCCCGGCCTGCCCGAGGGCGTCAACAAGGGCTTCTACGTGCGGCCGACGATCTTCGCCGACGTCAAGCCCGAGATGACGATCTCGCGCGAGGAGATCTTCGGGCCGGTGCTGGTCATCATCCCCGCCAAGGACGAGGCCGAGGCGGTCAAGATCGCCAACGACACGCCCTATGGTCTCGCCGGCTACGTCACCGCGCCGACGATCGAGAAGGCCCGCGAGGTCGGCCGCAAGATCCGCGCCGGCAACGTCAACCTGCAGGGCGTCCCGAACGACCGCACCGCGCCGTTCGGCGGCTACAAGCAGTCCGGCAACGGCCGCGAATGGGGCCGGTTCGGTCTCGAGGAGTATCTCGAGGTCAAGGCCGTCGCGGGCTACAACGCGGCTTGATTGGTGAGAGTGCGTAGGGTGGGCAAAGCGCAGCGTGCCCACCATTCACGCCAACAACGAAGCTGGTGGGCACGGCGCTCCGCGCCTTTGCCCACCCTACTCGGTGGAAGCTTAGCCCCCCAGCGCGCCCTGTGTATTCACGTAGAGCGCGTAGATCGACTGGCTGGCGGCCATGAACAGGCGGTTGCGCTTGAGGCCGCCGAAGCACAGGTTGGCGCAGCGCTCGGGCAAAGCGATGCGGCCGATCGGCGCACCGTCCGGCGCGAACACCATGACGCCGTCGAGCTCAGGCGTGCCCATGCCCCAGCCACACCAGAGATTGCCGTCGACGTCGCAGCGCATGCCGTCCGGCGTGCCCGGGCCGGCATCGATGTGGATGCGCTTGTTGGTAAGCTTGGTACCGTCGCCGGAGACGTCGTAGGCGAGGATCTTGCGGGTCGGCGCGCCGCGGGATTCGACGACGTAGAGGATGCTCTCGTCGGGCGAGAAGCACAGCCCGTTCGGTCCCAGCACGCCCTCGGCGACGATGGTCGCCCGGCCGGTGGTGCCGTCGATCCGGTACACGTTGGCGTCGATCTCGGGCTCGGCCTTGTAGCCCTCGTAATTGCCGAGCAGTCCGAAGGTCGGATCGGTGAACCAGATCGAGCCGTCGGATTTGACCACGACGTCGTTCGGCGAATTCAACCGCTTGCCGTCGAAGCTGTCGATCAGCACCGTGATCGAGCCGTCATATTCGGTGCGGGTGACGCGGCGGCCGCCATGCTCGCAGGTGACCAGCCGGCCCTGCCGGTCGCGGGTGTTGCCGTTGGCGAAGTTGGAGGGCTTGCGGAACACCGAGACCCCCCCGGTCTCCTCCTCCCATTTGAGGATGCGCTGGTTGGGAATGTCGCTGCACAAGAGATAGCGGCCGTCGCCGAACCACACCGGCCCTTCGGCCCAGCGCAGGCCCGTCGCCAGCCGCTCGACGGCCGACAATTTGAGCCAGTATTTCTCGAAGCGCGGATCGAGCGTCTGGATCGCCGGATCGGGATAGAAGGTGGCAGGGCGAAAGCCCTGGGCGTGAGCGTTTCCGTCGGACATCTGGCCGGTCCTGTTATTGCACCGTTACGATCTCTGCTATCATCCGCAAGCAATGACCGCAAACCTGCGGGCCGAACACGAGGGATGAAATGCCACATATCTTGATGACCGGAGCGAGCGGTGGAATCGGCACTTCCTTGCGGAAGCTGCTCCCGCCGATCTATCCGGACCTTCTGCTCAGCGATCTCCGACCGCCTGCCGATCTCTCCAGCCAGGAGACGTTCAAGGCGGCCGATCTTGCCGACCTCTCCCAGGTCGAAGCACTGTGCGATGGCATCGACGGCATCATCCATTTCGGCGGCTATTCGGTCGAAGGTCCATGGAATGACATCCTGCAGGCCAACATCATCGGCGGCTACAACCTGTTCGAGGCGGCTCGCCGCAAGGGCGTCAAGCGCGTGGTGTTCGCGTCGTCAAACCACGCGGTTGGTTTCTATCCGCGCCATCGCAAGATCGACAACGACGTGCAACCGCGTCCCGACGGCCGCTACGGCGTCAGCAAGGTGTTCGGCGAAGCGCTCGGCTCGCTCTATGCCGACAAGCACGGGCTGAAGGTGACGTGCATCCGCATCGGCAATTTCGGCGACAAGCCGCTCGACCGGCGCCGGCTGTCGATCTGGCTGAAGCCGGAGGATCTGGTCGAGCTCTGCCGCATCGGCCTCGAGCATCCGGACATTCATTTCGATGTGCTCTATGGCGCCTCGTTGAACGAGCGCGCCTGGTGGGACAATCAGCGCGCCTACGATCTCGGCTATCGCCCGACCGGCCGCGCCGAGGATTTCCGCGAGCATGCTTTTGCGGAGCAAGCCAAGCTGCCCGCCGATCCGATCGGCGACTACTTCCAGGGCGGCGCTTTCTGCACCACCGAGTTCGATGGCGACACCAGCCGGATCATCGACTGGGGGTAATTGGGCGTCGTCATTCCGGGGCGCGTCCGCAGGACGCGAACCCGGAATCTCGATGTGAGAGCGCAAGACAACTTCTGGATTCCTGGTTCGCGCTTCGCGCGCCCCGGAATGACGTTGAGAATGAAAGAAGAGAAGACCATGACCGATGGCCTGCGCAAGGGACTGACTGCCTACGGCGATGCCGGCTTCTCGCTGTTCCTGCGCAAGGCCTTCATCAAGGCCGCCGGCTATTCGGACGACGCGCTCGACCGGCCCATCGTCGGCATCACCAACACCTACAGCGACTACAACCCCTGCCATGGCAACGTGCCGCAGATCCTAGAAGCGGTGAAGCGCGGGGTCATGCTGTCCGGCGCGATGCCGTTCGTGTTTCCGACGATCTCGATCGCCGAGAGCTTCGCGCATCCGACCTCGATGTATCTGCGCAACCTGATGGCGATGGAAACCGAGGAGATGATCCGTGCCCAGCCGATGGATGCGGTTGTCGTCATCGGCGGCTGCGACAAGACCTTGCCGGCGCAGATCATGGCGGCGGTGTCGGCCGACCTGCCGACGGTGGTCATCCCCGTTGGTCCGATGGTGGTCGGTCATCACAAGGGCGAGGTGCTCGGCGCCTGCACCGATTGCCGCAGGCTGTGGGCGAAGTATCGCGCCGGCGAGATGGACGGCAGCGAGATCGAGGCGGTCAACGGCCGGCTGGCGCCGTCGGTCGGCACCTGCATGGTGATGGGAACGGCCTCGACGATGGCCTGCATCACCGAGGCCCTCGGATTGTCGCTGCCGATGAGCGCAACGATTCCGGCGCCGCATGCCGAGCGCTTCCGTTCGGCCGAAGCCAGCGGACGCGTCGCGGCCGAGATGGCCAAGGCCAAGGGGCCGAAACCGAGCGAGCTGCTGACGCCGGCCGCCTTCAAGAATGCGCAGGTGGTGCTGCAGGCAATCGGCGGCTCGACCAATGGCCTGGTGCATCTCACCGCGATCGCTGGCCGGACCCCGCACACAATCGATCTCGATGCATTCGACCGCATCGGCCGCGAGGTGCCGGTGCTGGTCGATCTCAAGCCATCCGGCGATCACTACATGGAGCATTTCCACCACGCCGGCGGCGTGCCGAAGCTGATGAAGCAGCTCGGTGATCTCATCGATCTCGATTGCCGCTCGATCACCGGCCAGTCGCTGCGCGACATCGTGGCCGCCGCCGAGGACGTGCCGGGGCAGGACGTGATCCGCTCGCGCGGTGACGCGATCAAGCCGGAGGGCGGGCTCGCGGTGCTGCGCGGCAATCTGGCGCCGCGCGGCGCGGTCATCAAGCATTCGGCGGCAAGCCCCAAGCTGCTGCAGCACACCGGGCGCGCCGTCGTGTTCGAGTCGATCGAGGACATGACCCTGCGGGTCGATGATCCCGATCTCGACGTCTCGGCGGACGACGTGCTGGTGCTGCGCAATGCCGGACCCAAAGGCGCCCCGGGCATGCCGGAGGCCGGCTATCTGCCGATCCCGAAGAAGCTCGCGCGCGGCGGCACCAAGGACATGGTGCGCATCTCCGATGCGCGCATGAGCGGCACCGCCTTCGGCACCATCGTCCTTCACATCACGCCGGAGTCCGCCGTTGGCGGGCCGCTGGCGCTGGTGCGGACCGGCGACATGATCCGGCTCGACGTCGCCAAGCGCAGCATTGACCTGCTGGTCGACGACGCCGAGCTGGACCGGCGCCGAGCTGCGCTGATGCAAGCCCCGACGCCGGAATGGGCGGAGCGCGGCTACGCGCACCTCTTTCATGAGACGATCCTGCAGGCCGACGACGGCTGCGATTTCGACTTCATGCGCCGGAAAGGGAAGGGGTGAGCGCAGTCCTACTTTCCTTTGCTGGTGAACCGCTTCACAGCGGCGCGGAATTCATCCGTGTGCATGCAGTTGATGATTGCGTCGCGCTCGGCGGCGAGCTGGTCTTCGACCGAGCTGGTCGGCGCGCGGTGGATCAGCGCCTTGGTCGCCGCGATCCCCGCCGGCACATTCTGCGCCAGCCGCGCAGCCAGCGCGTCGGTAGCTGCGACGAGCTCGGAGGCCGGGACGATTTTCGCGACCAGTCCCCATTCGTATGCCTGCGCCGCCGTGAAGCTGTCCTCGGCCAGGAATATCTGCAGCGCGCGCCGCACACCGACGGTCGCAACGACACCGACCGTGCCGCCGCCGTCGGGCGAGGCGCCGAGCTTGGCATAGGCCGGCGTGAAGCGCGCATCCTCGGCCGCAATGCAGAGATCAGCCGCGAAGGCCAGCGACATTCCTGCACCGGCGGCGGAGCCGTGCACGCTGGCGAGCACGATCTTGGGCATGCGCCGCAGGCTCGCGATGAAGGCGTGGTAGTGGTGCAGCAGCTCGCTCACGACAGGCGTGATGGTGTCGGCCTCGGCGGCAGCGCCGATCGTCTGCAGGTCGCCGCCGGCGCAGAAGGCGCGGCCTTCGCCCTTGAGGACGAGCACCCGGATGGTCGGGTCCGCCTCGACCTGCGCCGCGAGCTGTTCCAGGCGCTGCGCGATGGCGAGGTTGATGGCGTTGAACGCTGCCGGTCGGTCCAGCGTGATGGTCGCGATCGGGCCGTCAATGCTCAGGCGAGCGGGGTCCGCGGCTGCGTCCGACATTCAATCCTCCCTTGCATGGTTGTTGCCGCATTTAAAGCGCACAGCAGGCCGGTGACAATGCCGGGGAAGTCTGCGACAACCCGGCTCGGCTGGCATGACGGGAGGTAAACCCGCAGCAGACATGGCGTGCAAACACGGGATATGGACAGAATGGGGCAGGACGCAGTGACGAAGGGACCGGTTGTGATCGTGGGTGCGGGGCATGCGGGTTTCCAGCTCGCGACCTCGCTGCGTCAGGCAGGCTTTGCCGATCCCATTCACCTGATCAACGACGAGCCGCATCTGCCGTATCAGCGCCCGCCGCTGTCGAAGGCGTATCTGAAGGGCACCGGCGGTCCCGAAACCTTGATGTTTCGTCCGCAGAAGTTCTACGCGGACCAGACCATCGATCTCGTCTATGATCGTGCCGTCTCTGTTCAGCGCGATCAGCGCAAGGTGTTGCTCGCCTCCGGCAGGACGCTCGACTATGGGCACCTCGTGTTCGCGACCGGTGCGCGCAACCGCCTGCTCGACATTCCCAATGCCAGCCTCCCGGCGGTCCGTTACTTGCGCATCCTCGACGACAGCGAAGCGCTCAGGACCTTGCTGGGCGATGCCAAGCGGGTCGTCGTGATCGGCGCCGGCTTCATCGGTCTCGAATTCGCGGCGACTGCGCGGATCAAGGGCCTCGAGGTCGACGTGCTCGAGCTCGGTGCGCGGGTGATGGCGCGGGCCGTGACCGCCGAGATCTCGGACTACTTCCAGAAGCAGCATGCGGAAGCCGGCGTGCGCATCCATCTCGGCGTGCAGGCCACCAGCATCGAGGCCGACGGCAACAAGGTCACCGGCGTCAGCCTCAGCGATGGTCGGCACATCCCCGCTGACCTCGTCGTGGTCGGCGTCGGCGTGCTGCCGAATGTCGAGCTCGCCGCCGAGGCTGGATTGCAGGTCGCCTCCGGCATCGTCGTCGACGAATATCTGCTCACCAGCGATCCGCACATCTCGGCCATCGGCGACTGCGCCCTGTTCGTCAGCCAGCGCTTCGGCGGCACGCTGCGGCTGGAGTCGGTGCAGAACGCCACCGATCACGCCCGCTGCGTCGCGGCGCGGCTGACGGGCGACGTCAAGCCCTATGACGGACAGCCGTGGTTCTGGAGCGACCAGGGCAATGACAAGCTCCAGATCGCGGGGCTCACCACCGGCTATGATCAGGTGGTGCTGCGCGGTGATCCCACGCAAAAGGCATTCTCCGCATTCTGTTACAAAGAGGGCAGGCTGGTCGGCATCGAGTCCGTCAACCGTGCCGGCGACCATATGTTCGGCCGCAAGTTGCTTGCTGCGGGCGGCACCTTGGATGCAGCCAAAGCCGCTGATCCCAGCTTCGACCTGAAGAGCGCTCTCGCTTAGAGCAGCGCGCGCACCTCCTCTGCGGTCGGCATCGAAGGGCCGGCACCCATCCGCTGCACCGAGATCGATGCGGCGATGTTGGCATAGCCGATCGCATCCGCGATCGCCGCGCCCTGCGACAGCCGCGCGGCCAGCGCGCCGACGAAGCAGTCGCCGGCGCCGGTGGTGTCGACGGCCTTGACCGCGCGGCCTTCGACCAGCCTGGCCTCGGCGCCAGAAACCGCGACCGCGCCGCGCGCGCCGAGCGTGACGCAGACCGTCTGGTCGTCGCGAGGCTCGAGCGCGCGAACCGCCTCATTCACCTGCTGCGGCGTCGGCGCGTCGCCGAGTTCGATCCCGGCCAGGAAACTGAGCTCGGTTTCGTTCAGCACGAGCACATCGACCAGTGCGAACAGCGTGCTGTCGAATGCGCTCGCCGGGGCGGGGTTGAGGATCGTGGTGGCGCCGGCCGCTTTGGCGCGCTGGAAGAACGCGGCAATCGTCGCCTGCGGGATCTCGAACTGGCTGACGGCCACGTCTCCCGAGCCAAGAGACACCTGTGCCACATCGTCGGCGCTGACCTCGGCGTTGGCGCCTGATATCACCACGATCGTGTTGTCGGCCTTGGCCAGTGTGATGATCGCGGTGCCGGTCGACGCGCCCGCGCTGTCCTTGACGGCGGCGAGGTCGATGCTCTGAGCCGCGAGGAACGCGCGCAGCTGCTCGCCGAAGGCGTCGCGGCCGAGTCGGCCGATCAGCGCCGTCGGCGCGCCGAGCTTGGCTGCGGCGACCGCCTGGTTCGCTCCCTTGCCGCCGGGAAAGTACATCACCGACCGGCCGGCGACGGTCTCGCCGATGCGCGGATGGCGCTCGGCAGTCGCCACCACATCCATGTTGATGCTGCCGGCGACGACGATCCGCCCCATCCGCTTGCTCCCCACAACCGCTAGACGCGCGCCTCGAATTCCTGCCTGACCAGCTCGATGTCGGCGAGGGTCGGCAGGCCGGCCTCGTTGCCGAGCTTCTGGATCTTGAACGTCGAGGCCGCGCGCGCGAACTCGAAATGCTCCTTCCAGCCCTTCGCCGGATTGGCGAGGTACGAATACACATAGGCGCCGTGGAAGACGTCGCCGGCGCCGTTGGTGTCGATCACGCGCTCGCGCGGGATCGGATAGGCCGGCAGCGTATGCACGGCGCCGACCTCGTCATACCAGAGCAGGCCCTTCTCGCCCTGGGTGACGCCGCCAATGCGGCAGCCGCGGCTCTTCAGGTAGTCGAGCATCTTCTCCGGCGTGAGATCCATCTGCTCGCACAGCCGCTCGGCCACGATCGCGACGTCGATATATTCCAGGAGCTCATGGGTGTTGGCGCGCAGGCCGCCACCGTCGAGCGAGGTCAGGACGCCGGCCTCGCGGCACAGCTTGGCATAATGCAACGCGGCGTCGGGCTGGTGGCCATCGACATGCAGCGCCCGGCAATTGCCGAGATTGAGCAGCGGGAACGGGTGGATATGCGCATCGTCGCGGCAACGCACGATCGCGCGCTTGCCGTCCTTCGGCATGATGAAGGACAGCGAGGAGGCATTGACCTTCCGGGGGTGGACGGAGATGCCGTATTTCGCGGTCATGTCCTGGAACATCCGCCCGAGCCAGTCATTCGCGACGGTGGCGATCAGGTCGGGCACGATGCCGAGCTTGGCGCAGCAAAATGCCGCAGTCACCGCATTGCCGCCGAACGAGACGGCATAGTCGGAGGCCACGTGCTTCTCGTCCCCCGTCGGCATGTGGTCGGTGATGAACGTCACGTCGATGTAGGTCTGTCCGATGAAGAGGGCCTGCATTGCCATTTCTGTCTCACTAAGGGGTGATTGCGGCCCCGGCGCCGCAGATTAGCAAGCGGTCAAAGCGGATCAACGCTGAAATTCTTCGTCAAATCGTCACCATGGTGGTTGAGATCGGCCCTCTGCTACCGGTGGCCCCCTGCCGCCGGCGCTCGGGTCGCGCTATGGTTGCCGGCCTGCAGAAACGCAGATTCGGGAGTGGAATATGACTGTCTATGCGGGTCCGGTCTTCGAGATGGCCACCAATCAGTTCAACGTGATCGCCGACCATCTTGGCATCCCAGCCGACGAGCGGGACCGGCTTCTCTTGCCGAAGCGGGCGATCACCGTCTCGTGTCCGATCCACAAGGATGACGGCACGATCGCGGTCTATGAAGGCTACCGGGTCCAGCACCTCCTGACCATGGGACCGACCAAGGGCGGCACGCGCTTTGCTCCCACCGTCGACATCGGCGAGGTGGCGGCGCTGGCGATCTGGATGAGCTGGAAGTGCGCCCTCGTCGGGTTGCCTTATGGCGGCGCCAAGGGTGGCGTCAACGTCGATCTGTCCAAGCTGTCCCGGCGCGAGCTCGAATCGCTGTCCCGCCGCTACATGCAGGAGATGATCCCCTTCGTCGGCCCGCATACCGACGTGATGGCGCCCGACATGGGCACCAACGAGCAGGTGATGGCGTGGTTCATGGACACGTATTCCATGTACCAGGGGCAGACGGTGATGGAGATCGTGACCGGCAAGCCGGTGTTCTCCGGCGGCACCTTGGGTCGCCGCGAGGCGACCGGCCGCGGCGTCGCCCATGTGTCGAGGCGGGTGATGGATGAGCTGGGCATCGACCCGACCAAGTCCACCGCGGTCGTGCAGGGCTTTGGCAATGTCGGCTCCTATGCCGCGCTCGGCTTCCACCAGATGGGCATGAAGGTGATTGCGGTCAGCGATCACACCGGCGCCCTCCATGATCCCCGTGGTCTCGACATCCCGGCCTTGATGGCGCACGCCGCCAGGCACGGCAGCATTGCCGGCTTCTCCACCGAGCTCGCCTTCGATCCGCGGGAGATCCTGACCCTGGCCTGCGACATCCTCGTGCCGGCGGCTGTCGAGCGCGTGATCGACGCCAAGGTGGCGGCGAACCTGAAATGCCGCGTCATTGCGGAAGCCGCCAATGGCCCGACCACGCCGGATGCCGATCTGGTGCTCGACCAGCGCCGCAACGAGATCTTCCTCATTCCCGACATTCTCTGCAATTCCGGCGGCGTCATCGTCAGCTATTTCGAATGGGTGCAGGATCTGCAGCAGCTGTTCTGGGAGGAAGAGGAGGTGATGCGCAGGGAGTACCAGATCCTCGACCGTGCCTTCGAGCGCATGCTGACGCGCGGCAAGGCCGACGGCATCTCCCACCGGACCGCGGCGATGGCGATCGGCGTGGAGAAGGTGCGTGCCGCCAAGAACTCGCGAGGGCTGTTTCCGTGATCACCGGCCTCGACCACGTCGTCGTCCTGCTGCAGGACGTCCAGGCCGGCAGCGCCGCCTTCGAGACGCTGCTGGCGCGCAAGCCGTCCTGGCAGAATTCGGGCGAGGGCGCCGACCGCGTCCTGTTCACGCTCGACAATATGAGCCTGGAGCTGATGGCCCCGATGGGCCAGAGCGTGGCGGCCGACCGCATCCGCAACGTCATCAAGATCTGGGGCGAGGGGCTCGCCAGCATCTGCTTTGCCACCAACGACATCGCCAAGATGCATCGCAGATTGGAGCGCGTGGCGCTGAAGCCGGACCCGATCACCGAGGTCGAGAACACCGATCGCGTCTCGGGCCAGACGCTGCATTGGAAGCGCACCCGCGCCATGACCGATCTCACGCGTGGCGTGCGCATGTTCTTCCTCGAGCTTGCCGAGCCGCGCCCGCCGTCCGCCAAGACCGCCGATACGGCCATGCTCGGCCTCGACCATATCGTGATCTCGACCGAGGATCCCGAACGCGCCGCCGCGCTCTACGGCGCGCGGCTCGGGCTCGACATGGCGCTCGACCGCAGCCATCAGGAATGGGGGCAGTTGATGTTCTTCCGCTGCGGCGACCTGATCGTCGAGGTGGTGAAGCGGCCGGTCGCCGGCAACGACAAGGCCCATGACAAGCTGTGGGGCCTGAGCTGGCGTGTCGCCGACATCGAGGCGACGCGCGCGCGGCTGCTCGCCGCCGGCCTGCAGGTCTCCGAGCCGCGCGCCGGCCGCAAGCCGGGCACGCGGGTGATGAGCCTCTACAGCGGCACCTGCGGCATCCACACGCTGATCCTCGAGAAGACCCCGCGCGCGGCGGCGTGAGGTCGAAGCCGAGCCGACGGATGCCCAGGCGATCGACTATCAAGCCCATGTGAACGCGCTGGATGCTGCGCGGAGTGTCGGTGTGAGTCACTTCGTGCTGCTGTCCGCCATCTGCGTGCAGAAGCCGGTGCTGGCGTTTCAGAAGGCCAAGCTGGCGTTCGAAGCGCATCTGCCGGAGCAGGGGCTGACCTACTCGATCGTCCGCCCGACCGTTGAGTCCCGTCTGTCTCCCCGTCATTGCGAGGAGCGAAGCGACGAAGCAATCCAGAGTCGCGTGCGCGGCCCTGGATTGCTTCGCTTCGCTCGCAATGACGATGGTGAGAGTTGTGTCGGGGCGGTGAGACCTAAGCTGACGGAAGTGAGACATGAAGGTCCCATCTCGCGGCGCGTTTTCGCGTCCGAGCTTTGCTGATCGTCCTGCCCTCCTTGGGAAGAGGGCACGGGGAATGCCGGGCGCTGGCCGCACCCATGGCCCGCCTGCGAAAAAAATGCAGGCGGCAGGAACCACAGGTTCAGCCGAGTACACCCGGCATTCCCCGCGCGATGGTTTGACGGCTGCTTCGCGTTCTCCCCGGTGCGCCGAGCTTTCTGGCCACCGTTGCCCGCGCGACGCGTGAGCGCCAACGCAGGCGTAATACCAGCATCGGGGTATCAGGACCACGCGACTTGACCGTGCGCATCGCTGCCGTTCGTCGGCGCAGGGATCACCCACGCTGCAGCACCAACACGCCCACCGCATCCCGCACTCGACGTTCGTGACGACCGCGAAGCGCCCCTCTTGTGAGGCGGGACGGGAGAACGTATACATCAATTCTGAAAAAAAGAAAGAGATTTTTCGAGGAGTGGGTGTCGGCCGGAGCGGGCGAGTATCGCCTTCTTTATGTAGCCGGTCAGACTTTCCGACAGCAGCGCGTAGGGCGGATGAGCGAAGCGTAATCCGCCGCGCCGGCAGCAGTGAACATGCATGTCACAACGCGTCGCTTGAGCGCTGGTTGTGACCGGCGAGGAGATATCGCTGATGAAATGCGGGTCTTTCGACAGCACCCGGCCGTGTCAGCGGCGGATTACGCTTCGCTCATCCGCCCTACAAATCACAGACTGAGGTGCTCCGGTCACTCCGCACAACGTGATCCTCGCCTCAGCCGACCACGCAAGGCACGTTCATGAATCCCCGAAACCGCACCCGTCCGCCGCGCACCGGCACGCCGTCCAACTGGTAGTTCGGAAACCTCTTCACGAAGCGCGCGATCGCCACCGTGCCCTCCAGTCTTGCCAGCGCCATCCCTGCGCATTGGTGGGCGCCGGTGCCGAAGGCGAGGTGGCGGCTGGCGAGGCGGGTGATGTCGAAGCGTTCGGGATCGTCGAACTGGGCGGGATCGCGGTTGGCTGCGCCGATGCACAGCGTGACGGAGGTGCCGGGCTCGAGCGTGATGTCGCCGAGCGTGACCGGCTCGGTCGTCATGCGGTTGCCGAGCTGGTTCGAGCTCTCGTAGCGCAGGATTTCCTCGACGGCGGTGCGGATCAGGTTGGGGGTCTCGATCAGCCTCTCGCGCTCGGCCGGATGCTGGCACAGCAGGACGAGGCCGTTGCCGATCAAATTGGTGGTGGTCTCGTGTCCGGCATTGAGCAGGAAGATGCAATTGTGCAGGAGCTCCTTTTCGCTCAGCCGCTCGCCGTCGGCCTCGCCCTGGATCAGGCGCGTCAGCACGTCGCGCTCCGGATTGCCGGGTGCCGCGCGGCGGCGTGCGACCAGCGTTTCCAGATAGGCGAGGAAATCGCCGACCGCCTGGTTGCCGCGGGCAAGCTGCTCGCGCGTCAGCACCGGCTCCAGCGCGCCGAGGATGGCAAGCGACCAGTCGCGCAAGGGGCCGCGCTCCTCGTGCGGCACGCCGAGCAGGTTGCCGATGACCTCGATCGGGATCGCCGCGGCGAAATCCTCGATCAGCTCGAATCTGTCCTTCGCTGCAATCCGGTCCAGGAGCCCATCGACGAGCGCAATCAGAGCGGGCTCCATCTCGGCGATCGCCCGCGGCGACAGCGCGCCCATGATCAGGCGGCGCACCCGCGTGTGCGCCGGGGGATCGTTGAACACGAGGCTCGTCGTGTGGTGCTCGTAGAGCAGCGTGTCGCCATATTTCGGCGCGAACTCGCGCTTCTTGTCGGACGAGAACGTCTTCGTGGCCTTGTAGGCGGTGACGAGATCGTCGTAGCGGGTGAGGAAATAGGAGCCGCTGCGGAGGCGCTTGACCGGCGCATGCTGGCGCAGCGCGCGGTAGGTCGGGTAGGGATCGGCGTAGAACTCAGGCGTCAGGCGCTCGAGATCGAACTGGCTGGCGAGCGCTGCGTCGTCGGTCATCGATGGTCCTCCCGTCCGAGTCTCGTTTGTTGCTGCGACCGTCGCACGGTCGGCAGCAGAAGAAAATGCGCCACCCGGCAGCGCCGGGCACCGAGGGCAGGATCGGACCGCCCGCCCTGCCGCAGATCCGCCGCTTTCAGAGGTATAGAATTGCCTTTGGCAACGGTGAAATCCCGCCAGCGATTTCAGGGACTTGGCTGCCAAACCCTGCTGCGCCGCGGCATCTTTCTTGACATAGATCAAGTGAGTATTTACTCACGGCCGATGTCCACTTTGCGCATGACAAGCGATCTCCGCAGGCAGCTGATCCTCGGTGCAGCCAAGCGCTGCTTCGCGCGTCATGGCTATGCCGGCACCACGACCAAGAGCGTGGCTGCCGCGGCGGCGATCTCGGAAGCGCTGCTGTTCAAGCATTTCCCCTCCAAGGCGGCGCTGTATGCGGAGATCCTCACCGAGGAGTGCGAGACCGATCCGGATTTCGAGGTGCTGCTCAGCCAGGAACCTTCGACCGCGACGCTGGTCATGCTGATGGCCGGGATGGTCCGGCATTTCCTCGGCATTGCCGACGGCCCCAATGAGGAAGAAGAGCAGCGGCTGCGGCTGATGGCGTCGAGCCATCTCGATGATGGCGAATTCGCAAGGCTGCTGTATGCGAAGATCGATGATCTCATCGGCGCCAAGTTCGTTGACTCGCTGGTGACAGCCGTTGCCTCCGGTGACGCCGTGCGCTTAGTGGCCGCGCCCCGCGACCTGTTCTGGTTCGCGCATCACACCGTGTTGATGGCGGCATTGACGCGGCTTCCATCCGTTCCATGTGTGCCGTATGGAACTGCGGCGAGCCTGGAGCGCCAGCTCAGCGAATTCATCCTGCGCGGCATCGGACTGACCGACGCCGCCATTGCGTGCTACCTCGATCACGAATTGTCGCAACCTCCGGTCCGGCCGGCGACGGCAGAAAGTGCATGACATGAACATTGCGACCGAACCCAAGCTCTCCGGAAAGCCGGTCGACGACAAGCCGCGCAAGCGCACCCGCCCGGTGCTGTGGTTCATCGTGATCGGCGGCCTGCTCGCGGCGCTGGTCGGCGGCCTCGTGTGGTTCAACATGTTCCGCGACAAGATGATCGCGCAGTTCTTCGCCAATATGAAGCCGCCGCCGATCAGCGTCACCGTCGCGACCGCGAGCCCGGAGACCGTGCCGAACCTGCTGACGGCCGTCGGCGATCTCGCCGCCGTGCACCAGGTCAACGTGACCTCGGACGTCAGCGGCCGCATCACCGACATCATGTTCACCCCGGGCTCCACGGTGAAGCAGGGCGCGCCGCTGGTGCAGCTCTATGACGCGCCGGATCAGGGCGATCTCGCCAACTACAAGGCCCAGGTGACCGTGGCGCAATTGTCGCTCGATCGCGCCAAGCAACTGGCGTCGCGCCAGTTCGGGCCGCAGGCGACCGTCGACCAGGCCCAGGCCGCCTACGACCAGGCCCAGGCCGGCATCGCCAAGACCGAGGCGCTGATCGCGCAGAAGCTGGTGCGCGCGCCGTTCGACGGCGATCTCGGCGTCCGCAAGGTCGAGGTCGGCCAGTATCTCAGCGCCGGCACGCAGATCGTGTCGCTGACCGATCTGTCGGAGCTGTGGGTGAACTTCACCGTGACGGAGAAGGACAGCGGCCAGCTCAAGGTCGGCCAGACCGTCCGCATCGGCGTCGATGCCTATCCGGGCCGGACCTTCGAAGGCAAGATCACCACGATCGAGCCGCAGATCGCGACCGACACCCGCAACATCCGCGTGCAGGCGACGATCGCCAATCCGGAGCGCATCCTGAAGCCGGGCATGTTCGCCACCGCCACCGTGGTGCTGCCGGAGAAGCCGCCGGTGCTGACGGTGCCGGAGACCGCGGTCGACTACACGCTCTATGGCGACTCGGTGTTCGTGATCAACGAGAAGAAGACCGACGACGGCAAGACCGCGCTGACGGCCGACCGGATCTATGTGCAGACCGGAGATCGCATCAATGGCCGCGCGGTGATCCTGAAGGGCCTGAAGGAGGGCGATCGCGTCGTCGCCGTCGGCCAGCTCAAGATCCAGTCCGGCGCTGCCGTCGCGATCTCGACCGATCCGCCGCCGCCGGTGCCGGCGAAGCCGCCGCGCTACTGAGCGAGCCTCTGAGCCAATGTCGGGCCGCCGCCATGAGGCGGCCCGCCCGCACCTCACCCGCCTCCTGCTGACGAGATTGCCGCGATGCGTTTCACCGATATCTTCATCAAGCGCCCGGTGCTGTCGGTCGTCGTCAGCCTGCTCATCCTGCTGCTCGGCCTGCGCGCGGCGTTCGAGCTGCCGATCCGGCAATATCCGAAGCTGTCCAACACGGTCGTCAACGTTACGACCGTCTATCCCGGCGCCTCTGCCGACCTCATCCAGGGCTTCATCACGACGCCGCTGGAGCAGGCGGTCGCGTCCGCCGAGGGCGTCGACTACATCACCTCGTCCTCGGTGCAGGGCACCAGCACGATCCAGGTCTTCATCAAGCTCAACTTCGATCCGAACCAGGCGCTCACCGAGGTGCTCGCCAAGGTCAACTCGGTCCGCTACCTCATCCCGAAGGAATCCAACGATCCGATCGTGACCAAGACCACGGGGCAGACGACGTCGGTGATGTATCTCGGCTTCTCCAGCGAGGAGCTGTCGGGATCGGCGATCTCGGACTATCTGACGCGCGTGGTGCAGCCGGTGCTGTCGACGGTCGACGGCGTCGCTGCGGCCAACATTCTCGGCGGCCAGACCTTCGCGATGCGGATCTGGCTGAACCCCGAGAAGATGGCCGGCCGCAACGTGTCGCCGACGGATGTCGCGGCGGCGATCGCGGCCAACAACTTCCAGTCCGCGGCCGGCCAGGCCAAGGGCTACTTCATCGTCTCCAACATCACGACGAATACCGGCCTGACCGACGTCAACCAGTTCAAGCGGATGATCGTCAAGGCCAAGGACGGCGGCTTCGTCCGCATGGAGGACATCGCCACCGTCGAGCTCGCGGCGCAGAGCACCGATGCCAGTGTCGCCTTCAGCGGCGAGCGCGCGATCTTCATCGGCGTCGACGCGACGCCGCAGGGCAACCCGCTCAACATCGTCAAGGGTGTGCGCGCGCTGTTCCCCGACCTCGAGCGCAACCTGCCGCCATCGATGAAGATGAAGGTGGCCTATGATTCCACCAAGTTCATCCAGTCCTCGATCGACGAGGTCGAGCATACGCTCGGCGAAGCGGTGCTGATCGTCATCGTCGTGATCTTTTTGTTCCTGGCGTCGCTGCGCTCGGTCATCATCCCCGTGGTGACCATCCCGCTGTCGCTGATCGGCGTCTGCACGATGATGCTGGCGTTCGGCTTCAGCATCAATCTGTTGACGCTGCTGGCCATGGTGCTGGCGATCGGCCTCGTCGTCGACGACGCCATCGTCGTGGTGGAGAACATCCACCGCCATCTGGAGGAGGGCAAGGCGCCGGTGCAGGCTGCATTGCAGGGCGCGCGCGAGATCGTCGGTCCGGTCATCTCGATGACCATCACGCTGGCGGCGGTGTATGCGCCGATCGGCTTCCTCGGCGGTCTGACCGGCTCGCTATTCCGTGAGTTCGCCTTCACGCTCGCCGGCTCCGTCATCGTGTCGGGAGTCATTGCTTTGACGCTGTCGCCGATGATGTGCTCGGTGCTGCTGAAGAGCGCCGATGAGGGCCGCTTCGCGCGCCTCGTCAACCGGGTGTTCGGCGCGATGACGCGCTGGTACGGCCGCCGGCTCGACCGCTCGCTCGACTACCGGCCGGTGACCGCGCTGTTCGCGCTGACGATCCTCGGCCTGGTCGGCTTCCTCTACATGCACACCTCGAAGGAGCTGGCGCCGGAGGAGGATCAGGGCATCGTGTTCTCGATCACCAAGGCGCCGAAATACGCCAACATCGACTACATCAACTTCTACACCGACAAGGTCGACAAGGCGTTCGCGAAGTTCCCCGAGACCGACCTTCGCTTCGTTCTGAACGGCATCCTCGGCCCGCAGGGCGGCTTTGCCGGCATGCTGCTCAAGCCCTGGGACGAGCGCACGCGCTCCTCGATCAAGCTGAAGCCGCTGGTGCAGGCGGAGCTGTCGAAGATCGAGGGCATCAACGCCTTCGCCTTCAACCTGCCGGCGCTGCCGGGCGGCCCCGGCGGTCTGCCGGTGCAGATGGTGATTAGCTCGACCAGCGGCTTCCAGGCGGTCTATGAGCAGATGGCCAAGCTGAAGGACGCCGCGCGCAAGAGCGGAATGTTCATCGTCTCCGACAGCGACCTCGAGTTCAACCAGCCGGTGGTCAAGGTCTGGATCAATCGCAGCAAGGCGAGCGATCTCGGCATCACCATGCAGTCGATCGGCAACACGCTCGCGGTGCTGCTCGGCGGCAACTACATCAACCGCTTCAACCTCGAAGGCCGCTCCTATCAGGTGATCCCGCAGGTGCCGCGCGACAAGCGGCTGTCGCCGGAATCGCTGTCGGGCTACTATGTCGCGACCGCCGCCGGCCAGCAGGTGCCGCTGTCGACGGTGGTCAACATCGAGACCGCGACCGACCCGAACTCGCTGACGCATTTCAACCAGCTCAACTCGGCGACCTTCTCCGCCGTGCCGATGCCCGGCGTCACGGTCGGGCAGGCCGTCGACTTCCTGGAGAAGCAGGCCAAGAACCTGCCGTCCGGCTTCAGCCACGATTATCTCGCCGACGCCCGTCAATACGTCCAGGAAGGCAACCAGCTCGCCATCACCTTCGGCTTCGCGCTGATCATCATCTTCCTGGTGCTGGCGGCGCAGTTCGAGAGCCTGCGCGATCCGTTCGTCATCATGATCAGCGTGCCCATGGCGATCGTCGGCGCCTTGATCCCGCTGTTCTTCGGCCTCGCGACCATGAACATCTACACCCAGGTCGGCCTGCTGACGCTGGTCGGCCTGATCACCAAGCACGGCATCCTGATGGTGGAGTTCGCCAACGAGCTGCAACTCAACGAGGGGATGGACCGCCGCACCGCCATCGAGACGTCCGCGCGCATCCGCCTGCGGCCGATCCTGATGACGACGGCGGCGATGGTCACCGGCTTGATCCCGCTCTTGACCGCGACCGGTGCCGGCGCCGCCAGCCGCTTCTCGATCGGCCTCGTCGTCGTCGCCGGCATGTCGATCGGCACGCTGTTCACGCTGTTCGTGCTGCCGGCCGTCTACACCGTCATCGCCACCGACCACCAGGCCGCCGCCAAGTCGCAGCGCGCCCGGCAGATCGCCCAGTTCGACGCCGAGACCGACCACGCGCTGAAGGCGACGTGAGCAGTTTCTTTGGGTTGCTGAAGATCAACGGCGGCTGCTCCTGGCAGTCGCCGTTTTTGTCGGGCCGTCTCTTACTCCCCTTACTGTCGTCACGGCCGGCGGCGCCCGCCGCGGCGCTCAGCACAGCGGCCTCTTAAAGAACAGATGGTCGAGCAGGATCAGCAGAGCGGCGATGCAGATGATGATGAAAAACGCGAAGGCGTAGTGCAAGGACCGATGGAAGTGCGCGCGATAGGCGCGGGAATATTCGTCGGCAGTCACACGGCGGAGCGTGAACCAGCCGCGCCATTCCGGTGCATGGCTCGCCATCAAGACCCGCTCGCGAAACGCCAGCGCCCAGTATACGACGCCAGCCCCCATGTCGACGATCGTCAACAATCGCAGGAGATCCTCAGCCATTCGAGCTAGCATGGAGAGACCTCGCTCACTGCTCCTGCTGCGGATCGAGCGCGTCGCGCAGGCCGTCGCCGAGGAGGTTGAGCGACAGCACGACGAGGAAGATCGCAAGCCCCGGCCAGATCGCCATCCATGGCGCGTTGGTGAGGAAGCGCTGGGCGGCGTTGAGCATGCTGCCCCAGGACGGCGCCGGCGGCTGCTGGCCCAACCCCAGGAACGAGAGCGCGGCCTCGGCGATGATGGCGGCGGCGACCGACAAGGTCGCCTGCACCAGCAGCGCCGGCATGATGTTCGGCAGGATGTGCCTGACCGCGATCTGCAGGTCGGTGTCGCCGACGCTGCGCGCGGCTTCGACATATTCCTCGACCTTGACGCTCATCACCTCGCCGCGGGTCAGCCGGACGAAGATCGGTGTTGCCGAGATGCCGATCGCGATCATGGCATTGCCGAGGCTCGGCCCCAGGAACGCCGCCAGTGCGATCGCCAGGATCAGGAACGGGCAGGCCAGCATCGCGTCGGTGACGCGGCTGATCAGGGCATCGATGAAGCCGCCGCGGTAGCCTGCGAGCATGCCGATGGGGACGCCGATCGCCAGCGCAATGGCGACGGAGATCGCACCGGCCAGCAGCGAGGCCCGCGCGCCGTAGATGACGCGGGCCAATACGTCGCGGCCGAGATCGTCGGTGCCGAACCAATGCGCCGCCGACGGCGCCTTGCGCACCAGCGCCCAGCTCGTCTTGATGGGATCGGCGGGCGCCACCAGCGGCGCAAGCACGGCGAGCAGGACGAAGACCGTGATCAGGCCGAGCCCGACCATGGCACCCTTGCGCTTGACGAGGCGGCGCAGGGTGCGCTGCATCGGCCGTTCGAGCGGGGCGAGGGCGCGGGCTCCGTGCGGAGCTGACAGGATCGTCTCGGCCATGTCAGCTCCTCAGCCGCGGGTTGACGAGGACATAGGCGAGATCGGCGACCAGGTTCAGCATGATGTAGACGGTGGCGGTGACCAGCACGACACCCTGCACCACCGCGTAGTCGCGATTGAACACGGCATCGACGATCAGCTTGCCGAAGCCGGGGATCGAGAAGATCTGCTCGGTCAGCACCGCGCCGGACAACAGCGTGCCGAGCTCGAGCGCGCCCAGCGTGATGACCGGCGTCAAGGCGTTGCGCAGCGCATGGCCGAGGATGACCTGGCGTTCGGAGATGCCCTTGGCGCGCGCGGTGCGGATGTAGTCGCTGCTCAGAACCTGCAGCATCGCGCTGCGGGTGTGGCGCATCAGGATCGCGGCGATGGCATTGCCGAGCACGAAGGCCGGCATGATGGTGGCGGCGAGGCTGGCCCGCCAGTCCTCGGCGGGCGAGACGTAACCGGAGGCGGGGAGCCAGCCGAGCTGGATCGAGAACAGGAAGATCAGCATGATGCCGAGCCAGAAATTCGGCGTCGAGATGCCCCACAGCGCAAACAGGTTTGCGGCATAGTCCCAGGCCGTCCCGCGCTTCACGGCGGAAATGATGCCGGCGGGAATGCCGATCAGGAACGCGATCACGATCGCCATCGACGCGAGCTGCAGGGTCACCGGCAGCTTCTGCAGGATGAGATCGCGCACCGGCATCTTGATGCGCAGCGACTCGCCGAAATCGCCCGAGAGCACGCCCTTGATCCAGTAGCCGTACTGAACCGGAAGCGGCTGGTCGAGGCGATACTGCTTGCGGATCTGCTCGATCACCGCGGGATCGCGCTCCTCGCCGGCCATCACCAGCGCGGGGTCGCCGGGCAGGAGTTGCTGCAGCGAGAAGATGAGGATGGAGACGAAGATCAGCGTCGGGATGATCTGGCCGAGGCGGCGCGCGAGGAAGGTCAGCATGATCAGCTCTTCCTGCGGCGCTGAAGATGTCGGCCGTCGGATGCAGGTCGCGCCTCCTGCGTTCCCTCCCCCCTTGTGGGGGAGGGACAGGGAGGGGGGTACCCCACGGGAGGTCGGAGTTCGTGGCACCCCCCACCCCGGCCCTCCCCCACAAGGGGGGAGGGAGCGGAGTGAGTTCGGTGTGCCGGCAACGGCCTCGTGCAGCGATGATACGTTCGATCAAATGCCGGTCGCGCTCCTAGCGTTCCCTCCCCCACAAGGGGGGAGGGAGCAGAGGGAGTTCGCCGCGTCGGCTGCGCGTCCCGGCGAACAGAGGCCACCCGACCGCTCATTTCAGCTTCAGCCCGACCACGCGCACCAGGCCGTCCGGCATCTGCTTGTAGCCTTCGAGCTTCTTTGTGTGGGCGATCAGGATACGGCGGTGATAGAGGTAGAGGATCGGCTCATCCTCGATCTCGAGCTTCGTCAGTTTCTCGTAGAGCGCCTTGCGCTGGGCCATGTCGGTCACGAGCCGCGCGTCGCTGAGCGCCTTGTCGGCCTCGGCGTTGGCCCAGACGCTGTAGTTCTGCGGCGCGTTGCGGTGCAGGAACACGTAACTGTTGCCGTCGGGATCGATGCGGCCGCTCCATGACAGCATGAAGGCCTGATAGTCGCCGGCCTCGGCCTGCTTCAGCGAGGTCGCCAACTCGGTGACCCGGATCTTCAGGTCAAAGCCGGCCTCGGCAGCCATCGACTGCACGACCTGGGCGGCGGCCTCGGTCTCGGCGCCCTTCGGCACCATGAAATCGACGGCGACCGGCGGCGTGACGCCGGCCTCCTTCAGCAGCGCCTTGGCCTTCTCGACATCGCGAGCACGGACCGGGAAGGCCTTCTGATAGTAGGGATGCGAGGGATTGACCCACTGGTTACCCGGCATGAACTCGCCGTTGAAGACGACTTGGTTGAGCGCCTCGCGATCGATCGCGAGGTCGAGCGCCTGCCGCACCTTGGCGGACTGGCTGAGCGGACCCTTGGCCTTGTCCTTGCCGATGTTGAGCGTGATGCCCTGATAGCCGAGCTCGATCGCGGTCGAGAGCGCGAGCCTGGAATCGGCGCGCACGTCCTTGATGTCGGTGGCGAGCACGCGCTCGATCAGGTCGAGCGCGCCGGATTTCAGGTTCGCCAGCCGCACCGTGGCGTCGACGATCGGCTGGTAGACGATCCTGTCGATGAAGACGTTGTCCTTGTTCCAGTAGTCGGCGAACTTCTCGAATACGATCTTGTCCTGCTGGACACGCTCGACGAATTTGTAGGGACCGGCACAGACCGGGCGCAGGCCGAACTTGTCGCCGGCCTCCTTGGCCGCCTTCGGCGACACCATCATGCCGGCGCGGTCGGTGAGCTGGGCGATCAGCGGCGAGAATGGCGCCTTCAGGACGAGCTTGATCGTCAAGGGATCGACGACGTCGACGTGATCGAGCGACGCCAGCTCGGGCTTGCGGAACGAGCCGGGGAGGGTGAGGTGGCGGTCGAGTGAGAATTTGGCGGCCTCAGCGTCGAACGGCTCGCCGTCGTGGAATTTCACGCCGGACCGCAGCTTGATGATGACCTCCTTGCCGTCGGCCGAGGTCTCCTGCGACAGCGCGAGCTGCGGCACGATGTTCAGCTTCTCGTCGATGTCGAACAGCTTATCGCAGGTCGCGGCGAAGACGATGCGGCCGACATAGGTGCGGGCCATGGTCGGATCGAGAACGTCGGGGTCCTCGGCAAGGCCGATGCGCAAGGTGGTCTGCGCCTGCGCGACCGGCCCCCAAGAGGCCACGACAACGGCCGCGACCGCGGCCAAGCACCAGTTCCTCATCATCCGATGTCCCTCACGCGAATGCAGCCTGCGTTGTTGCACTATCAATACCAACCCCGATCACGTGCCATGCTTCCGGCTTGGTCATGTCTGGTTCGCGAGCGCGGCGGCGATGCCGGCATCAATCGTGGCGCGATCCGTGATCCCTGCAGGATTGTCGCGCGTCGGCATGAACTGCCGGAATACGGCCCAATGCTTGCGGCTGACGCTCTCCAGTCGTTCGAGCTCTGCCAGCGGATCGGGGTGATCGTCGACGCGCAGATCGAGCTCGGACCATTCCTCCTTGCCGTGGACGAGGAGGGCAGCGGACTGTTTGCCGCGCTTGTCGCCGCCGGCGGCCTCGCCGGCCTTCATGGCGGCGATCAGGCGCAGGGCGAGGGGCAGAGCGCTGTTGGCGAGAAAGGCGTTCGCGGTCTCGTTCAGCACTTGTGGGCCGGCCAGCATGTTGCCGGCAATTGAAAAGCCCCGGCCTTCGAGATGGCCGCACCAATCGATGCAGTCGCGGCCGGTGTGGGCGGCAATCTGGCCGTTGCGATCGAGGATGTGGAGCTGGCGGCTCTCGCGGCCGGGATCGGCAGATGTCAGCAGTTGCACGATCTCGCGCGGATGCCGGCCGTCGCGCAGCAGCGTGACGCCGTCGATGCCGTAATAGGGATTGACCAGCGCCTGGGTGGCGATGCCGCCGTGGCCGGCGACGATGAAGGGCACGCGCGCGCCGACGGCGAAGAAGCGGGTGGCGACGGCGATGCCGATCTGGCCGGTGAGATCGTCCTTGGCAATGATCGACCAGGTCATCGTCGCGTCGCTCTCTTATCGTCCGGCCGCGTAACCCTGCATGCCCCGCGGATTGGCCGCGGCGCGGCGGCGGCGGCCCACGCGGGAGGCCGCGGTGAGGCGGCCCTCCGACCAGTCGGGGCCGACTTCGACCACATGGCCGCGGCGGCGCAGCTCCTCGACGGTCGCCTTGGGCACGCGGCCCTCGACCACGAGCACGCCGGGGCGCGCGGTGCGCGGCCAGAACGAGATCGGGAAGTGTTCGGAGTGCCACGCCGGCGCGTCGATCGACTCTTGCAGGTTCATGCCGGCATGGACGTGGCGCAGGAAGAACTGCGTGTTCCACTGGTCCTGCTGGTCGCCGCCGGGCGAGCCCCAGGCGACGTAGGGCTCGCCGTCGCGCAGCGCCATGGTCGGCGACAGCGTGGTGCGCGGCCGCTTGCCCGGCACCAGCGCGGCTGGATGATCCTCCTCCAGCCAGAACATCTGCGCGCGAGTCCCCAGGCAGAAGCCGAGCTCGGGGATGACCGGCGATGATTGGAGCCAGCCGCCGGACGGCGTGGCCGAGATCATGTTGCCTTGGGAGTCGATGATGTCGAAATGCACGGTGTCACCGCGCACCTCGCCGAAGCGGCCGACGGTCGGCTCGCCCGAGCCCATTGCGCCGACGGCCTCGCGGTGGCCTTGGGCCTCGCGCAGCTTCACCTTGGCGCCGTAGCCGTCGAGCGTGCCGGGACGCAGCTCGAGCGAGGCCTTGTCGGTGATCAGCTTGCGCCGCTCGTCGTTGTAGGCATCGGACAGCAGCATGCCGATCGGGATGTCGGCAAACTTCGGATCGCCGTAGAACGCTTCGCGGTCGGCGAACGCAAGCTTCGCCGCTTCGATCTGCCAATGGATGAAGTCGGGTCCGGTCGGATCGAGGCCGTCGAGCGCAAATCCCTTGAGCAGTGCGAGCTGCTGCAGCAGCACCGGGCCCTGGCTCCAGACGCCGGCCTTGCACACGGTGTAGCGGCCGTACTCGTAGGTGAGCGGCGCCTCGATGGTCGGCTGCCAGCGCGCCATGTCGTCGGCGGTCAGCACGCCCTTGTGGCGCGAACCCGAGACGTCCATCACCTCCTGCGTCCGGCAGAAGCGGTCGATCGCCTCGGCGACGAAGCCCTGCGACCAGGCCTTGCGCGCGCGCTCGATCTGCGCGTCGCGATCACCACCCGCGCTTTCGCCTTCGCTCAGGATGCGCGCGTAGGTTTCCGCAAGCTGTGGATTGGTGAACAGCGTGCCCGGCCTCGGCACCTCGCCATTGGGCAGATAGAGCGCGGCCGAGGTCGGCCAATGCGTCTTGAACAGCTGCTCGACGGTCTGGATCGTCGCGGAGACGCGCTCGACCAGCGGATAGCCGTCGCGCGCGTAGGAAATTGCCGGCTCCAGCACGTCGCGCAGCCGCATCGTGCCATAGTCGCGCAGCAGCAGCATCCAGGACTCGAAGGTGCCGGGCACGCAGGCCGCGAGCAGGCCGGTGCCGGGGATCATGTCGAGGCCCTCGCGCTTGTAGTGCGCAATGGTGGCGCCTGATGGCGCCGGGCCCTGGCCGCAGATGACCTTGGTGCGTCCGCGTCTGACGTCGTGCAGGATGATCGGCACGTCGCCGCCGGGACCGTTCAGATGCGGCTCCACCACCTGCAGGGTGAAGGCCGCCGCGACGCCGGCATCGAAGGCGTTGCCGCCGCGCTCCAGCATCGCCATGCCGACGGCGGTGGCCAGCCAGTGCGTCGAGGTGACGACGCCGAAGGTGCCGTCGATCTCGGGGCGGGTCGTGAAGGGATCGGGGTTGATGAAGCTCATTGCCGGCTTTGCCTATCCTATCGAGTCGCCGTCATTGCGAGCGAAAGCGAAGCAATCCAGGACCGTGGACGACGCCCTGGATTGCTTCGTCGCTTCGCTCCTCGCAATGACGACCCATTCAAATTTCGCCTCATCGCTCATCACAACTCAGGCCGGCACAGCGGCCGCAGCCGGCTGGTTCACCGCATGGCAGGCAACGCCGCCGATCAGCTCGGGCGCCTGCTGCCGGCACAGATCGAATGCAAGGGGACAGCGTGGGTTGAAGGTGCAGCCCGGAGGCGGGTTGATCGGGTTCGGGATCTCGCCTTTGACCGGAATGCGCTGGCGGCCCGACATCGACAGGTCCGGCACCGCGCCGAGCAGCATCTTGGTGTAGGGCATGCGCGGATCGCTGAACAGCGTGCGGCCGTCCGCGATCTCGACGATGCGGCCGAGATACATCACGCCGATGCGGCTCGCCATGTGGCGCACGACCGCGAGATTGTGGCTGATGAACAGATAGGTCAGGCCGAACTTGTCTTGCAGGTCGCGCATCAGATTGAGGATCTGCGCCTGCACGGAGACGTCGAGCGCCGAGGTCGGCTCGTCGCAGACGATGAACTCGGCCTCCGAGGCGAGCGCGCGCGCGATGGCGATACGCTGGCGCTGGCCGCCGGAGAACTCGTGCGGGAATTTCTGGCCGTCGTCGGGATGCAGCCCGACCAGGGTCAGCAGCTCGCCGACGCGGTCCTTGATCTGGCGCTCGCCCTCGATGATGTCAAAGGCGCGGATCGGCTCGGCGATGATGCTATCGACGCGGAAGCGCGGATTGAGGCTCGCGTAAGGATCCTGAAACACCATCTGGATGCGGCGGCGCAGCGTGCGCCGCACCTGGGCCTGGCGCGCATCGCTCATCGACACGCCGTCGATGATGACCTCTCCCGACGTCGGCGCCAGCAGCCCGACCACCATGCGCGCGACCGTGGTCTTGCCCGAGCCGGATTCGCCGACCAGCGCGAAGGTCTCGCCCTTCCTGATCCCGAAGCTGACGCCGTCGACCGCCTTCAGGAACTCCTGCGGCTGACGCTCGATCACGCGGTTGAGCCAGGGCTTCGAGACGTCGAACACCCGGCGCAGATTCCTGACCTCGACGAAATCGGTCATGCCGCGGTCTCCGCCGCGCGATCATAGAGGTGACAGGCGACCGCCTGCGTGCCCTGGCGCAGCGGCTCCGGCCGATCGACGCGGCAGCGGTCGAAGGCGAAGCTGCAGCGCGGATTGAACGAGCAGCCGGGCGGGATCGCGGACAGCCGCGGCATCGAGCCTGGGATCTGCACCAGCCGCTTCTCCTCGCCCGCGAGCGTCGGGATCGCACCCATCAGGCCCTTGGCGTAGGGGTGCAGCGGGTTATTGATCACCTCCTGCACCGGGCCGATCTCGGCCACGCGGCCGGCATACATCACCGCGACGCGGTCGCAGGTCTCGGCGATCACGCCCATGTCGTGGGTCACCAGCATCACGGCGGTGCCGTGGTCGCGGCCGAGCCGCTTGATCAGCGAGATGATTTGCGCCTGCACGGAGACGTCCAGCGCGGTGGTCGGCTCGTCTGCGATGATCAGCTCCGGTTCGGCGCACAGCGCCAGCGCGATCACGACGCGCTGGCGCATGCCGCCGGAGAATTCGTGCGGATAGCCGTCGATGCGCTTCTCGGGCGCCGATATGCCGACCTCAGCGAGCAGGTCGATGGCTCGCTTGCGCGCCTGCTGCTCGGTGAGGTTGGTATGGGTCCTGATGGTCTCGATGATCTGGTCGCCGACGCGATACAGCGGATTGAGCGAGGTCAGCGGATCCTGGAAGATCATGCCGATGCGCTTGCCGCGCACCTTGCGCATCTCCTCCGGCGGCAGATTGTCGACACGCAATCCCGAGAGCTGGATCTCGCCGCCGGAGATGCGGCCCGGAGGATCGATCAGGCCGATCACGGCGAGGCCGGTGACGGATTTGCCGGCACCGGATTCGCCGACGACGCCGAGCACCTCGCCCTTGGCGATGTCGTAGGAGACGCCGTCGATCGCGCGCAGGGTGCCGCGCCGGGTCGCGAACTCGACCTGCAGGTTGCGCACGGACAGAACGGGGGCGGTCATGAGCTCAAGCCTCGGAAGGACGCATTCACGCGGGTCATCGCAGTTTCGGGTTGAGGGCGTCGCGCAGCCAGTCGCCGAGCAGGTTGATGGCGAGGATCAGTCCGGCCAAAGCGATGCCGGGGAAGGCGACGATCCACCATTCGCCAGCGAACAGATAGTTGTTGCCGATCCGGATCAGGGTCCCGAGCGAGGGCATCGTTTCGGGCATGCCCGAGCCGAGGAACGACAAGGTCGCCTCGGTGATGATCGCCAGCGCCAGGTTGATGGTGGCGATCACCAGCACGGGACCGGTGGTGTTGGGCAGCACGTGGCGCAGCATGATGACGGGCGCGGGCAGGCCGATCAGCTGAGCTGCGGCGACGTAGTCCTTGTTCTTCTCGACCAGCACTGAGCTCCGCACCGTGCGCGCATATTGCACCCAGAAGGAGAGGCCGATCGCCAGCACGAGCACGACCAGCATGCTGAGCCAGTCCAGCCGGTTGCCGGACACCGACTTGGCGATGCCGTTGACCAGCAGAGCGATCAGGATCGGCGGAAAGGTGAGCTGGACGTCGGCGATGCGCATGATCACGGTGTCGACCCGGCCGCCGAAATAGCCCGCGATCAGGCCGAGGCCGATGCCAAGCGCGCCGGAAAAGGCGACGCCGAGAATGCCGACCAGGAGCGAGATCCGCAGGCCGTAGAGGATGGCCGAGAGCACGTCGCGACCCTGCTCGTCGGTGCCGAGCAAAAACGGGCTCTGTCCGTCGGCGGTCCATAGCGGCGAAATCCGCGAGTTCAACAGCTGCAATTGGGCCGGGTCGAACGGGTTCTGCGGCGACAGCAGCGGCGCGAAGATCGCCAGCAGGAAGAACAACAGCGTGATCACGGCCGCGGCGACCGTCAGCTTGGAGCGGCGGAAGGAATAGAACAGGTCGCTCGCAAGCGCACGCTTCAGCCATCCGTCGGTGGCGCGCGGCGTCTCGACGGGAGTGGGATGAGGAAGGGCTGCGTCGCTCATGATCAGGCCGGCCGGCTGATGGTCGCGCGCAGGCGCGGATCGACCACGGTGTAGAGGATATCAACCACGAGATTGATGGTGACGAAGATCAGCGACACCATCATCAGGTAGGCCGCCATGATCGGAATGTCGACGTTCTGCACCGCCTGCACGAACAACAGGCCCATTCCCGGCCATTGGAACACCTGCTCGGTGATGATCGAGAACGCGATCACCGAGCCGAACTGCAGGCCGACCACGGTGATCACCGGCACCAGCGTGTTGCGCAGCGCGTGGCCGAAATGAATCGCGCGCGTGGTCAGCCCACGGGCGCGGGCGAAGCGGATGTAGTCGGTGCGCAGCACCTCGAGCATCTCGGCGCGGACCAGCCGCATGATCAAGGTCATCTGGAACAGGCCGAGCGTGATCGAGGGCATGATCAGCGCCTTCCAGCCTGAGACGGTGAACAGGCCTGATGTCCACCAGCCGAGCCTGACGGTGTCGCCGCGGCCGAACGACGGCAGCCAGCCCAGCGTGACCGAGAACAGATAGATCAGGAGGATGCCGATCAGGAAGGTCGGCAAGGAGATGCCGATCAGCGATACCATCTGGAACAGCTTGGCGAGCAGGGAGTCGCGGTGCAGCGCCGAGAACACGCCCATCAGGATGCCGAAGAACAGCGCCAGGATCGTCGCGCAGATCGCAAGCTCCAGCGTCGCCGGCATGCGCTCCTTGAGCAGATCGGAAACCGGCTGCCGGAACTGATACGAGACGCCGAACTTGAACTGCGCCGCGTCGAACAGATAACGGCCGAATTGCACGATGAACGGATCGTCGAGGCCGAGCGACTGGCGGATGCTGGCCCGTTCCGCGGCCGACGCGTCGATCGGCACGATCTGGCTCACCGGATCTCCGGCGAAGCGGAACATGGCGAACGCGATGATTCCGACGGCGATCATGACGCCGATGGCCTGAATTGCTCGGCGAAGCGCGAAGGCGAGCATCTGATCCTTTCAGATCCTTCGAGATGCGGCGGCGCGTAGCACTTGCCGCAGGAAATGAAAAGTCCCGAAAAGCAGTTCTGCTTTCCGGGACTAGTCGTTGCGTGTGGACTACTCGGTCTTGGTGGCGAGGAACAGCAGCACGGCGTTGTCGGCGCGCAGCGGGATCTTCACCTTCTTCGAGACGCCCCAGGCCACCGCCTGCTGATGCAGCGGGATGTAGCCGTAATCCTTGATGCCGATCTCGAAGGCCTGCTTGATCAACTGATCGCGCTTGGCGGTATCGGTCTCGACCAGGACCTTGTCGGTCAGAGCGTCGAACTCCTTGTTGCAGTAATTGCCGAGATTGGCTTCGCCGCGGGTGGCGTCCTTGGCGTCGTCACGGCAGCCCATGATGTCGTGCATCACGTTGTGGGCGTCCATCGACGACGGCGTCCAGCCGAGCAGGAAGAACGACGTGTTGTAGCCGCCGGGCTTCAGCACCTTGGCGAAGTACTGCGCCTTGGGCTGCGCATTCAGGTTCACCTTGACCCCGATGCGCGCGAGCATGCCGACGACGGCCTGGCAGATCGCGGCGTCGTTGACGTAGCGGTCGTTGGGGCAGTCCATGCCGACCTCGAAGCCGTCGGGATAGCCGGCCTCCGTCAGCAGCTTCTTGGCCGCGTCGGGATCGTATTTCGGCCGCGTGAACTCCTTCGACAGCGCATAGAGCTGCGGCGCGATCATCAGCGCCGACGGCGTCGACAGGCCGCGCATGACGCGGGTCTTGATCAGCTCGATGTCGATGGCCTTGTAGAAGGCCTCGCGGACGCGGATGTCCTTGAACGGGTTCTTGCCCTTGACGTTGGAGTAGAGCAGCTCGTCACGGGTCTCGTCCATGCCGAGAAAGATCGTGCGCAGCTCGGGCCCCTTCAGGACCTGGGCGTTCGGGCTCGAATCGACGCGGCCGATGTCCTGCACCGGAACCGGCTCGATGATGTCGACCTCGCCGGACAGCAGCGCGGCGACGCGCGTGGCGTCGGAGGCGATGGTGGTGAACACGATCTCCTTCAGATTGTGCTCGGGCTTGCCCCACCAGTTCGGATTGACCTTGAACACGGTCTTCACACCGGGCTGATGGCTCTCGATGATGAAGGGGCCGGTGCCGTTCTCATGCAGCGCGGCGTAGCTCGGCGTGGTTGCCGACACCGGCGTCGGCGCGACCGAGTTGTTGTCCTCGCACCACTTCTTGCTCATGATGTACCACGTATCCCATTGCGAGATCAGGATGGGATTGGGGGCATCGAGCTTCACGTCGACCGTGTAGTCGTCGACCTTGATGAATTTTGCGTCCGGCGGAACGTTGGACAGGAAGTTGGAGCCGGTGGCGCGGACGCGATCGGCGGAGAAGATCACGTCGTCGGCAGTGAAGGGTTCGCCATTGTGGAACTTGACGCCCTTGCGCAGATGGAAGCGCCAGCGGGTCGGCTCGGGCGTTTCCCAGCTCTCGGCCAGCGCGGGGACGATCTTCAGGTCCTTGTCGCGCGCGGTCAGTCCCTCATAGACGTGGGCATGGTGCGCAATCGTGGTCGATTCCTTGAAGGTATAGGGATCGAGCGACTTCAGGGTGCCCTGGTTGGCGTAGCGCAGGGTCTGGGCCGAGGCCGGCATGACGGCGAGGCCGAATGCGACCGCTGCCGCGATGAGCAGGGATTTGCGTCCCGACATATGTTCAAATTCTCCGCGTTTGACGCTTGTTTTCTCGGCAGGCGCGATTGTGTCCGGCCTGCCTTGCTTCGAAGTTCGTGATTTCTGCAGCGCCTCTTGCACGAACTTCAAGAAGCAACAAGACGCCGGGCGATATGCTTGCAAGTCTGATGCCGCGCCGGAATGAACTGATCCCGTTGGCTCTGGCCTGGCGGTGCGCCGTACGACCCGCGGCAGATCGATCAGAATATGTTGCCAGAGTTCAGCGGCGGCACACAAGTGCAGTTTGTTTAAGCCTAAACGATAAGGTTATCCCCCGCCGCCGCTGTGCGGCGCACGCGGGAGGCGGCGTCCGGGATGGGCGGAAGGCTCCGGATTGACCATGTCCCGGGAATTGCGCACCTGCAGCAACGCGCCGCTTGCTAGAAGGGGGGCGGCGCGGTGATACTGGACACCCCCTGCCGCGAGTCCGGGATCGGCGTTCCTGGTGAAGGGAGCCCGGCCCGGGGCTGGCGTCGGGATGGTTCGAACAGCGGAGCGGACATGAAAGTCAATATCGAGATCGATTGCACACCGCTCGAAGCGCGGCAGTTTTTCGGACTTCCCGATGTCGGTCCGATGCAGGCCGCGGTCATGGACCGGCTGCAGAACCAGATGACGAGCAACATCGACAAGCTGACGCCCGAAGCCATCATGCAGAGCTGGTTCACCTTCGATCCCCGCCTGGCCGAACGGTTTCAGGACCTGATGCTGACCATGACGGGCCTCGGCGGCAGCCGCTCGAACGACAAGAAGTCGGCCTGACGCGGCCGGCGGCTGCGCGGGTTTCGCTTGTGCGGAACTCCGAAGAGAAGTGGCGTGACGTCACGGCATGGAGCGGGCTCCACGCCGGAGCCGAAGACCGGTCGAAAAAGGCCGGCTGAACAGCTTCAGGGGAGGATGCATGACCGATCCGTCTTGGATGCCGGCGCTGCAGTTCGCGACGACCAACGGCATTCGCATGGGCTATTACGAGGCGGGCCCCGTCAGCGACCGGCCACCGATGATCCTCTGTCACGGCTGGCCGGAACTGGCCTTTTCCTGGCGGCATCAGATCACGGCGCTGGCCGAGGCCGGCATCCGCGTCATCGCACCCGATCAGCGCGGCTATGGCGCGACAGACCGACCGGAGCCGGTCGAGGCCTATGATCTCGAGCATCTCACCGCCGACCTCGTCGGTCTGCTCGATCACCTGAAGATCGACAAGGCGATCTTCGTCGGTCACGACTGGGGCGGCTTCGTCGTCTGGCAGATGCCGCTGCGCTATCCGCAGCGTGTCGCCGGCGTCGTCGGCATCAACACGCCGCATCTGCCACGCGCGCCCGCTGATCCCATTGCCATCATGCGCAAGCGGTTCGGCGACATGATGTACATCGTGCAGTTCCAGGATCCCGCACGCGAGCCGGACCGTATCTTCGGCAGCCGCGTCGCGGAGACCTTCGATGCCTTCATGCGCAAGCCGCTGCCGCGCAGCGATGCGCCGCCGACGGAGCCGCCGGCCGGCGGGATCGCAGCCTCGCCATCGCTCAACCTGGCGTTCCCACAGATGATCGCGGCCTATGACGCCGCCAAGGACACGCGGCAGCCGATCCTGTCGGAGGCGGAGAAGCAGGTGTTCGTCGACACCTTCACACGCACCGGCTTCACCGGCGGCATCAACTGGTATCGCAATATGACGCGGAACTGGCAGCGCTCGGAAGGGGTCGATCATACGGTGCGGGTGCCGGCACTGATGATCATGGCGGAGAACGACGCCGTGCTGCCGCCCTCGGCCGCTGACGGCATGGAGAAGCTGGTGCCGGACCTGGAGAAACATCTCGTCCGCGACAGCGGCCATTGGACGCAGCAGGAGCAGCCCGTGGAGGTCAGCGCCAAGCTGATCGAATGGCGGCGGCGACGGTTCGGTTGAAGAACGGCCGAGGCAGATTGCACGTCCGAGTGAGAGGCTGCGGCCGAGCCAAACAACAAACAACAACAGGTGTCGTCAAGCCTGCCGACGCAGCGCGTCGGCTCTCCTAAGCCGCCTGCGCATTCGCGCCGTGCGCGTGCTCGGCGATCGCGTCGATGATCTGCGGCCACATCGGCCGCGGAGTGGTGTGGCCCATGCCGTCGATCATCAGGAGCTTGGCATTTGGAATCGACTCGGCGGTGTCCTTGCCGGCGGTGGGATGGACCAGCGGGTCGACCTTGCCGTGGATCACGAGTGTCGGCGCCGTCACCAGATGCAGCCGCGGCTTGCGGCTGCCGGAGGCCAGGATCGCGCGCAACTGACGTCCGACGCCGGCGGGATTGATGCCGCGCGCGAAGCAGCGTTCGGCGAGCGCCACGTCACTTGCCTCGTCCTCGGGAAATGAGCCGACGCGCAGCGCCTTCCAGGTCTTCTGGAAGCGCTTGATGTACTCGTCCTTGGTCTTCGGCGGCGGCGCCATCAGCAGCATCGCGACCTCGCGCGTCGGTGGCGGGATGCGCGGATTGCCGGTCGTCGACATGATCGACGTCAGCGAGCGCACGCGATGCGGAAAGGAGATCGCGATCTCCTGCGCGATCATGCCGCCCATCGAGGCGCCGACCAGATGCGCCGACTTGATGTCGAGCGCGTCCATCAGGCCGACCGTGTCCTTGGCCATGTCGAGCAGCTTGTAGGGTGCGGAGACGGGAATGTTGAAGAAGCGCAGCTTGATCAGCTCGAACGGCGTCAACCGGCGACCGCCATGCAGCTTGCTCGACTGGCCGATGTCGCGGTTGTCGAAGCGGATCACGCGGAAGCCGCGGCTTGCGAGCTGTTCGCAGAACTCATCATACCAGATGATCATCTGCCCGCCGAGGCCCATGATCAACACGAGGGGAGGGGCAGCCGGGTCGCCGAAGATCTCATAGCAGATGTCGATACCGTTGGCGCGCACAGTCTGCGGCAGCTGATGAGCAGTTGCAGTCACTTGATCCCTCGTTCAAAGCCTTGGAACCCTCTATGGCATGGGTCTGTTGCTTGAGAGAAGCAAGCTACAAGTTCTCCCGCACCGCAACGAAGGCGTGCTATGAGAGGTTGTGTTTGAGTCTTGTGTTGGTCTGAAGGAGCGTGCCGATGGCGAACAAATCCGGCGACCCGATCGCATTCTGGCAGCAGATGGTCGGTGAGATGCAGAGGAGCTTCAGCGCCTTCACGCGGCTGCGCCCGATGGGCGTGACGCCCCGTCCATCCTCCAATGATCCCGCAACTGGTTCAGGAAACGGACAGAAGCCCATGGTCGATCTGATGGAAAACTACTTCGCCGGCATGAACGTGCCGAGCCGTGGTCAGCTCACCGCCTTGAATGAGCGGCTCGCCTCCATCGAGGGCGAGCTGGCGGAGACGCGGGCGCTGTTGAAGGAGCTGCTGGCTTCCACACAGGTGCCTGCGAAGGCGCTCGCCGATCCCGCTCCGCAGTTGAACGAGATCAAGAGCATGCTGGATTCGCTTCTCTCCGCGTCCAAGGCGGCCGCGCCAGTCGTGGCGCCGCCGCGCGACGTCACGCCGGACTTGAAGGGGATCAAGGACTTGCTCAACGAGCTTCTTGCCGCAACCAAGGCTCCGCAACCGGCGGCGAAACCCGCCGTCGACGTCACGCCTCAGTTGAGCGAGATCAAAGCATTGCTCGACCAGGCGCTGAACGCTGCCAAAGCACCCGATCGGTCACCGACAGTCGCGATCGAGGCAGAGTTGCGCGAAATCCGGGCCATGCTCGACACGATGAAGCCGTCGCAGCCGGTCGACGCCGCGCCCAAGGCTGATGATGCGGCTCCAAAGCCGGCCGAGCCGGCCCGGCCGGGGAAGAACCGCAACAAGAAGCACGGCGGCGCCCCTGCCGAGCACTGAGGGTCGCCCGAACGCCCCGACTTGCGCGGGGCGCTCTGAGGTGGCGAGTCCTTACCTCTTATCCCAAGATGGTGCACTGCAACATTTATGTTGCGGCGCACCATTCGGAATGATATAGCTGAGTCACTCCGGTTTCATAAGGGACGGAGTGAGCCCATAGCTCAGAACCATTGAGGATGGAGACAGCCATGACCACCGAGACCAATACCGTGTTCGACACCGTCAAGGATGCCTTTGCACCGGTGACCGACGCGTTCAAGAATCTGCAGACGATGGAAGTGCCGGAGTCCGCGCGGGAGTTCGTCAAGAAGACCGCGTCGACCGCCAAGGAGCGCGCTGCGGAGGCCCTCGCTGGCTCCGAGAAGGTGACGTCGGCGATCGAGACCGCAGTGTTCGACGGCGTGACCGAGGCCGGCAAGATCAGCCGGAACATTCAGCAGGCGCTGTATCAGGACACCGAGGCCTTCTTCGACGGCATCGACCGGCTGGCGTCCGCCAAGTCGATCAGCGAGGCCGTTCAGATCCAGGGTGAGCTGGCCCGTGCCCGTGGCGAGGCGCTCGTCGCCCGAGCCAAGTCGACCAGCGAGTATGTCGGCAAGCTCGTCACCGAGGGTGCCAAGCTCGCCCAGGAGAACATGGCCAAGGCCTACAACAAGACCGCCTGAGCGCGTCTCGCGCGTCAGACGATCGACCTGCAAGGCCCGCATCGTGCGGGCCTTTTCTTTTGCGATCGGGTGAAACCGGCTAAAGCCTTCGCCATGCCGCAGCCGCTGTCCCGGATCGTCCATCAGCTCAAGAGCGAGCCGTCGCGCACGGGGTCGCTGATCATCACCGTGTTCGGCGACGCCATCGTGCCGCGGGGCGGCAGCGTTTGGCTCGGCACCTTGCTCGCCTTCTTCGAAGGGCTCGCCATCGACGGCAGCGTGGTGCGCACGGCGATGTCGCGGCTGACGGCGGAAGGCTGGTTCGAGCGCACCAGAATAGGCCGCAACAGCTTCTATCGCCTGACCCGGCGCGGCGAGCAGACCTTCGCCGGTGCCACCCGCCACATCTACGATTCGCCGCCGGCGGAATGGAACGGCAGCTTCGAATTGCTGCTCATCGGCAGCGCCGATGATCGCGAGCAGGCGCGCGCCGCCCTGCGCGATGCCGGTTTCGGCAGCCCGCTGCCCGGCGTGTTCGTGGCCCCCGCGAGCATCGCCGTCCCTGACGCTGTGGAGGGGGCTGTCCGCCTGCAGGCCTCCGCCGGCTCCGACATGGCGCGGCGGCTGGTGGCCGAGAGTTGGGCGCTGGAGCGGACGGCGGAGGCGTACCGCAAGTTCACCGCCTCCTTTGCGCCGCTCAAGGACAGCATCGCGCGCGGCGAGGCGCTCTCCGCCGGCCAGGCCTTCACCGCGCGGATCCTGCTGATCCACCACTACCGGCGCATCGTGCTGCGCGATCCGCTGCTGCCGGCCGAGTTGCTGCCGGGGAATTGGCCGGGACGGCAGGCCCGGGCGCTGTGTGGCGAGATCTATCGGTTGCTGCTGCCGGGTTCCGAGCGCTGGCTCGACGCCCATGCGACCAACGATCAAGGCCCGTTGCCGGAGGCCGGCGCGGCGCTGCAGCGGCGTTTCGCCGACGTGCATGAGGCACCCTAATATATTACAGAATTCGATTGCACGGATAAAATATTGTTATATATTGGCGGCAACCAAGTCCTGGGAGGACGCCGCCGCATGTACACGCAGGCGCTCAATTCGCCCGAGGAGGGCAGCTTCGCCGAGGACGCTGGACGCGCCTCGCGCTTTCAGGCCCGCATCGATGCCGAGGAGCGCATCGAGCCCAATGACTGGATGCCGTCGGCCTATCGCAAGACGCTGATCCGGCAGATCTCCCAACACGCCCATTCCGAAATCGTCGGCATGCTGCCCGAGGGCAACTGGATCACGCGCGCGCCGAGCCTGCGCCGCAAGGCGGCGTTGCTCGCCAAGGTCCAGGACGAATGCGGCCATGGGCTGTATCTCTACGCCGCCGCCGAGACACTCGGCGCCTCGCGCGAGGAACTGGTCGATGCGATGCTGGCCGGCAAGGCGAAGTACTCCTCGATCTTCAACTATCCCACCCTGACCTGGGCGGATATCGGTGTGATCGGCTGGCTGGTCGACGGCGCCGCGATCATGAACCAGATTCCGTTGTGCCGCTGCTCCTATGGTCCCTATGCGCGCGCGATGATCCGCGTCTGCAAGGAGGAATCGTTCCATCAGCGGCAGGGCTACGAGATCATGCTGACGCTCTGCCGCGGCACCGCCGAGCAGAAGGCGATGGCGCAGGATGCGCTGAACAGGTGGTGGTGGCCGGTGCTGATGATGTTCGGCCCGCCCGACCAGGCCAGCCAGCACAGCGACACCTCGACGAAGTGGAAGATCAAGCGCTTCTCGAATGACGAGCTGCGCCAGAAGTTCATCGATGCCACCGTGCCGCAGGCGCAGTATCTCGGTCTGACGATTCCTGATCCCGAGATGAAACAGGACGAGCAGGGCCATTGGCGGCACGGCCCGATCGACTGGAACGAGTTCAAGCAGGTGCTGGCCGGCAACGGCCCGTGCAACCGCGACCGGATGGCGGCGCGCCGCAAGGCGCATGCCGACGGCGTCTGGGTGCGCGAGGCCGCCGCGGCCTATGCAGAGAAGCGCGCGCGGCGCCAGATGGCGCAAGCGGCCGAATAGCAGGGAGATCGAAATGGCGACGCCGAACACGCCGTTGTGGGAGGTCTTCATCCGCAGCCGCAACGGGCTCGCGCACAAGCATTGCGGCTCGCTGCATGCGCCGGATGCGACCATGGCGCTGCAGGCCGCGCGCGACATCTACACCCGCCGCGGCGAGGGTCTGTCGATCTGGGTGGTGCCGTCGAGCGCGATCACCGCGTCCGATCCCGCCGACAAGGGCATGATGTTCGAGCCGGCGGAGTCGAAGATCTATCGCCACCCGACGTTCTACGAGGTGCCCGAGGAAGTCGGGCATATGTGATCGGCTGAGGATCTCAGTCGTCGTCATTGCGAGCGCA
Source organism: Bradyrhizobium sp. SZCCHNR1093 (assembly GCF_032381175.1). Lineage (NCBI taxonomy): Bacteria > Pseudomonadati > Pseudomonadota > Alphaproteobacteria > Hyphomicrobiales > Nitrobacteraceae > Bradyrhizobium > Bradyrhizobium sp. SZCCHNR1093. The sequence continues at coordinate 140,744 of NZ_JAUHJJ010000003.1, forward strand.
GCGAAGCAATCCAGACTGCCTGCTCGGATGAATCCCTGGATTGCTTCGCTGCGCTCGCAATGACGGAGTTCGTGGCGACCTGATCGGACCACAACCATGACCGCACCCTCGATCATCGTCTCCGAGACCCCGCTGGTGCTCTACACCTTGCGTCGCGCCGACGATGCGCTGATCCTCGGCCATCGCCTCTCCGAATGGTGCGGCCATGCGCCGATGCTGGAAGAGGACATGGCGCTGTCCAACATGGCGCTCGACCTGATCGGCCAGGCGCGCGAGCTCTATGGCTACGCCGCCAAGGTCGAGGGCTGCGACAACGACGAGGACAAGCTCGCTTATCTCCGCGACGTCAGACAGTACCGTAACCTGCTGCTGGTCGAACGCCCGAATGGTGACTTCGCGCATACGATGGTGCGCCAGCTCTTCTACGCGGCGTTCGCCGATCTCTATTGGCGGGGCATGATGGGCTCCACCGATGCGACGCTGGCGGCGATCGCGGCCAAGTCTGAGAAGGAATGCGCCTATCATCTGCGCCATGCCAGCGAATGGGTGATCCGGCTCGGTGACGGCACCGACGAAAGCCACCGCCGCGGGCAGGCTGCGATCGACGATCTCTGGGCCTATACGGGAGAGATGTTCAGTGTCGACGATGCGGAGCGCGGCCTGATCGATGCCGGCATCGCGATCGATCCGACGATGCTGCTGCCGGAATGGCTGTCGATCGTCTCGCATGTCGCGCGTGAGGCGACATTGGTGCTGCCGGAGAACGACTGGATGCAGCAGGGCGGCCGCGACGGGCGTCACAGCGAGCATCTCGGCCATCTCCTCAGCGAGCTGCAATACATGCAGCGCAGCTTCCCCGGTGCGTCGTGGTAGTCGCCGAATTGAGCCCGGCTGAGCTGCGCCAGCGTGCCTGGGAGGCGGCGGCGTCGGTGGTCGATCCGGAAATCCCGGTGCTGACGATCGACGATCTCGGCGTGCTGCGCGAGGTCGAGGTGGTCGGCGAACGGGTCGAGGTCGCGATCACGCCGACCTATTCCGGCTGCCCGGCGATGAACATGATCGCGCTCGAGATCGAGCTGGCGCTGGAGCGCGCCGGCTTCCGCGAGGCCAGCGTGCGTACTGTGCTGTCGCCGGCCTGGACCACGGACTGGATGAGCGAGGAGGGGCGACGCAAGCTGCGGGAGTACGGCATCGCGCCGCCGCAGCCGTCGAGCGGCCGGCGCGCGCTGTTCGGCGTGGCCGAGGTTGCGTGTCCGCAATGCGGATCCGCCAACACCGAGCAGCTCGCCGAATTCGGCTCGACCTCTTGCAAGGCGCTGTGGCGCTGCAGATCGTGCCGCGAGCCGTTCGATTATTTCAAGTGCCACTGATGCCACAGCCGTCATTGCGAGCGAAGCGAAGCAATCCAGGGCCACGCCCGAAGCCCTGGATTGCTTCGTCGCTTCGCGCCTCGCAATGACGGGAGGATGAACCCGATGTCGACAACGCCACGCTTCCATCGTCTCGCCGTCCGTGACCTGCGCCGGGAGGCGCCCGATGCGGTGTCGCTGACCTTTGCGATTCCGAACGAGCTTGCCGATGACTATCGCTTCGCGCCAGGGCAATACCTCACGCTCAAGACCACGCTCGGCGGCGAGGAGGTCCGGCGCTCCTATTCGATCTGCTCCGGTCCCGATGACGACGAGATCCGGATCGCCGTGAAGCGTGTCGATGGCGGCGCATTCTCCAGCTTCGTCACCGACGAATTGAGGCGCGGCGACGAGATCGACGTCATGACGCCGACCGGCCGTTTTGGCGTGGCACTGCAGCCTGAGGCCGCGCGTACTCATGTCGGCCTTGCCGCCGGCTCCGGAATCACGCCGATCCTCTCGATCGTGAAAGCCGTGCTGGCGCGGGAGCCGCGCAGCCGCTTCTTCCTGTTCTACGGCAACCGCACCACCGCAGGCATGCTGTTCCGCGAACAGCTCGAGGAGCTGAAGGATCGCTTCCTCGACCGCTTCTCGGTGTTCCACGTCATCTCCGGCGAGGAGCAGGACCTGCCGATCCTGCACGGCCGCCTCGACGGCGAGAAGGTGCGCGTGCTCCTGCGTTCGCTGGTGCCGGCCGAGAGCATCGATCATGTCTTCATCTGCGGCCCCACCGGCATGAGCGAGGACATCGCGGCCACCTGCCGCGCGCTCGGCATCGCTGACGAGCGCGTCCATGTCGAGCGCTTCGTCTCGGGCGCCGGCGGCAAGCCGCGGCCGAAAGCTGTCGTGCCTGATACGGCGCCCCCCAAGGCGATCGCCGCGCTGATCATCGACGGCAAGCGCCGCGAGGTCCCGGTCGCCGACGGCGAGGCCATTCTCGACGCCGCGCTTCGCGCCGGTGTGGACTTGCCCTTCGCCTGCAAGGGCGGCATGTGCTCGACCTGCCGCGCCAAGCTGGTGGAGGGGAGAGCGGAGATGGAGCTGAACTACTCGCTGGAGCCATGGGAGCTGCAGGCTGGCTTTGTGCTCACGTGTCAGGCCAGGCCGGTGACGGAGCGCGTGGTGGTGGACTACGATCATGTGTGAGGTAGTGGCCGCGAAATTTCGACCGCTGATCGAGGCTGATGTGAGCACGCTCGCTCGGCTCGCTCGCTGCACCTCGCCCCGCAGGCGGGGCGAGGTCGGATTGCATCGTTAGATGCAATCCGGGTGAGGGGGACTCTCCGCGAGTTCGGTGCGTGGAGAGTCTCCCTCACCCCAACCCTCTCCCCGCAGGCGTGGCGAGGGAGCTCACTGTCATCGGCGCTCAATCTCGATTTCATCTCTGAACGGCTACCCCACCGGCCGCTTGTCCTTGATCCGTTTCGCCTTGCCGGCCGAGCGTTCCAGCGTGTCGGGCGGGACGACCTTCACCTTTGCCGTGAGGCCGATGGTGTTCTTGATGTGGATGGAGATGCGCTCGGCGTGCGCGCCGAGGCCGGTCTCGTCCCAATGCTCCGGTCGCGACTCCGCGTAGATCGTCAGCTCGTCCATGCGGCCCTCGCGCGTCAGCTCCAGCATGAAATGGCCGCCGCACCATTCGGTCGACAGCAGGATCTCCTCGATCTGTGACGGGAACAGGTTGACGCCGCGCAGGATGATCATGTCATCGGAGCGACCCGTGACCTTCTCCATCCGTCGCATGCCCGGCCGCGCGGTGCCCGGCAGCAGCCGGGTCAGATCGCGGGTGCGATAGCGGATGACGGGGAAGGCCTCCTTGGTCAACGAGGTGAACACCAGTTCGCCCATCTCGCCGTCGGGCAGCACCTTGCCGGTGTCGGGATCGACGATCTCCGGATAGAAGTGATCCTCCCAGATGTGCAGTCCGTCCTTGGTTTCCAGGCATTCCTGCGCCACGCCAGGGCCGATCACCTCGGACAGGCCGTAGATGTCGGTGGCATCCATCGCAAATGCGTCCTCGATCTCGGCGCGCATTGCATTGGTCCATGGCTCGGCGCCGAAGATGCCGATCCTGAGCGAACTCTGCCGCGGATCGAGGCCCTGACGCTTGAACTCGTCGAGGATTGCCAGCATGTAGCTTGGCGTCACGGTGATGATGTCAGGGCGGAAATCATTGATCAGCTGCACCTGCCGCTCGGTCATGCCGCCAGAGATCGGCACCACCGTGCAGCCGAGCTGCTCGGCGCCGTAGTGGACGCCGAGGCCGCCGGTGAACAGGCCGTAGCCATAGGCGTTGTGGATGATCATGCCGCTGCGGCCGCCGGCGGCGCGGATCGAGCGTGCCATCACGGCCGACCAGGTCGCGATGTCGTTGCGGGTATAGCCGACCACGATCGGCTTGCCGGTCGTGCCCGAGGAGGCGTGCACCCGTACCAGTTGCTCGCGCGGCACGGCGAACATGTTGAACGGGTAATTGTCGCGCAGGTCGGTCTTCACCGTGAACGGAAACTTGCCCAGATCGGCAAGCTCGCGGAAATCCGACGGATGCACGCCGGCCTTGTCGAAAGCCTGGCGGTAATGGGCGACGTTGTCGTAGGCGTGCTTCAGCGACCAGGCGAGCCGGCGGGTCTGCAGCGCCATGATCTCGTCGCGCGAGGCCCGCTCGGTTTCGTCCATCTCGGGAACGTAGCTGCCGGTCGATTGAAGCTTGGTCGATGTCATGGTCAGGTCCTCCGGCAGGGGCGCGGGGCGATAGGGAAGCGGATCAGCTCGCGGCGGCCGGGACCAGCGTGCCGCCGATGCTGCGCGAATGGCCGCGGAATTCGGCGATCACCGTGTCGCCTGCCGTAACGCGGACATCATAGATGCCGGAGCGCCCGCTGCGCGACACCTCGTGCGCGCGGGCAAGCAGAACGTCGCCGAGCTTGCCGGGGCGGATGAAGCTGATGCTGCCCTGTGCGGCCACGGTGCGGTCGTTGTGCGAGTTGCAGGCGAATGCGAAGGCGGAATCGGCCAGCGTGAAGATGAAGCCGCCATGGGCGATGCCATGGCCGTTGACCATGTGAGGCTGCACTTGCATCTGCAGGGTGGCGCGTCCGGGGCCGATCTCGACGATGTGCATGCCGAGCCCCTGGCTGGCGCGATCATCCTGCCACATCGCGTCGGCGCAGGCGCGGGCGAGAGCGTCGGGGGAAAGTGTCGCCACGCCGCTCACCGTGCGGCCTCCATGCATGCGCGATGCGTCGGCCACCCCTGAGGATGCGTTTCTGAAATCACGGCGTTCTCTCCCGTCGATGCTTGTTGGAACAAGCATTCTCATCTAGTTAGGTGCGACATCGTGGCAAATATTCTGCGCGCGTCAAGCGAAAGCGCTGCCTGCGCAACGCGCGTGTTGTCCGCAACCGGAAGGATTCCTGAACGTGCCCGAAGCCGCCAATCTGGCCGTGATGGCCGGTCTCATGATCGGCCTGATCTATGGCGTGGTCGGGCTGCTCAGCGGCTTCTGCATGATGAGCAGCCTGCGCGGCTGGTGGGCCGACGGCGACCGCCGGCTGGTGCGAACTTTCGCCCTGGCGATGGGCATCGCCATCGTCGCCACACAGCTGCTCGCGGCCAACGGGGTCGTCGATCTCGGCAAATCGATCTATCTGCAGCCGACCTTCTCGGTGCCGCTGATGCTCTTGGGCGGTGTCCTGTTCGGCTACGGCATGGTGCTCGCCAACGGTTGCGGCTCGCGCGCGCTGGTGCTGCTCGGTCGCGGCAATCTGCGCTCCTTCGTCGTGGTGACGGTGCTGGCGATCGCAGCGGAGATGACGTTGAAGGGCCTGATCGCGCCGTTGCGCATCGCGCTGATGCAGGCCTCGCAGACCACGGCCATGGCGGCATCGCTTCCTGTGCTGCTGTCGGCCGGCGGCCTGCACGGTGCGCCAGCGCGCCTCTTGCCGGCGCTTGCGCTTGGCAGCGTGTTGATCGTGTTCGCCTTCGCGCATGCGCCGTTCCGGCGCGCACCGGGGCAGATGCTCGCGGGCCTCGTCGTCGGCCTGCTGATCGCGGCCGGCTGGTTCGCGACCGGCCATCTCGGTGCCGATGATTTCAACCCGGTGCCGGTGGCGTCCCTGACCTTCGTCGCGCCGATCGCCGACGGCCTGCAATATGTGATGCTGTCGACCGGCTCGACGGTGAACTTCGGCATCGCGACGGTCGCCGGCGTGCTGGCGGGGAGTCTCGTGACGGCACTGGTCACGCGCCGTTTCAAGCTCGAAGGCTTTCATTCGCCGAATCACATGTTGCGCTCGGTTGGCGGCGCCGCGTTGATGGGCATCGGCGGCGTGATGGCGCTGGGCTGCTCGGTCGGGCAGGGGCTCACGGGACTCTCCACTTTGGCGCTGCCATCGTTCGTTGCCATCACCGGCATTTTCATCGGCACGGCCGCAGGCCTGCGCGGCGCCTTGCGCGTGCGGCCGCTGAAGATGGAGCCGGAAGCGGCGCGTTAGCTCAGTCCGTCGCACGCGTGACGATGCGGATCTCCGACGTCAGCGTCCGGTGCACCGGGCACTTGTCGGCGATCTCCATCAGCTTCCTGCGCTGCTCCTCATCGAGCGCGCCGTCCATGTGGATCTCGCGCTCGAGCTGATCGATCAGCCCGACCTTGGTCTCGCACGCCGCGCAGTCCTCCGCATGGATCTTGTTGTGACGCAGGGTCACGGTGATCAGGTCGAGCGGCAGCAATTTGCGGTCGGCATAGAGCCGCATCGTCATCGAGGTGCAGGCGCCGAGCGCCGCGAGCAGAAGGTCGTAGGGGCCCGGACCGGAGTCCTGGCCGCCGACGGAGAGCGGCTCGTCTGCGGTGAGATGGTGGGGCCCGAGCGCGATGCTCTGCTGCAGCTTGCTCGCCCGCGTCTCGCGCACGACGACGTCGCGCGGGCCATCGGTGGCCGCAAGCTCGACCGGCGCCGGTGCGGCGTAGCGGCCGGCCCAGCTCGCGATCACCTCGGCGATATAGGCGGCATCTAGCTTGCTGCTGATGAGATGATCGGCGTGATCGAGCGAGATGAAGCTCTTCGGATGCTTGGCAGCGACGAAGATGTGGGTCGCGTTGTCGATGCCGACGGTCTCGTCGACAGGCGAGTGCATCACCAGCAGTGCCTTGTGCAGATGCTTGACCTTGTCGAGCAGGCGCTGCTCGGCGATGTCGTCGAGGAAGGAGCTGCTGATCCGGAACGGGCGCCCCGCGAGCGAGACCTCGGCCGAGCCGTCGCGGCGGATCGCCTCGAGGCTGTCCTTGAACATGTTGGTGACATGGCCCGGATCCGAAGGCGCGGCGATCGTCACGACGGCTTTGGCATCGGGAATGGCGCCGGCGGCCGCCAGCACAGCGGCGCCGCCGAGGCTGTGGCCGATCAGGATCGCCGGCGCCTGTCGGGTCTCGCGCAGATGATTGGCGGCGCGGACAAGATCGGCGACGTTGGAGGAGAACGTCGTGTTGGCGAAGTCGCCTTCGCTGGAGCCGAGGCCGGTGAAGTCGAACCGCAGCACGGCGATGCCATGCGCCGTCAGCGCCATGGCGATGCGCCGCGCCGCATGCGTGTCCTTGCCGCAGGAGAAGCAATGCGCGAACAGCGCGTAAGCGCGCGGCGAACCGTTGGGCAGGTCGAGCGCAGCGGCAAGCTGCTCGCCGCTTGCGCCTTCAAACTGGAAACGTTCGGTCGCCATTTTGGGCCCCATTCGTTGCGTCTTCACTGCACATCGTCATACAACAGATAAGGCCATTCCAGCAGACATGATGGCGCATTCTCGCGGCCCTGCAACGGCCCGAGCTTTGCGGATCTTTGCCCCTCTGCAATCGAGAGGGCGCAGGGAAGGTCGGGAGCCTGCCGCCCCCATGGCCCGCCTGCGGAAAAAATGCAGGCGGCAGAACCACAGGTACGGCTGAGGACATCCCGGCCTTCCCTGCGCAATGGTTGGAACGGCTTATACGTGCTCTCTCCGGGGAACGGCTGTCTTGCCCCCGTCATCGCGATGCGCGTCATCCGCACCACGACTTGACGCCAGCACCGCGGCGCCGAGACCACACGATTTCGCCGTGCGCACCGGATCGTTCGTCCGCATGGAAGACCACGCTGCAACCCGTTGCGCCCACCGCATCCCGCGCTCCACGTCCGTGACGATCGCGATACGCCCCTCTGCAACGAGGCGGGATGGCGGTTAATAAATCACGATTTTCAGAAATATGCAAGGGGGATATTTCTGGGCCGGGGGGCCGGGCAAGCATCAATCGCGCACGCGACGCAGCAATGATCAGTCTCGCGGAGGCAGAAGCTCGATCTCCTGTTCGCCGTGCCGGATCGCTGTCGGCAGGTCTTGCGCGACGAGGTCGGAAATCCATTGGACGAGCGCGGGCAGGGCTTCGTCCTTCGCGCGCCGACGAAGTCCAGGCAAGTCCCGCTCGTGCGCGGTGCCGACTTTGATGTTGAGACGCTCATAAGGAATGTCGCCGTCCGGCGGCCGATATCGCGCATCGAACAGACGCCTGCCGTGGCTGCGAACGAGGTGGATGCGAATGCCGCCGAGATCTCTTGCGGTCAGTGCGGCGAGGATGACGCTCGGCTTGAGAAGATACCCGTAGCCCTTGGGGATCTTGCCGGTTTCTGAGGTGAACTCCATGCGATATCTCTGGCAGGTTCGGAAACTGAGCCCGTAGGGTGGGCAAAGCGGAGCGTGCCCACCATTCTTTTCTTTTCAGCTTCATTTCAGTGGCGACGGCGGTGGGCACGACGCTTCGCGTCTTTGCCCACCCTACGGCTCCGCTCGCTCGGCGCCACGGAAGCCCGTCAGTCCGAATAGCGCTGCTCGGCCCAGGGATCGCCGCGGTTGTGATAGCCGCGCACCTCCCAATAGCCGGGCGCATCCTTGTCTAGGAATTCGATCGCCTTCAGCCATTTTGCGCTCTTCCAGAAATACAGATGCGGCACGACGATGCGGACCGGGCCGCCATGCTCCTGGGTGAGCGGCGCGCCGGACCAGCTATGCGCGAGCAGGGCGTCCTCGGCGGCGAAGTCCTCCAGTGCGAGATTGGTCGTGTAGCCGTCGTAGGAATGCAGCACGACGAAATCGGTTGTGTCGCGCGGCCGGCAGGCGGCAAGCAGGTCGCGCGTCGCAAGCCCTTCCCATTGATTGTCGTAGCGCGACCAGGTCGTCACGCAATGAATGTCGGATGTGAACTGGCGCTGCTCCTGGGAGAGGAAGGCGGAGAAATCCCAGAACAGAGGATTTTCCACCGCGCCATAGACGTCGAGCCGCCAGCGCTCTGATGTGACCGAGGGCGTCAGGCCGAGATCGAGCACCGGCCAGTCGCGGGTCAGATGCTGGCCCGGCGGCAGGCGCTGGTCCTCGGGCCGCACGATCCGGCCGGTCAGGAATTTGCCCTCGTGAGCCCAGCGCTCCTTGCTGCGGGTCAGCTTGCTCTCGGGCGGTAGCCCGGACTCGTCAGCCATGACGGCACCTCATCCGTGGTGGCAGCTCATTCATGGCGGTGCATCGCCGACGCATGCTTGGTGTCACGCATGGTCGCATAGATCAATAGCGACGTGAAGATCACGCCCGTGAGATAATAATAGAACCAGGTCTCGTGCCCAATGCTCTTGAAGTAGAGCGCGATAGCCGGTGCGGTGCCGCCGAACAGCGAGACGGTGATCGCGTAGGGCAGGCCGACACCGAGCGCACGGACATTGGTCGGAAACAGCTCGGCCTTCACCACCGCGTTGATCGAGGTGTAGCCGGCCGTGAAGATCCAGGCGCCGCAGATCAGCAGGAAAGCTGTGAACGGCTCCTTGGTGCCCTGCAGCACGGTCAGAATCGGGATCGTCGCCAGCGTGCCGGCGACGCCGAAGAAGATCAGCAGCGGCTTGCGGCCGATGCGATCGGAGATCGCGCCATAGAGCGGCTGTAGCACGCAGGCAAACAGCAGCGAGCCGAAGATCACCATCGTGGTCTGGTCCTCGGTGAGGCCGACCGACAGCTTGACGAAAGTCTGCATGTAGGTCGTGAAGGTGTAGAATGCCGCCGTGCCACCCGCGGTCAGGCCGACCACCAGCAGCAGCTCTCTCGGATATTTGAGCAGCGTGGTGATCGATCCCGACGGACTGACCGTCTTCTTTGCTTCCACGAAGGCCTCGGTTTCATGCAGGTTCCGCCGCATGACGGCGGTGAAGATGGCGAGGCCGGCGCCGATCGCAAATGGAATGCGCCAGCCCCATGCCTTGAGCTCCTCGGTTGTCAAGAACACCTTCTGCAGGAGCAGCAGCACGATGATCGCGGTGAGCTGGCCGCCGATCAGGGTGACGTATTGGAAGCTCGAATAGAAGCCGCGATGCTTGGCGTCGGCGACCTCGGACAGGTAGGTGGCGCTGGCGCCATACTCGCCGCCGAGGCTGAGGCCCTCGATGACGCGGGCGAGCGCCAGGATGATCGGCGCGGCGATGCCGATGGTGGCATAGGTCGGCGTCACCGCAATGATCAGCGAGCCGAAGCACATGCAGAGGACCGAGACGGTCAGCGACAGCCGCCGGCCATGGTGATCGGCGAGATAGCCGAACAGCCAGCCGCCGAGCGGGCGCATCAGGAAGGTCGCGGCGAACACGACCGCGGCGTTGAGCTGCTCGACGACCGGGTCCTTCGATGGAAAGAAGGCCGGCGCGAAATACAGCGCAAACGCCGTATAGGCATAGAAATCGTACCATTCGACCAGGTTGCCGGCCGAGCCGATCAGGATCGCCTTGATGCGGCGCTCGACGTCGCTGAACGTCGTGGCTTCTTCGGCAGGCTCGATCACCTGGTCAGTCATATCCGGTCTCCGGCAAGCGTGATTTGCGGCCCTTCTACGGCAGCAGCCCCGATTGCCACAGACGATAACGGACATGGGTCCCATGTTCAGCGCATGGAACTCTGCGCGCGTGCCACAAGCAGTGTCGAGGCGGGGGCGCATCACGCTGCGGCCCATCCTTCGAGACGCCCGCCTTCGGCGGGCTCCTCAGGATGAGGGGAATGACTTAGCCCTTCGGCGCGCGCGGATCGATCGGGGTCGAGCCGGCAACGCCGAGGACGTCCTCCAGCACCTTGGCGCCTGCGAGCAGCTTGGCGTCGGCGCGCGGCGCTGCGACCATTTGCAGTCCGACCGGAAGACCCGACGCCGTGAAGCCGCAGGGCAGCGACAGGGCTGGGCAACAGGCCAGCGTGATCGCGTAGACGATGCCGAGCCATTGCACGTAGTTGTCGAACTTATGCCCGGCGCATTCGGCGACGTAGCGGTTTTCGACCGGGAAGGGCGGTACGATGGTGGCCGGCGCCAGCAGCAGATCATAGGTCTCGAAGAACTTGACGGCGCGCGCGGTGATCGCCACGCGCTGCGCCTCGGCGCGCGCGATCTGCGCGACCGTGAGCTTCAGCCCTTCCTCGATGTTCCAGATCACCTCGGGCTTCAAGAGGTCGCGCTTGGTACGCAGCAGCTCCGCCTTGCTCATCGCGAAGTCGAGCGCGCGCAGCACGTGGAAGCATTCATGCGCCTCGCTGAAATCGGGATGCGCCTCCTCGACGATCACGCCGAGCTCGGCGAAGCGCTGCGCCGCCTTGCGGGTGACCGCAGCGACTTCCGGATCCACGGGCGTGATGCCAAGATCCGGAGAGTAGGCAACGCGGACCGGCTTCCTGCCGGAGCGCGCGGCGGCCAGGAACGACGTCGCAGGCGAGGGCAGCGAGATCGGATCCGCGGCGTGCTCGCCGCTCATCGCGTCGAGCAGCAGCGCGAGGTCCGCGACGTTGCGGGCCATCGGGCCCTGGATGGCGAGATTGCGGTCGATGGCCACCGCCGGCGTATGCGCGACGCGGCCGAAGCTCGGGCGCAGGCCGACGATGCCGCAGAAGCTCGCGGGGTTGCGCAGCGAGCCGCCCATGTCGGAGCCGTGCGCCAACCAGGCCATGCCGGTGGCAAGCGCCACCGCGGCGCCGCCGGAGGAGCCGGCCGCCGAGCGGGACGTGTCCCAGGGATTGCGCGTCGCGCCGAACACCTCGTTGAAGGTGTTGGCGCCGGCGCCGAACTCCGGCGTGTTCGACTTGGCGTAGATCACGCCGCCATTGGCTTCGAGATGCTCGACCATGAGATCAGAGCGTTCCGGAATCCGGTCCTTGAAGATCGGCGAGCCCTGGGTGGTGAGCACGCCGGCGACATCCGTGAGGTCCTTGATCGGGACGGGCAGCCCGGCGAGCATCCCGCGTTCGGCAACCGGCTTCTGCATCAGCGCCTTGGCGTGCTCGCGGGCGCGGTCGAAGCACAGGGTCGGCAGCGCGTTGACCTTGTCGTCGACGGCTGTGATGCGCGCTTCCAGTGCGTCGAGGCAATCGAGCGGGGTGACCTCGCCGGTCTTCAACTTGTCGACGACGGCGCAGGCGGTCTCGCGGATCAATCCCTGGTCGGCCAAAGTGCAGTTCTCCTGATTGGAAGCGTCCCGGCGCAAAGTCGTAGATCATGTTTCGGCCGACGTGGAAAGGTCGCGGCGATCAACCCCACCCTGCGCTGATGCCGCCGTCGACGGTATAGATCACGCCGGAGGTGTAGCCGGCACGGTCCGAGGCGAGGAACGCCATCAGGTCGGCGATCTCGCGCGGATGCGCGGGACGGCCGAGCGGCAGGCTCTTCTGGAATTCGGTGTAGCGGTGCTCGTCGCCGAACAGGTCGCGGGCGCGCGTCTTCAGCAGGGTGACGTGGCGGTCGGTGCCGACCGGTCCGGGATTGATGCCGACCACACGGATGTTGTCGGCGAGGCTCTTGGAGCCGAGCGCGCGGGTGAAGGCCATCAGCGCCGCATTGCCGGCGCTGCCGCAGATGTAGTTGGCGTCGAACTTCTCGCCGGCCGCGCCGATGTCGTTGATGATGACGCCGGCCCCGCGCGCCTTCATCTGCGCATAGACCAGGCGCGTCAGATTGATGAAGCCGAACACCTTCAGGTCCCAGGCATGCCGCCAGGCCGCCTCGTCGATCTTGTCGATCGCGCCGCCCGGGATGTCGCCGGCATTGTTGACGAGGATGTCGATATCGGAAGCGGCTTCGGCCAGCCGCGCGACGTCCTCGCTCTTGCGCAGGTCCACGACATGCGCGGCCGCATCGATCTGATGCTTCGATCGCAGCTGCTCGACCAGCGCCGCGAGCCGGTCGCCACTGCGCGCTGCAAGCCTGACGTGACAGCCTTCCTCGGCGAAGGCTTCGGCGGCTGCGGCACCGATCCCCTTGGACGCGCCGGTGATGAGAACGCGCTTGCCGCGCAGATGAAGGTCCATGGACGTGCTCGCTGGGATGGGTGAGGAGATAGGATTGTCTGGCGCGTCAGCCATGCGGTCAATCTTGCACCGCAGCGTTGCGCTTGGGCATGGTTTGGTTCATTCAGGCATTGGACATTTCAGCCGGGGGTACCGGCGTAAACGACCAAGGATCCGCTCGATGAGCAAGAAGCCCTATCGCATCGCAGTCATTCCCGGCGACGGCATCGGCAAGGAGGTCATGCCCGAGGGCATTCGCGTGATCGAGGCGGCGGCCAAGAAGCACGGCGTCGCGGTGCAGTTCGATCATTTCGACTTCTCGAGCTACGACTATTACGAGAAGCACGGCCAGATGATGCCGGACGACTGGAAGGCGCAGATCGGCGGCCATGACGCGATCTATTTCGGCGCCGTCGGCTGGCCCGCCAAGATCGCAGACCACGTGTCGCTGTGGGGCTCGCTGATCAAGTTCCGCCGCGAGTTCGATCAGTACGTCAATCTGCGTCCCGTGCGGCTGATGCCGGGCGTGCCGTCGCCGCTGGCGGGCCGCAAGCCCGGCGACATCGATTTCTGGGTGGTGCGCGAGAACACCGAAGGCGAATACTCCTCGGTCGGCGGCCGCATGTTCCCGGACACCGATCGCGAGTTCGTCACCCAGCAGACGGTGATGACCCGCACCGGCGTCGACCGCATCCTGAAGTTTGCCTTCGAGCTCGCGCAATCCCGGCCGAAGAAGCACCTGACCTCGGCGACGAAGTCCAACGGCATTTCGATCACGATGCCTTACTGGGACGAGCGCGTCGAGGCGATGGCGAAGAACTATCCGGGCGTGAAGTGGGACAAGTACCACATCGACATCCTCACCGCGAACTTCGTGCTGCACCCGGACTGGTTCGACGTCGTCGTCGGCTCCAACCTGTTCGGCGACATCCTGTCCGATTTGGGACCTGCCTGCACCGGCACGATCGGCATCGCGCCGTCGGGCAACATCAATCCCGAGCGCAATTTCCCGTCGGTGTTCGAGCCGGTGCACGGCTCGGCGCCCGATATCGCAGGGCAGGGGATTGCCAACCCGATCGGCATGATCTGGTCGGGCGCGATGATGCTGGAGCATCTGGGAGAGAAGACTGCAGCGCAGTCGATCGTCGGCGCGATCGAGCGGACGCTGGCCGAGCGGACGCTGCGCACGCGGGATCTGGGCGGCAACGCCGATACGGTGGCGTGCGGCAAGGCCGTCGCAGACATGGTGGACTAGTCGCCGCTATTTGCTCGATGTCGCCCCGGCGAACGCCGGGGCCCATAACCACCGGCCGTCATTGTAGCCGCCGATATCTGCCACCGCGCGCCACAGATAAATCACGCGGTATGGGTCCCGGCGTTCGCCGGGACGACGGTGGGGGGGGGGCGGCAGCTCGATCAACATCGTCATTGCGAGGAGCGTAGCGACGAAGCAATCCAGGGCCGTCGCGGGGACTCTGGATTGCTTCGCTTCGCTCGCAATGACGAAGGAGAGAGCCGTAGGGTGAGCAAAGGCGCGGCTCTGCTGCATCCTCGCATGAGATCGCGGTGGCGCCGTGCCCACCGTCTTGCCGCGTACGCGCTGATCGACGGTGGGCACGCTGCCGCCTAGCGGCGGCCGCTTTGCCCACCCTACGCGTCAACAACTACTTCTTCGCCACCCTGCGGCAGTGCTCCCAAGCGGCGTGGATCAGGTTCTCGCTGGCTTCCGGCGTGCGGAACGCCGAATGCGCCGACAGCGTCACGTTGGGGATGGTGGTCAGTACGTGACCGGCGGGCAGCGGCTCGGTGTTGAAGACGTCGAGGCCGGCGTGGCGGATGTGGCCGGAGCGCAGGGCGTCGATCATCGCTGCTTCGTCGACGATGGCCGCGCGGGCGGTGTTCACGAAGATCACGCCCGGCCGCATCTGCGCGATGCGGTCGCGGGACAGGAAGCCGCGGGTCTCGTCGTTGAGCAGGAGATGCAGCGAGACGACGTGGCTCTCCTTGAGCAGCGTGTCGAGATCGACGAACTCCACGCCCGGATGACTCTTCGGCGAGCGGTTCCAGGCGATCACCTTCATGCCGCCGCCGGACGCGATGCGCGCGACTTCCGCGGCGATGCCGCCGAAGCCGATCAGGCCGAGGGTCTTGCCGGTCAACTGCATGCCGTCGTCGCGCAGCCAGTTGCCGGCGCGCATCTCGCGGTCCATCTGCGCGATGCCGCGGGCCGAGGCCCACATCAGCGCGATCGCTGCTTCTGCCACCGCCGTATCGCCATAGCCCTTGATCAGGTGCACGGTGATGCCGAGATCGGCCAGCTCCTCCGGATTCATGTAGCTGCGCGCGCCGGTGCCGAGGAACACGACGTGCTTGAGCCCCTTGCACTGCTTCGCGACCTCGGTGGGCAGGGCGGTGTGATCGACCACGCCGATCTCGGCGCCATCGAGAATGGCGGGCCAGTCGTCCGGCTTGATGTCCGGATCGAGATGCACGCGCATCTCGGGATCGCCCGATTTGCGCTGCCGCTCGAAAATCTCGGCAAGCGACTCGTTGGCGTCGATGAAAACTCCGCGCACGTGATGGTCTCCTTTCGGGATGTGCCGAGCAGTCGCGCCGACGAAGCTGTGCTCCCTCCCCCTTGTGGGGGAGGGTTGGGGAGGGGGAGCCCCGGGCGACACCGCCGTTGTGGACCCCCACCCCCGACCCCTCCCCGCAAGGGGGAGGGGAGCTCAGTGTGCCTGCGCGACTTAGATCGGAGAATGATAACTTAAAGTAGGAGCGAGTGAGAGCAATCAGCCCGTCACGACGCCACGCCCGCCAGCGACAGCACGGTGTGCAGCAGCACGTTGGCGCCGGCGGCGCAGTCGGATTGCGTGGCATCCTCGAGCTCGTTGTGGCTGATGCCATCCTTGCAGGGCACGAACACCATCGCGGCCGGCATGATCGTGTTGAGATTGCAGGCGTCATGGCCCGCTCCCGACGTGATGCGCCGGTGCGAATAGCCGAGCGTGCCGGCAGCGCGCTCGACGGCATCGACCAGCTTGGGATCGAAGTGCGTCGGCGGCTTGCGCCAGACCTGGTCGATCGCGATCTCGACTTTGCGCTTCTTGGAAATCTCGCTCGCCGCCGCACGCAGGCTGGCATCGAGTGCGTCCAGCGTATCGGCGTTGGCGCTGCGGCAGTCGATGGTGAAGGCGATCTCGCCGGGGATGACGTTGCGCGAGGGATTGGCGATCACGGCCTCGCCGATGGTCGCGACCGCGTTCGGCCCGAGCTTGAGCGCGATCTGCTCCAGGGTCAGCGCAAACTCCGACAGCGCCAGCAGCGCGTCGCGGCGCAGCGGCATCGGCGTCGAGCCGGCATGGCTCTCGAAGCCGGTGACCTTGCCGTCGTACCAGAACACGCCCTGGCCGTGATCGACCACGCCGATGGTCTTGTTCTCGGCCTCCAGGATCGGACCCTGCTCGATGTGCAGCTCGACGAAACCCGAGAATGTCTGCGTGCCGACCTTGGTCTCGCCGCGATAGCCGATCTCGTCCAGCGCCGCGCCCACGGTCATGCCTGCGGCATCTGTCCGCGACAAAATGTCCTCGACCGTGAAGTCGCCGACATAGGCGGCCGACGCCATCATCGCCGGCGCGAAGCGCGAGCCTTCCTCGTTGGTCCAGTTGACGATGCAGAGCGGCGCGTCGGTCTCGATGCCGGCGTCGTTGAGCGTGCGGATCACCTCCAGCGCGCCGAGCGTGCCGAGAATGCCGTCGAACTTGCCGCCCGTCGGCTGGGTGTCGAGATGCGAGCCGAGCCCGACCGGCGGCTTCGACATGTCGCGGCCCTTGCGAAGTGCGAACATCGAGCCGAGCGTGTCGACGTGCACGTCGAGCCCGGCATCCTCGCAGGCTTTGCGGAACCAGTCGCGGACCTGCTTGTCCTCCTGGCTCAAGGTCAGCCGCCGCACGCCGCCCTTCGGCGTCGCGCCAAACCTGGCGGTCTCGTGAATGCTGTCCCAGAGGCGGGCGGAATCGATCTGCAGATTGGTGACGGCGCGGCTCATGCTTGAAATCCCTGTACTCCGGCATCCTGTCCATCGCGCGCCGCGACGATGGCGTCAACCGATGCCGCCGGATGGCTGGCCGTCTGCGCCGTCCTGGCTGCGAGCTCGGCGACGCGCTCGATCGCGACCATCTCGGGCGATGACAGCCAGCTCGCCGTGAAGGTCAGCGGCGGAATCCGCAAGTCCGTTTTCAACTCCTGCAGGCGTCCGCGCTCGATCTCGTTGGCGACGATCGCCGCGGGAATGACGGCGACGCCGAGGCCCTCGACGGCCATGTGGATCACGGTCGCCAGCGAGGCGCTGGCGTGCAGACGCATCGGCGGCAGATGCGGGCGATTGAAGAGCGAGCGCACATTGTCGTAGGGCTGGGTGTTGCGCGGGAAGGTGATGATTGGAAACCGTGCCATCTGCTCCGCCGTGATCAGGCCTTTGCCGAAACCCAAAGAGGGGCTGGCCAGGAAGCTGATCGGATAGTCGCACAGCACGCGGCTGCGGATGCCCGACGCGGACGGCGAGCCGAGCGCGAAGGCGAGCTCGATCTCCTGCGCCAGCAGCCGCGCATGCAGGTTCGGCGTGACGTCGACCTCGATCTCCAGCGAGAGGTTCGGATAGCTCTCGTTGACGCTCTTGATCAGCCGCGGCAGCCAGTCGTGCACGATGGTCTCGGCGACGCCGAGCCGAAGCACGCCGCGCATCGCGGAGCGGTCGCCGACCTCGGCCAGCATCTCCGCGCGCAGGCCGATCAGCTTCTCGGCATACACCAGCATCTGCCGTCCGCTCGCAGTCGGCGACGCCACGCGGTGGTCGCGGTTGAGCAGCTTGACGCCGAGCTCGCGCTCGAGCTGGGCGATCCGCTGGGAAATGGCCGGCTGAGTGGTGTTCAGGCGCTGCGCCGCGCCGCGAAAGCTGCCAAGCTTCACCACCCAGAGGAAGGTCTCGATGGAACGGAAATCCAACATCGCGCCCCGCTCGGATCAATTTGTCTTATCGATCCCGATTAAAAACGAAGATTAGACTTTATAGCATGGCTGATGTTCAGTGAGTTTGTCGAGATATTAGGCAAGTGGCACAAATGACTGTTTCTGCGGCATTGCAGCAATCAGCGGGTGGGAGTGAACTTCTCCCGAGCCATCAAGCCCGCCTGGATTATCGCACCGGCAGGGGCTGGAGCACGGCGGGGGTCGCAAACGGCTTCGTCCAGGGCAATCTGGCGATTATCCCCGAGACGTACGCTGGCGCCTTCCACCGCTTCTGCCAGCTCAATCCAAAACCGTGTCCGATCATCGGCATGTCCGAACCGGGCAATCCTTTCATTCCGGCGCTCGGCGCCGACCTCGACATCCGCACCGATGTGCCGCGCTATCGCGTCTGGCGCGATGGCGAGATGGTCGAGGAGCCGACCGATCTGCTTGCGCACTGGCGCGACGACCTCGTCACCTTCGTGCTCGGCTGCTCGTTCTCGTTCGAGGAGGCGCTGATGGCGGACGGTCTGCCGATCCGCCACATCGAGCAGGGCTGTCGCGTGCCGATGTACCGCACCAACATCGCCTGCACGCCGTCGGGGCCGTTCGCGGGGCCGATGGTGGTGTCGATGCGCCCGTTCAAGCCGGCGCAGGCGATCCGCGCCGTGCAGATCACGACGCGCTTTCCCGCGGTGCACGGCGCGCCGGTGCATCTCGGTCATCCTGAGCAGATCGGCATCGCTGATCTCAACACGCCGGACTACGGCGATCCGGTGCCCGTCGCCGCGGACGAAATCCCTGTTTTCTGGGCCTGCGGCGTCACACCGCAGGCGGTCATCGCCGCGGCCAAGCTGCCCTTCGCCATTACCCACGCGCCGGGCCTGATGCTGATCACTGATCTCAGGAACAAGGATCTCGCCGTCCTCTAATCAGCCAGCTTGTGCTGCTTTTTGAGCCTTTACCACCGACGTCAACCGCTTCATCGATGCGCTTTCATCAGAGGATCTTGCCATGACCATTACGCGCCGTAACGTCCTGCTTGGAGCCACCGCTGCCGCTGCTCTCGGTCCGATCGCCGCCCGCGCCCAGACATCGGAAGTGAAGATCGGCGTGATCTATCCGTTCTCGGGCGCCAGCGCCCAGATCGGCGTCGACGCGCAGCGCGCGTTCGAGACGGCGGCCGAGATCATCAACGGCAAATACGACTACGACCTGCCGCTGGCCCGCACCGAGGGTCTGCCGGGTCTCGGCGGCGCCAAGATCAAGCTGGTGTTCGCCGATCATCAGGCGGATCCGCAGAAGGGCCGCGCCGAGGCCGAGCGCCTGATCACGCAGGAGAAGGTCGCAGCCGTCATCGGCTCCTACCAGAGTGCCGTCGCGGTTACCGCGAGCCAGATCTGCGAGCGCTACCAGATCCCGTATCTCTCCGCCGACAACTCCTCGCCGAGCCTGCATCGCCGCGGCTTGAAATACTATTTCCGCGCCGCGCCGCATGACGAGATGTTCTCGCAGGCGATGTTCGACTTCTTCGATGCGATGAAGAAGAAGGGCACCAAGATCGAGACGCTCGCGCTGTTCCACGAGGACACGATCTTCGGCACGGATTCGAGCAACGCCCAGCTCAAGCTCGCCAATGAGCGCGGCTACAAGATCGTCGCCGACATCAAGTACCGCGCCAACTCGCCGTCGCTGTCGGCCGAGGTGCAGCAGCTCAAGGCGGCCAATGCCGACGTGCTGATGCCGTCGAGCTACACCACCGACGGCATCCTCTTGGTCAAGACCATGGCCGAGCTCGGCTACAAGCCGAATGCGATCGTGGCGCAGGACGCCGGCTTCTCGGAGAAGGCGCTGTATGACGCGGTCGGCGACAAGCTCGAAGGCGTGATCTCGCGCGGCTCGTTCTCGCTCGATCTCGCCGCCAAGCGGCCGATGGTCGGCAAGATCAACGACATGTTCAAGGCCAAGTCGGGCAAGGATTTCAACGACTACTCCTCGCGGCAGTTCATGGGCCTGATCGTGATGGCCGATGCCATCAACCGCGCCAAGTCTGTTGACGGCGAGAAGATCCGCGACGCGCTGGCCGCGACCGACATGCCGGGCGAGCAGACCATCATGCCGTGGAAGCGCGTGAAGTTCGACGAGAGCGGCCAGAACAACGACGCGGATCCGGTGCTGCTGCAATATGTCGGCGGCAAGTTCGTCACCATCTTCCCGACCCAGGCCGCGGTGGCCCAAGCCACCTGGCCGATGAAGTAGCAACCTCGAGTGTCGTCCCGGGCAAGCCGCGACGCGCGTCAGCGCGTGGCGGCGCCGACCCGGGACCCATACTCCGAGGCCGTGGTTGGACGATGATTGGTCGTCGTCGTGCCCCACAAAAACAGTCGTGGTTATGGGTCCTGGCTTTCGCCAGGACGACACCAAGTGTCACATCGAGAGTGGGGCAAGATCTGTGACAGCAGAAACAATCATCCAAAGTCTCGCCAGCGGCCTCTTGATGGGCCTGCTCTACGGCCTGATCGCCGTGGGGCTGGCGCTCATCTTCGGGCTGATGGACGTCGTGAACTTCGCCCATGGCGAGTTCCTGATGATCGCGATGTACGCGACCTTCTTCCTGTTCGCGTTCTTTGCGCTCGACCCGTTGCTTGCGGCGCCGCTGGTCGCCGCCGCTCTGTTCGTGTTCGGGGCCGTGGTCTATCTGCTGATCGTCAGATTCGCGGTCCGTGCCAAGGCCAATACCGGCATGGTGCAGATCTTCTCCACCTTCGGGCTCGCGGTGCTGATGCGCGGGGTCGCGCAGTATTTCTTCACGCCGGACTATCGCAGCATTCCGCACTCCTGGCTCGGCGGCAAGACGATCTCGATCGCGGGGATCTACCTGCCGCAGCCGCAACTGGTCGGTGCGCTGATCGCGATCGCGGCCTTCGCCGGGCTCTATTTCTTCATCCACCGCACCGATTTCGGCCGGGCGCTGGAGGCGACGCGAGAGGATGCCGGCGCGGTGGCGCTGGTCGGCATCGACAAGAACAAGGTGTTCGCGCTCGGCTGGGGCCTTGGAGCTGCGCTGGTCGGTCTTGCCGGCGCGGTCATGGCGATCTTCTTCTACGTCTTCCCCGATGTCGGCGCGTCGTTCGCGACCATCGCCTATGTGACGGTCGCGCTCGGCGGCTTCGGCAGCGTGTTTGGCGCCTTTGCCGGCGGCATCGTCGTCGGCCTGGTCGAGGCGATCACCACGCTGATCCTGCCGCCGTCACTCAAGACCGTCGGCATCTACGGCGTCTATCTCCTCGTCGTCTTCATCCGCCCGCGCGGCCTGTTCGGATCGATCTGATGGACAAGGCATTCATCCAACGCCGCCGGCGCGACCTCGTCCTCGCCGCCTTCCTCGCCGCGGTCGCGGCCGCGGTGCCGCTGTTCGTCAAGGACGTCTACGTCCAGAACATCATGGTGCTGACCCTGATGTATGCGGCGCTGTCGCAGAGCTGGAACATCCTGTCCGGCTATTGCGGCCAGATCTCGCTGGGACACGCGCTGTATTTCGGGCTTGGCGCCTACACCACCGCGATCCTGTTCACCAAGTTCGGCGTGCTGCCGTGGTTCGGCATGCTCGCCGGCGGTCTCATCTCAGCCGTCATTGCGATGGCGCTCGGCTATCCCTGCTTCCGGCTCGGCGGCCATTACTTCGTGATCGCGACCATCGTCATCGCCGAGATCACGCTGCTGCTGTTTCAGAACTGGGACTGGGCGGGTGCGGCGCTCGGCATCGACATTCCGGTGCGGCGCGACTCCTGGCTGACGTTCCAGTTCACACGCTCCAAGCTGCCATACTTCTACTTTGCGCTCGTGCTCGCCTGCGTCGCCTGGTTCGTGACCTGGTGGCTGGAGGATTCGAAGTGGGGCTATTGGTGGCGCGCGGTGAAGGACAACCCGGTCGCCGCCGAGAGCCTCGGCGTCGACGTGTTCAACTCCAAGATGGGCGCAGCGGCCGTCTCGGCCTTCCTGGTCGCGATCGGCGGCAGCTTCTATGCGCAGTTCGTGTCCTACATCGATCCTGAAAGCGTGATGGGATTCCAGTTCTCGCTCTTGATGGCGCTCCCGGCCGTGCTCGGCGGCATCGGCACCTTGTGGGGACCGATGCTGGGCGCGGTCATCCTGATCCCGCTGACCGAGCTGACCCGCTCCTTCATCGGCGGCTCCGGCCGCGGCGTCGACCTGATCGTGTATGGCGGCCTAATCGTTGCGATCTCGTTGGCGCGGCCGCAGGGTCTGGTCAGCCTGTTCTCGCGCAAGCCGAAGCCGGCCGCTCAGCCGGCGCGAGAGGCGGTGGCGTCATGACCGCGCTGCTGGAAACCCGCAACATCACCCAGCGCTTCTCGGGCCTGACGGCGAACTCCGACGTCTCGATCTCGGTCGGGCGCGGCGAGATCGTCGGCCTGATCGGGCCGAACGGCGCCGGCAAGTCGACCTTGTTCAACCTGATTGCCGGCGCGTTCAAGCCTACCGAAGGCGCGATCATCTTCGACGGCGAGGACGTCACGGCGCTGCCGGCAGCCGAGCGCTGCCAGCGTGGCATCGGCCGCACCTTCCAGGTCGTGAAGAGCTTTGAGAGCATGACGGTGATCGAGAACGTCATCGTCGGCGCGCTGGTGCGCACCACTGTCATGCGCGAGGCGCGGCGGAAGGCGCATGACGTGCTGGCCTTCTGCGGGCTCGATACGCGTGCCGACGTGCTGGCGAGCGACCTCGTGCCGTCGGAGAAGCGGCGGCTGGAAGTGGCCCGCGCGCTCGCGACCGAGCCGAAGCTGCTGCTGCTCGACGAGGTGCTGACCGGCCTGACGCCGGTCGAGTCACAAAAGGGCGTCGAGCTCGTGCGTCGCGTGCGCGACACCGGCATCACGGTGCTGATGGTCGAGCACGTCATGGAGATCGTGATGCCGCTGGTCGACCGCGCCATCGTGCTCGATCTCGGCAAGGTACTGATCGAAGGCAAGCCCACGGACGTCGTCCGCGATCCCAAAGTCATTTCCGCCTATCTTGGAGACCGCCATGCTGTCGGTGCGTGACGTCACCACCGCCTATCAGGGCCTGGTCGCGATCTCGAACGTCTCGATCGACGTCAACAAGGGCGAGATCGTCTGCGTCGCCGGTGCCAATGGCGCCGGCAAGTCGACGCTGCTGAAGTCGATCGCCGGCGCCGAGCGGCCGCGTGCGGGCACTGTCACCTTCGACGGCAATCGCATCGACGGCATGGCGCAGCATCTGATCACCGCCAAGGGCATCGCCTATGTGCCGGAGAACCGCCGGCTGTTTCCGCGGCTCTCGGTGCGCGACAATTTGAGGCTCGGCAGCTATCTGTATCGCGGCGAGGCCAATCGCGAGGAGCCGCTCGACTTCGTGTTCAAGCTGTTTCCGCGGCTGTCGGAGCGGCTCGAGCAGCGCGCGGAAACGCTGTCCGGCGGCGAGCAGCAGATGCTGGCGATCGGCCGCGCGCTGATGACGCGGCCGCGGCTCCTGATGCTCGACGAGCCGTCGCAGGGCATCATGCCGAAGCTGGTCGACGAGATCTTCCAGGCCGTCAAGCGCATCCGCGATGCCGGCATGACCGTGCTGATCGTCGAGCAGCGCATGGCCGAATGCCTGGAGATCGCCGACCGCGCCTACATCCTCCAGACCGGCCGCGTCCTGATGCAGGGCACGGCGGCTGAGATCAGCGGCAACAAGGATGTGCGGAAGGCGTATCTGGGGCTGTGATCGACTGTGTGCTTCGCAGCCGCCGAGCCGCTGCAAAGCAAGGGTAATACAGGGTTCTTGCTGCGGCCCCCTGGATCGCTTTGCTCGGTATGACGGAGTATGTGGGGGCTCCCGTGCCCACCACGACCGTCATTGCGAGCGGAGCGAAGCAATCCAGAATGCCAGACCAGTAGGAGGTCTGGCATTTGTTCTCTCGGTATTTCGAAATCACGATCGGAAGAATCAGGTCAGAGCATCGTACAAGTCATTCCATTGCGGATTGATCGCCTCGATCAGTGCCAATTTCTTCTTTCGGCTGCCTGCCTTGATCTGTTTCTCGCGTTCGATCGCGGCTACCATCGTTTCATGGACTTCGTACCAGACGAGCAGCTTGCACCCGTATGTCTTGGTGAATCCCGGAACGAGACCTTCACGATGTTGGTACGCGCGTTTAGGCAGGTCGCTGGTCACACCAATATAGAGCGCTCCATTGCGCCTGTTCGCCATGATGTAGACGCAGGGTTGTCTCATCGGATCGGCTACGAGGTCCGGGGCGACCGGAGTGGAGCGAGGTTATCCAGAGTCTTTTCCGCTGCCCCTGGATCGCTTCGCTGCGCTCGCGATGACGGAGTATGAGGAGGAGACGGCGCCCACCACAGCCGTCATTGCGAGCGCAGCGAAGCAATCCGGGGATTCCAGCCGATTAGAAGGTATGGATTGTTTCAGCGCAAGACCGCCTCGGAATGACCGAGGCCGCGTTATGATCCGTCGTAGCTTACACCATGCCCTTGCCGGCGTCCGAGCCCTGGCGGCGCTGGCGGGCCTGCAGCACCAGGATCACCGACAGCGCGGCGAAGATCACCACGAACGACACCGCCGAGGTCAGCGTGCCCAGCGCGTAGATGTCGGGCTTGGTCACCGTCGTTGTCAGGCCCTGCAATTCCAGCGGCAGCGTATTCACCGAGCCGATCGCCTGGCTGGAGCGGGCGAGCTCGTCCCAGGACAGCGTAAAGCCGAACAGGCCGATGCCGACCACGCTGGGCAGGATGATCGGCAGCACGACGTGGCGGAAGGTCTGCCAGGGCGTGGCGCCGAGGTCGCGTGCGGCTTCCTCCAGCCGGCCGTCGAAGCGGTTGAAGATCGCGAACATGATCAGGAGGCCGAACGGCAAGGTCCAGGTGAGATGCGCACCCAGGCCCGACGTGAACAGGCCCATGGCCGTGGTATAGCCGTCAGCGAGCCAGCCGAGCCCGACATTGGCGCCATGCTTGTTGACGAAGTCGTCGATCAGGCGGAATTCGAGCGCTATGCCGAGCGAGGTGATGATCGACGGCATGATCAGGCTGGCGATGGCCGTGTAGAACAGCACCGAGGCGCCGCGGAACGGCTTGCGGAAGGCCATGCCTGCGGCGACCGACAGCACCACTGTGATCACCATCACGACGAGCCCGAGCGCCAGCGACCGCTTGAACGCCGCGCCGATATCGACGATGCCGCCGCCGGAAAACACTTTTCCGAACCAGGTCAGCGACACCCCATTCATCGGAAAGGTGAGGCCGCCGTCAGGCCCCTGGAATGACAGGATGTAGATCGCGATCATCGGCCCGTACAGGAACAGCACATAGGCCGAAAAGAACAAGGCGAGGATGTAGAACGAGCGCGGCCGCTTGTCGCCCATGGCTCAGAGCTCCTTGCGCACGTCGACGATCCGCGTCAGCGCGGAGATGATGATGATGGTGATACCGAGCAGGATCACGGCATTGGCGGCGGCGGCCGGGAATTGCAGCGCTGACAGCCGCGCTTCGATGATCTTGCCGGCGGAGGCGATCTGCTGGCCGCCCATCACGCCGATCGTGACGAAGTCGCCCATCACGATGGTGATGACGAAGATCGAGCCGATCACGATGCCGGGCTTCGACAGCGGAATGATGATGTTGACCAGCGTCTGCCAGCCGCTTGCGCCGGCATCATAGGCGGCCTCGATCAGCCGCTTGTCGATGCGGATCATCGAATTGAAGATCGGCACCACCATGAAGAACGTGAACAGGTGCACCAGCGCCAGCACCACCGAAAATTCGGAGAACAGCAGCCATTCGATCGGCTTGTTGACGAATCCTGCGCCGACCAGGCCCTGGTTGACGAGGCCGTTGCGGCCGAGCAGGGGGATCCAGGCGATCATTCTGATGACGTTGGAGGTCCAGAACGGGATCGTGCACAACAGCGACAGCACGATCTGCCAGGTCTTGCTGCGAACGTGGAAGGCGAGGAAATAGGCGACCCAGAAGCCGATCATCAGCGTCAGGCCCCAGGTCAGGAGGCACAGCTTCAGCGTCTTGAGATAGGTCTTCAGGATGGTGCACAGCTCGGGCAGGTTGGCGACGCAGCCCTCGAACGTGTCGGTGTAGCCGCGGAAGCTGAACGCCGGGATCATCTCATATTCGTTGTAGTCCCAGGCGCTGACGACGACGACGAGCACGAGCGGCAACAGGAAGAACAGCGCGAACACCAGCATCATCGGGCCGGCCTGCAGCCAGGCGATCGAGCGCATGGTGATCTTGCGCAAAGCGCTCTCCGCCGGCGCCACGCTGTCAGGCGAATTGTCGATCGTCACGGCCACGGATGCAACCTGTCGTCCTGTGTGTGCGGGGAGAGAGAGAAGGAGGCCTGCCGCGCGGGAAAGCACGGCACGGCAGGCCGGGATCGTCACATCAGGCGGCGATGAACTCGTTCCACTTGCGGACCATGTAGTCGTTCTCGTCCATGACCGCGTTCCAGCACACGACGTTGCCCATGCGGTCCTCGTAGGAGCCGCCATCGCGCACGGCGCCGGCCTTCTCCATCAGGGTGCCGTCCGGCGCCTTGATGTCGGCCTTCGCCGGCTTGCCTTCCATCCAATAGCCCCACTCGTCCTCGGTCATGTTGGCCTTGGCGGTGGAGAGCACGGCCGAGTAGTAACCCTGGCGGTTGAGATAGGCGCCGGCCCAGCCGGACAAGTACCAGTTGACGAACTCATAGGCCCAGTCGAGCTTCGGGCCGCCGGCCACCGCCTTGGAGACGCAGAAGCCCGAGGCCCATGAGCGGTAGCCTTCCTTGAGCGGCTGGAAGGTGCAGGGGATGCCCATCGACCGCACCTTGGTGACCGCCGGCGACCACATCGACTGGATCACGGTCTCGCCCGAGGCCATCAGGTTGACGGACTCGTTGAAGTCCTTCCAGAACGCGCGGAACTGGCCGGCCTTCTTGGCCTCGGTCAGGACCTTCATCGTCAGGTCGATCTCGGCCTTGGTCATGTTGCCCTTGTCGGCATATTTGTACTGGCCGGTCGCCTCGACGACGAGGGCGGCGTCCATGATGCCGATCGAGGGGATGTTGAGGATCGAGGCCTTGCCCTTGAATTCGGGGTTGAGCAGCTCGGCCCAGGAGTTGATCGGGCGCTTGATCAGGTCGGGACGGATGCCGAGCGTATCGGCATTGTACACGGTCGGGATCAAGGTGACGAACTCGGTCGGCGTCGCCGAGAACGTCTTGGAGTTCGGGCCGTCGAGATAGAGCACCTTCCACGGCGCGGTGCCCTGGCCGCCGATCTTCTTGCCGTTCGGCAGCTCGCCCTTGGTGAAGACGGGCGTGATGTTGTCGAACTCCTTGATCTTGCGCGCATCGAGCGGAAAGATGTTGCCGGACGGCACCAGCTTCTTCAGCGAGAAGTATTCGGTGTCGAGCACGTCGAAGGAGTTCGGCTGGGTGATGACGCGCTTGGTCACGTCGTCGGTCGTCGCTGTGATGTACTCGATCTTGATGCCGGTGTCGGCGAGGCACTTCTTCGAGATCTCGTCGCCCTCGTTCACGGCGGTGCCGAGATAGCGCAGCACCTTGGCGTCGGCGGCGTGGACATAGGGCGCGCTGAGCAGCGTGCCCGAGCCGGCGAGACCGGCGACGCCCGCCGCGCCCTTGAGCAGCGTGCGGCGGCTGATGGATGTTGTCTTCGATCGGTCGGTCATGATCATCTCCTTGGGAAAACGAGCAAACGAAATCAGGCGACCAGCTCAGCGGCCGGTGCGGCTGCTGCTGCGGGACGGGTCGTCAGCGCATCGGCGAGCGCCGGATTCCAGGTGACGACGACGCGCTCGCCGATGCTGTGGGTCTGTGCATCGAACTGATCGTCGCTGAGCTGCGCCGAGATCTCGGGGCCGCTATCGGTCGCGACAGCGACCAGCACGTAGGTGCCCTGATATTCGATCTTGCTGATCGTGCCCGACACCGCCGGACCGTCGATCGCAGCATTCGGCGCCTTGAGCTGGATGCGGTCGACGCGCACCGCGAAGGTCTCGCCATTCAGCGGGATCACGTTGTGGCCACCGATGAAGCGGGCGGCGAATTCTGTGCGTGGATGATTGAAGATCTCGCGCGGGCTGCCCTGCTGCTCGATGCGGCCGCCATTCATCAGCACCACGAGGTCGGACAGCGCCATGGCCTCGTCCTGGCCATGGGTGACATGGACGAAGGTGAGGCCGAGCTCGCGCTGCAGCCGCTTCAGCTCGGCGCGCATGCGCAGGCGCAGGAACGGGTCGAGCGCCGACAGCGGCTCGTCGAGCAGCAGGATCTGCGGCGAGGTGATCAATGCGCGCGCCAGCGCCACGCGCTGTTGTTGTCCGCCGGAGAGCTGCGCCGGCAGGCGGCCGGCATAGCCCTGCATGTCCACCAGCTCGAGCAGCTCGCGTGCCTTTGCGTGGCGCTCGGGCTTGGCGACGCCCTTCATCTTCAGCGCAAACGCCACGTTGTCGATCACCGAGAGATGCGGAAACAGTGCGTAGGACTGGAACATCATCGCGGTGCCGCGCCCGGCGGGCGGCAGCTCGGTGACGTTCTTGGCGCCGACGATGATGTCGCCCGATGTTGCCGATTCATGGCCGGCGACCATGCGCAGGGTGGAGGTCTTGCCGCAGCCGGACGGACCGAGCAGGCAGCAATAGGAGCCGGCGGGAATCCGCAGATCGATCGCGTCGACGGCGGTGACGTGACCGTACATCTTCGTCACCCTCACCAGTTCCAAGCTCGCGCCCGCCGCCATCCGCCCTCCGTCGTCCTGTTGCGTGTCGGTCATGATCGCGGCTCGCTCCATCGGGCGGCTGCGATCCGATCCGTCTGATGTCTGCAACGGATATGCCAAGGGTCGCCGTGGGGGCGGGGCAGTGCGTGAAGATTGCGCGTTGGGTGAGATGCGTATGCAACGCTCGAAAGGGCATTCCCCGGTCCCGGCGGCAGCCCGCTCAGATCGGGCGCCGATCCGGCCAAACAGCCGCGCCCACGCCGATGTGGAGGCATTTTGCCCTTGTCCTTTCGTGCTCTGGGCGTGCTGAGCGATGGACTACAATCGATGGTGGAAGAGCGGGGCGCATCCTCGCGCCGCGGCAGTGGTGTGCTGCCGGTGCCGTCCTTGTTCGATCGATCCGCCCGTGATTGCTGCCGCAGCCTTATCTTGCCTCAATATTAGGCATCGTTGCCGTCTGGAGGCAAGGCAGCTTGATCAGTGACAAGGCGGCGCAGGCGCCGCGGCATGCATGCAGGCAGGCCGGGCGGGATGCTAGACCCGCCGTGCCCGCGATCTGGCCTGCGCGGCGGCCACCAGCATGCGCTCGGCGATGTCGCGCAGCTCGCTGACCGCGATTGGATCGGAGGCGGCGAACGCGTCATAGGAGTCGGTTGCGATCGGAAACCAGCGATAGAAGCGGGCCTCCTCATAGAGCACCCGGACAGCGGCATCGATCTCGGCTGGCGTTGTTGCGGGATATTGCATGCCCATCCATCCGGACCGGTGGGATCAGTGATGATCGCTGTGATCGGGCAGGCCGAGGCCGAACACTTTCACCAGATCGTCCACCTGTTGCGGCGAGAGGTGACGCGGGTTGAGTCCGCGCAGCAGCAGATGCAGCTTTGCGGTCTCCTCGAGCTCCTCCATCGCGAACACGGCGGCTTCCAACGTATCGCCGGACACCACCGGCCCGTGATTGGCGAGCAGCACCGAGGCGTATTTACCGGCGAGACCCTTGATGGCATCGGCTACCGCGGGATCGCCGGGACGATGATAGGGCACCAGCGCGGTCTGACCGCAGCGCATTAAATAATAAGGTGTCAGCGGCGGCAGCGCGGCGCGCGGATCGATGTCCGGCAGCATCGAGATCGCGACCGAATGGGTCGAGTGCAGATGCACCACGGCGCGGGCAGCATTGCGCGTCTGGTACAGCGCGGTGTGCAGCGGCACCTCCTTGGTCGGCGCGTCGCCCGAGACCAGCTTTCCCGCGGCATCGAGCCGCGACAAACGGGCCGGATCGAGGAAGCCGAGCGAGGCATTGGTCGGCGTCACCAGCCAGCCGCCATCATCGAGCCGCACGCTGATGTTGCCGGAAGAGCCCGGCGTCAGCCCGCGCTCGAACAGCGAGCGGCCGAACCGGCAGATGGCCTCGCGAATCGCAGTTTCCGCCACGGGATTTTCCTCGCATTTCGCTCTTGGGCCGCTTTGTCTCACGCTTTGGCAACGCGGCCAAGCCGTGATACCCAGAGTGCAGTCCGGGGCAACCGGACGTCACCAGGAAACGCTTCAGGGATCTGCCGCATGCCGTCGCCATCGCAATTGAAAGTCGCCGTGATCGGGCTTGGCTCGATGGGATTCGGCATGGCGACCTCGCTGAAACGCGCAGGCTTCGAGGTGACCGGATGCGATGTCTCGGCGGATGCCGTAGCGCGCCTCGTCGCCGACGGCGGCAAAGGCGCGGCGAGCCCGGCCGAGGCGGCGCGAGGTGCCGACATCGTGGTCAGTGTCGTCGTCAACGCGGCGCAGACGGAAGCCATCCTGTTCGGCCCCGGCGGTGCTGCCGAAACCATGCCGAAGGACTCCGTGTTCGTCTCCTCCGCGACCATGGACCCTGACGTCGCGCGGCGGCTCGCGAAGCAGCTCGAAGCCACCGGCCGGCACTACCTCGACGCGCCGATCTCCGGCGGCGCGCAGCGCGCCGCGCAGGGCGAGCTGACGATCCTGGCCTCGGGCAGCGCGGCTGCGTTTGCCAAGGCGCGGCCGGCGCTCGATGCGATGGCGGCCAAGCTCTATGAGCTCGGCGATGCGGCCGGGCAGGGCGCCGCGTTCAAGATGATCAACCAGCTGCTCGCCGGCGTGCACATCGCAGCCGCCAGCGAGGCCATCGCCTTTGCCGCCAAGCAGGGCCTCGACATCCGCAAGGTCTATGAGGTCATCACAGCCTCGGCCGGCAATTCCTGGATGTTCGAGAACCGCATGCCGCACGTCCTCGACGGCGACTACACGCCGCGCAGTGCGGTCGAGATCTTCGTCAAGGATCTCGGCATCATCCAGGACATGGCGCGCAGCCATCGTTTTCCGGTGCCCGTCTCGGCCGCCGCGCTGCAGATGTTCCTGATGACGTCGGCCGCCGGCATGGGCCGCGACGACGACGCCTCGGTGGCGCGGATGTACGCGCAGGTCACCGGCACGACGCTGCCGGGCTCCTCCAAGTAGCAAGCAGTACGACGAGTTTTCACGCCATGCCCCGTTTCGCCGCCAATCTCTCGATGATGTTCACCGAGCATCCGTTCCTCGACCGCTTCGCCGCCGCCGCCAAGGCCGGCTTCACCGCGGTCGAATTCCTGTTTCCCTATGATTATCCGGCCGAGGAGGTCGGCAAGCGGCTGCACGGCAACGGCCTGACGCAAGCGCTGTTCAACCTGCCGCCCGGCAACTGGGATGCCGGCGAGAAGGGCTTTGCCGCGCTGCCCCAGCGCTTCGATGATCTCAAGGCGAGCCTCGAGACGGCGCTGCCCTATGCCAAGGCCACCGGCGTGAAGCGGCTGCACATGATGGCGGGCATCGCCGAACGTAGTGATGCGAAGGCCGTGGAAGCCTACACCAAGTCGGTGGCCTGGGCGGCGGAGTTCTTCGCGCCCCACGGCCTCGACGTCATGATCGAGCCGATCAATGCGCGCAACGTGCCCGGCTACTTCCTCAACGATTTCGGCTTCGCCCGCGATCTCATCCGCGAGCTGAAGATTCCCAATCTCAAGCTGCAGTTCGACATCTATCACTGCCAGATCATCCATGGCGACGTCACCATGCGGCTGCGCGAGATGATGGACATCATCGGCCACATCCAGATCGCCAGCATTCCCTCGCGCAACGAGCCCGACGGCGAGGAGCTGAACTATCCGTTCCTGTTCGCCGAGCTCGACCGGCTGGGCTATGCCGGCTTCGTCGGCTGCGAGTACAATCCGCGCGGTCGCACCGAGGACGGGCTCGGCTGGTTTGCGCCCTACAAGGGAGTGAAGCCGTGACCTTGAAGCTCGGCTGCATCGCCGATGACTACACCGGCGCCTCCGACCTCGCCAACACCTTGACTCGCGCCGGCCTGCGCACGGTGCAGACGATCGGCGTGCCGGCTGATGACCTCACGCTGCCGGAGGTCGATGCCGTCGTGGTGTCGCTGAAGAGCCGGTCGATCGAGGCTTCGCTCGCCGTGGCCCGCTCACGCGAGGCCGACAAATGGCTGCGCGCACGGGGTGCCGACCACGTGCTGTTCAAGATCTGCTCGACGTTCGATTCCACCGATGCCGGCAATATCGGCCCTGTCATGGATGCGCTCGCCGGTGATGCGGGCGACGGCATCGTGCTGGTGACCCCGGCCTTCCCGGAAACCAGGCGGACCGTCTATCAAGGCAACCTCTTCGTCGGCAGCGTGCCGCTCAACGAGAGCCCGCTCAAGGATCATCCGCTCAACCCGATGCACGACGCCAATCTGGTGCGCGTGCTGGCGCGCCAGAGCCGCAGGAAAATCGGCTTGGTCGACCTCGCCGCCGTCGTGCACGGGCCGGAGGCGATCGGCCACAGGCTGCAGGAATTGGCCGCGCAGGGCATTGGTGCGGCGATCGTCGATGCCGTGTTCGACGCCGACCTGATTGCGATCGGCGCGGCCGCCTTGAAGAACCGGGTCTCTGTCGGCGCGTCCGGCATCGGGCTCGGGCTGGCGCGCGCTTTGGTCGAGGCCAGGCACGTGCATACCCACGGCTTGGCGCATCACGCGGATGCACCCGTCGGCGGCATGGCCGCCTGCCTCGCCGGAAGCTGCTCGCAGGCGACGCTGCAGCAGATTGCGCAGGCCGAGACCATCATGCCGGTGCTGCATCTCGATGCGGCGGGCCTGGTCGCCGGTCCGGACGAGGCGCAGCGCGCGCTGGCCTGGGCGCGTGAGCGCATTGCCAAGGGGCCTGTGCTGATTGCCTCCAGCGCGACGCCGGATCAGGTCAGCGCGCTGCAATCCAGGCACGGCCGCGAAGCGGCGGGGCACGCCATCGAGCAGGCGATGGCCGATCTCGCCGAGGGGCTGATTGAGGCCGGCGTGCGGCGGTTGATCGTCGCCGGCGGCGAGACCTCGGGCGCCGTCGTTGACCGGCTGGGGATTCCCGGCTTCCTCGTTGGTCCAGAGATCGCGGCCGGTGTGCCGGTGCTTCGCGCAATCGGCGCGCAGGGCGGCGATATGCTGCTGGCGCTGAAGTCCGGCAATTTCGGCGGGCCGCAGTTCTTCGCCGACGCGCTCGGGCTGATGCGCTAACTGCGCGTCAGCCGACTGCCGGCTGCGTCGGCCTGTGCCGGATTTTGGAACGACGTGTTGGGCCTCGGTCCCGATCTCATCATCTGCTTAGTTTGTGAGCCGTCGCTCGGCACGGCAGCGCCGCCGTGCCGCCATAAGCATCGGGACGCACACTGAAAAAGCAGAAGTTTTTTGCGTGTAATGCCCGATAACTCCCGTAAATTAACGGTCTCTAGGGACCTCACCGCTATACCTCCGGTACGGACCGTCGCGTGACGCGTCCATCTGTGGGTAGGGCAATGAAACTGAATCGGATCGGCTACAAACTCGGGCTCGCTGGCGCCATCGGCGCATCTCTCGCCGTCGGCATGATCGCTAACCAGTTGATGGCGGAAAGAGCGGTCAACCACGCCAATCAGCAGGCCGAGCGCGCGCGGCGCGTCGTCGAGAGCGTGCTGTCGGCCAGCATCAACATGCAGCAGACCCAGCTCGGTGGCCGTTCGGCGCGGCTGGCGCGTGCGCCGGCCGAGGCAGAGAAGGCAGCCGCCGACATTCAGCAGTTCTCGACCGGGATGGTGACGGACATCGACGCCGCGCTCGCCAACGTGTCGACCGCCGACAATCGTGCCCGGCTGACCCGGATCAAGGAGCTGATGACGAGCTATGCCGCGGGAGCGGTCGATCTCGCCGAGGCGCAGAAGAAGTTGCTGACGCAGATCGAGAAGCGCAGTGCCGTCTCCAACGACTGGAACACCAGCCTGAAGGCTCTGCTCGCCTCACCGTCGCTGCCGAAGCTCGCCTTCCGCGAGCGGGTCGAGCGCCAGCTTCACGCCGCCGATGCCAAGTTGAACTACATGCGGTCGCAGGCCTGGCGGTTCGGTATGACTGGCGATGCCGCGACGATCCTGACGGTGAAGCAGACGGTGCCGGGGCTGAAGAGCTCGCTGACCGACGCCCGCATGCTGGCCGACGACCGCGAGATCCAGGCCACGATCACCAAGCTCAATGGCCTCGCCTCGGACTTCGTCGCCGCGAACGACGAGGTGGTGAAGACCGAGGGGATCAAGGAGGCCGTGCTGCGCGACCGCACGCTCATTTATCTCGGCGAGGCCGGCGAGCTGATGTCCTCTGCGATCCAGGATGCGCGCGCGCGCAACGCGAGCGCGCGGTTCGAGGCAGACCAGGTCGCCGCGCAGGCGAGCTATATCACGCTGTTTGTCGGATTGGCGGTTCTGTTGTCGGTGATCGGTTCGGTCGTGTTCTCGTTCCTCGGGATCGCGCGGCCGTTGACGCGGCTGAACGCGGCGCTCGGCGAGATGGCGCGTGGCCGGCTCGACATCGTCATCCCCGGTGCATCGCGCGGCGACGAGATCGGCGATCTTGCCAAGACCGTGACGGTGATCCGGGGCAACGCGGAGGAGAAGGCGCGTGCCGAGGCCGAAACGAAGAATGCACAGGACGCGATCGCGGCGCGCCAGCGCAAGGCCGACATGCAGCGGCTGGCCGAGCAGTTCGAAGCCGCGGTCGGCGAAATCGTGAACACCGTCTCGTCGGCCTCGAGCCAGCTCGAGCAGTCCGCCTCCACGCTGACCCAGGCCGCGACGCGCTCGCAAGGCTTGACGACGGCGGTTGCGTCTGCCTCGGAGGAAGCCACGACCAACGTCCAGTCGGTGGCGTCTGCGACCGAGCAGATGGCCTCGTCGGTCACCGAGATCAGCCGTCAGGTGCAGGAATCGGCGCGCATCGCCAACGACGCCGTCGGCCAGGCCCGCACCACGACCGGGCGTGTCAGCGAGCTGTCCAAGGCGGCCACCCGCATCGGCGATGTCGTCGAACTGATCAACACGATTGCCGGCCAGACCAACCTGCTGGCGCTCAACGCCACCATCGAGGCGGCGCGCGCCGGCGACGCCGGCCGCGGCTTCGCGGTCGTCGCCTCCGAGGTCAAGGCGCTGGCGGAGCAGACCGCGAAGGCAACCGGCGAGATCGGCCAGCAGATCTCGAGCATCCAGGTGGCGACGCAGGAGTCGGTCAGCGCCATCAAGGAGATCTCCTCCACGATCGAGAAGCTGTCGGAAATCTCCTCGACCATCGCAGCGGCTGTCGAAGAGCAGGGTGCGGCGACGCAGGAGATCTCACGCAATGTTCAGCAGGCCGCGCATGGCACGCAGCAGGTCTCGTCCAACATCGCCGATGTCGAGCGCGGCGCGGCCGAGACCGGGTCGGCCTCGGCCCAGGTGCTCTCAGCGGCACAGGCGCTGTCCGGCGACAGCAATCGCCTCAAGCAGGAGGTCGCGAGCTTCCTCGGCTCGGTGCGGGCGGCGTAACGCTGAGCAGCGGAAGCGACGAACTGCTGGTCGCGCGGGGGATTGGAAGGCCGGAGCATCGAACGCTCCGGCCTTCTGCGTTTTCTGGCCCAACAAGGACAGTCCGCGGCCCCGTCGCCCGCGGCTTTTCTGTTCGCGCTACATCGACGCCGGAAAACTAACCTGCGTAGTCAATCTGCGTTTTTAACTTACGTTAAGAATAGGCGTGTAGGGTCTGGTCATTCGCGGCCAACGCGCAGTCGAGCCCCACGGGCAAACGGCGCTTCTCTCGTTCGGTCGCACGGCACGAGATGACGCGCCGCACGGCCAAGCCGGAGCGCGTTACCGATCTGGACGGGCAACGATCACTTTTCGATCGCTGCTCCGTATTTGCACGGACACGGTCTTAACCAGACTTAATTTTGGCTCCCGTAGCTTCCACGCGTGGGCTGCGGGCCCGTTTGCGTGACGACGAGGCGAGCCCGCGCCCGTCGACGTGATCTGTCCCCGAGCGCCCCCAGCATGAGTCGCGCCGTGGAGACCGACATGTCCTTTGCAATGCCCCATCGCCTCAAGCTCACCATCGGGATCAAGATCTATGCCCTGATCGGTCTGAGCTTCCTCGGCCTGATCGGCCTGACTGCCTTCAATTCCCGCGAGCTCGCCGCAGGCCTCAAGCAGCAGAAGCAGCTCGAGCTCCGGCATCTGACCGAGCTCGCGCTCGGCATCTTCGCCGAGGAGCATGCGGCCGCGCAGAAGGGGACGATCTCGGTCGCCGAGGCGCAGAAGCGCGCTCTCGAGCGCGCCTCCCAGCTGCGCTATGGCGGCAACGAGTATTTCTTCGTCACGGACATGACCGCGAAGATGCTGATGCATCCGATCTCGACCAAGCTGGTCGGGCAGGACGTCGCGGACATGAAGGATCCGAACGGCAAGAAGCTGTTCATCGAGATGATCGATGTGGTTCGCCAGCATGGCCGCGGCTTCGTCGACTACGATTGGCCGAAGCCCGGCTCCGAGACGCCGCAGCCCAAGCTGACCCATGTCGCGGGGTTCGCACCCTGGAATTGGCTGGTCGGAACCGGCGTCTATATCGATGACCTCTCGGCGCAGGCCTGGGCCTCGACGCGGCAGTCGTTGACGGCGGCCGGAATCGTGCTGCTGATCCTGCTCGTCGTGTCGACGCTCGTCGGGCGCGGCATCACCAACCCGCTGCATCGCATGACCAGCGCGATGAAGAGCCTCGCCGGCGGCCGTCTCGACGTCGAGGTCCCCGGCGTGGGACGCGGCGACGAGATCGGCGAGATGGCCGGCGCCGTCGAGGTGTTCAAGAGCAATGCGGTCGCACGTCACGCGCTGGAAGCGGAGCAGAAGGAAGCCGAGCAGCGGGCGCTGGCCCGCCGCAAGGCCGACATGCACAAGATGGCCGACGACTTCGAAAGCGCCGTTGGCGAGATCGTCGAGACGGTCTCGTCGGCTTCGTCCAGACTGGAAGTGTCGGCGGACACGTTGAGCAAGACGGCGGTCCGCGCCGGCGAGCTCGCAACCACGGTGGCGGCCGCGTCGGAGGAAGCGTCCACCAACGTGCAATCCGTCGCCTCGGCCACCGAGGAGATGACGTCCTCGGTCACCGAGATCGGCCGCCAGGTGCATGAATCGGCGCGCATGGCCAATGAAGCGGTCGAGCAGGCGAAGAAGACCAACGAGCGGGTGAGCGAACTGTCGCGCGCGGCGAGCCGCATCGGCGACGTGGTCGAGCTGATCAACAGCATTGCCGGGCAGACCAATCTGCTGGCGCTGAACGCCACCATCGAGGCGGCGCGTGCCGGCGAGGCGGGGCGGGGCTTTGCCGTGGTCGCCGCCGAGGTCAAGGCGCTGGCGGAGCAGACCGCCAAGGCGACCGACGAGATCGGCCAGCAGGTGGCCGGCATCCAGGCGGCGACACAGGAATCGGTCGCGGCGATCAGGCTGATCTCCGGCAGCATCGAGCGGCTGTCGGAGGTTTCCTCGACGATTGCTGCCGCCGTCGAAGAGCAGAACGCCGCGACCAAGGAAATCTCGCGCAACGTGCAGCAGGCGGCGCACGGCACGCAGCAGGTTTCCGTCAACATCACCGACGTGCAGCGCGGCGCGACCGAGACCGGCTCGGCGTCGACCCAGGTGCTGGAGGCGGCCCAGGGTCTGTCGACAGACAGCAACCGCCTCAAGCGCGAGGTCAGCCGCTTCCTGCAGACGGTCCGCGCGGCCTGAGAGGCCGGCAGCAATCTCATCAGCTAAATCAGCGATCCAACCAACGTGTCTCAACGAGTTTGAAGCTCCGCCATGATCACCTTTCTTGACTTCCGGCCCCGCCACGAGGTGGTAAGCCGGATGCGATCGTTCGCGAATTCCTCGGCGATCATCCTCGCCCTCATGTTCACTACATCGATCCATGCAGCGCCCGGCGACAACCTCGCCGTCGTGCGCGACCTCAGTGGCAGGATCGGTCCCGTCATCGGGGGGGCCCTTGCCTGCAGCGATATCCCTCGGCCGCGTATCCAAGCCATCATCGGCAAGTTCCAGGCCGTCATCCGGGAGGCCTCGAACAACGACGGCGATCGAAACGAGCTGACGCGCCAGTTCGACCGCTTCATCGCCGACGGTCGCGCGGCCGTGGCGAGTGGCCGCCAGGACTGCCGACGGGCCGAGCTCCAGCTTGGAGACATCGAGCGATCGATCGGCGCACCGGCAACGGCGGCCGGCGCGCCGCCGGATGCGACGCTCCCGGTCGCTGCGGCTGGTGCGACGAGTGCTGTGCCTGCTCCATCGGTTCGCGGCGTCACGGAGCGTGACGTCACGTTCGGCAGCGTCTTGCCGCTGTCGGGCGCGAACAAGGAATCAGGACGTCTGCTCAAGGTCGGTATCGAAGCCGCCTTCAACCATGCCAACGACGCCGGCGGGGTCAATGGCCGGATGCTCAAGCTCGCCGTCGCCGATGACGGCTATGATCCGAACCGCACGCTCGATGCCATGAAGCAGCTCTACGAGAAGGAGCGCGTGTTCGGCTTCGTCGGCAGTTTCGGGACCGTGACCGCGGCCGTTGCAATTCCATATTCGCTCGAGCGCCGGATGCTGTTCTTCAGCCCCTACACCGGTGCGAACGTCTCGCGCCACGATCCGCCGGACCGCTACGTCTTCAACTATCGCCCGAGCTATTCGGAAGAAGCCGATGCGCTGGTCCGTTACCTGGTGAAGCTGCGCCGAGTGCCGCCGCGCCAGATCGCGCTGTTCGCGCAGGACGATTCGTTCGGGGATGCAGGCTTTGCCGGCGTGGCGAAGGCATTTCGCGTCCTGGGCCTCAGCGACGCTGCGATCCTGCGCGTCAACTACACCCGCAACACCGTGGATGTGGAGCCCGCGATCAACCAGCTCAAGGCGCAGAAGGTGCCCGTCCGTGCGGTCATCATGGTCGCGACTTCGCGCGCGGCAGCGAAGTTCATCGAAAAGGCGCGCGACGCGCTTCCCGGCGTCGTCTTCGTCAATGTGTCGGCGGTCGGTGCATCGGCGCTTGCCAACGAGCTCATGCTGCTTGGTTCGCGATACGCCTCCGGGGTCATCGTGACCCAGACCGTTCCCGCCGTCTCCGGCTATTCGAGCGTGGTGCTCGACTACAAGGCCGCGCTGGCGAAGCATTTCCCCGGCGAGCCGCCGGACTACACCTCGCTCGAGGGCTACATCGAGGCGAGCATCCTGATTCAAGCCCTTAAAAAGGCCGGTCCGCAGCTCGATACCGAGCGGTTGATCGATACCCTCGAGTCGATGCGTAACATCGATCTCGGTCTTGGAGCCTTGCTCAACTTCGGCCCCGCCGAACATCAGGCCTCGCACAAGATCTGGGGCACGGCGCTCGACGAGACCGGCGCCTATCAGGCGATCGAGCTGGAGTGACCCGCGGCGCGGGATAAAAAGGGGGGAGCGAGCGCCAGCATGTGCGGCCCATGGCGGCCGCATCGCAAGCGCGAGATGCAGCAGCTCGCAATCATCGAGATGCTGTCGGCGATTTCTTCGGCCGTCGGCCGCAGATGCTGTCGGGCGACAGCACCCCCCTCAGGCGCGAGGTCGGACGTTTCCTGGTCGCGTCGGCCACCGAGGAGCTGTCCTCCTCGGTGACCGAGATCAGCCGCCAGGTGCAGGAATCGGCCCGTATGGCGAGCGAGGCCGTCAACCAGGCGCGGCGGACAAACGACCAGGTGAGCGAGCTGTCCAGGGCCGCCGCGCGGATCGGCGACGTCGTCGAACTGATCAACACCATCGCCGGCTAGGCCAACGTGCTGGTGCTCAAGGCCACCATCGAAGCGGCGCGCGCCGGCGAAGCCGGCCGCGGCGTCGCGGTGGTTGCCACCGAGGTCAAGGCGCTGGCCGGGCAGACCTCGAAGGCGACCGGCGAGATCGGTCAGCAGATTTCCGGCATCCAGAGCGCGACCCAGGAATCGGTCGGCGCCATCAAGGAGATTTCCGGCACCATCGAGCGGCTCTCGGAGATCGCCTCGACCATCGCTGCTGCGGTCGAGGAGCAGGGGGCCGCGACGCAGGAGATTTCCCGCAACGTCCAGCACGCCTCGCAGGGCACCAAGGACGTCTGGTCCAACATCATCGAGGTGCAGGGCGGCGCCAATGAAACCGGCTCCGCCTCGTCCGAGGTGTTGTCCGCCGCGCAGGCGCTGTCGTCCGACAGCAACCGGTCGAAGGCCGGAGTCAGCCGATTCCTGGAGACTGTCCGCGCCGCCTGAGTGCGCACGGCCGCCGATGATAGGAGGGCGCGGCTGCGCAAACCGCGCCCTTTGCTTTGCCCGCCGGACAACGGCAATCGCCCGTGAATGGGGTCCAGCGATCCGTATTTCAACGGTTGCGGCACTTTATCTTAGGTTAATCGGCGACTGCGACAATGGACGCATCGTTTGCAGCAAAATTAGCCATGCCGATGCCGGCATGGCTCGAAAGACTCGCCATGCGTAAGAATTTGCCGGTCACCAACGTCGAGTATCCGATCACGGATGACACGCTGATCGTGTCCAAGACCGACACGAAGGGCAAGCTGACCTTCTTCAACCAGGATTTTGTCGACGCGGCCGGCTTCGCCGAAGCCGAGCTGATGGGGCAGCCGCACAACATCGTGCGTCATCCCGACATGCCGCCTGAAGCCTTCGACAATCTCTGGACCACGCTCAAGGCCGGCCGACCCTGGGTCGGCGCGGTCAAGAACCGCCGCAAGAACGGCGACTATTACTGGGTGCTGGCGACGGCGTCGCCGATCTGCAAAGACGGCCAAGTCGTCGGCTACACCTCGGTGCGCACCAAGCTGCCCGCCGACCAGCGCGCGGAGGCCGAGCAGGTCTATGCGGCGATCCGCGAAAAGCGGCCGCATGGTTACAAGATCGACGACGGCATCGTCCGCCGCCGCTCGGTGTTCGACCATCTCTCGATGTTCACCGGCTCGATCGCGGCAAGGCTGCGAACGCTGGTCGGATTGCAGACGCTGTTCCTGCTCGTGCTTGGCGTCATCTCGTTCGGGGAGGGCGGGCTCGCCGGAATGACCGCCGTGGCGATTGCTGCCGCTGGTGTCGTGCTGTGTGGTCTGGTCGGGCTGCGTACGATGAACGTGATCGTGGCGCCGCTCGATCATCTGAACGAGACGATGGAGAGCATCACCCAGGGCACGCTCGACACCCGCATGCGCATCGAGCGCGACGACGAGATCGGCCGCGCCTTGCGTAACCTGCAGACCGTTCAGACGATGGTGCGGTTCAACGACAGGGAGCTCGGAGAGCAGGAGCGGCGCGCAGCCGCCGCGCGCAAGCGGGAGATGTCGGAGCTCGCCAACGGTTTCGAAGGCGCCATCGGTAACATCGTCAATACGGTGTCCTCGGCCTCCAGCGAGCTCGAGAGCTCGGCCAACTCGCTGTCGAGCACCGCCGTGCGGGGGCAGGAGCTTTCCACCACTGTTGCCGCGGCCTCCGAAGAGGCGTCGGCCAATGTTCAGGCCGTGGCGTCGGCGACCGAGGAGCTCACCTCGTCGGTCCGTGAGATCAGCCGCCAGGTGCAGGAGTCCGCGCGCATCGCTTCCGATGCGGTCGAGCAGGCGCGCCGCACCAATGATCGTGTCGGCGAGCTGTCGAAGGCGGCGACCCGCATTGGCGACGTCGTCGAGCTGATCAACACGATCGCCGGGCAGACCAATCTGCTGGCGCTCAATGCCACCATCGAGGCCGCGCGGGCGGGCGAGGCTGGCCGCGGCTTTGCCGTCGTCGCCTCCGAGGTCAAGGCGCTGGCCGAGCAGACTGCAAAGGCGACCGGCGAGATCGGCCAACAGATTTCCGGCATCCAGGGGGCCACGCAGGAGTCGGTCGGCGCCATCAGGGAGATCTCGACGACGATCGAGCGGCTGTCGGAGATCGCCGCGACGGTGGCGGCCGCGGTCGAGGAGCAGGGCGCAGCGACCGCCGAGATCTCGCGCAACATCCAGCACGCCGCCGCGGGTACACAGCAGGTGTCCGCCAACATCACCAACGTCCAGCGCGGCGCCAGCGAGACCGGCGACACCTCGGGGCAGGTGCTCAGCGCCGCGCGCCAGCTCTCCGGTGATAGCGAGCGTCTCAAGCAGGAGGTCGGCCGCTTCCTGCAATCGGTTCGCGCCGCCTGATCCGCGACATGACGAAGCCGGCGACAGCGGCCGAGATTGCCCGCTGTCGCGTCCGATAGTCGAACGACACAGCCCCGACCGATAGCCGCGGGCACAGCCGATGACGCCGCGGCGAACCACGTCGACGTGGACGCTCATGCGTGCGCCGTTCGTCAGGCGGCGCCCCGCTCGACCGGATCATCCCCCACCGTTGCAGACTCCCCACACCTGACGCCCCGGCCAGAAAGGCCGTTGTGGCGCCATAATCCCGCTAAGGTGCAGAGATTAACTTGTGTTAGATATTTATTCAACCAGCGGTACATTTAGTGGCAGGCAATGTGATTGCGAGCAGACCTTCGCGCAGGACCCTGGTGCTAACGGCCGCGACGGCCGCGGTCGCCTTGGGTCTCGATGCGGGGCTTGCCGTGGTTGCCGCCAAGCCGCGCCGCCGCACTGAGGATCCCGCGCACGGCTATCGCCGGATCACGATCGGCGAGGCGGAGGTGATCGCCCTCTACGACGGTGTATGGGAAAAGCCGCACGAGGCCGGCTTCATCGACAATGCCAGCATCAGCGACGTGAAGGAAGCACTGCGCGCTGCGGGTCTGAGCCCCGCCTTCGTCCCGGTCCCGATCTCCACCTTCGTGGTGCGGCTGAAGGGCAAGACCGTGCTGTGCGATGCCGGCGGCGGCGGTCAGGTCCAGGGCTACAATTCCGACTCGATCTTCATTTCGGGCCGCCTGCTGGACAATCTGAAAGCAGCCGGCATTCGCCCGGAGGACATCGACACCATCCTGATCTCGCACTTCCATCCCGATCATATTTTCGGACTGCTCGGCGAGGACACCAACGCGCCGGTGTTTCCCTCCGCCGAGATCATCGTGGCTGCGGCCGAATACAAATTCTGGACCGATGCATCTCTGACCAGCCGGCTGCCGCCGTGGCGGCAGTCGCTGGCGCGCCGCATCCAGAGCGTGATCCCGGGCTGGAAGAACGTGCTGCCGGTCGAGGGCGAGGACGAGGTGGTGCCCGGCATCCGCTTCGTCAGCGTCCCCGGTCATACGCCGGGGCACACCGCGTTTCATCTCAGCTCCGGAGCGGAGCAACTGATGATCTCGGGCGACACCGCCTATGTGCCGGCGTTGTGCCTGCGCCATCCCGAATGGCACGGCGCCTATGACCAGGACGGCGCGGCTGCCGAGGTCAGCCGGCGCAGATTGCTCGATCGTATCGTTGCAGAAAAGATGTTGGTTTGTGGATCTCATTTTCCGTGGGCCGCGTTCGGTCGGCTCACCCGCGATGGCGCCCATTATGCGCTCGACCTGCTCCCCGCGTGATCCCGAACCGGCCTCGGAAGAGAGGCTCGGGATCGCGCCATGACGACGCATTATGAGGTGCTCGGCGTATCGCCGCGGGCCGATCTCGACACGATCAAGCGGGCGTTCCGCCAGGCCGCCAAGGCGCACCATCCCGACCTCCGGGGCGGCGCCGATCCGGCGTCGGAGCACCAGCTCAAGTTGATCATCGTCGCCTACAACGTGCTGCGCGACCCTGACCTGCGCGCCGAATACGACGCCCATCTTGCTTCTGAGCGCGACCGCGTCCGCCGCGAACGCTGGGACGCCATCCTGCAGTTCACAGCGGCGACCGCCGTGCTCAGCGCGATCCTGATCGGCCTCGAGATTCTGCTCTTGCCCTCCTCCGGTGATTGGATGAGCAGGCCGGCGACGCGCTCGATCGTGACACCGTCGCCGCAGGCCCGATCGGGGCCGCAGCGCAAGGTCGCAGGTGAGACCGTCCCGGCGCCTGCCGTCCAGGACGCGACCGGAGCCGTGCTGCCGGTGCCGCCTCCGGAGGCGGAGGCCCCCGCGCTGTCTCCGCCGGCAGAGCCTAGAGCCGCAGAGCAGGTCGTCCCGGCTGCACCGACGACCGCCGCATCCTTCCTGAAGCGGGGGATGGACCGCAGCCGGCAGGGCGATCTCGAGCGCGCTGTCGCTGATTTCGACGAAGCGATCCGGCTCGCGCCCCGCAATGCCGATCTCTATCACTATCGCGCCAGGGATCTGGTCCGCATGGGCCGCATCGACCGCGCGCTTGGCGATTTTGAGCGGGCGATCCGGCTGGATCCGAACGACCCGGTGCTGTTTCACGATCGTGGCCTCGCGCTTCAGCGCAAGGGCGATCTCGACGAGGCCCTCGTCGATCTCGACCACGCCGTGCGCATGGGCTTCAGCGATGCCGGAATGTACAGCGACCGTGGCGCGGTGTGGCTGGCGAAGGGGCGCTACGACCGCGCGCTCGCCGACTTCAACCAGGCCCTCAAGCTGGATCCGGAATTGGCGATCGCGGCCGC
This sequence comes from Bradyrhizobium sp. SZCCHNR1093, assembly GCF_032381175.1. Lineage (NCBI taxonomy): Bacteria > Pseudomonadati > Pseudomonadota > Alphaproteobacteria > Hyphomicrobiales > Nitrobacteraceae > Bradyrhizobium > Bradyrhizobium sp. SZCCHNR1093. The sequence continues at coordinate 185,104 of NZ_JAUHJJ010000003.1, forward strand.
ACGGCGGGATGAGGCCCTCGCGCGCAGGCGCGACCGGCAATTGGCCGGCGACGACAGCGCGCCTCCGGCGGCGGCGGAGACCACGGGCACGGTGCCTGCCGACGCGAAGCCCAGGCGTAGCGGGCGCTGAGCGCCGGACCGTGATCTGCGCTCCGACATCCGGGAGACGGCGAGCAGCGTTGTGCTCACACCCGTCGGCGCGACCGTTCCATTGCGCGGCGGTCTGCGATCCAGGAGCGCGCCATGAGCGTTTACGTTTCCGTCACCGGCTTCCGCCCGCATCGCGGCCTCAATCGGCTGGCGCGATTCTGGTGGCACACGTTGCGCGCCGTCCGCCAGGCGCGTGCGGCTCCCGGGAATCTGCGCGTCGAGCTTCGTCCGGTGAATGGCATCTATCATACGCTGACGGTCTGGACCGACGAAGCCAGCATGCGCGCCTATGTCAGAAGCGGCGCGCACCGCCGCGCCATGATCGGCTTCCGCGACCTCGGCGGCGGCAGGACGCTCGGCTTCGTGGCGGACAGCGATCCTGATCCTGATTGGGACACGGCCTATGCGCGCTGGCAGCGTGACGCCCGGGAGGTGTGAGGCGACGGAAGCGAACTAATTCGTCCGCCACTCCGGCACACCATCGGCGGCCATCGTGATCGTGCCGAGCGCGCCGACCGGCGTCCTGTCCTGATCCATCAGCCGCGCCAGCGTGGCTGCGTCCTGCGCCGGAACGCGCGCCAACGTGCGCGTGTCCTGCTCGGTGCGCAGCATCGCAACGCCATGCTCGACCTCGCCGTTGCGATCAAACAGCGCGGTGAAGCTTTCGACCCGGCCGCCGCCGCCGGCTTCGCTGACGAACGCCGGCGCGGCGGCGCGATGCCGATCGGCCTCGGCCTGCACGCTCACCTCCTGCGACAGGGACGACGGCGGCTCGCGCGAGATCACCAGCGCATGATGCTTGGTGACGAAGCCGCCCTGGCCGTACAGCAGGCCGCGCCTGGCGCCGCCGCGCAGCCGCCGCACCATCGCGCAGGCGGCGTGCGTCATGTAGGTGTTGAGCGGCGCGCCGAAGAAGGTCAGCCCGCCGGTGACGGTCGGCTCCACGTCGGCGCCGAGGCCGAGGATCCGCCGTGCCATCTTCGGCACGCAGGGAAAGCAGCTGTAGAGCTCGATGACGTCGAACGCCGCGCCGTTGCCGCCTACGAGTTTCATTGCGGCCCGCAACACGGCGTTCTGCGGATGACTCTCGGCGAACTGATCGCGCGTGAGGTAGTCGCGCGGATCCTCCGCCGCTGCGCCACCGAGCGGATAGATCATGCGGCTGTCGGCAATGCCCGCCGCACGCGCCTTGGCCAGGCTGGTCAGGATCAGCGCCGCGCCCATGTTGACCATGGGATTGGCGACCATCAGCTTGGTGTAGGGCCAGGCGATCGGGCGGTTGTCGGCTGACGGCGTCGTGATCTCCTCGGGCGCGAAGTGCCGCTTCAGCCAGGCGTTGGGATTGTAGGCGGCGACCGCGGAAAAGCGCGACCACAGCTCGCCGGATTCCGCGAGCGCCTGCCGCGGCGTCTGGCCCCATTTGGGCGCGCTCGCGACCTCGTAGAACGGATAGACCGAGACCGGGCGGAATACGCCGAGCTTCACCGCCAGCGGCTTCTGGAACGCGGCGCCGCGCTTCGGCTCCTCGACGTCGTGGGCGAACGGCGTCCACCGCAGGGGCACGCCGGCGCGTTCGGCCTTGGTCGCGGTCGATTGCGCCTCGGCGCCGCAGACCACCGCGACCTCGCATTCGCCGCGCGCGATGCGCAAGGCGGCCTCGTGCAGAAAGCGGATCGGGCTCTCGCCGCCGACCGGACCATAGTGGCAGTGCGCCGGCGTCACGCCGAGCCGCTGCGCGAGAAGCTGCTCGGGATCGCGGTAGCGCCAGCTCAGGAAGTTGACGACGTCGAGCGAGCCGATGTCGTGGATGAGCTTGGCGCCCGCGTCATTTTCCGCACGGCGGATCGCCTGTTCGAGCAGCGTCAGCGGCTCGAGACCGTCGCCGATATCCTTGGGACGATCGACGATCTCGCCCACGCCGACGATCACGGGAATGCGGTCGGGGGGCAGGGTACTTGCAGTCATCGGCGTTTCCAAGAGCCGGCCCGTGACGGACCGTCATTGTTGTCTTGTCTCCGTTCTGTCATCGCAGGTTCGACCGCGCAATGCAGAAAATGCTGATGGCGCCCGCGCGCAGCATGGCTTCCGCTTCACGGCAGATGCGCCTAAAACGCTCGCTCCTGACGCTCACGCCGGAGTCTGCCGTGTCTGAACAGAACAGCTATGTGCCGCCCAAGGTCTGGACCTGGAACAAGGCCAGCGGCGGCCGCTTCGCCAACATCAACCGGCCGATCGCAGGTCCGACGCACGAGAAGGAATTGCCTGTCGGCCGTCATCCCTTGCAGCTTTATTCTCTGGGAACGCCCAACGGTGTGAAGGTCACAGTGATGCTCGAGGAGCTGCTGGCGCTCGGCCACAGCGGCGCCGAATACGACGCCTGGCTGATCCGGATCGGCGAGGGCGATCAGTTCGGTTCGGGCTTCGTCGCCATCAATCCCAATTCCAAGATCCCGGCGCTGCTGGATCGCAGCGGGACCGAACCGATCCGCGTATTCGAGTCCGGTGCGATCCTGGTGTATCTGGCCGAGAAGTTCGGCGCCTTCCTGCCGACCGAGCCGGCCAAGCGAGCCGAATGCCTGTCCTGGCTGTTCTGGCAGATGGGAGCTGCGCCCTATCTCGGCGGCGGCTTCGGCCACTTCTATGCCTATGCGCCGACCAAGATCGAGTATGCCATCGACCGCTTCGCGATGGAGGTGAAGCGCCAGCTCGACGTACTCGACCGTCGTCTCGCCGAAAGCGAGTATCTCGCCGGCCCCGACTACACCATCGCCGACATCGCGGTGTGGCCGTGGTACGGCGCGCTCGCCAAGGGCCTGCTCTACGAAGGCGGCGAGTTCCTCTCGGTGCAGGACTACAGGAATGTTCAGCGCTGGACCGACCAGATCGCGCAGCGCCCCCCTGTGAAGCGTGGCCGCATGGTCAACCGCGTCTCCGGCGATCCAAAGAGCCAGCTCCACGAGCGCCACGACGCCAGCGACTTCGACACCAAGACACAGGACAAGATCGGGCAGGGCACGTAGTTGCGCGTGTAGGGTGCACAAAGGCGCGGCGAGCTCATCGCGGCGTGCAACGACTGTGGAGTGCGCCGTGCCCAACGTCGTCCCTCGCCGGCGCCGTCGGTGGGCACGCGCCGACTGACGGCCCCGCTCGCCCACCCTGCGGTTCGATGCACGATTGCTCTTGTTGCACGTGCGAAGTCTCGTCCGTTGCCGCGCTGCGATGCCATGATTGCGGACGTTCACGGCTTTTCTCGCAGTGAGAGAATGTGCAACGATCAATTCGCAGCGGCCGTGCATGCCGCCAGATTGATGAGAGTCGGCGGTGATGACCGCGGGTTCAAAACGACCACTCCGGAGGGAGTTGCATGATCGACAGACGTGATCTGCTCAAGGGAGCGGGGATGGCTGCTTTGCTGGGCAGCTTCGACACGACCCGTGCGCTGGCCGAGGAGACGGTGACGTTGCCCTTCGCCAATGGCGAGCGCCCGCTGGTGAAATATCCGCAGAAGCGACCGATGATCGGTCTGACCAGCCGGCCGCCGCAACTCGAAACGCCATTCGGGGTGTTCAATGACGGCGTGATCACGCCGAACAATGCCTTCTTCGTCCGCTATCATCTGGCGGGCCTGCCTTACGATCTCGATCCGGACAAGTTCACGCTCGCGATCAAGGGAAAGGTCGACAAGCCGCTCAAGCTGTCGCTCAAGGACATCCGCAAGATGAAGGCGACCGAGATCGTCGCCGTCAACCAATGCTCCGGCAACAGCCGCGGCTTCTTCGAGCCGCGCGTCGCAGGCGGCCAGCTTGGCAACGGCGCGATGGGCAATGCGCGCTGGCGTGGCGTGCCGCTCAAGACCGTGCTCGACATGGCGGGTGTTCAGGCCGGCGCCAGGCAGGTCACCTTCGGCGGCATGGACGGACCGGTGATCGACAAGACGCCGGATTTCGTCAAGGCGCTCGACCTCGATCACGCCATGGATGGCGAGGTGATGCTGGCCTACGGCATGAACGGCGAGGATCTGCCGTTCCTGAACGGCTTTCCGCTGCGCCTGATCGTGCCCGGCTACTACGGCACCTACTGGGTCAAGCACCTCAACGAGATCACTGTCATCGACAACGTCTTTGACGGCTTCTGGATGAAATCGGCCTATCGAATTCCGGACACGCCGAACAATGCCGTCGAGCCCGGAACCACGCCGAAAGCGACGATCCCGATCAACCGCTTCACGGTCCGCTCGTTCATCACCAGCCTGGCCGATGGCGCAAAGCTCAAGGCGGGCAGGGCAATGCTGCGCGGCCTCGCATTCGACGGCGGAACGGGAATCAAGCAGGTCGCGGTCTCGACCGACGGCGGCAAGACCTGGACCGACGCCAAGCTCGGCAAGGATCTCGGGAAATATTCCTTCCGCGAGTGGAAGCTGCCGGTGAAGCTGGCCGCGGGGGCCCACGATCTCAAGGTGCGTGCCACGAGCAATTCCGGCGAGACCCAGCCGGAGACGCCGCGCTGGAATCCGGCCGGCTATCTGCGCAACGTCGTTGAAACCGTCCGCGTCACGGCGGCCTGAGGAGCATCACCATGCGTCGGACGCCTTTCCTCATCGCCACGCTGGCCGTCGGACTTGGCTGCCTGGCGGGCCGCCCCATCTCGCTCACGGCAGCCCCGGTCAACTATCAGGTTCCGCAGGAGACGGCGGCCTTCAAGCCGGGGCCCGATCTCGCCGTCGTGCAGGGCAATTGCACGGCCTGTCACTCCTCCGACTACATCAGGACCCAGCCGCCGATGCAGAACAGGAAGGAGTTCTGGCAGGCCGAAGTCACCAAGATGATCAAGGTCTATGGCGCCCCGATCGACGCGGCCGATGTCGGCAAGATCGTCGACTATCTCGCCGCGACCTACTGACTGCCCGTGCCGGCGGCCGGGAGCGCTCAGGCGGCGCCCTTCGCCGGCGGGAAATCCATCCGGTCATTGGTGCGGCAATAGCGGTCGGCGAACATGCGCCCGACAGGATGGAACAGCTCCATCTCGACCCGCATCTTCTCGGTGTCCCACAATTCGTCGCGGATGTGGAAAGCGAGGCCTTCGCCGAGCACCAGCACGCGATCGCCATTGACGTCGATGAGCTGCCAGGTCTTGCACTCCATCGCGAACGGTGCCTCCGCCAACCGCGGAACGCCGATCATCCGCGACGGTGTAAGCTTGAGCCCGAGGTGATCCGGCTCGCCGATCTCAGGTGGAAAGTCGCCGCCGGTCTCGTGCATCGCCTGCGCCAGCGGCTCGTCGGTGATGTGGACGACGAACTCGCCGCCGCGGCGGATGTTGACGAGGGTGTCCTTGACCCGCCCATCGGGCCGCAGGTTGATCGCGAACACGCACAGCGGCGGGTCCTCGCCGAGCACGTTGAAGAACGAGAATGGCGCGGCGTTGACGATCCCGGTCTCGCCTCTCGTCGTCACCCAGGCGATCGGCCGCGGCAGCACGAAGGAGGTCAGAATCTTGTAGCGCTCGCGCGGGCTGAGATCGGTGGAGAGGTATTCCATCTAGAGGCCTCTGGTGCGTCGGTTCCCCGACCGTAGTGGGCCGTGACGCGATGCGGAAGCCAATAAAGCGGGCAGGGGTTGCGCACATCAGCGCCGTCTTCGCGGAAATTCGATGTTCCCGGGAACGGCTCCGCCAGCGCTACGTTCGGACAGCACGGCAACGACAAATGGAGGTCGCGCCATGAAACCAATGATCGGTCTGATCGCTTGCGCATTCGTCGTCTCGGCCACGTCCGCGCTGGCGCAGGGCAGCCCACAGACCGCGCCGCCGCCGAGTGCGCAGAATTCCGGAGCAGGCATCCAGGGCGCGCCGGGCAACAAGAACGGACCGGGCACTGAGACGGGAAGCGGCACGGTGGGCTCGTCCACGATCAACCGCCATAATCCGGACGTCAGCGCGCAGGACCCGTCGAACATCAAGGGCATGCCGGGGAACAAGAGCGGCCCGCCGGCCAAGAAACCGCAGGACTGACGTCTGCGATGGCGGCTGCGCGATTGCGCGGCCGCCCTTCGCATTTCGCCGGTCGTGCCGTCGCGCTGATTGCCAGATCAGGGAAGGGCGGCTGCCCCGTTGGTCACGATCAGATTGTCGGTATCTGCCGGGGCCAGCTCGCTCGTCGCATCGCCGCCGAGATATTTGTCGAGCGTCGCCTGTATCCGTTCCCGCGCTGTGTAGGGGCCACGGTCGCTCATCCAGGTGTGCTGGAACTCGGTCTTGATGATGTCGATGCCGCTCTTCCTGTCGACATGCGTCGGCACCACGCCGGGGTCGGTCTTGAACTGCGGATCATCCGAGCGGAACGACAGGATCTTGAGCTTGTCCCTGATGACGAAAGGCACGCGCAGATTGTCGAGCGTCACCACCTGCGAGACGATGTTCGGATGCTCCTTGGCGAAATACATCGCGGTGTCGCCGCCATTGGAGTGGCCGACCAGGGTCAGGTGATCGTAGTCGGCATTCGGATGACGCTTCTTCATCTCGTTCAGCACGCAGAGGATGTTGGCCTCGCCCTTCTGGTAGACGTCGAGCCGGCCGACATATGGCATCCCGACCTTGGTGACGAGCGGCGGATCGGTCGGCAGGTCCTGCTGGACGCTGGCGACGAGGTAGCCGCGCGCGGCGAACACGTTCGCGAGGAACGAGTACTCGGTGTTCTTGACCGTGTTGCCGTTGCTGATGATGGCCACGGGCAGCCGCCACAGCCCGGCATTGGCCTTCATCTCGTAGTCCTTGCGTACCGCGACATCGACATTGATCGACCGCTGCCGCGCGGCATCGAAGAACTCGCGGCTCTCGTGCTGGATGCCCCACTTTGCCATCGCAAAGTAGCCGGCCACAGCCAGGGCAGACACACAGGCCAAAACCGTCACACCGCGCTTCATGGCATCCTTCCTGGAAATTCTCTCCGTTATGTGATGGGTGACAACGCCGGCGTCACGGGGGCGTGGCAGCCAGAGGCGGATTAAATTTCGGAAATCTTGGAGCGCAGCACGGAACAATCCCCCTCTGGTGAGCCGGCGCACCGGCTCACCACCCGCTGCGAGGGATCAGAATGCGGTATAGCCGCCGTCGATCACGAAGCAGTCGGCGGTGTGATAGGAGGACGCCTTGCTCATGAGGTAGACGGCGATGCCGCCGAAATCCGACGGCTCGCCGAAGCGGCGCACCGGGATACGAGGCATGACGTTGGCGACGAACTTCTCGTTGCCCATGATGCCCGCGGTCATGTCGCTCTTGATCCAGCCAGGCAGGATGGCATTCGCGGTGACGCCATAGCGCGCCAGCTCCACCGCGAGCGCGCGGCACAGCGCATTCAGCGCGGCTTTGGTCCCGGCATAGTGCTCGTTGCGCGCGGTGCCGAACAGCGAGGCCAGGCTCGAGGTGGCAACCAGCCGGCCGAACGCGTCACCGGCTTCGGCGCGCGCGGTCATGTGCCTCGCGGCAGCCTGGAACGCATGGAACACGCCGTCGAGATTGGTTGCGAACATCGTGCGCCATTCCTCCTCGCTGCGCTCGATGAACGGCTTGCGGCCACCGCCGCCGATGCCGGCATTGGCAAAGCAGCCGTCGACCCGACCGAACGTGTCGAGCGTGGCCTTCATCGCCTCGTTGACGGAAGCGGCGCTGGTCACGTCGCAGATACGGGTGTCGACCTTGCCGGGCCCGGCGGCCATCGACGCCGCAGCCGCCTTGTTCTTCTCGGCGTTGCGGCCCCAGATCGAGACGTTGCAGCCACTGGACGCAAGTGCCTGGGCAATACCGAGGCCTATGCCTCCATTGCCGCCGGTGACGACGGCCACACGGCCGGTGAGGTCGAACATGGTCATGGGGTTCTCTCGGGCGTTTCCGTGATGATGTGAGCGCGCTACGCGTCGCTTCGGTTATTTGGATGATGCAACCATGGACAAGCGAAGCGCAAAAATCAAATATGCTGACCGAACCGGGCTGCGCTTCGAATTTCCGCCGCGAAGAATGCAGCGACCGAAAAGCTCTTGAGAGGAAACCATGCAGTACAAGCACGTCACGCTCGATTTCGACGGGCCCGTCGCCATCCTCACGCTCGATCATCAGGAGGTGATGAACGCGGTCTCGATCGACATGCTCGGCGGGTTGGCCGAAGCGCTCGACGAGATCGAGGAGAAGAAGGCTGCGGTGCGCTGCCTCGTCGTGACGGGCGCCGGCCGCGCGTTCTGCACCGGCGCCAACCTGCAGGGCCGCAATGCGCAGGCCAAGCCCGGCCGCAGCAATGCCGGCGCCGCGCTCGAGACCGCCTTCCATCCGTTTCTGCGCCGCTTGCGCAATCTGCATTGCCCGATCGTGACCTCGGTGAATGGCCCGGCCGCCGGCGCCGGCATGAGCTTCGCACTGATGGGCGACATGATCCTGTGCGCGAAGTCCGCCTACTTTCTGCAGGCCTTCCGCCGCATCGGACTGGTGCCTGATTGCGGCTCGACCTGGCTGTTGCCGCGCCTCGTCGGCAAGGCCCGCGCGATCGAGCTGTCGCTGCTGGGCGAGAAGCTGCCGGCCGAGACGGCGCTGCAATGGGGCCTCGTCAACCGCGTCTATGACGATGCGGTCCTGAAGGAGGAGACGATGAAGCTCGCGCACGAGCTCGCCAACGGGCCGACGGTGGCGCTGGCGCAGATCCGCCAGCTGTATTGGGACAGCCCGGAGAACTCTTTCGAGGAGCAGCTCAACGCGGAATTTCAGTCGCAGCGCGTCGCAGGCAGCACTTCGGATTTCAAGGAAGGCGTCACCGCGTTCCTCGAAAAGCGCCCGGCCAAGTTCAAGGGCCAATGATCGAGACCGAGCTGTCCCGCTGCGTCGCCTCGTTCATGCCGGGGGCGACCGGTGTGAGCGGCGCCGCAAGACTCTCCGGCGGCGCCAGCCAGGAGACATGGCGCTTCGACATCGTCCATCCCGTCGGTGAGGTCGGCGCCATTCTGCGTCGCTCGCCGAAAGGCTACGGCGCCGCGCCCGGGCGTGCCGCCGGGCTCGACAACGAGGCGGCGCTGATGCGGCTCGCTTATGCCGCCGGCGTGCCGTCGCCCGAGGTCCTGCACGTGCTGCGGCCGGAGGACGATCTCGGCGCCGGTTTCATCATGCGCCGCGTCGAGGGCGAGACCATCGCGCGCAAGATCCTGCGTGATGCCGAATTCGCCGAGGCGAGGCCGCGCCTCGCGCGCCAGCTGGGCGGCATCGCCGCCGGCATCCACGGGATTCGACGCGAGATGCTGCCCGCGTTGCGCGGGATGACCGCGACCAAGGAGATCGCGGAGCTCGCACGGGAATATCAAAGCTTCGACTGGCCGCGCCCGGTGTTCGATCTGGCCCTGCGCTGGCTGTCGCAGAACGATCCCGGTCCCCCGGCCGAGATCACGCTGGTGCACGGTGATTTCCGCAACGGCAATCTCATCATCGGCCGCGATGGCGTGCGCGCCGTGCTCGACTGGGAGCTCGCCCATCTCGGCGATCCCATGGAGGATCTCGGCTGGATTTGCGTCAACTCCTGGCGCTTCGGCGACATCGACAAGCCGGTCGGCGGCTTCGGATCGCGTGAGGAGCTGTTCGCCGGTTATGAGTTCGCAGGGCGCAAGGTCGATCCTGACAGGGTGAAATTCTGGGAAGTGATGGGCACGTTGCGCTGGGGCGTGATGTGCTGCGGCATGATGCAGCGTTTTCGCATCGGTCCCGACCATTCGATGGAGCGCGCCATGATCGGCCGCCGCGCGTCGGAGACCGAGATCGATCTGTTGCGATTGCTCGCGCCGAGGGGAGAGGGCTGATGCAGGACGAGCCGACGCCGACCGAGCTGGTGCAATCCGTCGCCGACTTCCTGCGCAACGACATCGTGCCGCTGATCTCTGGGCACCAGGCGTTCAAGCTGCGCGTGGGCATCAACGCGCTCGATCTCGTGGTGCGACAGCTGACACAGGCGGCTGCGGCAGATGAGGCGGAGCATGCGCGGTTGAGAGAATTGCTGGGACAGGATGGTGATTTACTCGAACTCAATCGAGCGCTCACGGCTCAGATCGCCAGCGGCGCCGTTGGTCTCCAGACACCGGGCCTGAAGCAGCACCTCTGGCGGACCACTCTCGCCAAGCTCGCCGTCGATCAGCCGAACTACGCGTCCTACAAGCGCGAAGCTGGGAGGAGCACCGATGGCTCCTAACCCACCGGCGTCATGCCCGGGCTTGACCCGGGCATCCATCTCTTCACGAGTCTGCTGCGAGACGTGGATGGCCGGGTCAAGCCCGGCCATGACGGTGCGAAGACAACCCGGCGCGATCAGGCCCAGAGCACGCGAAGTATCGGATAGCTCACCGCCCGAGCCACCTCGGCGGCCGCTTCTCCGAGAACGCCTTCGGTCCCTCGATGTAGTCCTGCGAATGGATCATCGCCTGCACCGCCGGATAGTCGCGCTGCTCGGTGATGGCCTGCTCCAGCGAGACCGCAAGGCCCTTCTCGATCGCCTGCTTGGAGGCGCGGATCGACATCGGCGAGTTCTTGGCGATCGTCTCCGCCCAGCGCTCCGCCGCCGCCAGCGCCTCGCCTTGCGGCACCACCTCATTGACGAAGCCGAGCTCATGGCCTTCGCGGGCGCCGACATGTCGACCGGTGAGGATCATGCCCATCGCGCGCTTCATGCCGATCTGGCGCGGCAGCCGCTGCAGGCCGCCGGCGAGCGCGGCGAGGCCGACGCGCGGCTCGGGCAACGCGAAGGTCGCATTCTCGGAGGCGATGATCAGGTCGCAGGCGAGCGCGATCTCGAAGCCGCCGCCCATTGCGACGCCGTTGACGGCGGCGATGATCGGCTTGTCGCAATCGAAGCGGGAGGTGAGCCCCGCGAAGCCGCTCTTACCCCAACCGCGCGCGCCGCCGGCCGCCTGCCATTTCAGGTCGTTGCCGGCGCAGAACGCCTTGTCGCCCTCACCGGTGACGATCGCGACCCACTGCTCGGGATCGGCGGCGAAGGCGTCGAACACGCGCTCGAGTTCATGATGCGCCTCGATGTGCAGGGCGTTGTAGACCTCGGGGCGCGCCAGGGTGACGATCGTGATCGGCCCCTTGCGCGTCACTCTCGAAAACTTCAGCTCCATCGGCTGTTCCTCCTGTCTTCTGATTGGCTGTCGCGCATCAGCTTAGCGCCTGCGCAGGTGTTGCAGTCATCCAAATACGCAACGGCGCTGCGCGCCACAAGCACGCGACGGGAGGTCGCGCCGACCAGGATCAACAACAACAACGAAACACACTGGGAGACACGCCGTGGATTTTTCCTTGCCGAAGGAATTGGTCGCCTATCTCGACGAGCTCGATCGCTTCATCGCCGCCGAGATCAAGCCGCTGGAGCAGGCCGACGACAACATCCGCTTCTTCGATCATCGCCGCGAATGGGCGCGCACCGATTTCGAGAATGGCGGCCTGCCGCGGCATGAATGGGAGCAACTGCTGCGCAAGGCCAAGGATCGTGCCGATGCGGCCGGCCATCTGCGCTTTGCAATTCCGAAGCGCTATGGCGGCAAGGACGGGTCCAACCTCTGGATGGCCGTGATCCGCGAGCATTTCGCCTCCAAGGGCCTCGGCCTGCACAACGACCTGCAGAACGAGCACTCGATCGTCGGCAATCTGCCGATCGTCACCATGCTCGACCGGTACGGCCGCGACGACCAGAAGGCGATGATCGACGGCTCGATCACCGGCAAGTACCGCATCACGTTCGGTCTCACCGAGCCGCATCACGGCTCGGACGCGACCCACATGGAAACCAAGGCCGTTCCGGCCACCCGCGACAACATCAAGGGTTGGCTGATCAACGGCGAGAAGATGTGGACGACGGGCATGCACGTCGCCACCCACTGTGCACTGTTCGCGCGCACCTCGGGCAATGATGGTGACGCGCGCGGCATCACCTGCTTTCTGGTGCCGGCCAAGACCGAGGGTGTGAAGGTCGAGGAGTATCTCTGGACCTTCAACATGCCGACCGATCATCCGCGCGTCAGCTTCACCGACGTGTTCGTGCCGGAGGATGCGCAGTTCGGCGAGGTCGGGCGCGGGCTGTCGCTGGCGCAATGCTTCGTCCATGAGAACCGCATCCGCCAGGCGGCGAGCTCGCTCGGCGCGGCCGTCTACTGCATCAATGAGAGTGTGAATTACGCGCGTGAGCGAAAACCGTTCGGCAAGGCGCTGGCCGAGAACCAGGCGATTCAGTGGCCGCTGGTCGAGCTGGCGACCCAGGCCGAGATGCTGCGGCTGCTGATCCGCAAGACGGCCTGGGAGATGGACCAGCTCACCCAGGCCCAGGTCGAGCACACACTCTCGGACAAGGTCTCGATGTGCAACTACTGGGCTAATCGGCTGTGCTGCGAGGCGGCCGACCGCGCGATCCAGGTCCATGGCGGCATGGGCTATTCGCGCCACAAGCCGTTCGAGCACATCTACCGCCACCATCGCCGCTACCGCATCACCGAGGGCAGCGAGGAGATCCAGATGCGGAAGGTCGCCGGCTTCCTGTTCGGCTACATGGGGGTGAACAAGCGGTGACACGCTGTTGAGCGGCAGGGCCCTGTCGCAAGCGCAATTGATGCAATCGAGCGTCGTCTCCGGAGCCCTGGATTGCTTCGGCGCAAGGCGCCTCGCAATGACGGCGGAGAGGGAGCGCGCACTCTCTCCACGGCGTCATCGCGAGCGCAAGCGAAGCGATCCAGGATGGCGGTGCGTGCACTCAATTGACCTGCCGGTCCTTGCCCGCCCAGTACGGGTCGCGCAGATTACGCCGCAGGATCTTGCCGGAGGGATTGCGCGGCAGGGCGTCGAGGAAGTCGACGCTCTTCGGCGTCTTGAAGCCGGCGATGCGGGTGCGGGTGAAATTGATGATGTCGGTCTCAGTGGCGCGCTTGCCTGGCTTCATCACGACGATCGCCTTGACGGCCTCGCCCCATTTGTCGTCGGGAATGCCGATCACCGCGGCCTCGGCGACATCGGGATGATCGCAGATCGCGCTCTCGACCTCGGCCGGATAGATGTTCTCGCCGCCGGAGATGATCATGTCCTTGATGCGGTCGTGGATGTAGACGTAGCCGTCCTCGTCCATGTAGCCGGCATCACCCGTGCGCAGCCAGCCGTCCTTGCCAAGCGTGCGCGCGGTGGCCTCCGGCAGATTCCAGTAGCCGGCCATGTTGGAGCCGGAGCGGGTGGCGATCTCGCCGACCTGGCGCGGGGGCAGCGGGTTGCCGTTGATATCGATGATCGCGACCTCGATGCCGGGCAGCGGTTTGCCGGCGGAGCGCATGCGCTCCAGTCCCTCGACATGGTCCTCGGGCGGCAGCGCGATGATGGTGCCCGTGGTCTCGGTCATGCCATACATCTGCACGAAGCCGCATTTGAACACGTCGATGCATTCCTTGAGCAGCGCGGCCGGGATTGGCGAGGCGCCGTAGAGCATGTACTTCAGCCGCGAGAAATCGACCTGCCGCGCCCGCGGCTGGCGTACGACGAACTGCATCGCCGCAGGCACCATGAACAGCTTGGTGATGTCGGACTGCTCGAAGAAGTCGAGGATCCTGGTCGGATCGAACTCACGAGCGATCACGCCGCGGGCGCCGTGATAGAGGCTCATCAGGCCCCAGCCGGAGCCGCCGATGTGGAAGATCGGCATCGCGATCAGCGAGACGTCGTCGGTCGACCATTTGTTCCAGTCCGGCTTCTCCTCGGGATTGCCGGTGTTGACGAGGTTGAGGAAGTTGGCGTGCGACAGCATCGCGCCTTTCGGCTTGCCGGTGGTGCCGGAGGTGTAGAGCTGCAGCGCGATGTCCTGCGGCGTGATCGGAACGCCCGGATCATCCGCGCTCTGCGCGTCGCGCCAAGCCGTGTAGTCCTGCCATTCCGGCGCGCCGCCCTCGGTGGTGATGATGTGCCGCACGCTCGGGATCTGGTCGCGGATGTTGCGGATCATCGTAGTGAATTCCGGTCCGACGAACAGTGCAGGGGCCTTGCAGTCCTCGACGATGAAGGCGACCTCGGGTCCGGCGAGCCGCCAGTTGACCGGTGCCATCACGACATTGGCCTTCATGGCGCCGACCAGCAGCTCGAAATAGACGTCGCTGTTCTTGCCGAAATAGGCGATCCGCTCATTCGGCTTGAGGCCGAGGGCCCGGAGCGCGTTGGCGACCTGGTTGGTCTTGCGGTCGAACGCGGCGAAGCTGGTGATGCGCCCCTCGAACTCATAGGCGGTGGCGGAGCCCAGCGTTTGCGCTCTGTCGCGCACGACGTCGACGAGCGTCGACGATGCCGTCGAGACGGACATGTTTCCCCTCCGATTGCGTCTTGTTCTTTGTTTGATGTCTTGTCGTGGTCCTCGCCCCGGATCGCGCCGGAGCAAGCATCTCTCGATCAGTCTACAGGGCGCACGTCGCCGATCAACCGGGCGATTCGGCCGTCAGCTCGTGCGCGTCGCGCGGTCCTTCTCGTTCTGCGCCTTGATCGACTCCTTGGCCTTGGTCCAGTCGTCGTCGCTCCAGTCGCGCAACTGATAGAAGTTGCCGCCCATCGCCAGCGCCTGGGCGCCGTCCATCGCGATGGTCTCGCCGTTGATCCAGTTGCAGCCGCCGGAGATCAGGAACACCGCGAGGTTCTGCAGCTCCTCCATGGTGCCGACGCGACCCATCGGGTTCATCGCCTTGGTCCGCGCGCCAGCCTCGTCGCCGGGCTTGATGCGCTTGCTCATGCCTTCGGTCGGGATTTCGCCGGGCGCGATGGTGTTGAGGCGGATGCCATAGCGGCCCCATTCGGTCGCAAGCGACATCGTCATGGCGTGGATCGCCGACTTGCTCATCGCCGATGGCACCACGTAAGGCGAGCCGTTGCGCACCCACGTCACGGTGATCGACACGACGTTGCCCGGTTGCTTCGCAGCGATCCAGCGCTTGCCGACGGCATGCGTCACGTAGAACGTGCCGTGCATCACGATGTTAGCGACGGCATCGAAGCCGCGCGGGCTCAATTCCTCGGTGCGGGAGATGAAGTTGCCGGCCGCGTTGTTGATGAGATCGGTGAGACCGCCTTCCTGGAAGATGGCCTCGATCATTTCCTCCACCGCCATGGCATTTCGGATGTCGACGCCATGGCTGGTCACGCGGCCGCCGTAGAGGTCCATCAGTTCGGTCGCGGTCTCGTCGCAGACGATTTTCCGCCGGCCGCAAATATGCACTTCGGCGCCGAGTTGCAGGAAGCGTGCAGCCATCGCTTTGCCAAGGCCCGTGCCGCCGCCGGTCACCAGAATGCGTCGACCTTCGAGGAGATTGTCCTTGAACATGGGAGTTTCCGCCTGACATGTTGTGAGTTAATTGGTCGATTGACTAAATCGCTCCGACAGCCTTCTGTAAAGTCACAAAGACATCCGTAGGGAGACCGCTCGATGGACAACCGCCTCGCGATCGAGATCAAGGACGGCGTCGCCGACGTTCGCCTGGTTCGCGCCGACAAGATGAATGCGTTGGACATGGAGATGTTCGAGGCGCTGGTCGCGGCGACCGACCGGCTGTCGAAGGAGAAGGGACTGCGGGCGGTGGTGCTGTCCGGCGAGGGGCGTGCCTTCTGCGCGGGCCTCGACATGGGCCGCTTCGCCGCGATGAAGGAGTCCGGCGGCAACGGCATACCCGGCGGCGAGAAGCGCGACCTCACCATTCGCACCCACGGCAAGGCGAATTTCGCCCAGCAGGCTGTCTGGGGCTGGCGGCAGCTGCCGGTGCCGGTGATTGCTGCAGTGCATGGCGTCGCCTATGGCGGCGGCTTCCAGCTCGCGCTCGGCGCGGACATGCGCTACGTCGCGCCGGATACCAAGATGTCGATCATGGAGATCAAGTGGGGTCTGGTGCCCGACATGGCGGGCACGCCGATCCTGGCGACCCTGATGCGCGACGACATCCTGCGCGAGTTGACCTACACGGGCCGGGTGTTCTCGCCGGAGGAAGGCCAGTCCTACGGCCTCGTTACCCGCATCTGCGCCGATCCGCGCGCGGCTGCGCTGGAGACCGCGCGTGAGATCGCCGGCAAGAATCCGGATGCGATCCGCGCCGCCAAGCGGATGCTGAACAATCTCTCGGTCGATCCGGGGCCGGCGCTGCTCGCCGAATCGGTCGAGCAGCAGAAGCTGATCGGCAGTCTGAACCAGCTCGAATCGGTGCGCGCCAACATCGAGAAGCGCGCGCCGAAGTTTGCGGACTGAGTCCGTCATTCCGGGATGCTCCGAAGGAGCAGGCCCGGAATCTCGAGATTCTCCGGTGCGCAACTGCGCACCTGAGTTCGATGCTCCGCGCAAGACGGCTCCGCCGTTTTGTCGCGGCGCATCGCCCCGGAATGACGGCCGAAACTCAAACCGACGCCAGATCGGATAACAAAGAAAATGGAAACGTCCTCCCTGTTCTGCGGCATCATCTCCGGCGAGCGCCGGCGCAGCCACGCCGAAATCGCCGACCGCGCCGCGCGGATCGCCAGCGGCCTCGCGAAGCTCGGCGTGGGCCAGGGCGATTGCGTCTGCATTCTCATGCGCAACGACATCGCCTTCATCGAGGCCGCCTATGGCGCGATGCGGCTCGGCGCCTATGGCGTGCCGGTGAACTGGCACTTCAAACCGGAGGAGATCGACTACATCATCAGGGACTCCGGTACGAAGGTGCTGATCGGTCACGCCGATCTGCTGCATCAGCTCGCCGGGGCGATACCGGCCGATGTCACGGCGCTCAGCGTGCCCACACCGCCGGAGATTCTATCCAACTACAAGATCGGCGCGGATCTGATCGAACCCCCGGAGTTCGCAATCGAGTTCGAGGGCTGGCTTGCCCAGCAGAGCCCTTACGAAGGGCCGCAGGTGCCGCAGCCGCAGAACATGATCTACACCTCCGGCACGACCGGTCATCCCAAGGGCGTGCGCCGCAATGCGCCGACGGTCGAGCAGGCGGCTTCGGCCGAGCGCATGCGAGCGCTGATCTACGGCTTGAAGCCGGGCTCGCGCGCGCTCTTGCCGGGGCCGCTGTATCATTCTGCCCCGAATGCGTTCGGCCTGCGTGCCGGACGTCTCGGCGGCGCGCTGGTGCTGATGCCGCGCTTCGAGCCGGAAGAATTTCTCGGCATCATCCAGACAGAGCGGATTGATACGATCTTCATGGTGCCGACGATGTTCATCCGGCTGATGAAGCTGCCGGAGGAGGTTCGCCGCCGCTACGACGTATCGTCGCTGCGCCATGTCATTCATGCTGCCGCGCCGTGCCCGGCCGACGTCAAGCGCGCGATGATCGACTGGTGGGGGCCGGTCATCTACGAGTTCTACGGCTCGACCGAATCCGGTGCCGTGACCTTCGCGACTTCCGAGGACGCGCTGCGCAAGCCCGGCACCGTCGGCAAGGTCTCGCCGGGCGCCGAGCTGCGTTTCCTCGGCGAGGACGGCCGCATCCTGCCGGAGGGCGAGGTTGGCGAGATCTATTCGCGCATCGCGGGCAATCCGGATTTTACCTATCACAACAAGCCGGAGAAGCGTGCCGAGATCGACCGCGACGGCTTCATTACGTCCGGGGACGTCGGCTACATGGACGCTGAGGGCTACGTCTTCCTGTGCGATCGCAAGCGCGACATGGTGATCTCCGGCGGCGTCAACATTTATCCGGCCGAGATCGAAGCCGTATTGCATGCCGTGCCCGGCGTGCACGATTGCGCCGTATTCGGCATTCCCGATGCCGAGTTCGGGGAAGCCCTGATGGCCGTGGTCGAGCCGCAGCCCGGCGTCGTGCTGGACACCGGCGAGATCAGACACCGGCTCAGGGCTTCTCTGGCCGACTACAAGGTGCCCAAGCACATCGAAATCCAGGACAAATTGCCTCGTGAGGATTCCGGCAAGATCTTCAAGCGGCGGCTGCGCGACCCCTATTGGGCGCAGGCAGGGCGAAAGATCTGATCGATTGGCGGCTCTCAGCGATGAGAAGACGTCACGTGAGCATTGAATAGGGCAGGCGACGCCTCTTTCTTGATCTTGCGCTGCGGTATAGATACGGCAGACTGACCCGTAAATGGGCAGCTGCTGGAGAGCGCATCCATGTCGCCGCAAACCATGAGCGAGGAAATCCGTCCCAACCGCGCCGCCGAGGCGCAGGCCATGGAGGAGGATGCGCGGCTGCGGGACGATATCCGGCTGCTCGGCCGCATCCTCGGCGATACGGTCCGCGACCAGGAAGGCGCCGAATTGTTCGACCTCGTCGAGCGCATCCGCCAGACCTCGGTGCGCTTCCACCGCGACGAGGACCGCCAGGCGCGGCGCGAGCTGGAGCAGATCCTCGACGGCATGACGACGGCTGAGACCGTCCGCATCGTCCGCGCCTTCAGCTATTTCTCGCACCTCGCCAACATTGCCGAGGACCAGAACAACATCCGGCGCATGCGTGCCAAGAGCGACTCCAATGGCGGGGCCGGCATGCTGGCGGCGACGCTCGCTCACGCCAAATCCGCCGGGTTCGAGGCTTCCGATCTGCGCAAGTTCTTCTCGACGGCGCTGGTCAGCCCGGTCCTGACCGCGCACCCGACAGAGGTGCGGCGCAAGAGCACGATGGATCGCGAGATGGAGATCGCGATGCTGCTCGACCGCCGCGAGCGGATGCAGCTGACGCCGGATGAGCGCGAGGCCAATGACGAGGCGCTGCGCCGCGCCGTGCTGACCTTGTGGCAGACCAATCTGCTGCGCCGGACCAAGCTGACGGTGCTCGACGAGGTCACCAACGGGCTGTCGTTCTACGACTACACGTTTCTGCGTGAGGTGCCGCGTCTGCTGTGCTCGCTCGAGGATCGGCTCAATGACGGAGGGGAGGTGGCGGGCGATCTCGCCTCGTTCCTGCGCATGGGGAGCTGGATCGGCGGCGATCGCGACGGCAATCCGTTCGTCACCGCCGAGGTGATGCGCGGAACGCTCAAGCTGCAATCCAGCCTGGCGCTGCACTACTATCTCGAGGAACTGCACCTGCTCGGCAGCGAGCTGTCCATCGCCGCGCATCTCGCCGATGTCTCCGAGGAGCTGCGTGCGCTGGCCGAGCGCTCGCCGGACACGTCGCCGCATCGTCACGGCGAGCCATATCGCCTGGCGGTGTCCGGCATCTATGCGCGCTTGGCGGCGACGGCGAAGAAGCTCAGTATCCCGATCAGCCGCCTTCCCGTGGCGGCGGTGGCGCCTTACGACAGCGTCAAGCAGATGCAGGATGATCTCGACGTGCTGCATCACTCGCTGATCGCCAACAATGCCGAGGTGATCGCCCGCGGGCGGCTGCGGCTGCTGCGGCGTGCCCTGGATTGCTTCGGCTTCCATCTGGCCCGGCTCGACATCCGCCAGAATTCGGCGGTGCACGAGCGCACCGTCGCCGAGCTGATCGACACCGCGATGCCCGGCATGTCCTATATGGCGCTGAGCGAGGATGCGCGGGTCGGCCTGCTTGTCAGCGAGCTGCGCAACGCCAGGCCGCTTGTATCGCAATTCGTCAAGTACAGCGATGAGACCGTCGGCGAGCTCGCGCTGTTCCGCGCCGCTGCCGAGGCGCACGCGACCTTCGGCGCCGACGTGATCCCCCAGTGCATCATCTCGATGTGCAAGGGCATGTCCGACATGCTCGAGGTGGCGCTGCTGCTCAAGGAGGTCGGCCTGATCGATCCATCGGGCCGCTGCGCCGTCAACATCGTGCCGCTGTTCGAGACGATCGAGGATTTGCAGGCCTCCAGCGCCATCATGGACCGCATGCTGGCGCTGCACGATTATCGCCGCCTGGTCGACAGCCGCGGCGCCGTGCAGGAGGTCATGCTCGGCTATTCCGACAGCAACAAGGACGGCGGCTTCGTCACCTCGGGCTGGGAGCTCTACAAGGCCGAGATCGGCCTGGTCGACATCTTCGAACGCCATGGCATCCGGCTCAGGCTGTTCCATGGCCGCGGCGGATCGGTCGGCCGCGGCGGCGGTCCGAGCTACGACGCCATCATCGCCCAGCCCGGCGGCGCGGTGAACGGCCAGATCCGCATCACCGAGCAGGGCGAGATCATCTCCAGCAAATATTCCAACGCCGAGGTCGGACGTAACAATCTGGAAATTCTCGCCGCCGCGACGCTCGAGGCCAGCCTGCTGCATCCGCGGCAGCCGGCGCCGAAGCGCGAATATCTCACTGCGATGGACCGGCTCTCGGAGCTCGCCTTCAAGGCCTATCGGGGCCTCGTCTACGAAACCGACGGCTTCGTCGAATATTTCTGGGCCTCGACGGTCATCAACGAGATCGCCACCCTCAACATCGGCAGCCGCCCGGCCTCGCGCAAGAAAACCCGCGCGATCGAGGACCTGCGTGCGATCCCCTGGGTGTTCTCCTGGGCGCAGTGCCGGCTGATGCTGCCGGGCTGGTACGGCTTCGGCAGCGCGGTCGAGACCTGGATCGCGGAAAATCCGGAGCAGGGCATGCCATTCCTGCGCGAGCTTTATCAGGAATGGCCGTTCTTCCGCATGCTGCTGTCGAACATGGACATGGTGCTCGCCAAGAGCTCGATCGCCATCGCCTCGCGCTATGCCGAGCTGGTCCCGGACGAGGCCCTGCGTGAAAAGATTTTTGGCCGCATCCGGCGCGAATGGAATCTGGTGATCGAGACGTTGCTCGATATCATGGGACAGGAGCGCTTGCTGCAGGGCAATCCGCTGCTGGAGCGCTCGGTGCGCAACCGCTTTCCGTATCTCGATCCGCTCAACCACGTGCAGGTCGAGCTTCTCAAGGAGCACCGCGCGCAGAACCCGGACGAGCAGGTGCTGCGCGGGATTCAGCTGACGATCAACGGCATCTCGGCGGGGTTGAGAAATACGGGATAGCTCGGCTGTAACCACAGACTCTCTGTCGTCCCGGCGAACGCCGGGACCCATAACCCCAGGGAGTAGTTTGGGGCGAATGCGTTGTCGACCTTCGCCTATCACGGCCGCCGCGGCGTATGGGTCCCGGGTCGGCGCCACGACGCACTGCGCGCATCGTGGCTTGCCCGGGACGACAGCGGTGGTGCGACTGATTTGCGGCTCAAGCAGCAAATGACATACGATCTCGTCCTCGCGGC
This sequence comes from Bradyrhizobium sp. SZCCHNR1093, assembly GCF_032381175.1. Taxonomy (NCBI): domain Bacteria; kingdom Pseudomonadati; phylum Pseudomonadota; class Alphaproteobacteria; order Hyphomicrobiales; family Nitrobacteraceae; genus Bradyrhizobium; species Bradyrhizobium sp. SZCCHNR1093. The sequence goes on from NZ_JAUHJJ010000003.1 coordinate 206,395, forward strand.
GTTTCGCGCCCGAGTGCATGCAGCGAACATGTCCCTCACGAGAGTGCAAGGGCGCGGGGAATGCCGGGTGAAGGCCTCACCCATGGCCCGCCTGCAGAAAAGAAAGCAGGCGGCAGTCACCACAGGTTCAGCCGAACATCCGGCATTCCCCGCGCGATGTCTTCACGCTTATACGCGATCTCCCCGGTGTGCCGGCTCGTAGACACCGTCGCCCGCGCGATGCGCTGGGCATCACCACGGACTTGACGCCTGCTTCGGGGCGCCAGGACCACGCGATTTCACGTCCGCGGCAAAGCCGTTCGTCCGCGCATCCAGGGACACGCTGCGGCTCAACCGCGGCCATCGCATCCCCGCCTCGCGTGTCGTGACGATCGCGCGCTACGCCCCTTGCATGAGGCGGGATGGCGAGAGAAGAACATGATTTCCGAAAAATAGCAAACGCTTTATTCGTTTCAGAAGGCGAGGTGCGTCCGTTCGTCGGGTCCCGGTCTTGATTCGGACCCGGAGCCGCAGGCAGATGTGGCTGGGCGAGGAGGATTGACCATCGTGCCTCGCACGTCTCCCTGGGGGTATGGGTCCCGGATCTGCGCGCGCGTACCGCGCGCCTGTCCGGGACGACAGTGTGAGTGTGGCCCCATCGTTGACGAGGCATCCCCGCTTTCGCAGGGACGCCTCGTAGCAAGGGCGGTTTTCCGGCCTAACAGATATGCGCGCCCTGCGTCTCCACATAGACCGCATAGAGCGATTGGCTCGCGGTCATGAACAGGCGATTGCGCTTCTTGCCGCCGAAGCAGACATTGGCGCAGATCTCCGGCAGCTTGATCTGGCCGATGCGGACGCCATCCGGCGCGAAGATGTGGACGCCGTCATAGCCTTCGCCGACCCAGCCGGCGCCGACCCAGATGTTGCCGTCGATGTCGACCCGCAGCCCGTCCGCGAAGCCCGACTTGCCGTCGAGCGTCATGTCGATGAACGCCTTCGGGTTCGCCAGCTTGTCGCCATTGACGTCGTACTGCCAGATCACGTTCTTGGCGTTCGGATAGTGCGTGATGCCGGTGTCGCAGACGTAGAGCTTCTTGTAGTCGTGGCTGAAGGCGATGCCGTTCGGCTTGAACGGCTCGTCCGCGACCTTGGTGATCGCGCCGGACTGCGCATCGACGCGGTAGACGGCTTCCTTCTGGAACGGCTGATTGGAGCCGTTGCGGGCGTTCTGCCCTTCATACAGGTTGATCGAGCCGTAGCCGGGATCGGTGAACCAGATCGACTGGTCGCTGGGATTGACGACCATGTCGTTCGGGCCGTTGAGGGGCTTGTCGTTCGCCTTCTCCGCGAGAACGGTGACCGAGCCGTTGTGCTCGAAGCGGACGAGGCGGGTCCGCTCGGCCGTGATCTGCCGCCCTTCATAATCGAAGGTGTTGCCGTTCGATTCGTTCGATGGCTTGCGGAACTGCTGGGAGATGTGGCCGTCGTCGTCGAGATAGCGCAGTTGTCGGTTGTTCGGGATGTCGCTCCAGACCAGATACTGCGCCTGCGCGTTCCAGGCCGGACCTTCCGCCCACAGGCAGCCGGTGAACAGACGCTTGATCGTGGTGTTGCCAACCTTGGCCTTGAAGCGCTTCTCGTCGATCACGACGATGTCGGGATCCGGATAGCGTTGCGGCTGCGCGCCCGGTCCGAAATCGCGGGCACCGGCCGGCGAGACTGCCGCTGCCGCCGCGGCAAAGCCGGCGACGCCCTTGAGGAGCATGCGCCGGTCGAAGCCGTCAGTTCCGGCCGGCGAATCCTGCGTGATGTCGTGTCGTGCATTCGTCATCTATGTCCTCCCGACTTTTGTTGGGAGGCGACCATACGACGAAATCATGGCGGCGCGCGGGTCGTTTAGACAAAAAACAACTTGAGATGGTGTGCGCTGCAAGCGGATTTTGGCGCTGCAAATCTCAGATCGGGTCCCAGCCGAACACGTCGGCGGAACGATCGAGCTTGTAGAACGACGGCTTCAGTGCCGGCATGCCATGCTCCGCAATGGTCTGCGGCGTCCAGCCTTCGCCGCGGTGCACCGAGCGTAATGGGCGCGACTGGCTCATCAGGAAGATCTCGTTCATGCGAACGGCGAAGATCTGGCCGGTGACGTCTTTCGAGGCATCGCCGAGCAGATAGGCGACGACGGGCGCGATCTTCTCGGGCCCCATCCGCTTCATGCGTTCGACGCGTTCCTTCTCGGCCTCGGTCTCCGCCGGGATGGTGCCGATCATGCGGCTCCAGGCAAACGGCGAGACGCAATTGGAGCGCACGTTGAAGCGGCCCATGTCGAGCGCGATCGACTTCGACAGGCCGACGATGCCGAGCTTTGCCGCGGCGTAGTTGGCCTGGCCATAATTGCCGATCAGGCCTGAGGTCGAGGTGAAATGGACGAAGGAGCCGCTCTCCTGCTCGCGGAACAGCCGCGCGGCGGAGTGAGCGACATAGAACGAGCCCATCAGGTGGACCTTGATGACGGCCTCGAACGCCTCGATGCTCATCTTGTGGAAGATCATGTCGCGCAGGATGCCGGCATTGTTGACCACGCCGTCGAGCTTGCCGAAGTGGTCGGTCGCGGCCTTCACGATCTTGCTGGCCGGGATCGCTTCGGACACGCTCTCGAAATTCGCCACCGCCGTGCCGCCGCGCTTCTTGATTTCCTCGACCACTTCCTCCGCCGGCGCTGCGCTGGTGCCCGAGCCGTCGGAGGCGACGCCGGGATCGTTGACCACGACCTTGGCGCCTTCGGCGGCGCACAGCAGCGCGATCTCGCGGCCGATGCCGCGGCCGGCGCCGGTGACGATGATGACTTTGTCCTGGAGCGATTTGGTCATGGGGAGGTCTCCTTGTTTTGCCCCGTCATTCCGGGCTGGTGCGCAGCACCAGACCCGGAATCTCGAGATTCCGGGTTCGCGCTTTCGCGCGCCCCGGAATGACGGTGGTTATCTTTCGTTCGTAAAAATAATCGTCCCTGACGCGGCGAACATGCCGCCGACGCCGTGACACACCGAGATCTTGGCTCCGGGTACCTGCGCCGGGGCGATGCCACGCATCTGGCGCACGCTCTCCTGCAACGCATACATGCCGTACATGCCCGAATGCATGTAGGACAGGCCGCCGCCATTGGTATTGAGCGGCAGCTTGCCGCCGGGACGTGTGTGTCCGGCAGCGATGAACGGGCCGGTCTCCTCATGCGGCATGAAGCCGAGATCGCCGAGCCCGAACAGCGGCAGATGCGCGAACGCGTCGTAGATCATGAGATGGTCGACGTCGGCATGGCCGATGCCGGCCTCCTTGAAGGCGAGGGGGCCCGCGACCTTGAAGGCACGCGACGAATTGAACGTCTCCATCTGGCTGACCATCGGCGTCTCCACGCTTTCGCCGGTGCCGAGAATATAGACTGGCCTCTGCGGAAAATCCTTGGCTCGATCGGCCGAGGTCAGGATCAGCGCGCCGCCGCCATCGGTGACGAGACAGCATTGCAGCAGCCGGAACGGATAGGCGATCATGCGCGAGTTCAGCACGTCGTCGACGGTGATCGGGTCCTTCATCATCGCGCGCGGGTTCTTTGCCGCCCATTCGCGCTGTACGACCGCAACCATCGCCAACTGCTCATGGGTGATGCCGTAGGTCTTCATGTAGCGCAGCACGGGAATCGGGAACATGCTGGGTGGCCCGTACACGCCGAACGGCGCCTCGAACTGGCCCTGCAGGCTGTCCGGCGGGATCGAGCGCGGCAGCTTGCCGATCATCGATTTGCCGCTCTCGGCGTGGGTGATCAGCACGGTCTTGCATAGGCCGGCTTCGATCGCAGCCGCGGCGTGGCGGACATGCAGCATGAAGGAGCAGCCGCCGACCGAGGTGCCATCGACCCAGGTTGGTGTGATGCCGAGATAGTGGCAGATCTGCTGCGGCGTCTCGACCGCGGTGGCGAAGCCGTCGATGTCCGACAGCTTGAGCCCGGCATCGGCGATCGCATTCAGCGCCGCGTCCGCATGCAGCTGGATCTGCGACATCGTCGGGATGATTCCGAGCTCGGTGGTCTCGGCGGCGCCGACCACGGCAACCTGGTTTCGACGCATGGCGCTATCCTTTCGCCGGCCGGAACAGGGGCAGGGTGATTTGTTCGTCGAGCGGCTCGAAAGTGACTTCGAGCGGCATGTCGAGCTCCAATGCCTCCGGTGTCTGGGGGCAGCCCGTGATGTTGCTCATCATGCGCGGGCCCTCTTCGAGCGCCACGACGGCAATGGCGTAGGGCGGCGTGAAGCCGGGCGCCGGGGGACGATGGTTGATGACGTAGCTGTAGAGCGTGCCTTTGCCCGTGGCCTTGAAGACGCTGACCTTGCGGCTGGCGCAGGCCGGACAGAACGGGCGCGGCGGGAAGTAGACGTGGGCGCAGGCGTCGCAGCGCTGCAGCCGCAATTCGCCAGCGCGGGTGCCGTCCCAGAAATGCTGCGTCTCGGGTGTCGGTTTGGGGCGTGCACGCATCGGCTCGGCCATCCCGGTTGATCCTCCCTGCGGCGGGCTCCGTCGCCCGCTCCTTTGCATCCGTGATGCGCCATTTGACGCAGACGCGTCAACGGTCCATCACGCTACGCATGCGGCCCTCCGGGAGGCGCAGAGGTGTTTGGACGGCAATTGCCGCCTGATGAAAATTGGTCTTTGATGCCGCAAGTATGATCGGAGACGAGATGAAGCTGCGCGACATCGCCCATTCCAGGACCGGCGACAAAGGTGATACCTCGAACATCTCCGTCATCGCCTACGACGCCAAGGATTATCCATTGCTGCTCGCACAGGTGACGGCCGAGCGGGTCAGGGCCCACTTCGCCGGCATTGTCCGGGGCGAGGTGGTCCGCTATGAGCTGCCCAACATTGCGGCGCTGAATTTCGTGATGAGCCGGGCGCTCGGCGGCGGGGTGACCCGCTCGCTGGCGCTGGATGCGCACGGCAAGTCGCTGAGTTCCGCGCTGCTCGATATGGATATCGCGGCCGATGCCGCAGACATGCGATAGGACGCCATGACCGCTTCAATTCCGACCCTGGCCGCGCTGGCCGACGATCTCGCCGCCGGCCGCACCACCGCGCGCAAGCTGGTGGAGGAGTGTCTGGCCCGGATTGCCGATCCCGCCGGCGAGGGAGGGCGCGCCTTCATCCATGTCGACGAGGACGCCGCGCTGGCGGCCGCCGACGGCATGGACGCGCTGCGCAAGGCCAATGCCGCGCCGTCGCCTTTCGCCGGCATTCCGGTCTCGATCAAGGATCTGTTCGACATCAAGGGCCAGGTGACCCGTGCCGGCTCGCGCGCGCTCGACGACTCCGCGCCGGCCGAGGCCGATGCGCCTGCCGTGGCGCGGCTGCGCCGGGCCGGCTTCGTCGTGATCGGCCGCACCAACATGACCGAGTTCGCCTATTCCGGCATCGGCATCAACCCGCATTACGGCACGCCGAAGAGCGCCTGGAAGCGCGAGGTCGGCCATGTCCCCGGCGGCTCGTCGTCGGGCGCCGCCGTCTCGATCGCCGACCGCATGGCCTATGGCGCGCTTGGCACCGACACCGGCGGCTCCTGCCGCATCCCCGCCGCCTTCAACGGCATCACAGGCTTCAAGCCGACGCAGGTCCGCGTGCCGCTCGACGGCGGCGTGCCGCTGTCGACCACGCTCGACAGCTTTGGGCCGCTCGCCAACACCGTCGCATGCTGCGCGATCCTCGACTCGGTGCTGGCCGATGAGCCGATCCGGCCGCTGGCCGCGCGACCGGTGAAGGGCCTGCGGCTCGCGGTGCCCACGACGATCGTGCTCGACGAGCTCGATGCCGAGGTCGCCGAGACCTTCGAGCGGGCACTGGAGACGCTGGCGAAGCAGGGCGCGCTGATCGAGCGCATCGAATTCCCTGAATTCCTCGACGTCGGCCTCATCGGCGCGAAGGGCGGCTTTGCCGCGGCCGAGAGCTACGCCTGGCACCGCTTCCTGCTGACCGCCAAGGGCGACGTCTACGATCCGCGCGTCTCCGTCCGCATCCTGCGCGGCGAGGCGATCACGGTGCCGGACTACATCGAGATGCTCAACGCCCGCCGCTCGCTGGTGAAGCGCACCGCTGCGCGCATCGCGCCCTACGACGCGCTTGTCATGCCGACCACCGCCAACACGCCGCCAAAAATCGCCGATCTCGCCGACGACGCAGCCTTCGCCCGCGAGAACATCCGCGCTTTGCGCAACTGCACCTTCATCAACATGATCGACGGCTGCGCGATCTCGCTGCCGGCGCACCGCCATGGCGAGGTCCCCGTCGGCCTGATGCTGGCGCAATCCGGCGGCAATGACCGCAAGCTGCTGGAGATCGCGGCGGGGGTCGAGGGCGTGGTGCGGGGCTGAGGCGGCCGCGGGGAGCAGCGTTGTCTCTGATCGAGTTTGCTCTACCCCGGAAAACGGGTGGCGCTGGACCAGCCTGATGGCCACATTGCTTGCATGATCAAGGCACGCAAGATGACTCCATCGTCGCCCGAACCCACGCCGCGCCCCAACGCGGTCGACTGGGCGATGGTGGAACGCGACCTCGATGCGCGCGGCTGCGCCGTGTTGACGCAGTTGCTCTCGCCCGACGACTGCCGCGCGTTGGCGGCGCTCTATCCGGACGACAGTCGCTTTCGCAGCCGCGTGGTGATGGCGCGGCATGGCTTCGGGCGCGGCGAGTACAGATATTTCAGCTATCCGCTGCCGGATCCGATCGCTCGGCTGCGGCCGCAGCTCTATGCGCATCTGGTCGCGATCGCCAATCGATGGAACGCGACGATGGGGATCGATGTGCGATATCCCGCCGAGCACGACGATTTTCTCGCGCGCTGCCACCAGGCCGGCCAGACCAGGCCGACGCCGCTGCTGCTGCAATATGTCGAGGGCGACTACAATTGCCTGCACCAGGACCTCTATGGCGAGCACGTGTTTCCGCTGCAGGTCGCGATCCTGTTGTCCGAGCCGGGGCGTGATTTCGAGGGCGGCGAGTTCGTGCTGACCGAGCAGCGGCCGCGCATGCAGTCGCGGGCCGAGGTCGTGCCTCTCAGGCAAGGCGATGCCGTGGTGTTCGCGGTCCACAATCGTCCGGTGCAGGGCACGCGCGACAGCTACCGAGTCAACATGCGCCATGGTGTCAGCCGGCTGCGCGCCGGCCGGCGCCATACGCTGGGCGTGATCTTTCACGATGCGAAGTGAGGCGCATGACGGCGGATCTGTTCGATGGACTCGCGGCGGCAGGACCGGCCCGCGAGCAGCTCGCGCCCGGCGCGGTGCTGCTGCGCGGCTTCGCGCGGCCGCAGGAGGCAGAGCTGATCACCGCGATCGAGACGATCGCGGCGCAGGCGCCGTTCCGCCGCATGGTGACCCCGGGCGGCCATCAGATGTCGGTCGCGATGACGAGTTGCGGCGCGTGTGGCTGGGTCACGGATCGCAGCGGCTACCGCTATGATGCTGTTGATCCGGACAGCGGCCAGCCATGGCCGGCGATGCCTCCGCTGTTTCATCAACTTGCCGAGCAAGCCGCAAGCGAGGCCGGCTTCGCAGGCTTTGCGCCCGATGCCTGCCTGATCAACCGCTATGAGCCGGGCGCCAGGATGTCGCTGCATCAGGACCGCGATGAGCGTGACATCGGCGCGCCGATCGTCTCGGTGTCGCTCGGGCTGCCCGCGACCTTTCTGTTCGGCGGGCTCAAACGCACCGACAGGACGCAACGCTATCGGCTGGTCCACGGCGACGTCGTCGTCTGGGGCGGGCCGGCGCGGCTCGCATTTCACGGCGTTGCGCCGCTCGCCGACGGTGAGCATGCTCGGCTCGGCCGCCGGCGCATCAACCTGACCTTCCGCCGAGCGCGGTAGTCCTGGCCGGTCTGTGACCTTCCTCGTTTTGCAACGGGCATCCTTGGCTCTATGCTGCCCCCGGGAGAGGGGCCATGAGCACTGTCGAACTTGCGGAGGAGCGAGCGCCGGCGGCGACGCGAATAGGACTTCACCTTGCGCTGCTGCAGCTGGTGTTCACGCTGCTGTGGACGACCTATGTGATCTATCTGCCGAAGCTCGCGGCCCAGGCCGGCATCGCGCCCTCGGCCGTCGTTATGATCCTGATGCTGGACCAGGCGATCTTCACGCTCTCGGATACGGCCATGGGGATCGCGGCCGATCGCATCGGGCGCGTCGCCGCGCGGTTCGGTCTCTTCGTCGGCCTGCTGGCTGCGGTATCCTGCGCCGCCTTTGTCGCGCTGCCTTTCGTGGCGGCGTCGGCGGGTCCAGCGGTCTTCATCGGACTGATCGCGATCTGGGCGCTGACCTCCTCGGTGTTGCGCGCGCCGCCCTTGACCCTGCTCGGGCGCCATGCGGCCCGGCCGGCCATTCCGTTCCTGGCAGCGCTGGTCATGCTCGGCTATGGCGTGGCCGGCGCCGTGTCGCCATATCTCGGCGTGATCCTGCGCGACTACGATCCGCGATTGCCGTTCGTCATCTCATCGGCGGTGCTGCTGCTGACCGCGCTCGGTCTCGCGCGCATCCCGCAGGATGCCGGTCCGGCCGCGCAAGCGCCGGCCAAGCCCGAATCCAAGCCCGAGCCCAAGCCGCTGCGGGGATTGCCGCTACTGTTCATTGGCGCCATGGTGATCCTCGCGCTCGGCTACCAGCTGCATTTCAGCATCAACAGCTCGGCGTTCTATCTGCGCTTTGCCAAGCCGGAGGACCTGCCCTGGCTGATGCCGGTATTCTGGATCGGCTTCAACCTCGTGCTGTTTCCGGCCAGCGTCGTGGTGAAGCATCGCGGCGGGCTGATCGTGATGGGCATCGCGGGCCTGCTGGGCGCACTCGCCATCGTCATTGCCGAGCTCGCGGGCGCGCTGAACGTGCTGATCGTGGCGCAGTTCATCGCCGGTGCGGCCTGGGGCTGCATGATGATGAGCGCGATCTCGGCGGCGCTTGCGATCGGATCGACCGGCGCCGAAGGCAAGGTGACCGGCCTCGTGTTCTCGGCGCTCGCGCTGGCGACGTTCGCGCGCATCGCCGCCGTTGCCGGCGGCCTGCAGAAGCTGCCCGACTATGCGCCGCTGGTGCAGTGGGCGCCGGTCGCGTGCTGGCTCGTGGCCGGGGCCGGCCTGCTGGCGATGGCCGCGGCCGGATTGCAGGGACGCCGCGCGTCCCCGCCGTAAGCTCGATCAGTGCCCTCAGGGCTTCGGCGGATGGATGAAAGCCCAGGGCGAGACCTCGCTGTCGCGAGGCACCTCGATATCGATCAGATACGGCCCGCCATGGGCGAGCGCGGTCTCCAGCGCCGACTTGAACTGGTCGGGTGAGGTGACCTTGCTGGCGGCGACGCCGAAGGATTCGGCGAGCCTGACGAAATCCGGATTGACGAGGTCGGAGGCGACGACGCGGCCGTCGAAGCGCTCGCGCTGGTCGCGCCGGACATTGCCATAGGCATTGTTGTTGAACACCAGGGTGACGACGCCGATGTTGTATTGCACGGCGGTCGCCAATTCCTGCACGGCGAACATGAAACCGCCGTCGCCGGTGATCGCGACGACAGGCCTGTCGGGATGCGCGACCTTGGCGCCGAGCGCGGTCGGAAAGCCGGCGCCGAGCGTGCCCTGATAGCCCGAGGTGATGAAGGTGCGCGGCTCGTAGACCGGAAAGCCGTACCAGGAGGCGAAGCCGACTTGTGACAGCTCGTCGGTGACGATGGCGTCTTTCGGCAGCACCTCGCGCAGCACGTTCAGATAGGCCATCTGCGGTTGCACCTGCTGGATCTCCTGCAAGGTCGCAGCGCTGGCGTCGCGGATGGACGCGCGACGGCCTGTTGTCTTGCGATAGCCCGCTTTGCTGACGGCGGCCGCGAGCGCGGCCGTGCCCGCCTTGGCGTCGGCGACGATGCCGGCATCGACGATCAGGCGCCGCATCTCGGCGGGATCGATGTCGATGCGGATCGACTTCAGGCCATCCGGCTTGAACGGCCAGCGGAACGTAGTCGGCAGCTCCATGCGGGTGCCGATGCCGATCATCAGATCCGTGGTCGGCCACAACTTGTAGGCCGCGGCCATGGTGAGCCCGAGCTCGTGCGCATTGGAGACGATGCCGCGCCCGGAGCGGAAGGCGACCACCGGCGCGTCGATCATCTCGGCGAGCTCACGGATTTCCTCGCGCGCCTCGATCGCGCCGGCACCGACGAAGATCATCGGCGTCTTCGCAGCCGTGATCAGCGCGGCGGCCTTGGCGATGCGGTCGGGATCGGGCTGCGGCGGCGCGAACGGAGCCAGCGGCTTTGCGGCGGCCGTCTCAGCCTTCTGCGTGAACACGTCCCAGGGCATTTCCAGCGCCGCGGGGCCGCGCCGCCCGGACATCATCTCTTGAAAGGCGCGCGACACGAGCGTCGGCGCGCTGTCGGGATATTCGATGCGCTCGGCCCATTTGACGAAGGTGCGCAAGGTCGCGAGCTGGTCTGGCATCTCGTGCAGATGGCCGCGGCCACGGCCGAGATAGTCGGTCGGCACCTGGCCCGTGAGGCACAGCACCGGCTCATTGCAGCCGAAGGCGGTGAGCAGCGCAGCACCAGCATTCAGCACGCCGGGACCCGGTACGACGCTGAACACGCCGGGCTTGCCGCTGGCGCGCGCATAGCCGAACGCCATGTAGCCGCAGGCCTGCTCGTGGCGGGCGCCGACGACCTTGAGCTGCGCCTGGTGGAAGGCGTCGAACAGGCCGTAGACCTGCGCGCCGGGCAGGCCGAACACGGTGTCGACGCCGTGGGCGACGAGCCCGCTGACGATGGCTTCGCCGCCGGTCATGGTGGTCATGCTGACATTCCGTTTCTGAACTTCTACAGGGCTTCGTCGACGACGCCGTTGCGCAAGGTGCCGACGCCCTCGGCTTCGATCTCGATGACGTCGCCGGGCTTCAGATAGCGCGGCGGATCGAACCGTGCACCGGCGCCGGTGGGCGTGCCCGTCACGATCACGTCACCGGGGACAAGCGTGGTGAAGGTCGAGATGTAGTTGATGAGGTAGCGGAAGCCGAAGATCAGCCGCGACGTGCGGTCGTCCTGGCGCAATTCGCCATTGACGTGCGTGGTCAGCCTGATGTCGGCGATCTGGCGCTCATCCGTGTAGGGCACGATCCAGGGGCCGAGGCTGCCCGTCGAATCGAAGTTCTTGCCTTGCGTGACGTTGAATTTCGCATGCCGCACCCAGTCGCGGATCGTGCCCTCGTTGCACAGCGTGAGCGCGGCGATGTGATCCAGCGCCTCGCTCTCCGGAATGTGCCGTCCGGCCTTGCCGATTACGAGGACCAGCTCGCCCTCATAGTCGAGCTGCGGCGAGGCGCGCGGGCGCACCAGCGGCGTGTCATGGCCGACGAAGGAGCGCGGCGTGCGCATGAACATCGACGGATATTTCGGCGCGTCCTGGCCGTCCTTGTACTCGGCGTTGCGATCGGGATAGTTGACGCCGATGCAGATGATCTTCTCGGGCGCGGGGACCGGCGGCTGCCAGCTGATGGCATCGAGGCCATGATCGGGCGACAGCCCGGCTGCGGCATCGATCAGCCGGGGCAGGGCTCCCGCGGCGATCACCTCGCGCAAGGTCGGATAATCCTTGGCGAACCGCGCGGAGAGATCGATGAGGCCCTTGTCGGTCGCAAGTCCGTAGCGGACCGAGCCATCGGCGACATAGGTGGCGAGGCGAGGGGAGGTCATGGGCTTGTCTCCTTACACGCCGAGCCGCTGGATCTTGTGGGTGCCGCGCGCGAGCGAGACGTGCTTGGTCTCCATGTAGAAGTCGAACGAATAGTCGCCGCCGTCGCGGCCGATGCCCGATGCCTTCATGCCGCCGAACGGGGTTGGCAGGTGGCGGACATTCTCCGAGTTCAGCCAGATCATGCCGGCTTCCAGCGCGTCGGCGACGCGCAGCGCGCGGCCCATGTCGCCGGTCCAGACATAGCCGGTAAGGCCGTATTGCACGTCATTGGCGATCGCGATCGCGTCAGCCTCGTCGCGGAACGGGATCACGGTGAGGAACGGCCCGAACACTTCTTCCTGCGCCACGCGCATGGTCTGGCGCGCGCCGGTCACCAGCGTCGGCTCGACGTAATGCCCGCCACCCGGGCCGTCGAACCGCTTGCCGCCGACGGCGATGATCGCACCGTCCTCGCGTGCAACGTCGACATAGGAGCAGACCTTGGCGAGATGCCGCTCGTGGATCAGCGGCCCGAGCTCGGTGGCGGGATCGAGCGGATGACCCACTTTCAGCGCACGCACGCGCGCCGCAAGCTTGGCCGTAAAGGTCTCGGCGATACTCTGCTGCACCAGCAGGCGGCTGGATGAGGTGCAGCGCTCACCGTTGAGCGAGTAGATCATGAACACGACGGCATCGAGCGCGCGGTCGAGATCGGCATCGTCGAACACGATCACCGGGTTCTTGCCGCCGAGCTCGAAATGCACCCGCTTCAGGGTCGGTGCGCCCTGCGCCATGATCGCAGATCCCGTCGAGCTCTCGCCGACGAAGCCGATTGCCTTGATCGCGGGATGCTCGGTCAGCGCCCTGCCGGCCTCCTCCCCGAAGCCATGAACGGTGTTGAGGACGCCGTCGGGAATGCCGGCGTCCTTGGCGAGCTTGGCCAGCCACTGCGCCGTGATCGGCGACCATTCCGCCGGCTTGTGCACGACCGTGCAGCCCGCCGCGAGCGCCGGGGCGATCTTCCAGGTCGACAGCATGAACGGCGTGTTCCACGGCGTGATCACGCCGACAGGCCCGATCGGCACCCGCGTCGAGATGTTCCAATGCTCGTCGCTCGGCGTGCTCAGGCCGTCGCGGGCCTCGGTGCATTTGTCGGCGAAGAAGCGGAAATTCTCGGCGGCGCGGATCGCGGCCTTGGCCATGAAGCGATAGGCCTGACCGGTGTCGATGCATTCGAGCACGGCGATGTCGTCGGCATGATCCTCGATCGCGTCGGCCACGCGATGCAGCAGCTTGCGCCGCATCGCCGGCGCCATGTCGCGCCACGACTTGAAGGCGAGGGCGGCCGACGTCGCCGCGCGATCGATGTCCTCGGCATTGCCGCGCGCGACCTTGGCGAGCACGGCACCGTCGATCGGAGACTTCGTCTCGAACGTCGCGCCTGAGATCGCCGGCACCACCTTGCCGTCGATGAAGTGACCGATGCCCTCGTCCTTCAGCTTCGCGAGCAGGGGAGCGGCACGGTCGAGATTGGCCTTGTAGATGTCGGCTTTGGGACTGGCCTTATCCATGGGATGCCTCCGCTTTCAGGGCGTCGTGGATGTTGTTGCGCTTCCAACTGGTCGCGGCATCGTTGATCTGCATGTCGAAGGACAGCGCGAACTTGCTACTGGCGAAGACTGGGTCGAGGTAATCTGAAAGTGCCTTGAAGACGTGCTCGCCGGCCTTCTGCCGTGCCGCGAGGTCGCGGCCTTCGCCGAGCCGCAGCAGCATCGCGAGGAAGGCGGAATCGGGCTTGCCGTCGGCGATCGCGTAGTGCTCGCAGCGGATCGCGCGCACGCGGATGCCGCCGATCGGAAAGATCCCGGTCTCGCTGGCGGCCTTGCGGACCACTTCGCAAAGGTTGCCCATCATGACAAAGCCGTCGAGATTGGCGGAGTATTCGATGCTGAAATGCGGCATGGTGCGGTCGCTCCGGGGCAGGCGTCAGGCGAAGTAACAGCTCACCGTCCCATACGGGCCGTAGTCGGCCTGGATCGTGTCGCCCTTGCGCGCCTCGATCGGCCGGATGAACGAGCCGGCAAGGACCACCTGTCCCGGCTCCAGCGCGAATCCATTTGCCGCGATCTTGTTGGCGAGCCACGCAACGGCCGTTGCCGGGTTGTTCAGCACGCCGGCGGCCAAGCCGGTCTCTTCCAGTTGACCGTTCTTATAACAGAGTGCGCCGATCCAGCGCAGGTCGGCATCGAGCGGCCGCAGCGGCCGGCCGCCGAGCACGATGCCGGCATTTGCGGCGTTGTCGGCGATCGTGTCGAAGATCTTGCGCGTCGCCTTCGTTTCCTGATCAACCCGCTCGATCCGGGTGTCGAGAATCTCCAATGCCGGCACCACGAAATCGGTCGCGTTGAGCACGTCGAACAGAGTGCAGTCCGGTCCCGAAAGACGATGCTTCATGACGAAGGCAAGCTCCGCCTCGATACGCGTCGCGATGAAGCGGTCGGACGGCACCAGCCCGCCATCGGCAAAGAACATGTCGTCGAGCAGCACGCCCGAATCCGGCTCATCGATGTTCAGCGCGCTCTGCATCGCCTTCGATGTCAACCCGATCTTATGACCCCTGATGATGCGCCCCCCGGCCACCTTGATGCCGATCCAGGCCTCCTGGATGGCATAGGCCTCTGCGATGGTGATATCGGGAAACTCCTGCGACAACTGCCTGATCTGGCGGCGGCTCTTTTCGGCCTGATCCAGGCGTAAGGCGCAGCTATGAATCTGGTCGCTCGCAAGAGGCATGGTCTATCGCTCAGAAAAGAGATGGCGGCAGATGATTAACATGTTAAGTTTCAGCCGGCAAACCGAAACGGCGTTTGCTGCAGTGCAAATATTCAGGATGGCCCACGGGAGATTGATGTGAGCGAGACCAGGGCCAAGGTCGCCAGGCAGGCTGCGAAGGAAGCGCGCAAGGTGCCAATGCGCGACTTCTCGCAGTCGCTGCCGATGGCCTTGTTGCGGGCGCGTGAGGCCGTGATGCGGCAGTTTCGCCCCAATCTGCGACAGCACGGCCTGACCGAGCAGCAATGGCGCATCTTGCGCGCGCTGGCGGCGGTCGATGTGATCGAGGTGACGGAGCTGGCGCGGGTCGCGTTCCTGCTCGGGCCCAGCCTCTCTCGCATCCTGCGCGATCTCGAGGCGCGCGGCTTGATTCAGCGCGAAGTCGATAGCCGCGACATGCGCAGGGGCGTGTTGTCGATTTCCGCCAAGGGCATGAAGCTGATCGCGCAGGTCGCGCCGAGCTCAGAGGCGATCTATGCATCGATTGCCAGCCGGTATGGGGCCCGCAAGCTTGCCGCATTGCACAAGATGCTGGGCGAGCTGGAGCAGAGCGTCGGCGGCGATCTCGACGCCTCCGACGACGGCGATGGCTGATATGCCGCGGACCAAGCGCAATGGCGCGGTCTCATGCTTGGCAGGCCGTTCGGCGTTTTGATAAGAAGCGATGCAGTCGAGCGGAGAGGGCGTGCGTCGCAGGCATGGCAAACCATGCTAACTCTGTTTTCGCATGCTGATCGAACCCGCGAGTTGTCATGGTCACTATCAAGGTTGCGCATCTCATCGATTTCGTTGCCGACGTCTTCGAGCACGCCAATTCCTCGCCGGAGGAGGCCCGCCGGATCGCGACCTATCTGACGACGGCCAACCTGACCGGGCATGACAGCCACGGTGTGATCCGCGTGCCCGTCTATATCCGTTGGCAGAAGATGGGTTCGATCGTGCCCAACCAGACCGCAGAGGTCGTGGTCGACACCCCGTCGCTGGTGGTCGTCGACGGCAAGTTCGGCTACGGCCAGACCGTGACACCACAGGCCGTGAAGATCGGCATCGAGCGTTGCAAGAAGAGCGGCTTGGCTGCGTTGGCGCTGCGCAATTCCGGCCATCTCGGCCGGGTCGGCGACTGGGCGGAGATGGCCGCCGCTGAGGGACTCGTCTCCATTCATTTCGTCACGGCCGCAGGCTCGCTGCTGGTGGCTCCCTATTGCGGAGTCGAGAAGCGGTTCTCGACCGCGCCATATTGTGTCGGCATCCCACGCCAGGGACAGGATCCCATCGTGCTCGATTTCGCGACCTCGATCGTGGCTGAGGGCAAGGTCCTGGTGGCGAGCCGCGGCGGCAAGAAGCTGCCCAAGGGCGCCTTGATCGATGCCGATGGTACGCTCAGCGAGGATCCGGCGGTGCTCTATGGACCCTATGAGGCCGAGGGGACGCGTGACCACACCAAGGGGACGGGAGCGATCCGCGCCTTCGGCGAGCACAAGGGCTCCGGTCTCGCCTTCATCTGCGAGCTGCTTGGCGGCGCCTTGACCGGCACCGGGGCGACGTCGGCAAACCGGCGCTTTGCCAACGGCATGCTCGCGATCTACATCGACCCGAAGGTGGTCGATCCGGCGAGCTTCTTCGATGGTGAGATCACCCGCTACACGGATTTCATCCGGGCGACCAAGCCGGTCTCCGGCGTCGATCAGGTGCTGGTGCCGGGCGATCCCGAGCGCAAGATGCGGGCCGAGCGTACGGCCAATGGCGTGCCCTTGCCCGATGACACCTGGGCGGCAATAGTGAACACGGCACGCGAAGTGGGTGTCAGCGAAGCGAGCATTCAGCGGGCGACATCGTGATATCAGTGTGATTTGCGGGTGGCGCGAAGCATCCATGCTCAAATTGAGCGGGATTGCATTGCGTTGAGCCATGGGCGAAAACGAATTCTAATGAGACAGATCGGTTGAACAACAAGGGAAGGAAACGCAGTCGTGGCGAACAATAAGGTCAAGCAGCTCTGGGCCGAAGGCAAGACGGTGGTGAATGCCTGGCTCGCGATCCCCTCGGGCTTTTCCGCGGAGGTCGTGGCTCAGTGCGGCTTCGACAGCGTCACCGTGGACATGCAGCACGGGGTGCAGGACTATCTGTCGATGGTGCAGTGCTTTCAGGCGATGCATGGCCATCCGGTCACGCCGATGGTGCGCGTGCCGTGGAATGAGCCCGGCATCATCGGCAAGGTGCTCGATGGCGGTGCCTATGGCGTCATCTGCCCGATGGTCAACACAGCGCAGGAAGCGCGCGACCTCGTTTCCTATTCCAAATATCCCCCGAAGGGCGTCCGCTCGAACGGCCCGATCCGCTCCGGCATGTATGGCAGCGCTGGCGAGTATCAGAAGACGGCCAATGATGAGATCGTGCTGCTGCCGATGATGGAGACCAGGACCGCGGTCGAGAACATGGAAGCCATTCTCGATGTCGAAGGCATCGACGGCGTCTATATCGGTCCCTCCGATCTCGGCTTCTCCTATGGTCTCGTGCCGAAGCTCGATCGCGACGAGCCGGAGATCCTCAAGATCTATGAGAAGATCGTGAAGGAATGCGGCAAGCGCGGGCTCAATCCCGGTATTCATTGCAGCGGCGCCGAGGGCGCGGTCCGCGCCATCAACATGGGCTTTAAGCTCGTGACCTTGTCCAACGAGGTCGGCCTGATGCAGGTCTATGCCCGCCAGCAAGTCGCGCAGACCCGCAAGGACTCCGGCGGCAAGGCCTGAGGCGAATTGCGAATAGGGAGTAGCGAATAGGGGATTCATTCATTCGCTATTCGCAACTCGCTATTCGCATGCCGGTTTGCGACCTACCGATACAAACGAAGAGAGACTGCCATGGCTCCCGCCCCCGTCATCCGTCTTCATCCCGAGGACAGCGTCCTGATCGCGCGTGCGAGTCTGCCGCCCGGCCTCGCGGTTGCCGATGGCGTGGCCACGGTGGACCGCATTCCGGCGGGGCATAAGGTCGCGGTGCGTCCGATCGCGCAGGGCGAGCCCATCCGCCGCTACGGCCAGATCATCGGCTTCGCTACCGCGCCGATCGCGCCGGGGCAGCACGTTCATACACAGAACTGCGGCATGGGCGATTTCGCCAAGGATTATGCCTATGGCGTCGACGTGAAGCCGACGCCGAATTTCGATCTTCCGGCGACGTTCGAGGGCATTCGCCGGCCCGATGGCCGGGTCGCGACCCGCAACTACATCGGCATTCTGACGTCGGTGAACTGCAGCGCGCATGTCGCGGGCCTGGTCGCCGACGTCTTCAAGCGGAATCCCTTCACCGGTGATGATCCGCTCGCCGACTACCCGAACGTCGATGGCGTCGTGGCGCTGACGCACAAGACCGGCTGCGGCATGACGCTCGACGAGCCGCTGAAGCTGCTGCGGCGAACCCTCGGCGGCTACGCGCGTCACGCGAACTTCTCTGCGGTGATCGTGCTCGGTCTCGGTTGCGAGGCCAATCAGATCGGCGGACTGATGGAGGAGCAGAAGCTCGCCGGCCGTCTGCGTGCCATGGACATCCAGGAGGTCGGTGGCACCCGCAAGACCGTCGAGGCCGGCATTGCTTTCGTCAAGGAAGCGCTCGCCGACGCCAACAGGGTCAAGCGCGAGACGGTTCCGGCCAGCGAGCTGACGGTCGCGCTGCAGTGTGGCGGCTCCGACGGCTATTCCGGCATCTCGGCCAATCCGGCGCTCGGTGCAGCAAGCGATCTGCTGGTGCGACATGGTGGCACGGTGATCCTGTCGGAGACGCCCGAGACCTATGGCGCCGAGCATCTGTTGACGCGCCGCGCAGTCAGCCGCGACGTCGGCGAGAAGCTCGTCTCCCTGATGCGCTGGTGGGAGGAGTATACGGCGCGCGAGGGCGCGGAGATGAACGCCAATCCCAGCCCGGGCAACAAGGCGGGTGGCCTGACGACGATTCTCGAGAAGTCGCTCGGCGCGATGGCCAAGGCCGGCAGCACCAATCTGGTCGATGTGCTGCATTATGCCGAGGCCGTCACCAAGAAGGGCTTCGTGTTCATGGACACGCCTGGCTACGATCCCGTCGCGGCGACGGGGCAGGTGGCCGGAGGAGCCAATCTCGTCTGCTTCACGACCGGACGCGGCAGCGTGTTCGGCTGCAAGCCGGCGCCGTCCATCAAGCTCGCGACCAACACGCCGATGTACAGGCGGATGGAAGACGACATGGACGTCAATTGCGGCACCATCCTCGACGGCGAGGAGACGGTGCAGGAGTGCGGCCAGCGCATCTTCGAATTGATGCTGAAGACCGCCTCGGGGCAGCCGACCAAGAGCGAGAGCTTCGATTTCGGCGGGGCCGAGTTCGCACCCTGGGTGCTCGGCGCGACGATGTAGCAGGATCACTCAGCTATTCGGCTGCCCCATATCGGGGCTGCCGTCTGAGATGTCCCGGCATCTGATCGCAGCTGAGATCGCCTATAGCTGAGACTGGATCGCAACTGAGATCAGATGACAGGTGAGCGCGCCGCCATGTGCTGGCCGTCGCGGGCAGTCCGTCATGGGCTGGCCCTGCCGACGCTCGCGTGGCAGCGGCGCAGAGCAATTTACCGCTGGTGGCCCAGGCCGATGCCGAGCGCCAGGGCCTTCTGACGGAGCGAGCCTTCGGTCCGCTTCATGGCCTTGGCGATCTTGGCAACCGGGGTCTTGGACTTCGAGTGCTGCTTCAGCAGCTTGATGTCGGCGGGCGTATAGGGTTTCCGCGCCAACTTCTTGGTAGCTGCCTTCTTAGCTGTCTTCGCCACTTGATTCTCCTTTTGGCAATGGTGGTCCTAAATAGCATGTGTAGTCGAGCTATCAAGCGATTGCGGCAAATGCAACGCTATTAGTTCTTGTTAGTTCATCATTCGGGGTTAATCCCTGCTTTGAGGGACTGGTCAATCTTCCGTGAGCGCCTGCGCGCCTTCCTGTGGACAACTCTCCGCGTGCGGCTGGAGAGGTTGTTTGTTCTTCTCTCGTTCTTCGTGACGGGCCGGATTGGGGCGCGCAGCGGCCGGAAAAGCGACCGGTGCGTGCAGCTGAAGCACCTGACAGGGGAGGCTTAACTCGACCTACGCGGACCCAAATGCCGCCTTTCGGGCTTAGGATAGTTCAATAGGCAGCTCTGCCCTTTGTTAGTGCTTGATCCCTAAGCACAGCAATGTTCTGCTTAAAAAAGTTGCTGGAGCGCCGAAACCTCGTGTCAATCTACGTCGCATTACATCACGTCACCCATTACAAATACGATCGTCCGGTCGAACTGGGCCCGCAGACCATCCGCCTGCGTCCTGCACCACATACCAGGACCCCCGTGCTGAGCTATTCGCTCAAGGTCACGCCGCCCAACCATTTCGTGAACTGGCAACAGGATCCGCAAGGCAATTGGCTGGCCCGCTACGTTTTCCCTGAGAAGGTGAACGAACTCAAAATCGAGGTCGACTTCACGGCGCAGATGACCGTGATCAATCCGTTCGACTTCTTCGTCGAGCCTTATGCGGACAGTTTTCCCTTTGCCTATCCGGAGGGTCTCAAGGTGGAACTCGCGCCCTATCTCGAGACGATCGAGCCGGGGCCGTTGTTCGCGGAATACTTGAAGTCGATTCCCCGCGATGCGGACAACACCGTCAACTATCTCGTCGAACTCAATGCGCAGTTGCAGAAAAAGATTCGTTATATCATCCGGATGGAGCCCGGTGTTCAAACGCCGGAGGAGACGCTGTCGTCGGCCGCCGGCTCCTGCCGCGACTCGGCGTGGCTGCTGATCCAGACGCTGCGGCATCTCGGCCTCGCCGCCCGCTTCGTCTCCGGCTATTTGATTCAGCTTCGTCCCGACATTGATCCGGTCGAGGGGCCGGTCGAGGTCGAGAATGATTTCACCGATCTGCATGCCTGGGCCGAGGTCTATCTGCCCGGTGCTGGATGGATAGGCTTCGACGTCACCTCGGGCATGCTGGCGGGCGAGGGACACATCCCCGTTGCTGCGACTCCCCACTATCACTCGGCCGCGCCGATCAGCGGCAGCGCCGGAGTTGCCGAGGTCAACTTCAACTTCGAGATGAATGTGAGGCGCATCCGCGAAGCGCCGCGGATCACCCGGCCATTTTCGGATGAGGCGTGGGACCGGCTCGACCGCCTCGGCGAAGCCGTCGATGCCGATCTCGCCGCGAACGACGTGCGGCTCACGATGGGCGGCGAGCCGACCTTCGTGTCGATCGACGACATGGAATCGGCTGAGTGGAATACGGCTGCCGTCGGCCCGGCCAAGCGCGGGCTCGCCGACAGCCTGATCCGGCGTCTGCGCGCGCGCTTCGCGCCCGGTGGCCTGCTGCATTACGGCCAGGGCAAGTGGTATCCCGGCGAAAGCCTGCCGCGCTGGGCGTTCGGACTGTATTGGCGCAAGGATGGTGAGCCGATCTGGCGCAATCCGGACCTGATCGCCAGCGTCGATGGTCCGCGCAAGGCGACGATCCAGGATGCGGAGCGTTTCCTCGACACGGCCGCCGAGACGCTCGGGCTCGAATCCGACTACGTGCTGCCCGCGTTCGAGGATCCCGTGCATTGGCTGCAGAAGGAAGCCGCCCTGCCCGAGAACGTCGACGCACTCGACTCCAAGCTCGCCGATCCCGAAGAGCGCGCGCGCATGGCGCGGGTGTTCGACGAAGGCCTGCACATCCCGCGCGGCTTCGTGCTGCCGATCCAGCGCTGGAATGCACAGCCCAGGCGCTGGCGCAGCGAGCGCTGGGGCCTGCGGCGCAAGCGCCTGTTCCTGATTCCCGGCGACTCGCCGCTCGGCCTGCGGTTGCCGATCGGCTCGCTGGCCTACATTCCGCCGGAAGATTTCCCGTATATCCACGAGCAGGACCCGATGGAGGAGCGCGGGCCGCTGCCGATGTTCACGCAGGGGCGGCCGGTGATCGTGCCACAGGTGCCGCCGCTGCCGAAGCTCGACCGCGCGCCGAAGCCGCAGCAGGACGTTCAGTATCAGTACTGGGGCGGGCTCGGCGTCCGCACGGCGATGTCGGTCGAGATCCGCGATGGCATTCTCTGCGTGTTCATGCCGCCGGTCGAAACCATCGAGGACTACCTGGAGCTGGTCGCAACGGTCGAAGCGACGGCGGAGGTGATGCAGATCAAGGTTCACGTGGAGGGCTATGCACCGCCGTTCGATCCGCGCATCGAGGTGATCAAGGTGACGCCCGATCCGGGCGTCATTGAGGTCAACATCCAGCCGGCCGCGAGCTGGCGGCAATCGGTCGACATCACCTTCGGACTTTATGAGGATGCTGCAAAGGTGCGGCTCGGCGCCAATCGCTTCCTGATCGACGGCCGCCACACCGGCACCGGCGGCGGCAATCACGTCGTGGTCGGTGGCAGCTCGCCGCCGGATTCGCCGTTCCTGCGCCGCCCCGATCTGCTGAAGAGCCTCGTCCTGTATTGGCAACGGCATCCGTCGCTGTCTTATTTGTTCTCCGGCATGTTCATCGGGCCGACCAGCCAGGCTCCGCGCATCGACGAGGCGCGCCACGACAGTCTCTATGAGCTGGAGATCGCGCTCGCCAATGTGCCACGGATCGGGCAGAGCGTGCCGCTGTGGCTGGTCGACCGGCTGTTCAGGCATCTGCTGGTCGACATCACCGGCAATACTCATCGCTCGGAGATCTGCATCGACAAGCTCTACTCGCCGGAGGGACCGACGGGCCGCCTCGGACTCGTGGAGTTCCGTGCGCTGGAAATGCCGCCCGATCCGCGCATGTCGCTGGCGCAGCAGCTTCTCATCCGTGCGCTGATCGCCAAATTGTGGCGCGAGCCGCAGGACGGCAAGTTCGTGCGCTGGGGCACGGCGCTGCACGACCGCTTCATGCTGCCTCACTTCATATGGGACGACTTTCTTGATGTCCTGGATGAGCTGAGGTCGTCCGGCTACGATTTCTCGCCGGAATGGTACCAGGCGCAGCTCGAGTTCCGTTTTCCGACCTTCGGCCGCGTGCAGCATGGCGGCGTGACCTTGGAGCTGCGGCAGGCGCTGGAGCCCTGGCATGTGCTGGGCGAGGAAGGCGCGGCCGGTGGCACGGTGCGCTATGTCGATTCCTCGGTCGAACGACTTCAAGTGAAAGCCGAAGGTTTCATCGAAGGCCGCCACCTCGTGACCTGCAATGGTAGGAGAATGCCGATGACCTTGACGGGGCGTTCGGCGGAGGCGGTGGCGGCGGTTCGTTTCAAGGCGTGGCAGCCGGCCTCCGGTCTGCACCCGACGATTCCGGTGCATGCGCCGCTGACCTTCGACCTGATCGACACCTGGAATGGCCGTTCGCTCGGCGGCTGCGTCTATCACGTCGTCCATCCCGGCGGCCGCAACTACGACACCAAGCCGATCAACTCCTACGAGGCGGAGGCGCGGCGGCTCGCCCGCTTCCAGGATCACGGCCACACTCCCGGACGAATCGCGCTGCCGCCGGAAGAACGCACAAATGAATTCCCGATGACCCTCGACTTGCGCAGGCCGCTCCTGCATTGATGAAACGGAGTTTGTGCGGAGGACCAGGGTATGGACGGCTCGAGCGGCCAGGACCAGGGAGCGAGCCCCGCCGCCGGTCGGCCGGCGGCACGTTCTCCGCTGCGCCGCGCCGAGCATTGGGCGCGCGACTATGCCCGGCTCCCCGGCATCCCCGATGAGTTCATCGGGGCCGACGGCCGTCCGCGGCCGGTCTGGACCCGCTTTGCCGAGACCTTCGCCGCACTCGCGCCGAGCGACATCGAGCGCCGCTTCGCCTCCGCCGATCGCCATCTGCGCGAAGCCGGCGTCACCTATCGCTCGCCGGGCGATAACGCCGAGCGGTTGTGGCCGCTGAGCCATCTGCCGCTGCTGATCGACGAGTCCGAATGGGCGCAATTGTCCCAGGGCATCGTCCAGCGCGCCGAGCTGTTCGAGCGGGTGCTGCAGGACATCTATGGCGAGGGACGGCTGGTGGCGAGCGGCGCGCTGCCGGCAGCCGCCGTCGCCGGGTCCAGCGAATATCTGCGCCCGGTCTGCGGCGTCAAACCGCCCGGCGGCCGCTTCCTCAGCATCTACGCCGCCGATATCGGCCGTGGGCCCGACGGCGGCTGGTGGGTGCTCAACGACCGCACCCAGGCGCCGTCCGGCATGGGCTATGCGCTGGAAAATCGGCTGGTGCTGTCGCGCGCCTTCTCCTCGATCTACAAGTCCATGAACGTCGAGCGTCTCGCGCCGTTCTTCGAAGCGTTCCGCGATGCGCTGCGCGCCAGCGCCGATCGTGACGAGCCGCGCATCGGCGTGCTCACGCCGGGCATGTTCAGCGAGACCTATTTCGAGCACGCGACGCTGGCGCGCTATCTCGGCTTCCTGCTGGTCGAGGGCGACGATCTCGCCGTCAGCGGCGACCGCGTGCACATCCGCACCGTCGCCGGCCTGAAGCGCGTCGACGTGCTGCTGCGGCGGCTCGATTCCAACTCGCTCGATCCGCTCGAGCTCGACGCGGCCTCGCGACTCGGCGTCGCCGGCCTGATGGACGTCGTGCGCAAGGGCGGTGTGGTGATCGCCAACATGCCGGGCTCCGGCGTGCTGGAGGCGCGCGCGCTGCTTGGCTTCCTGCCGAGCCTTGCGCGGCGCGTGCTCGGTGAGGATCTCAAGATCCCGCACATCGCGACCTGGTGGTGCGGCCAGAAGTCCGCACGCGACGAGGTGCTGTCGCGGCTCGAGGAGTTCGCGATCGAAGGCGCCTATGGCCGCGCCGTGCCGGGCTTTGCCAGCAGCGGTCCGGTGCTCGCTGGTGAGCTGTCGGCCGCCGAGCGCGAGCGGCTGCGCGCTGCCATCAGCCTGCGCGGCATCGATTATGTCGGCCAGGAGGTAGTGCGGCTGTCGACCACGCCGGTGTGGCAGGACGGCCGGATCGCGCCGCGGCCGTTCGTGCTGCGGGTGTTCGCGGCCGCCACGCCCGACGGCTGGACCGTGATGCCCGGCGGCTTCTGCCGCATCGCCGACAAGCTCGATGCGCGCGCCGTGTCGATGGGCGACGGTGCGCGCGCCGCCGACGTCTGGGTAGTCGCCGACAAGGCGGTGGCGGCGCGCACCTTGCTGCCGGGCTCCGACAACGTGCGGATACGCCGCATCGCCGGCGTGCTGCCGAGCCGCGCCGCCGACAATCTGTTCTGGCTCGGACGCTATCTGGAGCGCGCCGAGGCCACCGTGCGGCTGATCCGGGCGCTCGCAGCCCAGCATCGTGATCCCGGCAAGGGATCGCCGGCGCAGCTCAACACCTCCGAGCGCATCCAGCGGCTGTTGCTGGCGTGGGGCGCTGTTGAGCAGACCTCGCGCAGCAAGGGATTCCAGGTGGCTGCCGAAGCCCTGCAGGCCGAGGCGCAGTTCGGCTCGGCGCTGTCGCTGCTCAAATCGGCGCAGCGCACCGCGACCTCGCTGCGCGAGCGCCTCTCGCCCGACGCCTGGCAGGTCATCACCGAGATGCCGAATCGGCTGGCGCAGGAGGCCGAGGATGAGGACGCCGTCGTCAGCATCGCCGAGCTCACGCTCGACCGGCTCGCGAGCTTCGCCGGCCTTGCCCAGGAGAACATGAACCGCGCCGCCGGCTGGCGCTTCCTCGACATGGGTCGCCGCGCCGAGCGCGCCATCAACACCGCGCGGTTCGCGCGGCAGTTCGGCTATGACGAGGCGACGCCCGAGGATCTCGACGTCCTGCTCACCCTGGTCGATTGTCAGATCACCTATCGCTCGCGCTATCTGATCGGCCCGGCGCTGGCGCCGATCCGCGATCTCGTCGTGCTCGATCTCTATAACCCGCGCTCGGTCGCGTTCCAGGTCGAGCTGCTGAACGAGCACATTGCGAGCCTGCCGGTCCTGAAGGAGAACGGGCTGATCGAGCGGCCGCAACGCCTCGCGATCTCGCTGGGCGCGCGGCTGACCGCAGCGGAGGCGGCCCATCTCGACGGCCGCACGCTGTTTGCACTGGAGCAGGACCTGCTCAATCTGGCGGAGGCGATTGGCCAGCACTATTTCCCGCACGGTCCGAACGCGACGCGGCCGGAAAAGCTGACGGGCCTCGCGTGATCTACGACATCCGGCATGTCACGACCTATGAGTATGAGAGCGCCGTCAGCTTTGCGCGCTGCTCGCTGCGCCTGGAGCCGCTCAGCGGCGACGGCCAGGAGTTGATCTCGCACAGCGTCGACATTCGCCCGCGTCCCTCGGAGCGGACGGCGCGGCGTGATTTCTTCGGCACGCTGACCGAGAGCATCGTGATCGACACTCAGCACCGCCATCTGCGCATCGACTCGCGCTCGCGGGTAAAGCTGTCGCGCACACCGCCGGAGCGCGATGCGCCGAGCGCGGCCTGGGAGGACGTGCGCGATGCCGCCTTCGAGGCGACGAGCCTCGGCCCGTCGTCGCCGATCGGCTACGTCTTCGCCAGCGCGCTGGTGCCGGTGCTGGAGCCGGTGACGGACTATGCCGCGGCAAGCTTTCGCGCCGGCACCGGCATCGTTGCCGGCGCGGCCGACCTCATGCGGCGCATCCGCAAGGAGTTCAGATACGATCCGAAGGCGACCGTGATCTCGACCCCGTTGCGCGAGGTGTTCGACAATCGCCACGGCGTCTGCCAGGATTTTGCTCATATCATGATCGCCGGCCTGCGCGGTCTCGGTCTGCCCGCGGCCTATGTCAGCGGCTATCTGCGCACCATCCCGCCCGAGGGCCAGCCGCCGCTGCAGGGCGCCGACGCCACCCATGCCTGGGTGTCGCTGTGGGGTGGCGAGGAGCTGGGCTGGATCGGCTTCGATCCGACCAATGATCTCCTGGTCGGCAATGATCACATCATCCTCGGCATGGGCCGCGACTTCTCCGACGTCTCGCCGGTCGATGGCATCATCGTCGGTTCGCGCAAGCAGAAGCTCGGCGTCGCCGTCGATGTGGTGATGGTCGAGTAGGGTTCCCTCACCGGGAACGGCCGGAACATTTTTCCCGCATCGCACTTGATCCGCCCGAGGGGCCCGAATGGGGGCTGGCTGACCTTTTCGAGCGATGGAGTGATCGACATGAAACGCGTTGCAATCGTCATTGGCCTCGTCGGCGCCTGCGTCGCCGGCAGCGCCTCGGCCCAGCCGAGTGCGAACCTCACCGGCACCTACCGCTGCATCCAGATGTGCCGCGACGGCATGATCGGCGCGCCGGCCTTCGTGACGCAGAACGGCGATGCCGTGAACCTGACCACCGAGACCGGCGAGTCCCTCCAGGCTTGGCCGGACTGGAATGCTCCCAATAGCCGGCTGTGGATCGATGCGCGCGACGAAAGCGCGGTGTATTCGCCCGACGGCATGCGCATTCAGTTCGACGACGGCCGCGTCTGGGAGCGCGACCTGCCGCCGCCGCTGATCGTGCGCCGCGCGCCGGTCGTGTACGGGCGATAAGCGATCGCCATTGCTACCAAGGCCCTCGCGCACGCGGGGGCCTTGGTTTGCGGGTGAGATGAAAGGTGCCGGCCTCACAATCACTGTCGTCCCGGCGAACGCCGGGATCCATAACCCCAACTGAGTGATGGGCGGCACGCTGTTAGCAGCATCTCGCACGTCACTCCTGCTGCGGAGTATGAGTCCCGGGCTTGCCTGGGACGACGGCGAGTTTGTTGCACGGTCTCTCCACCATTCGCGCTGCGGCGGGATACTTTCCGCTATCATTGTCCGCGAAAGCAGACGATCCAGTATTCCCCAGCAGGGGTGATGAATCGAGACGCCGCGGCGTACTGGATGCCCGCCTGCGCGGGCATGACACGGAGTATGAGGCAGCGTTCTCGCGACATGCGTGCGACAAACTGGCACGACGGGCAATTCGGGCATGGCGGATATGCGCGATCGATTAGTTGTCGTTCAGACAGCGAGCGGTATGCTGAATCCGGCACCAGCAGAGAAGCTCAGCACTTCCGCATCTGCAAACAATGCTCTCGTCCCTCGACATCAGTCCGAAACGACTCGATGAAGCCGCCCTGGCGCTGGGTCACATACACGGTCTTGCCGTCGGTGCCGCCGAAGGCGAGGTTGGTCGGCTCCTTGGCTTTCAGCGCGATCTCCCTGATCATGCGCCCATCCGGCGCCAGCATGGCGATGCTGCCCTTGAGGATGCGCGCGACCAGCAGCCGGCCGCTGGCGTCGGTGCGCAGTCCGTCGATCGTGTTCGGCTCGAAGGTCTTGATCAGCTTCGGCCGTGTCAGCGCGTCGCCGTCGATCGCATAGGACCAGATCTCGCCGCTGTTGGATTCGCCGACATAGAGTGTGCGGCCGTCGGGGCTGAGATCGATGCCGTTGGCGGTGCCCATGGCGCGTGGCGCGATCATCGCCGCGCCCTGCATCACGCCATCAGCGCCCTTCGCAATGCGCCAGACGCGGCCGCTGCGCGCCTTCCAGTTGGGATCGCTCGCATAGATGGTGCCGTCGCGTGACAGCGTGACGTCGTTGGGCTGGCTCATGTCGTCGCCATGGAAGACGAGGCGGGGCTCGGTGGTGCCGGGCGCGATGGCGAAGATGTTGTGCTTCTTGTAGTCGGCGACGAACATGACGCCGGCAGCGTCGATGCGGATCGCATTGCCGATGCTGCCGTCGGGCAGCTCGGTGAATTTCTCCGAGGCCGTCGCTTCCGGCGCCAGCCTGCCGATCGTGCCGGGTTTGCTGATATTGACCACGAACAGATTGCCGTCGCGGTCGACGGCGGGGCCTTCGATGCCGAAGGTGTATTCGCCTGACGGTGTGAGCTGCGTGCTCTCGAACAGTTTTGGGGCGGCCAGAGCAGGGACGGTCGCAAGGACGAGCATTGCGAGTTCCGCCAAACGCGGGATGCGTAGGGTGGGCAAGGGCGCGATGCGACGCTGCTTCCGCGCCAACACCGTGTGCGGCGCGCCGTACCCACCATCGCGGGCAGCGGTGCTCGCGACTACCCCCACCCCCGACCCCTCCCCGCAAGGGGGAGGGGAGCACACTGCGCCTGTGGCAGTTGCTTTGCTCATCCCAGGGATCATCTCGTCGCGTCCGTCAGAGCGGCACCAGAAACTGCTGTTGGATGTAATAGCCATCGTCGTCCGTGCAGGTGCCGTTGAGATAGGTGTCGGCTGGCCGGAAGAAACGGCTGAAGCCGGGCTTATTGACGGCAGACCTCTCGGTCACCACGACGATCTTGCCGAACGGAATGTCGCCGCATTCGCGGCCGTCCGCGGCGAAGAACTTGCGGTGCGGCGGGCCACCCGCTTTGACCCGCATCCGCGTGCCTGGAACCAGGCGCGCGACGAGGTCGTCGGCCACATCAAGCAGTTTCGCATAGCCTGGTTCCGTCTTGATCAGGTCGGCCCCGGGCGGCATCTGCCGCTCGGCACCCAACCCGCGCAATCGCTGACGCAGCCGGCCGGCTTCGGGATCGCCGGGATAGATCCAGCCGTCCTGGGCCAGCATGAAGCGCAGCACCGCGAGGTCCTTGTCTCGATCGGATTGTCCGGCCTCGAGGCCGAAATCCGAATGGCAACCGCGACAGTGTTTCTCGATGAGGTTCTTGCGCACCATCGCCAACCGCGCGCGCCCGGCAGCATCGTCCAGCACCAAGGCGGCCAGCCGGTCGATCAGTTGATCGCTTCTCGTGTCGCAAGGCAACGGCTCGGGTGCAGCCTCGTCCGTGTGGTCGATCCGGATCACGGTCTGGTTCTTGTCCTCCACCAGCCAGATCGCGCCGTCGTCGGCCACGGTCATGCCGACCGGCGCACCTTGCGGCCGGATGCCGTTGACGCGATGCCAGCCGGTGATGATCTCGTCGAACGCCGCGGCCGGCGCGGGACCGGCTGCGGTCTGGAAAGCGCGGGTCGGCTCGGCGGCGCAGCTCACATGATAGCGCACCGGCGCCGGGCTCACTTTCGGGAAGCCACGCTCATCGACCTCATAGGCGAGCAGCCGGCTGCCGGTCGGCCGGTAGCCGTGCAGGCCGACCAGCAGCCTGCCTTTCAACTCGTCGAAGCGATCGCCCGTGTAGTAGAGCATGCCGAGCGGCGCGCCATGCGGCGGCAGCAGCGACCAGGGCTGCTTGTAGAGCGCGGTCTCATTGCAGAAGTTTCTGAGAGCGCCGGATTGCAGCACGCGCTTGAACTCCGGGCTCGGCGTCGCGAGATCAGTGCAATAGGGCCAGCCGTAATGGCGTCCTTGCTCGATCGCATTGATCTCCTCGTTGGGTGCGAACACGTCCTGCAGATCGCGCGCGTTCTCGCCCTGCAGGAAGGCGGTGCCGGGATCGGGAAAACGCGGATGCAAAGCCAGCGCCATCGAGTTGCGCAGGCCGCGCGCGTAGACCTCGTGCGGCGGCGACGGATCGCCGGATTTCAGCGCCGCAAAGACGCCGCCGGCCGGTGGCGTGAACAGCCAGATCGCGGCGAGCGCCGAGGTGCCTTCACCGGCGGCGCAGGGCTGCGTGATCGGCGCCTGCGACAGGCAGTTGTCGCTGGGCGAGCCGATGTTGACGAACAGCCGTCCGGTGCGGTCGAAGGCGAATGCCTTCAGCGGATGCGCACTTTCCGATAGGCGCGTGCCGTCGGGCAGCGTGAGGCGGCGTCCCGGCAGGTCGCGGATGATGGTCTCGATCGTTGCTTTCGGATTGCTCGCGAGCGGCTCGAAGCGGAAGATCGACGTATCGGTAGCGGCGTAGATCTTGCCGTCGGGACCGGCCGCAAGCCCGAACGGATAGGACAGCCGCGTGATCGCCTCGCGGAGGCGCTGGCCGGCCGGCGCCGCGGGATCGAGGATCAGCAGCCGGCCGTCGTCATGGCCCCAGCCGCCCATGTCCGCGATCACGAACAGCCGATGGCCGGGGATCTGCACGATGCCGCGCGGAAATCTCAGGCCGTCGTCGCGGCTGGCGACGAGGCCGGCGCAGAAGCCCGGCTTCATGTCGATCTGGAGGCGCGGAAAGGCGAGGGCGCCGTCGCCGCAACTGGCCGGGCCGAGCGCGTAGCCGCTGCGGATCGTCGCGTCGTCGGCGCGGCCAGCTCCGATGCCGATGAGCATGGCAGTCGCGACGGCTGCAAGACTGTGCCACGACCATCTCATGCGTTGGTCCCGATCAATGAAGCAGATTGTATTGGATGACGTAGGCGGCGGCGCCGGCAAAATAGCCAAGCAAGGCGATGCCGCTGATGCGGCGCACGTACCAGAAGAAGTGGATGTTCTCGAGCCCCATCGCGGCGACGCCGGCCGCCGAGCCGATGATCAGGATCGAGCCGCCGGTGCCGGCGCAATAGGCGACGAACTCCCACAGAAAACTGTCGGGCGGAAACTGGCTCAGGCTGTACATGCCCATCGACGCCGCGACCAGCGGCACGTTGTCGATCACGGCGCTGGCGAGCCCGAGCACGATCACGATCAGATCGAGCCGGCCGACGGTACGGTCGAGCCATTGCGCCAGCGCCTCGAGGATGTGGGTGTGCTCGAGCGCGGCGACTGCCAGCAGGATGCCGATGAAGAACACGATCGAGGGCATGTCGATCCGGGTCAGCGCATGCACCAGGGTCAGGCGCTGCTTCTGCTCGGAGGCCTTCTCGCGATGGACGATCTCACCGACCATCCACAAGAGGCCAAGGCCGAACAGGATGCCCATGAACGGCGGCAGGTGGGTCACCGCCTTGAACACCGGCACGGCGACCAGGATGCCAAGGCCCATGAAGAAGATCAAATTGCGCTCGAACGGCAGGATCGGGCTGATCGAGGCGAGGCCGGCGCTCGCCGGCGGCACGAGCTGCTTGCCGCGCAGGGTGAAGCTGACGACGGCGAGCGGGACCAGCAGGTTCAAGAGCGAGGGGATGAAGACCGACTTCATGATCGCGAGCGGCGTGATCTGGCCGCCGATCCACAGCATGGTGGTGGTGACGTCGCCGATCGCCGACCAGGCGCCGCCGGCATTGGCGGCGATGACGATGATCGATGCGAAGACCAGGCGGTCCTCATCGTGGCCGGACAGCTTCTTCATCAGCGACACCATCACGATCGCGGTGGTGAGGTTGTCGAGCATGGCGCTGAGAAAGAAGGTGACGAAGCCGACCAGCCAGACCAGGGTGACCTGGTTGCGGGTGCCGATCAGCGAGGTCACGACCTCGAAGCCGTTATGGGCGTCGATGACCTCGACGATGGTCATCGCGCCGATCAGGAAGAAGATGATCTGGGCGGTCGAGGCCACGGACTCGTTGAGCTCGGTCGCGACCGCCGGCGCGGTCCCGCCCATGACGGCGTAAATGGTCCACATCAGGCCGGCACCGACCAGGGCGGTGGCCGCCTTGTTGATCCGGAACGGGTGCTCCAGCGCCACCACGGCATAGGCGAGCGTGAAGACGGCGACGATGGCAGCGGTCATCGCGGGGGATTTCCGGTCATGAATCTCGGCATGGGCAGCGTGGAACCGCCCCAGATATGACCGATCGGCGGTCCGCCAGCAAGCAGGGGACCGAAACCGCGTCGGGTCCTACACCACGGCCGACGCGATCGCGTCGGCGTGGCTGCGGATGGCGCGGATCTCGTCCGCGCTGCGGCGCGCACGGTCTTCCGCATCTTCAAGATCGTTGCAGCATGGAGCTCGGCAAAAGCTTGCTCATCGTTGCGTCCGGCACGGGCCAGAAGTCTGCTGAGATGCCCGACGTAACCCTTCTGATCCGCTGATCCGCGCTTGTTGACCGCATCTGTCTCCTCCATGCGCTTCCTGAGAGCGGGTCAGAGTCCGATGCGGATCACCCGAATGCTTGCGGTCATCGTTGCGAGGGAGCAAAGCGACGAAGCAATCCAGGCCTTTCGCGTCGCCCTGGATTAATTCGCTGCGCTCACAAGGACGGCGGAGGAATTCAGAGCCGGACGAACGGGCTGATGAGGCGGCCGAGCAGGCCGTGCATGCGCAGGTCGCCGGTCATGGCGACGAGGCAGAGGCAGGGGCCCTCGTCACCGACCACCGGACGATGGTCGACCTCGTCGTCGCCATAGTCGAAGTCGCCGGGTCCGTAATAGCCGCCGAGATGGCTGAAGCTGCCCTTCAGCACGCAGGTCAGCTCATTGCCGGAATGCGTATGCTCCAGCATCCGCGCCCCTGGCTCCGAGCGCAGCAGGAAGGCGCGCGATTTGCCGGTGCCCGGCAGCAGGATCGGGCGCATGCTGATGCCGGGCGCGACGCGCCGGCGCTTGCCGATCTTGCAGCGCTTGACCATCTCGGGCAGGTCCGCGAGCTCGGGATCGTGCTCGGCGACCTCGCTCACCTGCGGCGCCGCCTGCGGGCGTCGATCGATGCGGGCCATCACGGCATCGAAAGCATCCGCGCCCGTCGCGACCGGCTCGGCCGCGTCCAGCGAGGCGCCGGCGAGCTGCTCGATGGCGCGCACGAAGCGCTGGCATCGGCCGCAATCGGCGACATGGACACCGACGACCAGCCGCTCGGCCTCGTCGAGCGCACCAGTGGCGAAGTCGGCCAGCAGGTCTTCCGGCGGGTGGTGGCTGATCGTCATGTCGCGTCGTCCAACAGGTCTCTCAGGCGATTCATCGCCAGTCTGATTCGTGACTTTACCGTACCCAGCGGCAGGCCGAGCACCGCCGCGATTTCCGAATGCGGTCGTTCTTCAACGAACGACAGGCGGATCACGGTGGATTGCTCCACCGATAATCTTTCGATCGCGGCCGCCACCCGCGTGGCATCTTCGACACGCGAGACGATCTGGTCGGCCGCGAGCGTCGGATCGGCCTCCTCGTCGCGCACTACTTCCCTGCTCAGCCGGCCGTCGCGGGCGGCCTTGCGCGCGGCGTCGATCCGCTGGTTGCGCGCGATCGTGAAGATCCAGGCGGCCGCGCCGGCCGTCGACGGATCGAATTGCCCCGCCTTCGTCCACACCGCCACCATGGTGGATTGGGCGATTTCCTCAGCGTCGTCGGCGTTGCAGCCGGTTTTGATGAGGAAGCCTTTGATGCGGGGCGCAAAATGCGCGAACAGGGCCTTGAACGCCTCGCGGTCGCCGCGCGCGGCGACGCGTCCGATCAATTCAGCCCAGTCCACAGTCGCCTTCGGCCCTCTGCTCACATTCACCCTGGTACGGGCACCGAACGCCCGTGCAAATTTCTGCCGGGACGATGCCACGTTCCATTGCGCTAATCCAGCCGCTCTCATCGCGTGGTCATGGTCCCCGGCACGCATGCTTGATCCCGGATAACGTGGATCATGGACGGCTGGATCACAGCGGGCCGAGGATTTTCCGGACCCTCAATCCTTCAGGTCGGAATTGACCATCGCCAGGAACTCCTGGCGGCTCATCGGGTCGGTGCGGAAGCAGCCGAGCATGCGGCTGGTGGTGAGATCGACGCCGTGCTTCTTGACGCCGCGCGAGCTGATGCAGTGATGGGCTGCCTTGATCACGACCGCCACGCCCTGCGGCTGCAGCACCTCGTCGATGATGTTGGCGATCTCGGCCGTCATGCGCTCCTGGATCTGCAGGCGGCTGGCATAGGCCTCGACGACCCGGGCGAGCTTGGAAATGCCGACGACGCGGTTGCGCGGCACGTAGCCGACCCAGGCGCGGCCGATGATCGGCGCCATGTGGTGCTCGCAATGGCTCTGGAACGGGATGTTCCGCAACAGCACCATCTCGTCGTAGCCGGCGGTCTCCTCGAACGTCTTGCGCAGATACTCCTCGGGGTTCTGCTCATAGCCGGAAAAATAGCTCTTGTAGGCCCGCGCGACGCGGGCCGGGGTCTCGGAGAGACCCTCGCGTGACGGGTCCTCGCCGATCCAGGTCAGGATGGTGCGGATGGCGTCCTCGACGTCATCCTGGGTGACCGCAACCGGGTCGCAGGCGAACGGAAGTTTCTTGGCTGTCTGGCGCACGAGGGCTCTCCAAAAACCAAGAAACGGTTCCGATATCGGAACGGATCACGTCTTGCGGGGCGATTTCCGCGACCGATGGCTCGCCGCCGTCAGCTCGCCTTGCGCAGCCGCATCTCCGCGGAGGGACCCGAGCGCAGGTTCTGGAAGAACTTCTCGACCTCGTTGGCGAGCGTCTGCGCGGTGGCGTTGAGGTCGCCGGACGCCGACAGGACGGAGGCGGCGGCCGTCGAGGTCTCACTGATGGCGTCGCGGAGCGAGCCGATGTTCATGACCAGCGTCTGATTGCCCTGGGCGGTCGACTGCGCGTTGGCCGAGATCTCCCGCGTCGCCTGGTCCTGCTGCTGGATCGCATTGGAGATGTTCGAGGTGATCTCGTTGATGCCGCGGACCGCCTGGCCGATCTCGCGGACCGCGTCGACCGCGGTCTTGGTCGAGGCCTGGATCAGGCCGACGTTCTGGCTGATCTCCTCGGTCGCCTTGGCCGTCTGCCCGGCCAGCGCCTTGACCTCATGCGCGACCACGGCAAAACCACGGCCGGCCTCGCCGGCGCGGGCGGCCTCGATGGTCGCATTCAGAGCGAGGAGATTGGTTTGCTCGGCGATGGTCTGGATCAGGGTCAGCACGCCGTCGATGCGCTGGGTGGCGGCGGCAAGGCCCTCAATCTCCGTGACCGACTTCTCGGTGCGTTGGCCGGTCTGCTCGACGGCGCCGGCCGACTGCCGGATCTGCCGGCCGATCTCCTCGACGGACGTCGACAATTCCTCGGCGGCGCTCGCGACGGCGGAGACGTTGGTCGACGCCTGCGACGTCGCGCCGGCGGCGGTGACCGCGCGCTCGTTGGCATCGGCCGTCAGCCGCGTGATCATCTCGGCGGTTTGGCGCATCGCGGCGGCGTTCTCGGTGACGGTCCGCATCACGCTGCCGATCGCGGTGCGAAATTCCTCGACCGCGGTCTCGATGTGGCGGGCCCGGGCTTCGCGGATTTCGGAGTCCTGCGAGACCTGGACATTGAGGTCGCGGTTATGGGCCATCGCCTGCTGGAACACGCCGATGGCGCGAGCGAGCTCGCCGACCTCGTCGGCGCGCCCGGCATACGGCACTTCGACGTTCTCGGCGCCGGTGGCGACCCGGCGGATCGTATCGGTGATCTGAGACAGCGGCCGAGCGATCGAGCGAGCGATGATCACCACGCCGGCTGCGACCAGAACCAACATCAAGCCGCCAAGGCCGGTCAGCACGAGCGAGAGCTTGTTGTTCAGCGCCGTTTCCTCGGCGATCTTTCCTGCGCGCTCGACATAGACTTTGGACAGCGCCTCGAGATCCGTGTTGAGCGCCTTGCGCACGGAGCGATTGGCGTCGTTGTCGCCCCACTCGCGTCCCGCGGCCGGGCTGATTTCATTGGCGCGGCGGACCAGTTCGGCGCGGAATTCGACGAATTGCTCGATCCGCTTCTTGAATGTTGCGAATTGCTGGGCGTCGTCGGCCTGTACGATCGCCTGCCACTTGTCGACGACCTTCAGGATGTCGGCATTGAACTTGAGCAAGCCGTTGCCGTATTGTTTCACGACGGCGGGGTCGGTCGACATATAGACGCCGCGCGACTCCATGACGACGGCATAGACGAGGCCGTTGACCAGCTGAACGTTGTGAGCGGCGAGATTGGCCGTCTCGATGGCCTTGATGAGCTCCGTGGCCCGCCGCGAGTTGTAGTCGGACAGCCAGGTGATTGCGGCGGTCAATAGCGCAAACAACGCGAAGATTGCATAGAGCTTGACTGCGATGGATTGGCGCGTGGCCGTATTCGTTGACGTCGGGCGTGAGGTCATGAGGTGAGATACCGCGAGTTTTTGCTACGACGCAGGGGGCGCTTGATTGTTAATAGTTATGCAAAACCTTCATGGAGAAAGCGTTAAGTTGACGCCGTCAGTATTATGCAACCCCCGCGTACTTCGCTTGGCGTTTCAATCGATTAGTTGGTGCTCCGCAGCAGGGGCGGGCGCCGGGGCATCCGGTTGACTACGGAGGGCATGCGCCATTTCGAGGCCCCTCGTTCCCCTGCAAATGCATTGCAACCGGTGGCCGGCCGCGCACGCGCTCCCCAATTGGTTCGCCGATCGGAAACCGGCCGGGAACGGTCGTTGCGCTCGATCGATCAATGATCCATCTGATTGGAACTTTAGATCGCCCTTCGCATTCCGCCATCCGCATTGCGATGCATCGGATCAGGTCGCCTCGTCGGGTCGCGTCTGATCAGGCCAGACGGCGCGAGCATCCGGCATGCGGCGGGGACGTT
Organism: Bradyrhizobium sp. SZCCHNR1093; assembly: GCF_032381175.1. NCBI lineage: Bacteria > Pseudomonadati > Pseudomonadota > Alphaproteobacteria > Hyphomicrobiales > Nitrobacteraceae > Bradyrhizobium > Bradyrhizobium sp. SZCCHNR1093. The sequence goes on from NZ_JAUHJJ010000003.1 coordinate 243,149, forward strand.
GCGCCCTGCGACAGGAGCGGAAGGCTCGATCGCACTCAACTTTTCCGGAAGGGGTGGCGAAGCCTTGTCTTCGGCCGTAAGGTAACCAGTTAGCGGGTTGTCGCGAGGGGCAGTCGATGAGATTCGAGGGCATCGAAACGGTACGTCGCATTCTCTGTGTGTTTCCGCGCTACACCTCGTCGTTCGGAACCTTCGAGCATGCCTATCCGCTCACCGACGGCGTCCAGGCCTTCATGCCGCCGCAGGGGCTGCTGCTGATCGCGGCCTATCTTCCAAGTTCCTGGCAGGTGCGCTTCATCGATGAGAACATCCGCCCGGCGCAGGACGAGGATTTCTCCTGGGCCGAAGCGGTGTTCGTCAGCGGAATGCACATCCAGCGTCAGCAGATGAACGACATCTGCCAGAGGGCGCATGCGTTCGACCTGCCGGTCGCGCTGGGCGGCCCCTCCGTCAGCGCCTGTCCGGACTACTATCCGAGCTTCGACTATCTGCATGTCGGCGAGCTCGGCGATGCCACCGACGAGCTGATCGCGCGGCTGGCGCGGGATCCGTCGCGGCCTGCGCAGCAGGTCGTGCTGCGGACCGACGAGCGGGTGGCGATGACCGATTTCCCGGTGCCGGCCTATGAGCTCGCCGAGGTGAAGAAGTACTTTCTCGGCAGTATCCAGTATTCCAGCGGCTGCCCCTATCAGTGCGAGTTCTGCGACATCCCCGGCCTCTATGGACGCAACCCGCGCATCAAGTCGCCGCAGCAGATCATCGCCGAGCTCGACAAGCTTAGGGAATGCGGCGTCACCGGCTCGGTCTATTTCGTCGACGACAATTTCATCGGCAACCGCAAGGCGGCGATGGACCTGCTGCCGCATCTGATCGAATGGCAGAAGCGCACCGGCTATGTGATGCGGCTCGCCTGCGAGGCCACGCTCAACATCGCCAAGCGGCCCGAGATCCTGGAGAAGATGCGTGAGGCCTATTTCATCACGATCTTCTGCGGCATCGAGACGCCCGACCCGGATGCGCTGACGGCGATGCACAAGGACCACAACATGATGGTGCCGATCCTGGAGGGGATCAGGACCATCAACGGCTATGGCATGGAGGTCGTCTCCGGTATCATCATGGGGCTGGACACCGATACGCCGCAGACCGCGGACGCGCTGCTGCAGTTCGTCGCGGAGAGCCGGATCCCGCTGCTCACGATCAATCTGCTGCAGGCGCTGCCGAAGACGCCGCTGTGGGATCGCCTCGAGCGCGAGGGCAGGCTGGTCCACGATGACGGCCGCGACTCCAACGTGAAATTCCTGATGCCCTATGACGAAGTGGTCACGGCGTGGCGGCGCTGCATGGAGGTGGCCTATGAGCCGGAGCGGCTGCTCGCACGCTACAAGCACCAATGCGACACCACCTACGCCAACCGCATCAAGGTGCCGGTCAGCGACGAGATGAAGAGCTGGCCGAACATCAGGCGCGGCCTGGTCATGATGGGCAAGATCTTCTGGAAGGTGGGCGTGCTCGGCGACTACAAGCGGCCGTTCTGGCGCTTTGCCTGGAGCCAGCTGAAGCGAGGCGAGATCGAGAATTTCATCGCCGTGGCGCTGATCGCGCATCACCTCATCATGTTTGCGCGCGCCGCCTCGCGCGGGAATCAGAACGCGTCGAACTACTCGATCCGGCTGCGCGAGGCCGCCCTTCCCGCAGGGTGACGGTCCTCTCTGGGACAGGGGCGGCGAGTGGTGCTCGCCAGCACCGGCCGCGGCCTGCCCCGGGCAAGGGACGGCTCGGTCGGATCGGATACCGGTCCCTTGAGTCGTTCAGGTTTTTGAGCCCCGCGTCCGTCCGGGTCGTCCACGCTCTTTTCAAGCACGGCAGAATCGTGGCGTGATCGGAAGCCATGCCGGCTCGCCGTCTTGTGTGGCCGGGCATGGTTGCGGCCGGGGAGTGAACCCTGCTAGACCCGGCCTCGACGAATTGTCACGTGTTTTCAAGGATTAGCTTCGGCTGCGGGCCACAATGCGGTCATCTCTGCTTCGCTGAGCGGCCTTATTTCTGCCCTATGCGCTCAGGCCTTCCGAATTAGGCCGCCCCCAACCACTGGACACCGCATGCTGGAAGTCAGGCACGACAACGAAGTCCATGTCGAGAAGGTCGAGCACCGGCCGGCCGACAGCATCGCTTTCGGCATCGAGCGGCTCGGCCTCCTCGCGGTCAAGGCGCCGATCTTCTCCTGCGTCGTCCTGCTCGTCCTGATCGTGGCGGCGGTGTTCGGCATCAAGCGGATCCAGATCGACGATTCGCTCAGCCAGCTGTTTCGCTCCGACAGCAAGGAATTCCACCAGTACGAGGAGGTGACGAAGAAGTTCCCGGCCGAGGAATTCGACGTCCTCGTCGTGGTCGAGGGCAAGACCTTGCTGGCCCGTCAGAACCTCGAGAAGCTGCGTGACTTCGTGACCGACCTGCAACTGGTCGAGGGCACCCGTGGCCTGGTGTCGCTGTTCTCGGCCCGTCAGGCGCCGGCGCCCGGCAAGCTTCCGGCGGCGCTGTTTCCGTCGGATCTGCCGGAGGGCGAGGCCTACGACAAGTTCATCGAAACGGTGAAGTCCAACGAGATCATCCGCGGCAAGCTGTTGTCGGAGGACGGCACGCTCGCCCTGATCGTGCTGTCGCTCGAGCCCAAGGTGGTGGCCTCGAACGATCTCGGGAAGGTGGTGGGCGACATCCGGAAGCTGATGGCGGAGAACCTCGCCGACACCGGCCTGAATGTCCAGCTTTCCGGCGTGCCGGTCATGCAGCTCGAGATCCGCAACGCGGTGGAACGTGACGGGCTGACCTACAACATTCTCGGCATTCTCGCCGGCTGCATCATCGCCATCATCTTCTTCCGCAAGGTCTCCTTCATGATCGCGGCGGCGTTTCCGCCGCTGATCGCGATCATGCTCGCGCTCGGCGCGCTCGGCTGGGCCAATTTCAATCTCAACATGTTCCTGAACGTGATGACGCCGCTCATCATGGTCATCAGCTTCTCCGATTCGATGCAGCTCACCTTCGCCGCCCGCGACCGCCTGATCGCAGGGCAGGACAAGGTGACGGCGTTCAAGAACGCCGTGCTGGTCGTCGGCCCGGCTTGCGTGCTGACCCACGCCACCGCCGGCATTTCCTTCATCGCCCTGCAGTTCTCCGACAGCGACCTGATCCGCAAGTTCGGCGAGGCGGGGCTTGCCGCCACCATCATCGCGCTGGTCGCGGTGCTGTCGCTGGTGCCGGTGTTCGGCGTGCTGCTGGTGCGCAACGAGAAGACGTTCGCGGTCAAATTCCAGGGGGCCGATGCCGGCGTGCAGGCGCTGCGCAATTTCTGCTACTGGATCGCGGTGCGCATGGTCGGTCGTCCCGGCCTGTTCAGCCTGATCGCGGTGGTGTTCGTCGGCTCGCTCGCGGTGGTCTATGCGAGCCTGGAGCCGCGCTACCGGCTCGCCGACCAGGTGCCGGACAAGCGCCAGGCAGTGGCGGCGAGCAACCGGCTCGATGCCAAGCTCACCGGCGCCAATCCGGTCAATGTGCTGGTCCAGTTTCCCAAGGGCGCCTCGCTCTATGCGCCGGAGACGTTGCAGACCATCGCCGACGTCCATGCCACCGTCGAGAAGACTGCCGGTGTCGGCAACGTCTGGTCGGTCGAGACGCTCAGGCGCTGGCTGGCCGAGAAGGCCGGCTCGTCCGATACGACGACGCTGCAGGAATACGTCAATCTGATCCCCGAGCATCTGGTGCGCCGCTTCATCGACAAGGAGCAGGATGCGGTGGTGGTCGCCGGCCGCGTTCCCGATCTGGATTCCAGCCAGCTGCTGCCGGTGGTCGACAAGCTTGATCATGAGCTCGACACGGTCAGGAAGAAGCACCCCGGCTTTGAGATCGCGGTCACCGGCCTAGCCGCCATCGCCGCGCGCAACTCCGCCAGCATGATCCAGAAGCTCAATCACGGGCTCACCATCGAGTTCGCGCTGGTGGCGATGTTCATCGGGCTCGCCTTCCGCTCCTGGGTGGTGATGCTCGCCTGCATCCTGCCCGGCATCTTCCCGGTGGTGATGTCCGGGACGTTGTTGTGGGCGATGGGGGAGGGGCTGCAATTTGCCAGCGTGGTGGCGCTCACGGTCTCCTTCGGCCTCGGCCTGTCGGCCACCATCCACTTCCTGAACCGGCTGCGGATGGAGAGTGCGCCCGGCGTCAGCGCCGCGGTCGCGGTGGAGCGTGCCACCGTGCTGGTCGGACCGGCGCTGATCCTCACCACGGTGGTGCTGGCCTGCGGCCTCGTCGTCACCGTGTTCTCGGATCTGCCGTCGCTGCGGCTGTTCGGCTGGCTCAGCGCGTTCTCGATGGTGGCGGCGCTGTTCGCCGACCTCTTCATCCTCCGCCCGACCGCGATGTTCCTGATCAACCTGTCGCAGAAGCTGAAGCGCAAGCCGGTGTGAGGGGCGTGATCTAAGCCCAATCCAACACTGTCATCGCCCGCGTACGACGCGGGCGAAAAAACAAAACGGCCCTGACGTCGTCAGGGCCGTTCGCGCATTCCGTTGCTGACGATGTCGCGACCGTTCAGGTCTTCGACATCGTGATGTTGACGCCGCGGATCTCGCCCTTGGAGGAGATCTGCACGACCTGCTTGTTGCCGCTGGTCCTCAGGGTGATGCTGGCGGCAAAGCCGGCGGCCTGCACGAACACGTCGATCTGGCCGTTGCCGGCGGTGCCCTGCAGCTCGCCGTTCACGTTGCGGCTGGATTCGCTCCAGTTGCCGGAGATGCGATCGCCCTGGCTGGTGACGTCACTGGTCAGGAGGAACTTGTAGCTGTCGCTGGCGCATTGCAGACTCTGCTTCAGATTGGCGCCGGCCACCTTGTAGCTGGCCTTGCAGCGGATGCGCTCGGTGGTGCCGTCGGACAGCGCGACCGTACCGTTGCCCGACCACGACCCGTCGAAGCCGGCGAACGGGCCCGACTGAGCCTGAACCGCGGTCGCCGCCACGAACAATGCCGCTCCGAGACCGGCGGCCTTGACGACGCGCCCAGAGAAAGGTGAGCCGAACAGTTTCATATCGAGTTTCCCATCCAAAATGACACCGCTGTGTCGGCGTACGCCGCCGCTTCGAACACTTGGTGTTCTCGCCGAAGGTTAGGTTCAAATGACGGCCGGTCGGGCGCTGCGACCGGATGCCATGATGCCCGCCGACACCGTGCGACGGGTCGGCGCCGAATGGTCGTCCTCGCAAGACGGCTGCACGCAAGCCGCCTCGACGGCGCTGCATCTAACGGTCCGCGCGGCATGCTTGCAACAGCCAAATGCGAAAAACGTGTTCCGAGAATAACGCCCTAGTATCAACGCCTTGTTTGTGCCAAAGCTGTGATCTCCGAGCTTGATCCGCTCGGGATCATAGGGCGCAAATTTGGCCGCATTTGGCAGCGTACCTCCGGCGCTGGGGGGCTTGCGGTCCTTGCCAAACCAAACAGGTGTTTCCCGGGCAGCATCGGCGATCCGGGAGGTCTCCTCTGCTGTCAAAATGAAGGAACACGATGCGTAAGATTTTCCTGGCACTTTCCCTGCTGTCGTCGGTGTCCGTTTCCACCGGCGCGTTCGCGCAAGGCCGCGGCGGCACGCCCGAAGAGCAGGCGGCCTGCACGCGTGACGTTCAGAAGTTCTGCCGTGCCGTCATCGATCAGGGTGACTTCACGATCCTTGCGTGCCTGAAGGAGAACCGCCCCAAGATCAGCCCGGCCTGCGATCAGGTGCTGAAGACCCACAACCAGTAAGCGGTTGCCGTTCGGAACGGTTGTTTCCGAACTCTTTTGGTTAACGACCGCCGGCCCGCCCCTCAGGGAAGGGGCGGCGGTTCGATCCTATGGGCTGCCCGACATCGATTGCATTGGTTTTGGCTGGATCTTCGCCTATATGGGGGCGAGCAATCCGTTCGCATGAGCGAAGCGGCGGGCATTGTTTTCGGTAGCGCCCTTTCAACCTGATAGCTGTTTCGTCCATGACCACCGCGAGCGATTTGCGATCCGGCAAGACACACCGGGACGAGAACTTTCCGGTGGCCTCCTGGATCATCCGTCCAGAGCACCGGGCGCTGATCCTCGCCTTCTACAATTTCGTGCGAACCGCCGACGACATCGCCGATCATCCGAGCCTGCCGGGCGAGGAGAAGCTGCGGCTGCTCGATCTGCTCGAAGCCGAGCTGACCGGGACCGGCGAGACCCAGGATGTCGCCGTCAGCCTGCGCCGGGCGCTCGCCGAACGCGGCATGCCGCCCCGGCATGCGCTCGATCTGCTGGTTGCCTTCCGGATGGACGTGACCAAGCTGCGTTACGAGAACTGGGACGAGGTCATCCACTACTGCCGCTACTCGGCGATGCCGGTCGGCCGCTTCATGCTCGATGTGCACGGCGAGTCCACCGCGACCTGGCCGGCCTCGGACGCGATCTGCGCCGGGCTGCAGATCAACAACCACCTGCAGGACTGCGGCAAGGACTACAAGGCGCTCAACCGCGTGTACCTGCCGCGCGATGCGCTGGCGGAAGCCGGCGCCACCGTCGAGATGCTCGGCGAGTCCAGATCGCCGCCGCAACTGCTGGCCTGCCTGCAGAAGCTCGCGGTGCGTAACGCGGCGCTGCTCGATGAGGGCAGGGACCTCAACAGCGGCGTCAAGGATTTCCGTTTCGGACTGGAGATCGCCGTGATCCAGGCTTTCGCTGACCGTATCGTGGCGCTGCTGAAGGTGCGCGATCCACTGAGTGAGCGCGTGCACCTGTCGCCCGTCGGCATGCTTGGTCTCACCTTCACGTCGGTGATGGGCGAGATCGGCCGCCGCGTGGCCGGGCGTCATCCCGCCACCAAATCGGCAGCCGGCGCATGACCCTCGAGGCGACCGCAGACAATATCGATCACGGCACGGCGGCGTCCGGCAGCTCGTTCTATGCCGCCATGCGCATCCTGCCGCGCGCCCAGCGCGATGCGATGTTCCAGGTTTACAGCTTCTGCCGCGAGGTCGACGACATCGCCGATTCCGACGGGCCGCGGCCCGAGCGGCTGGCGGCGCTGCAGAAATGGCGCGACGACATCGACGCGCTCTACCAGGGTAACCCGCCGCCGCGGCTGCACGACTACGTCGCCGCGGTGAAGACGTTCGGCCTGAAGCGGGAGGATTTCCTCGCCATCATCGACGGCATGGAGATGGACGTGCCGCAGGAGATCCGCGCGCCCGATCTCGCCACGCTGGACCTTTATTGCGACCGGGTCGCGAGCGCGGTCGGCCGCCTCTCGGTGCGCATCTTCGGCATGCCCGAGGAGGACGGCATCCTGCTGGCCCACCATCTCGGCCGCGCGCTGCAGCTCACCAACATCCTGCGCGACATCGACGAGGACGCGGCCATCGGCCGGCTCTATCTGCCGCGCGAGGCGTTGCTGTTCGCCGGAATCACCGGCGATGATCCGGCCAAGGTGACGCAGGAGCGAGCGCTGCCCAAGGTCTGCAACTCGGTTGCCGTCAGGGCGAAGACGCATTTCGAGAAGGCCGACGAGATCATGCGGCGCAACCGCCGGCGTGCCGTGCGTGCGCCGCGCATCATGTCGAAATACTACCGCGCCGTGTTCGACCTCCTGCTCGAACGTGGCTTCGCGCTGCCGCGCGAGCCCGTCCGCGTGAGCAAGCTCACGAAGATCGGCATCATCCTCCGTTACGCAATCATCTGATGCAAAAGACCGCTCACATCATCGGCGCCGGCGTGTCCGGCCTTTCCGCCGGCGTGCGGCTCGCCAATGCGGGCTACATCGTGCACGTCCACGAGGCCACGCAGCAGCTCGGCGGCCGCTGCCGGTCCTATTACGACGCCGCGACCGACCTGGTGATCGACAACGGCAACCATTTGCTGCTGTCGGCCAATCATCACGTGCTGTCCTATGCCCGCGCGATCGGCTCGGAAGCGGGGCTGGTCGGGCCGGAGAAGGCGCAGTTCGCCTTCGTCGACATCCGGAGCGGCCAGCGCTGGCTGCTCGATCTCGGCAACGGCCGCCTGCCGCTGTGGGTGTTCGACGAGGGTCGCCGCGTGCCGGATACCAAGCTCGGCGACTACCTCGCGCTGTCGCCGCTGATCTGGGCCGGTACGTCCAAGACGATCGGCAGCACGATTCCCTGCAAGGGCACGCTGTACGACCGCCTGGTGCAGCCGCTGCTGCTCGCGGCACTGAACTGCGATCCGCCGGAAGGCTCGGCGGGGCTTGCCGGCGCCATCGTCCGCGAGACCTTGCTCGCCGGCGGCCAGGCCTGCCGGCCGCTGATCGCGCGCGATGGCCTGTCGGGCGTGCTGATCGATCCGGCCGTGAAATTCCTGGAAGGCAAGGGCGGCAGCGTCCGGATCGGCCGCGAGCTGCGTGGCCTCGACGATGCGGGTGGTCGCGTCACCGGGCTCAGGTTCGGCGGCGATGAAACCGTCGCGCTCGGTCCGTCCGACGTCGTGGTGCTCGCCGTGCCGCCGCGGCCGGCGATGGCCCTGCTGCCGGGGCTCACGGGGCCGACGAAATATCGCGCCATCGTCAATGCCCATTTCCGCATCACGCCGCCGCGCGATGCACCAGCTCTGCTCGGGGTGGTCGGCGGCCTGGTCGAATGGCTGTTCGCCTTCCCGCAGCGGCTCTCGGTCACCATCAGCAATGGCGATCGGCTGGTCGACATTCAGCGCGAGGAGCTCGCCGCCGCGATCTGGGCCGACGTCTGCAAGGCCGCCGGGATCAAGGCGGAGCTGCCGCCGTGGCAGATCGTGCGCGAGCGTCGCGCCACCTTCGAGGCGACGCCGGAGCAGAACGCGCTCCGACCCGGAGCGAAGACGGCGTTCGGCAATCTCGCTCTGGCCGGGGACTGGACCGATACCGGCCTGCCGGCAACCATCGAGGGCTCCGTCCGCTCCGGCGACCGCGCTGCGAATCTCCTGCTCGGGCACGGCTGACCGGCGCAGGGCAGCCGAATCTGGCCGCGCCGTCATGCCGCCCGCGCCGCGAGTCTCACATTTTCGTGGCGTAGTTCTTGCTTAAAGTTCCACGCCTGGTGGCGCCGGCGCAATTTGTTCCAGGGCGGAACAGGGATCGGCGGGGCCAAATGGCAACACCAGGCAAAAAACGCATCGGGTACGGGTGCAGTGCGGCGCAAACGGGGTTTCCTCGCGGATTTTTTCTGCGTAATCCTCGGTTTGTTAAGGCCTTTCCGCTCTGGCGCCGCCGTGGCTGAGGCTTTGGAACAAGAGACGGAGACGTCGGATCACGCGACGTCCGAGAAGGTGTCAGGGGTCGGATTGTGAAGTTGGGGATGGGGGACGATACGTCCGCGGATCGCCCGATTGATCCGCGGCCGGTCTTGGTCGTGACGGGCTTGGTGCAGGAGGCCCGGATTGCTGCCGGGCCCGGCATGATGGTGATCTGCAGCTCGAGCGACCCCAGGCAGTTGCGCTCGCTGCTCACCGTGTTCGATCCGACCTCGATCCGCGGCGTCGTCAGCTTTGGCGTGGCCGGTGGCCTCGATCCCAGCCTCAAGGCCGGCGACATCGTCGTCGCCACCGAGGTGACCGCGGGCGACGCGCGCTGGTTGTCCGGACTGTCGCTGCGTGAGGAGCACATCGCCCGCGCCGCCCTGAAGAAGCGCCGCGTCGTGCGCGGCGTGCTCGCCGGGGCCGAGGAGGTTGTCGTGGCCCAGGCCCGAAAGGCGGCGCTGCGCATGAAGACCGGGGCGGCCGCGGTCGACATGGAGAGCCACATCGCCGCCGCCTATGCCGCCGAGTATGGGCTGCCGTTCGCGGCGCTGCGGGTGATCTCCGATCCCGCCCATCGCACCCTCCCGTCGCTCGCCAAGGACGCCATCAAGCCGAACGGCGACATCGACCTGCCGATGATCCTGCGCGGCGTCGCCCGCAATCCGGCCGTGCTGCGCGGCCTGGTGTCGACGGGCATCGAGTTCAATCGCGCCCTGCGCTCGCTGCGCGGCGCCCGCGACCTGCTGCTGAGCGGCATGCTGGCAGCTGAGCATTTCCTCGAGACCGAAACGCTGGCCGCTGCCGAGGCGTGAGCCGTTTGCTCATCACGGAGCGTAGCGTCCATCCCGATCCAGAGATCAGTTCAATGAAAAAGGCCGCCGATCACTCGGCGGCCTTTTGATTGATCAGAGCCGTGAAGATCAGGCGGCCGTCGAGGCCTTCTGCTGCGCCTCGATCGCCTCGTCGTGACGGATCTCGGAGAGGCGCTTTTGCACCTCCGACGAGAACACGTACTGCGCCGGGCGCTGCTTGGAGAGATCGATCTCCGGCGCCATCGGACCCTCGGTCTTGATGCCGCGCAGCGACACGAACATCGCCTTGATCGGGTTGGTCAGCGCCGCATTGGCGGCGGTCGCCTCGTAGCCGCAATGCGCCATGCAGTCGGCGCACTTCTCGTACTTGCCGGTGCCGTAGGAGTCCCAGTCGGTGGTCTCCATCAGCTCCTTGAAGGTCTTGGTGTAGCCTTCGCCGAGCAGATAGCAGGGCTTCTGCCAGCCGAAGATGTTGCGCGCAGGCATGCCCCAGGGGGTGCACTCGAACTCCTGGTTGCCGGCCAGGAAGTCGAGGAACAGACCGGAATGCATGAAATTCCACTTCTTGCCCTTGCCGAGCTTGAAGACGTCGCGGAACAGCTGCTTGGTCTTGGTGCGGTTGAGGAAGTGCTCCTGGTCCGGCGCGCGCTCATAGGCATAGCCGGGCGACATGGTCACGCCGACGCCGAGCTCGGTCGTGAAGTCCAGGAACTTGGCGATCTCCTCGGCGGGATGGCCGTCGAACACCGTGGCGTTGACGTTGACGGTGAAGCCGCGCGCCTTGGCGGCCTTGATCGCGGAGACGGCGCGGTCGAACACGCCCTTCTGCGAGACCGCCTTATCGTGATGCTCGCGCAGGCCGTCGAGATGCACCGAGAAGAAGAGGTAGGGGGAGGGCTCGAACAGATCGAGCTTCTTCTCCAGCAGCAGCGCGTTGGTGCAGAGCGAGACGAACTTCTTGCGGGCGACCAGGCCGCGCACGATCTCGCCGATCTCCTTGTGGATCAGCGGCTCGCCGCCGGGGATCGCCACCATCGGCGCACCGCATTCGTCGGCCGCGTCCCAGCACTCCTGCGCGCTCATGCGGCGGTTGAGGATCGCGTCGGGATAGTCGATCTTGCCGCAGCCGGCGCACGCCAGGTTGCAGCGAAACAGCGGCTCCAGCATCAGCACGAGCGGATAGCGTTTCCGGCCGAGAAGCTTCTGCTTCATCAGATAGGCCCCGATACGCAGTTCCTTATGGAAGGGGATTGCCATTACGTCTCTTCTTTCTGGACCAAACGAGGACCGATCAGCCCGCGACCAGCTCGGCCGGCAGGCGGAATTCGATGTTTTCTTCCCGCCCCGGGACCACCGCGACCTCAACCGGTCCGATGCGCCGCAGGGCTTCGATGACGTCGTCGACGAGGACTTCGGGGGCCGAGGCGCCGGCGGTGATGCCGACGGCCTTGGCGTCCTTCAGCCAAACCGGATCGAGCTCGCTGCCATCAGCGATCAGATAGCTTGCGACCCCGGCCTCGGTGCCGATCTCGCGCAGTCTGTTCGAGTTGGAGCTGTTGGCGGCGCCCACCACCAGGATGACGTCCACCAGCTTGCTTAAGTCCCTTACCGCAGATTGCCGGTTCTGTGTCGCATAGCAGATATCCCGGATATCGGGACCTTGAAGGTCTGTAAAGCGGGCTTGAAGGGCTAAAATGATGTCCCTGGTGTCGTCCACGCTGAGCGTGGTCTGGGTAATATAGGCCAGCGGGGTATCGACCGGCAGGGGCAGGGTGGCCACATCGGCCACGTTCTGCACGAGGTGGACCGGGCCGGGAACCTGACCCATGGTTCCCTCGACCTCCGGATGACCGGCATGGCCGATCAGTACCAGGGTACGGCCCTTGGACATGTAGCGCTTGCCCTGGTTGTGGACCTTGGTCACCAGCGGGCAGGTGGCATTGAGCACCGGCAGCCCGCGGGCGGCCGCTTCCTCCTCGACCGTCCGGGCAACGCCGTGGGCGCTGAACACGGTGACGGCGCGCGGCGGCACCTCGGAGAGGTCCTCGACGAAGATGGCGCCCTTGGCCTTCAGGCTCTCCACCACGTGCTTGTTGTGGACGATCTCATGACGCACATAGACCGGCGGGCCATACTTCTCCAGCGCGCGCTCGACGATCTCGATCGCACGCACGACTCCAGCACAAAAACCGCGCGGCTGCGCGAGATACACCTGCATGGGACGTCCAGCCACGTTGCCTCACTTTCGACCCGGCACCTCCGTGCGTGCGACGGGGCTGCAATATTCGCACCAGCGAATGCCCCAATTGCCCGCCACACCGATGGAAGCGCAGGGCTTTGTGTCAAAAATCGAGCGAAGAGGAAAGCCAGTCTGCAAGTCGCTCGCATGTGACCCGTCGCACACAGCCCGCGACAGGCCGCAGGTAATTTAGTAATTATAAATTAGATCAATTAATTGAGTTGGTTATGCTCTCACTCGTTCGTCACTTTACCGCCGAGAACAGCCGCTATATCAGCCGCCCCGACGGTTCCGTGCATCGTTCGACCTGATCCGCCGTCGAGGGACCATCCTCGTCTTCAAAGGTTGGGCCAGGCCGGGTCGGGGCGCCGCTCAGGATGTGTGCGTCCGGGGCTCGCCCTGATCGGGGAACTCCGCCATGAAGCGGACGTTTCCGCCCAGCTCTCTAAACATTAGAAAGTCACGAAGTGCTGACCACGTTTGTCGTCTCGATCGTCAAGGCCTGCACCCGGTTTGCCTGGCCGACATTGATTGCGGCCCTGCTGCTCTCCGTAGGCGCGGGCTTCTATACGGCGCGTCATTTCTCCATCAATACCGACATCAACAAGCTGATTTCGCCCGAGCTCGACTGGCGCAAGCGCGACCAGCAGTACGAGCAGGCGTTCGATCGCGATCGGATGATCCTGGCGGTGGTCGAAGCGGCGACGCCCGAGATGACAGGTGTGGCGGCCGATGCGCTCGCCAAGAAGCTCAAGGGCGACACCGCGAACTTCTCATCGGTCGAGCTGCTCGGCGGCGGCGAGTTCTTCGCCAGGAACGGCCTGCTGTTCCTGCCGACCGAGGAGGTCAAGCAGCTCACGGACCAGTTCGCGGCGGCGGCGCCGCTGGTCGAGATCATGGCCGGGGACCCCTCGATCCGCGGCCTGACCGGTGCGCTGGAGACCGGCCTTGCCGGCGTCAAGCGCGGGCAAGTCAAGCTCGACAACGTCGCGCGGCCGTTCGACTACATCTCCCAGACCGTCGAGACCGTGCTCGACAAGGGCGATGCGACCTTCTCCTGGCGCCAGTTGATCTCCGACAAGCCGCTCGAAGACAGTGACAAGCGCGCCTTCATCCAATTCAAGCCGATCCTCGACTACCAGGCGCTCGAGCCGGGCAAGGCCGCCACCGATGCGATCCGGCAGGCCGCGGTCGAGCTCGATTTCCCGAACCGTTTTCATGCGCGCGTGCGGCTGACCGGGCCGGTGCCGATCGCCAACGAGGAATACGCCACCGTGCAGGAGGGCGCCGTCGTCAACGGCATCGGCACCGTGGTCGTCGTGCTGATCATCCTGTGGCTGGCGCTGCATTCGGCCAAGATCATCTCGGCCGTGTTCATCAACCTGTTCATCGGCCTCGCCCTCACCACGGCCGTTGGCCTGATGATGGTCGGCTCCTTGAATCTGTTGTCGGTCGCGTTCGCCGTGCTGTTCATCGGCCTGGGCGTCGATTTCGGCATCCAGTTCAGCGTGCGCTACCGTTCCGAGCGCTTCAAGAACGACAATCTGCCTGAGGCGCTGGCGGAAGCTGCGCGTCGCTCCGCCGTGCCGCTGTCGCTTGCGGCGATGGCGACGGCTGCCGGTTTCCTGTGCTTCCTGCCGACCGACTACAAGGGCATCTCCGAGCTCGGTGCCATCGCCGGCGCGGGCATGATCATCGCGTTCCTGTCGTCGATCACGGTGCTGCCGGCCTTGCTAAGGATTCTCAATCCGCCCGGCGAGAAGGAGCCGGTCGGCTACGCCTTCCTGGCGCCGGTCGATCATTTCCTCGAGAAGCACCGCGTGCCGATCATCGTCGGCACCCTCGGCCTGGTCGTCGCCGGCCTGCCGCTGCTCTACTACATGAAGTTCGACTTCAACCCGATGAACCTGCGCAATCCGCGCGCCGAGTCGATCGCGACCTATCTCGACCTGCGAAAGGATCCGAACACGGGCGCCAACGCGATCGACGTGCTGACGCGCTCCGAGACCGAGGCCAAGGCGATCGAGGCCAAGCTCGAGAAGCTGCCCGAGGTGGCGCGCGTGATGTCGCTCGACAGCTTCGTGCCCGAGGACCAGCCGGCCAAGCTGAAGCTGATCGCGCAGGGCGCGAAGGTGCTGGGGCCTGCACTCAATCCGGACCAGATCGATGCGGCGCCGAGCGACAAGGAGAATGTCGACGCCCTGAACTCGACCGTCGACAATCTCCGGCGCACCGCGGGCGAGAGCAGTGGGCTGGGCGCGGTCGCGTCGCGGCGGCTCGCCGACGCGCTTGCCAGGCTCGCGGGCGCCAGCGAAGCGGTGCGCAACAAGGCGCAGGCGGTGTTCGTCGAGCCGTGGAAGATCACGCTGGCGCAGCTCAGCGCCACCCTGCAGGCGCAGCCCGTCAGCCTCGCGAACCTGCCACCGGAGCTGGTGTCGCAGTGGAAGAGCAAGGACGGATTGATTCGGGTCGAGGCGCAGCCGAAGGGGGATCCGAATGACAACGACAATCTCAGGCGATTTGCCAACGCGGTGCTGGCGGCCGAGCCCAATGCGATCGGCGGGCCGGTGTCGATCCTGAAGTCAGGTGACACGATCGTGAAGGCATTCATCCACGCCGGCATCTACTCGCTGGTCGTGATCAGCCTCCTGTTGTGGGTGACCTTGAAGCGCTTCACCGACGTGCTGATGACGATCGTGCCGCTGCTGGTCGCAGGCGCCGTGACGTTGGAGATCTGCGTGCTGATCAAGCTGCCGCTGAACTTCGCCAACATCGTCGCCCTGCCGCTCCTGCTTGGCATTGGCGTCGCGTTCAAGATCTACTACGTGGTGGCGTGGCGCGGCGGCCGCACCAACCTGCTGCAGACTAGCCTGACCCGGGCGATCTTCTTCAGCGCGCTGACGACGGCGACCGCGTTCGGCAGCCTGTGGCTGTCGAGCCATCCCGGAACGTCCAGCATGGGCAAGCTGCTGGCGCTGTCGCTGGTCACCACGCTCGCGGCCGTGCTGCTGTTCCAGCCGGCGCTGATGGGCAAGCCTCGCGAGATCAAGGAGCAAGAGGGCTCGTGATCCCGGAATAGAAAAAGCGGCCGATCTCTCGGCCGCTTTTTTGTTCGGGTGACGGACGCCAATTAACGGGCGCGCGCGATATCGGGCAGCAGGCAGATATCGCCGACCTGGTCCGCGGGCTTTTGTCCCGGCTTGGCCAATGCGGTTGCGCCACTGCCGACGCCGGTCGTCGTTTTGGCCGCCGGGGCAGGGGCTGGCGCGATTGGTTTCTGTGTACCTTTAGCCATGCTGTTCACGGGGCTCGATGGGATCGGCGGAGCGACCCGCGTCCAGGTCTCGCCGCCGCACAGGAAGCCGAGCACGCAGCCCTTGATCTCCAGGTGATCGGGATCGATCGGCGTGATGGTCGAGCTGTAGAGCTGCCCATCCTTGGCGTTGTAGACTTGGCCTTCCCACGCGTCTGCGCCGGGCTTCTTCTTCATGTCGATCAGGATCGGCATGCCGAGCGTCGGACGGCTCTGGCGGGCCGGATCGGGGTTGTTGCTGTCGCGTCCGCCCGGGGTCTTCTCCCAGGCCACGACGCCCCACATGCTGCCATTGCATTGTGCGACTCGGATGTTCGCGACGCCGTCGGCGACCCGCCAGTCGCCGGTGGGGTCGGCCGCGAGCGCGGAAGAAATTCCTGCTGCGAACACGACTGCAGAGTATGCTAGTGTCGTCGACATGAGATATCTAAGGCGATGCAACATTGGCAGAAACCCGTGCTTGCTTTGATGGTGCGAATGAGGGCAAAACGCCGCATTGCGCGTTTTCAGTTGACGTCACGTCCATCAACCGAAGTATGTAGCCGATGCTAAAACCCAATCTAGACGTTTCCGAGATGTTTGTGGAGCGCCAAGCGCAGCGCAGCACGATGCATTCTCGGCATCTGAACGAGCAGCTTGTCCGCGTTCTCAAGACGATTGGATATGATGTTGGGTTCCAGAAGGGACAAGGACAATATCTCTACGATCGTGATGGGGCCCGTTATCTTGACCTGCTCAGCGGTTTTGGCGTCTTTGCAATCGGCCGCAATCATCCGACGCTGCGCGCCGCGCTGAAAAGCGTCCTCGACAGCGATCTGCCGAATCTCGTTCAGCTCGACGTCTCGACCCTGGCGGGTGTTCTTGCCGAGCGGCTGCTGGAATATGTCCCGTATCTGGACAAGGTGTTCTTTGCCAATTCCGGCGCCGAGACCGTGGAAGCCGCGATCAAATTCGCGCGTGGCGCGACCGGCCGGCCTGGTATCGTCTATTGCGGGCACTCCTATCACGGCCTCACCTACGGCGCGCTGTCGCTGACCGATGATTCGAACTTCCGCAACGGCTTCGAGCCGCTGCTGCCGGGCTGCACGGCCATCCCCTTCAACGATCTTGCCGCGCTCGAGCAGGCGCTGTCGTCGCGCGAGATCGCAGCCTTCATCGTCGAGCCGATCCAGGGCAAGGGCGTCAACATGCCCTCCGACGAGTTCCTGCCCGGCGCCGCCGCGCTCTGCAAGAAATACGGCACCATCTTCATCGCCGACGAGATCCAGACCGGCATGGGACGCACCGGCCGGTTCCTGGCGGTGGAACATTGGAACGTCGAGCCCGACATGGTGCTGCTGTCGAAGGCGCTGTCCGGCGGCCATGTCCCGGTCGGCGCGCTGCTGACGCGCAAGCAGATATTCGACAAGATCTTCAACCGCATGGACCGCGCCGTGGTGCACGGCTCGACCTTCGCCAAGAACGACCTCGCGATGGCCGCCGGCATTGCCACGCTCGAGGTGATGAAGGCCGAGAAGCTGGTCGAGGCCGCCGCCAAGCGCGGCGCCGAGCTGCGGCTGGCGCTGACGCGGATGGTGCCGGGCTACGAGCTGCTCAAGGAAGTGCGCGGCAAGGGACTGATGATCGGCGTCGAGTTCGGTCCGCCGAAATCGCTGCGCCTCAAGGCCTCCTGGACCATGCTGGAGAGCGCCAACAAGGGCCTGTTCTGCCAGCTCATCACGGTGCCGCTGTTCAAGGATCACAAGATCCTGACCCAGGTCGCCGGCCATGGCCTGCACACGATCAAGCTGCTGCCGCCGCTGACCATCACCGAAGAGGACTGCGCCTGGATCGAGCGCGCCTTCGACGACGTCATCGCGCAGAGCCACAAGGTCCCCGGCGCGATCTGGTCGCTCGGCAAGACCCTGGTCGACAACGCGATCCGCAAATCGGCCTGAGGTCGCGTCGGTTGGGCAAAGGCGCGTAGCGCCGTGCCCACCGTTTCAGCTCGTCTCCGGACAGACCGGATCCGGACAGACCGTAGGCACGCTTCGCTCGCAATGACTGAAGCGCGAGAGCGCGTCATCCCTCCTTGTTCGCACCCATCGCGCGCTCGAACCGCTCGCCGAACTCGTTGAGTTCGTCGGCGCCGATATCGCTTACCGCCCAATAGCTCAGGCCGCGGTCGCGCCAAGAGCGAATGTTGAAGCCCTGGACGGTGTCCATCCGTGCGGCGCGGCGCTCGGTAGACGCGGTCTGCGCCACGAACAGGTTGATGACGTGCTGGCGGCGGCGATAGACCACCGCGCCGATCGCGCGTGCATCGACATAGTCGAGCCGTCCGCCGATCAAGGTGAAGCCCTGTGCGGTGAGGTCGATCACCGGCGGCGCGACGTCGAGCCTGCCGTTGAACCAGGGCTTGACGGTGTGCTGATCGGTCGAGACGACGTCGGTGAGGTGGCCGGCCTGCAACGAGCGCAGATGCGCCGAGACGATCTCGGCCTCGATCCGCTGCTGGTCGTCATTGCGCAGCACGATGGCGACGAGGCCGGTGGCGGCCAGCGCCGACACCGCCGAGCCCAGGGCGAAGCCTCGCAGCAGCGTACGTCGGCTCGGCACTGCAGCGAGCGGGGTGATGGAGGCCGCATCGGCCGGCGGCAGGGTGGCTTCGATCCGCTGGCGCAAGGCAGGGGACGCCTTGTAGCTGAGGTCGGTGCCGGCGAGCATCTGCTTCATCTGCCGGATTGCAGCAAGCTCCGCGGCGCAGCGAGGGCAGCTCGCAACATGGGCTTCGACCTCGCGCGCGTGGCCGGCGTCGAGCTCGCCATCGGCCAGCGCGTGGATCAGGATCTCGGCTTCATCGCAGGTCATCGTTGTGGCTCCTCCCGCGCGAGCCAGGCGGCGCGCAGCATCGCGCGGGCGCGGGCGAGGCGCGACATCACGGTGCCGACCGGCACGCCGGCCGCCGCCGCGATCTCGCGATAGGACAGATCGTTGACCTCGCGCATGACGAAGGTCTCGCGAAACGGCTCGGCCAGCGTGTCGATCAGCCGGCGGATCGCCGAGGCATCACGTTCCCGCAATACGGCGCCTTCCGGCGTCTCGGCGCTCTCCTGCCACAGCGGGGGCTGCTCGGCCGCTTCCGGCGCGTCGTCGAGCGCCTTGGCCGGCGCGCCGGCGCGGCGCGCGAATTCGGCGTGGCAGACGTTGCGCAGGATCGCGAACAGCCACGGCTTCATCGCCGGGCCACGGTAAGTGTCGAAATGCTTCAGCGCACGCAGGTAGCATTCCTGCACGGCGTCCTCGGCGTCGGCAGGGTTGCGCAGGAGATAGCGCGCCAGGGTGTAGACGTCGTCGAGATAGGGCAGCGCCGCCTCGCGGAAGCGTCGCGCCCTCTCGGGATCGTCATTGGCTGTTGTCACCGGCGTGGTCTCCGGCTCGGTTCGCGGTCGCACGGCGCGGCCGGCGCTGCGCCGCCGACCGGTCCATGTGACGATGCTCATGCCCTGGTTCGCGATGCTACTCAACCTTGACCAGTCCCGTCATGTGCGGATGCAGCGAGCAGAAATATTTGTAGTCGCCGGCGGCTGCGAAGGTGAAGGAGAAGCTGTCGTCGGTATCGAGCGTCTTCGACCTGTATTTCCCGGCCGACACCACCGTGTGCGGGATGTCGTCATGGTTGGTCCAGGTCACCGTGTCGCCGATCTTCACCGTCAGCGCAGCCGGGGTGAAGGTGAAATTGTCGATCGTGACCTTGATGGTCTCGGCGCGCGCCGGCGTGGCGCAAACAAGCAGTACGGCGGCCAAGCCGACACCGCGAAGAACAGGCTGGATCATCGCGTTTTCGTCCCTCAGCCCGCAAGCGGCGTATCGATGATGGCGAGGCGCTCGTCACCGACCTTGAAATCGATGCTGGCGATGCCGAGCAGGCTGCGCAGCCTTGCGTCCTCGACCTTCATCGGGCCGGGCGAGGGCGCCGTGCCCGGCGCCGGTTGCGGGAACGCGGTCGAGCGCGCGGTGTGGAAGGTGACGTTGCCTTCGACCTTCTGCATCACCTGGTGGATATGGCCGTTCAGCACCGTCACCGAGCCGAACCCCTTCAGGGTGTCGAGCGCGCGGCCGCCATCCTCGGTGCCCCAGCCCCATTGCGGATACACCGTCCACAGCGGGATGTGCGCGAACACCACGATCGGCGTGGATCTGGAGCGGCCCTTGAGATCCTGCTCCAGCCAGGCAAGCTGCTCGGCGCCGAGATTGCCGAGCCCGCCGGCCTTGAGATCGACCACGTTGACGAGGCCGATGAAGTGCACGCCATTGGCGTCGAACGAATACCAGCCGGCGCCGCGGCTGCCCTTGCCGTAGCGCTCCTTGTAGAGCTTGACGTCCTCGTCGAGGAAGTCGTGCTCGCCCGGCACGTAGTGCACGTCGAGCCGGGATTGCGAGATGATGCGGTCGGCATCGTCGAACTCGGCTGCCTTCGATAGATGCGAGATGTCGCCGGTATGGATCATGAAGGCCGGCTTCACCGGCATCGCCTTGATCCGGTTCACGGCCTCTTCCAACGTCCCGATCGCGTTGGGATTGGCCGGCTTGTCGAAGCCGACATGGCTGTCGCTGATCTGCAGGAAGGTCAGGCCGGAGGCGGGCTGCTCGGCCGCCCGCGCCGCGTCGACCAGGCCGAGCGAACGTGGCACGCCGCCCGACAAGGTCCAGAGCACGCCCGTGCCGGCCCATGTCATGCATTCCAGCACCTTGCGGCGGCTGACGCCGCTCTCGTCATGATCACCAAGGCTCATCGTCATCTCCCGTTGCCCGTCATCGGGCTTGCGGGTGAGAAGAGCGGTGGTGGCCTGGGTTTATTCCCGGCTTCTCGCGATCCAAAAGCGATGACGTGTTCGTGATCATGCCGGCAATGGCCGACGGCTCACCTGTTCACGCAGGATGTGGCGCAGGGCCGCGCGAAATATATGAGCGGCTGATGGACTGGATGCGACGTCGATGCATGAGCGCGTGACCCCGACCCTGCAACGAACCGAGACGTCGCGCGATCGGATCGTGGCGCTCGACCGCGCCAGGACCTTCATCACGCTCTCGGTCGTGCTCTATCACTCCGCCATCAACTACACCGATTTCGGCCAGGGCGGCGACCGCATGCACTGGCTCGGCTTCGATCTCGTCGCGCTGTTCAACGACAGCTATTTCATGTCGTGCATGTTCTTCATCTCCGGCCTGTTCGTGCCGGCAAGCCTGGCGGGCAGGGGCGCGTCGGACTATGTCGGGCGCCGCGCGCTGCGGCTCGGCGTGCCCTATATCGTTTCGATCTTCGTGATCATGCCGATCGCCTACTACCGTTACGATGTGACCGAGGATCAGCTCAGCGCGGTGTGGTGGCGGATGATCAGCGAGGGGCCGTGGCCGTCCGGCTCGGCCTGGTTTCTCGGCGTGCTGCTGGGGTTTGATATACTGGCTGCGCTCGTCTGGGTCCTGGCACCGCAGGCGATCGGCGCACTCGGGCGCTGGGCCGGGACGTTGCTGCACTATCCGCTCACTGGCTTCCTGATCTTCCTCGTGATCGCCAACCTGGCCTATCTGCCGCCGCATCTCGGCTTCGGTGACGGATTCTGGTTCATGCCCGGACATTTTCCGCTGCCGCTGCAGGCGAGCCGGGTGCTGCTCTACCCGACCTTCTTCGTCGCCGGCATCGCGATCGGTGCCGCCGGGCTGCGGGCGGGGCCGTTCGCAGCCGATGGCGCACTGGTCCAGCGCTGGTGGATCTGGTTCGGTCTTTCCTACGGCTGCTACGGCGCGGTCCTGTTGCTGGCCTACGCGCATCACAACTGGATCGCCGATTTCGATTCACCGCCGCTGTGGTGGCGCGCGGCCTATGGCATGGCGGTCGCGAGCTTCTGTGCCGCGATGGCGTTCGCCGTGCCGACCTTCTTTCAGCGCTGGGCAAAGGCGCCGCTGGCGCTGATGGACCGCATCCAGCCAGCGGCCTACGGCATCTATCTCCTGCACTTCCTGCCGCTGCTATGGCTGCAATATCTGGTCTACGACCCGGCGTGGCCGGCCGCCGTGAAGTTCGCGACCGTGCTGATCGGCACGCTGTCGGTGAGCTGGCTCGCAGCAGCACAGTTGCGCCGGGTTCCGCTGGTGGCGCGGATCATCTAGGTCAGCATGCGGCGATGCGTAGGTGGGCAAAGGCGATGCCGTGCTCTCTCACATCCGAGATATTAGTGGCGCCGTGCCCGCCGCCGTGCCGCCGAGTCTGCCGCACGACGGTGGGCACGCGCCGCCTTCGGCGCCGCTTTGCCCACCCTACGATTCCCGCATCATTGCGAGGAGCCCAAGGCGAAGAAGCAATCCAGAGTGGGGTCGGGACCCTGGATTGCTTCGCTGCGTTCGCAATGACGGGAATGAGGAGTCGGACGTGAGCGCCTAGCGCCCATCCTCCAAGATCATCGATGCCGCCTTCTCCGCGATCATCGCCGTCGGCGTGTTGGTGTTGCCTGACGTGATGGTCGGCATGATCGAGGCATCGGCGACGCGCAGCCGTTCGATGCCGCGGAAGCGCAGCCGCTCGTCGACGACCGCCATCGGATCGTCTGCGGTGCCCATCCTGGCGGTGCCGACGGGATGGAAGATCGTGGTGCCGATGTCGCCGGCGGCCTTGGCCAGCGCGGCGTCGTCATCGCCGACCGACGGGCCGGGCAGGTATTCCTGCGGCCTGTAGGCCGCAAGCGCATTCTGCTTCATCAGCCGGCGCGTGACGCGGATGGCATCGGCCGCGACCTGGCGGTCGTCCTCGGTCGCCAGATAGTTCGGTGCGATCGACGGCGCCTCATCGATCCTGGCTGACCGAATGCGCACCGTGCCGCGCGAGGTCGGGCGGAGGTTGCAGGCGCTGACGGTGATCGCGGGAAAACGATGCAGGGGATCGCCGAACTTGTCGAGCGACAGCGGCTGCACGTGAAACTGGATGTTGGCGCGGTCGCGCCTCGGGTCCGAGCGCGTGAAGATGCCGAGCTGCGACGGCGCCATGGTCAGCGGCCCGCGGCGCCGGAACGCATAGTCGAGCCCCATCAGGCCGCGGCGGACCAGCGAGTAATAGGTCTCGTTCAGCGTCTTCACGCCCGTGACCTTGTAGATCGCGCGCTGTTGCAGGTGGTCCTGCAGATTGCGCCCCACGCCTGGCTTGTCGAGGACGACGTCGATGCCGAGCTCGCCGAGCCACTCGGCCGGGCCGATGCCGGAGCGCTGCAGCACCTGCACCGAGCCGATCGAGCCGGCGCTGAGGATCACCTCGCCCTTGGTGCGCGCCTCGATGGTCTCACCATTCTGCTGGAAGCGCACGCCTGTGGCACGGCCGTTCTCGACGATCAGGCGGTCGACGAGGACGTTGGTTTCGAGCCGCAGGTTAGGCCGCTTCAGCGCCGGCTTGAGGAAGCCCCGCGCGGAGGACCAGCGCCGGCCGCGCTTCTGGTTGACGTGGAAATAGCTGATGCCTTCATTGTCGCCGGTATTAAAGTCGGGGATGCGGCGGATGCCCATCTGCTCGGCGGCGTCGCCGACCGCGTCCAGCACCGCCCAGGACAGCCGGGGCGCCTCGATGCGCCAGCCGCCGCCTGTGCCGTGATGCTCGCTCTCGCCGAGAAAATGATCCTCCAGCCGTTTGAACACCGGGAGCACGTCGGCATAGCTCCAACCGGCGAGACCGAGCTGGCGCCAATGGTCGTAGTCGGCGGCCTGGCCGCGCATCGAGATCATGGCATTGATCGCCGAGCAGCCGCCGATCACCTTGCCGCGGGGGTAGGCCAGCGAGCGGCCGTTCAGGCCCGGCTCGGCCTCGGTGCGGAACATCCAATCGGAGCGTGGATTGCCGATCGCGAAGAGGTAGCCGACCGGAATATGGAACCAGATCCAATTGTCGTTGCCGCCGGCCTCGAGAATCAGGACGCGGCTGTTCGGATCGGCCGACAGCCGGTTGGCGAGGATGCAGCCGGCAGTGCCGGCGCCCACCACGATATAGTCGAAATCCCCCTCGAACTGTCTCGGCATCGGCATTCCCTTCCCATCATTGCTAGGCTTTTAGTCAGCCCGGACGGGCCCGGACAAGCGCCACGTTCATGGCTGGTTGACCGAGCCATGAGACGGGCGCAGCCCTTATCTTGGGCGGTGCGGCTTTTGCATGCTAAACAGGCGCAAAGTCCCACAGGAGTTACGAGATTTCCCATGCCCATCGTCAACCGCGTCGCCGATCTGCAGCCCGATATCCAGGCCTGGAGGCGGGATATCCATTCGCATCCGGAGCTGCTCTACGACGTGCATCGGACGGCGGCCTTCGTCGCCGAGCGGCTGCGCGAGTTCGGCTGTGACGAGGTCGTGACGGGCCTCGGCAAGACCGGCGTGGTCGGCGTCATCAAGGGCCGGAAGCCCGGCCATGGCGAGGTGAGGGTGCTCGGACTACGCGCCGACATGGACGCGCTGCCGATCGAGGAGGCGACCGGGCTGCCCTATGCCTCGAAGGCCCCGGGCATGATGCATGCCTGCGGCCATGACGGCCACACCGCGATGCTGCTCGGCGCGGCGCGCTATCTCGCGGAGACGCGCAATTTCGCCGGCGAGGTCGCCGTGATCTTCCAGCCGGCCGAGGAGGGCGGTGGCGGTGCGGACGCGATGATCAAGGACGGGCTGATCGACCGCTTCAAGATCGATCAGGTCTACGGCATGCACAACGGCCCCGGCCTGCCAGTCGGCGCGTTCGCCATCCGCCAGGGGGCGCTGATGGCATCGACCGACGCGCTCGACATCACCATCGAGGGCCATGGCGGTCACGCCGCCAAGCCGCATAATTGCATCGACTCTCTTCTCGTCGGCGCCCAGCTCGTCACGGCGCTGCAGCAGATCGTGTCGCGCAGCGTCGATCCGCTGGAGGCCGCGGTGCTGTCGATCTGCGAGTTCCACGCCGGCAACGCCCGCAACGTGATTCCGCAGAGCGCGGTGCTGCGCGGCACGGTGCGGACGCTGACACCGAAGGTGCGCGAGCTGATGGAGAAGCGGGTGCGCGAGGTCGTGACCGGCGTCGCCCAGATGACCGGCGCCAAGATCGACCTGAACTATGCGCGCGGCTATCCCGTCGTCATCAATCACGCCGAGCAGACCGAGATCGCGATCCGCGCCGCCAAGGAGGTCGCGGGCGACGCCAACGTGCACGAGATGCCGCCGATGATGGGCGGCGAGGACTTCGCCTACATGCTCGAAGCTCGTCCCGGCGCCTTCATCTTCGTCGGCAACGGCGACTCCGCCGGCCTGCATCATCCCGCCTACAACTTCAACGACGAGGCGATCGTCTACGGCACCTCGTTCTTCATCAAGGTGGTGGAGAACACGCTGGCGGCGTGAGCCGCGGCCCAGCCATCTCAGATGAACTGATCCGCCAGACAGGGGCGCCGACCGGAGTCGGCGCCCCTGTCATATGGATGGGGCGCGTGTTTGCTATTTTTCCGCCTCTGGCGCTGACAGGCGCAACGGGTATTGATTCGATCCGCCTGCATCGATCGTGCGGCTTGTTTGTTACGAATTTTCCTCACGTCCCAACGACAGGCATCGCTGCAATGATGATCTGTATCGGCGCGCGTCACGCGATGCGCGGCTGACGACGCGCGCCCGTCTGCGGAGCTGAAATAAATTTCCGCCAGCGTCACTGTCGTAACAGGCAAGTGTTTTCAAAGACACAACCTAAGGTATTTACAACGAAAGCGAGTAAGTTATAGTCATTCGCGTTTCTGGCCACTGCTCGTGATCGAGCGTTCATTGCCTGTCTGAAATTTCCTTGTTCACCAGTTCGATTCCACAGATGGAGAACCCCCATGGACGTCAAGAAGCTCTCCGTGAAGGAAGCGGCTGCGGCCGCGGCCAAGTGTGCGGCAACTGCGGCGCAATGCGCGGCAAACTCGGCCAAGTGCGCTGCGACGGCAGCGCATGCCCAGGCTAAGGCGGCGTCGGCACGGTGTGCGGCCACCGCTGCGCGATGCGCAGCAACTGCGGCGCGCTGTGCGGCCACAGCCGCAAAGTGTGCTGCCTCCTGAAGCAGATCTCCTGCAAGAAATCCCGGCGCGCTGGCTTAGCCGGCGTGGTCGGGCTGGTCGGAGATGAGACCTATGAGCTTTCCGCGTCTTGGAGTGGGACTCCAATTCAACCCGGAACTGATCGGCTGGTTTCCCTTCCTCGACCAGCCGCTTGATGCGCTCGAAATCCTGTTCGACTCGATCATGAGCCCCCTCGATGGCCCGGGGGTGTTGTCTCCCCGTGCCATCGAACTCGTCCGTGATGTCTCAGGCAAGTTTCCGCTGCTCGGACATTCGAACTATGGCGGAGATTTCGGTTTCGAGGATCTGACGGCGACAGCCGCGGTGCGCCGACACGTGCCGCTGGCCAGGAAGTTCGGCGTGGCCTGGGTTGCCAATCACTGCTTCTACAGCGATGCGTCCTGGGCGGATGTGTGGAGCAGTCCGCTGCAGTTTTCTCGCGCGGAGGTCGTGCGGCTCGCCGAGCGGGCGCGCACGCTGCAGGCGCTCTATGGCGTCCCGCTCGCGCACGAAAACGCAGCCTATTATCGGACCTGTCCCGGCAGCGAGATGCCCGAGGAAGAGTTCCTCGCGGCAATCCTGGAACTATCGGGGACCTATCTGCATCTCGATCTTCACAATCTGTATGCGAATGCGCAGAACCACGGCTCACGCGGCTACTCCATTCAACGCTTCCTGGCGACGATCCCGTCGGAGCGCATCATCTCCATCCACCTCGCAGGCGGGCGTTGGATCGGTGGCCAATATCACGATCTTCACGACACGCAGGTCACCGAAGAGGTGTGGGACCTTCTCGATGACGTTCTGGCGCGGGCGCGCCCCGGGGCCGTCATCCTCGAATACGAGACGCAATCCCTCTATTGCGCGGGGGAGCGGGTCGATACGGACCACACCACTGACTTGATCCTCTCCGACCTGGAGCGGGCGCGGAATGCCTGGGATCGCGCCTATGGACCGGCGAGCCGCCGTACCACCCGCAGCGAGGCCGCGTGATGAATGCCGAGCTGGTATGGAGCACTTGGCGTCGCGTGTTGAGAGACGATGGTCTCGTCACATGGATCACCCGATCCGACGCCCGGACCGCAGATCCGGATGGCCTCTCCGTGGAGGAGAGAGCGATCGTCACCGACTACGCGGGCACGCCGGAGGCCACGAACGCCAATATCGGCATGTACCGGCGCGGACTCGTCAGGAATGCGTTGGGGGCGCTCGATCTGGTGCCGCTGACACGCCGCCTTCTGAACATGAGCGGTCGCGACGTCGATATTGTGGCCGAGGATTTCGTCAGATCGACCGGCTATCCGGACGACGGACCGAATTTCTGGCGCTGTGCGGCCGGCTTCGTCGCCTATCTGACCAGGCTTCCGGAATTTGCGTCCCGCGCCCATCAGGACGTCATGGCGATTGATGACGCGACGATCGCCTTGGCGCGCAGGCTCGGCCGGTCGGCGCCGCCGGCGTGGCCCGTCGACGCGGCCCGCCACGCGGGCGTGGCGGCGCGCAGCGAGGGTGAGGCGGCTCGCGTCCGTCGCAATCCGGCTGCGGTCGTGGTTTCGTCATCCTGCGATCTCACGCCCTGGATCGAGGACCCATTCGAGTTCGATCCGTCCGACGATCTCGAGGCCTCGTCGCGCCATTGGCTGGTGTATTTCCCGGGGCCCGAGCTGGCGCATGAATATGCAGAACTGTCGGAGCGGGGGGCCCGGGCGTTCGACCTGCTCGGCACGCCGCGGACCGTTGACGAGTTGGCTCTGGAAATGCGCGATCTCTCGCGTGACGACGTGCAGGCCGTGGTCGGATCGCTGATGGAATTGGGCGTCCTGACGAGCGGGGCGGACGGGCTAGCATCGGGAAACATCCTGACGATGGAGGGCTGCACCGACCGTTCAGTTCAGTCGCGCATTGAATGGGCGCCAGTCCCATGAGACCGCTTGAAAAGCCCTTGCGTTCTGCTCCCGACAGCCTTCCCGGCCGGCTGTCAGACGATACCTTCGTCATGCTGGATCCGGCCGTCGAGGTGGTGGACGCTACGGTTTCGGGCCATCATTTGTTGAGCCACGGCCATTTCGATGCGGGGATGGTCGTGCCGCCCGGCGATGGTCTGCTCGATTTCGTGACGACGCTGATGCCGCGGCCGATCAGGCTCGCCGCGCTGCGGGCGCAATATGACGATCAAGGGATGATCGACAAGATGCTGGCGTCCCTGCACGGCCAGGGCTTCATGCATGTCACCTCGGCTGAAACGCCATCGGCGCAACAGCTCGCGCTTCTTCGGCGCAAGGCATGGCAGATGCGAGAGCCGATGCTGCGCCGGTCCATTGTCGTCGATCTGGATACTCTGGAATCGATCGAGCAGCTGACCGAGCGCCTGAGCGCTGAGCCGCTTCCCCCGGAAGTTCTGCTGCGTTGCTCGAGGTTGTCGGACCATCGCAAATGCTTCGATCGACTGGCAAGGTTGCGGCAGGGCGGTGCATTGCGGATGCACCAGACGGTGGTGCAGACGCGCGATCTGGTCGCCGATCACCAATTGCGCCAATCGCTGCTGCATCTCGGCGCGTCAGTGACTGTCGAGGACGTGGCCTGGCCCGTCCCCGATCGTCCGATCGCAGGGCTCGACGAGATCGTCCGGGCCTGCATTCCCGTGCATGTGCTGATGGCGCCGGATCAATCGATCTGCGACGAGGCGGCGCGAAGCCGGATGCTCGGCTGGGCAGCATCCAGGTTCATCTCCGGCCTCCGGCTCGTTCTGGACGTGCGGACGCTATGGCCGGATGGCGATGCCGGCGACGACGACTTTGCCCGCGTCTTCGACGCGCTGAGCATCATCGAGAACGAGTTCGGAGATGTTCTGATCGAGAACCTGCCGAGCGATGAGGTGCTGCTCGGAAACACGGCGACGAGTCTGCCGTCCGGTCCTGGTCTCGAACTCGCCGATCGTTTTCGGCGGTCATATCTGCGCTGGCGCCTGCCTCTGCTCAAGTCTTGCGAGAACGACAATAGCTGGAGCCAGACGCCCGAAGTCGAAGACAAGCTGGTCCGCGCCGGGGATGACCTGCTGCCCAATCATCCGGAGCTGCTGAAGCTCCAGCCCGGCAGCATCGTGGTCGACGTGTGCGGCGGCCTCGGTCGCGTTGCGAGGCGGCTTTCGCCCGCCGTCGGCAGGGACGGACTGGTCATCTCCATCGAGATGTTCCGCTGTCTGAGTGATCGGGCTCGTCGCTTCGCATGCGAACGGGACATCACCAATCTGCAATTTCGTCCCGGCCTCGCGCAGCGCATTCCGCTGCCCGACGCCACCGCCGACGCTGCCGTCAACGAGTGGACCGGCGGCATCTGGGAGCTCGGGATGGGACCCGTCATGGTCAGGGAAATGGCCAGGGTCGTCCGTCCCGGAGGCCGCATCGCGGCGACGCATCGGCTGGTCCAGCTGCAGCTGTCGGCCCTGGCGCAGCCCTGGGTGCAGTACGCCAGGATCTATGCCTGGATGCGCGAAGCCTTCGCGCAGCCGGAGCTGACGATCGTGACCGAGCGCATATGGGGGCAGATCGTGCCGTCGCTGGTGGGCGAGAACGCCACGCTGTGGCGCAAGCAATACATGCCGCGGCTGATCAATCCCTTCGACGTGACGTACAGACAGGACGAGAATCCGGATACGCGTGCCGACGTTTACCTGACGATCATTGCGCAACGAAATTGACGTTCGTTTTCATTGAGGTGATTGCTCGAGGTGCTCATATGCGATCGCAAGAAACCGCCTTCGAACGAGCCCGCGCGTCGTTGCATCGGCTTGGAATTCCGCTCGTCCTTCCCGCGCTCCACGCAGCCGGCGTGGGGATCAGCCGGACGGTCCTGGGCGGCTCGCATTCGGTGGCCATCTATCCGCCGATCAACTCGCTGACGCCGCTCGATCCGTCCTGCCTGGAGCGGGGGATCGACTGGAGCCGCGAGATCAGCCTCTACGTGCACATCGCGTTCTGCGAGACGCGCTGCACGTTCTGTCACTATACGGTCGAGCACTACGCCGGACGGAACAGCAAGTCCGCCACGGACGACGACAAGGTCGTTCGCTACCTCGATGCGCTCAAGCGCGAGCTGGCGGCCTGGGAGCCGCAGCTGCGCCGATCCGGAACGGTGGTGTCGTCGATCTATATCGGGGGCGGCACACCGCTCGTTCTCGATGAGGACGCACTGACGGATCTGATCGCGACGATCCGCGATACGTTCGACGTGCGGCCCGGCGCCGAGATCTGCATCGAGGGCAGCCCGCTCACGATCACCGCGCCCGAGGGAGAGCAGAAGCTGCGCTCTCTGAAGCAGCAGGGCGTCACGCGCCTCAGTTTCGGCGTGCAATCGTTCGACGATACCGTGCTCAAATATGCCGCGCGCGGCTACAAGCGGGACGTTCCACTTCTCGCGTGCTCGATCGTCGCCGACATCTTCGAGAACTGGAATCTCGACCTGATCCAGGGGTTGTACAAGGGGTCGCCGTCCGAGACCTGGAACAATTTGGCGATGGTCGCCGAGATCCGGCCTCCGCACCTCACCTGGTATCACGCTCGGTTTGCCGATCGCCCCCAGGGACACTGGCTCAAATCCGACCTGAAGCAGGCGAGCTTCGAGAGCGAGTTCGCGACCTTGTTCGGACGCATGCTGATCTGGCAGGAGATGGCGGCGCTCGGATATGACCTGACCGACGGCAACCGCTTCGTGCGCGCGCGCCGCTATGCCGACCCGTTCAAGACGATCCGGACCTCGCCGTCACGGGATCTTCTCGGGATCGGTGCGGGCGCGTATTCGCATGTCAGTGCCGGGGCTGCGAAGAGCGGCTACGTCTTCCGCAATGTTCCCGACGTGCGCGCCTATGTCGAAACCGTCCTGGCCGGCAACAGTCCGATCACGGCGGGGCGCGCCGTCGACCGGCAGGAATTGCTGGCGACGTCCTATGCCACAGGGCTCCGGACCGGCCGGGTCGAGGATGCCGATCGCCGCGCCATGCGCGCCGACAACCGGGAGCTATCCGCCCATTATGAAAAGCTCGTTGCCAGGCTGAGCAGCGTCGGCGCCCTTGAAGCGTATCGCGACGGCGACGGCCATGCGGGGCTGCGGCTTTCGGAGCTCGGCCGGCTGTTCGAGGATGAGATGCTGTCGCTGTTCTTCAGTCCGGCCGTCAAGGACGCCTTGTCGCCGAAAGTGACGGAGCGCGCGCTTCAATACGGTTAGATCGGGAGTTTCAACACGTCGTCGACCAGGGAGGAAACGTCATGGTTGTGTCCGGGCAAGCAACCCTCGAGCGGGACAACGCGACCGGTGACGGCATCCGCGCCGCGCGTGCCGGCTGGAGCTTCGGCGGCGACACGCCTCAGCACTTCGATCTCCACGTCGCGAGGTCGGTTCCGAACTACGAAGCCGGCCACAAGCTGGTCGAGCAGATCAGCGATTTCTTCGTGAAGCGGGATTCCGTCGCCTATGAAATCGGAACGTCGACGGGGACGCTGCTGCGGCAACTCGCCAAGCGCCATCCGCACGGCACGCGCTGGATCGGCATCGATACCGAGCGGGCCATGATCGATTACGCGCGGGCGCACAGCAGGGATGTGGCGAACGTGGAATACCTGGCGGCCGATGCCTGCGAGGTCGGCTACGAGGCGAGCGACTTCATCGTGTCGTACTACACCGTGCAGTTCGTGCCGCCGCGCTATCGCCAGACCCTGATCGATGCGATCTATCGGTCGCTCAATTGGGGAGGCGCGTTCCTGTTCTTCGAGAAGGTCAGGGCGCCGGACGCGCGGTTCCAGGACATCATGACGTCGGTCTATATCGACTACAAGCTCGACAACGGCTACTCGCCGGACGAGGTGCTGGGCAAGGCCAGCAGCCTCAAGGGCGTGCTGGAACCGTTCTCGACCCAGGGCAATCTCGACATGCTGCGGCGGGCCGGGTTCGTGGACACGATGACGATCTACAAGCATGTCTGCTTCGAGGGCTTCCTGGCGATCAAGTAAGGGCCGGTTGCTGTCAGCCTCATGCCGCGTGCGCGGCGCGCTTGATCGCGGCGGCGGCGATCTTCAGGTCTTCGACGAAGCGCTCATACTCCCGCGCCTTGGCGTCGGCATCCGGCAGCCGCAGCAGGTAGGACGGATGCACCGTTACCATGGCCCTGCGGCCGTCGGGCAGGTCGACGACATGGCCGCGGCTCTTGTTGACCGGCGTGATCTTGCCGAGCACGGACTGCGCCGCGGTGGCGCCCAGCGCCACGACCAGGGCCGGACGCACGGTGGCGAGCTCGCGCTCGTACCATTGCCGGCAGGCCTTGATCTCCGGCGTGTTCGGCTTCTGGTGCAGCCGGATCTTGCCGCGGGGCACGAACTTGAAGTGCTTCACCGCATTGGTGACGTAGACCTTGCTGCGGTCGATGCCGGCCTCGGCCAGCGCGCGGTCGAGCATCTGGCCGGCGGGACCGACGAAGGGATGGCCGGTGAGGTCCTCCTTGTCGCCGGGCTGCTCGCCGACCAGCATCAGCGGCGCATGTGCGGGGCCTTCGCCGAACACGGTCTGCGTGGCGTCCTTCCACAGCGGGCAGGCGCGGCAGCCGGCGGCTTCTTCACGCAAGGTCTCGAGATCGGTGGCCTCGACATCACGTGAGGTCTCAGCAGCATGCGCGCGTGTGGTTGGCTTGCGGGTCATCTCGCTCTCCTCGACGCGTTTCTGCGGCTTGTGCGGTGAGGTGCCGGGCTCGGCGATCATCTCCGTGGTGCGCCGGGAGGCGGCCGCGATCAGCGGCTGGATCAGCTTCGCCTCGGGCAGGTTCTGCCAATATTTCCTCGGCATCTCCTTTTCCATCGCCTTCACTTTCAGCCGTGCCGGATTGAAAATGCTGGCGTAATAGCGCAGCCACAGCTCTTCGAGCCGGTCCTCCGACGGCGCGTCAGCCTTGCTCACACCGGGCGTGAAGCTGACGCGGCTGCCGTCCCAATGCGCACAGAGTTCGGGCGTCAGGATCGACCACGGCATGTCGGCGAAGCGGCGGGCGAAGAACGGCGCGGCGCGTTCGACGATGTGGTGCTCCGGCTCGAACCAGGCGACGTAGCGCGTCTCGCGCTCGCGGCCGACCTCGCGGAAGCGGACGAAGGCGTGCATCTTGTGGACGTCGCGGCGCACCGCTCGCGCCAGCGCGTTGGCCTGCGCGACATCAGGATCGGTCGCGATCTCCATCAGGTCGTGATTGGTCCTGAGACGCCACAGCAGCCGATAGAGCAGGGTGAAGCGGTTGGGGTCACTGTGCAGGATCGCGCTCTCCGCGAGCTCCATGAAGCTCGCCGGCACTGAGAACGCGCCCTCCGGCACCTCCGGCAGCGTCGTCTCGGCTTCATCGTCGAACAGATCGGCCGCCGCGCCCTTGACGCGCCAGCTCACCTCGGCCGGCTTGACGTCGTTCATCGCCAGCGCCCGCGCTGCCCGGCGCCAGCCGTCGAAATCAGTGTCGTTGTCGAGGGTTACGACGTGCATTTCTCTCCTCACGTCATTGCGAGCGAAGCGACGCAATCCAGACTTCTCGTGCGGCCCTGGATCGCTTCGCTGCGCTCGCGATGACGGCTTCCGTTAGAATCCAAATCCCAGCTGCTGCGGTTTCGGCCGCAGCCGGGCCGCCAGCGCGGCGCCGTCGAGCAGGGACGGCTGTGGCCGGTGGTCGGAGAGAACGATGAACGGCAGCGCCTTGTTCCTGATGACGTTGAGCTGGGCCAGATCCGCAAAGCGGATCGTGGTGGTGCGGCGGGTCGCGAGGATGCGCTCCACCGTGCGGGTGCCGAAGCCGGGCACGCGCAACAGCTCCTCGCGGCTTGCTGTGTTGATGTCGAGCGGAAAGCGGTCGCGGTGGCGCAGCGCCCAGGCGAGCTTGGGGTCGATGTCGAGCGGCAGCATGCCCTCGCTCTCCTCGACGATTTCATCGGCGTCGAAGCCGTAGAAGCGCATCAGCCAGTCGGCCTGGTACAGCCGGTGCTCGCGCACCAAGGGCGGCGCCTGCAGCGGCAGCGCGCGGCTGGCATCGGGGATCGGGCTGAAGGCGGAGTAATAGACGCGCTTGAGCTTGTAGGCGCCGTAGAGATTGGCCGAGGTCGACAGGATGACGCGGTCATTGGCGTCGTCGGCGCCGACGATCATCTGCGTACTCTGGCCTGCAGGGGCAAAGCGCGGCGGCCGCGCCTTCCGCACCGTCTTCTTGGCTTCCACCGTCTCGTCGAGCTTGAGCCGGAGACGGCCCATGGTGCGGCGGATGGCGCGCTGGTCCTTCTCCGGCGCCAGCCTGGTGAGGCTCGCCTCCAGCGGCGTCTCGATGTTGATGCTGAGCCGGTCGGCATAGCGGCCGGCCTCGGCGATCAGCGCCTCGTCAGCCTCCGGAATCGTCTTCAGATGAATGTAGCCGCGGAAGCGATGCTCCTCGCGCAATTTGCGCGCGACCGAGACGACCTGCTCCATGGTGTAGTCCGGGCTGCGGATGATGCCGGACGACAGGAACAGACCCTCGATGTAGTTGCGGCGATAGAAATCGATGGTGAGCTTCACCACCTCGTCGACCGTGAAGCGCGCGCGCGGCACGTTGGAGGAGGCGCGGTTGACGCAATACAGGCAGTCGTAGTTGCAGGCGTTTGTCAGCAGAACCTTGAGCAGCGAGATGCAGCGGCCGTCCGGCGCATAGGAATGGCAGATGCCCATGCCCGGCGCGGTCGAGCCGAGACCCTTGCCGTCGCGGGAATCCCGCATCTCGGTACCGCTGGAGGCGCAGGAGGCGTCGTACTTGGCGGCATCGGCCAGGATCTCCAGCTTGCGGAGCAGCTCCATACCTTTGAATCCTTTTGATTCCATTCGCTGAATCACATCCGGGGCAATCCCGATTGACTCTCTCGAAGGCGTTAGCTTTATATTAGAACGTATCATGAACAAAGAGGGCCGTCGTGGGTTCAACTGCAACAACGGCAGCGCCCGCACGATGGATGGAAGAGGAGCGGCGACGGATGACCGGCGCACGCATGGATACGCTCGCGCGTCTGCGCGGCCGCATTGCCCGTCTCGAGGCGGGAGATGGCGCACATGACCTGCGCCGGGTCGCGCTCGGCCATG
Source organism: Bradyrhizobium sp. SZCCHNR1093 (assembly GCF_032381175.1). Taxonomy (NCBI): domain Bacteria; kingdom Pseudomonadati; phylum Pseudomonadota; class Alphaproteobacteria; order Hyphomicrobiales; family Nitrobacteraceae; genus Bradyrhizobium; species Bradyrhizobium sp. SZCCHNR1093. The sequence continues at coordinate 277,975 of NZ_JAUHJJ010000003.1, forward strand.
ACGAGGCCGACGCCGTGCTGCAGGGCGGGCTGGCCACCGGCGCGCTGCATGAGGTGTTCGCCGAGACCGGCCGTCAGGCGACGGCCGCGACCGGCTTCCTGTGCGGGCTCGCCGCGCGCGTCGCGGCGCGCCGCCCGCTGATCTGGATCCGGCAGGATTTCGCCGAGCGCGAGATGGGCGCGCTGTCGATGAGCGGGCTCGCCGAGCTTGGCCTCGACCCGCGCCGCATCGTGATCGTGCGGGCGCCCGATCTCGATCACGGCTTGCGCACCGCGGCCGACGCGCTCGCCTGCGATGCGCTGGGCGGGGTGATGCTGGAGGTGTGGGGCGAGACGCAAAAGCTCGATCTCGTCGCCAGCCGCAAGCTGACCCTGGCCGCGCAGGAGTCCGGCGTGACCGCGCTCGTGTTGCGCATTGCAGCCACACCCGAACCTTCGACCGCCGAGACGCGCTGGATCGTCCGCACCGCGCGGTCGCTGCCCTCGGCGCCCTGGATGGCCTGGGGCGCGCCGCGTCTCGACGCCGAGCTCATTCGCAACCGTCACGGCCAGACCGGACGATGGATCATGGAGTGGAGCCCCGATGCGTGCCGTTTCAGCGAACCGGCGGCGGATCCTCAGCCTGTGGCTGCCGCGCCTGCCCATCGATCGGATCAAGCGAAACTGCTCCGCCGATCGGCGTGACGACCTGCCGCAGGTCGTCGTCATCAAGGACGCCAATGCGCTCTTGATCCATGCGCTGGACGAGGCGGCGGCGTGCCATGGCGTCAGCCTCGGCCAGCCGCTGGCGAACGCCCGCGCGGTCTGTCCCGACCTCGTCGTCCACGAGGCCGACCTCGCGGCTGACGCCAAGATGCTCGAAGGCATCGCCGACTGGTGCGACCGCTTCACGCCGCTGGTCGCGCTGGATCCGCCGCATGGGCTTTCGCTCGACATCACCGGCTGCGTGCATCTGTTCGGCGGCGAAGCCAAACTGATGCGGTCGCTCTGCGATGCGCTGACCGCGCACGGTCTCACCGTGTCGGCAGCGATCGCCTCCAACGCCGTGTGTGCGCGCACGCTGAACCGGCAGGTGCATGGCCGCATCGTGCCTGACGGCGAGGAGGCGGCCGCGGTGGCGCCGCTGCTGGTGGCAGCCCTTGGCGGCAGCGAAGCGATCACGCTCGGCCTGCGCCGCGCCGGCTTGAAGACGATCGGCGACGTCGCGTCGCGCGGCCGCAACGAGATCACGGCGCGGTTCGGTGTCGCCTTCACCCGCGTGCTGGCCCAGGCGCTGGGCGAGGCCGATGCGCCGATCAGCCCGCGCAAAGTCCCGCCGGACTACATCGTCGACAAGCGCTTCGCCGAGCCGGTCGCGACCGACACGGTGATCGCGGCCAGTCTTTCCAGTCTCGCCGCGATGCTGGTGGCGGCGATGGCACAGCAGGGCAAGGGCGCGCGGCGGCTCGAGGCCTGCTTCTTCCGCACCGACGGCCTGGTGCGCGTCATCGCGGTCGACACCGGCCAGCCGGTCACCGAGGCCGCAATCATCGACCGTCTGTTCCGCGAGCGGCTCGACGCCCTGAATGATCCGCTCGATCCCGGCTTCGGCTTCGACATGATCCGGCTGTCGGCGAGCCGCAGCGAGATCGTGGTGCAGCAGCAGCGCGATCTCGACGCCCATGTCCACGACAATGACGAGCTGTCGGCGCTGATCGACCGCATCGCCGCGCGCATCGGCGGCAAGCGTGTGGTCGTGCATCTGCCGGTCGACACCCACATCCCGGAACGTGCGGCGTTGCCCTTACAGGCGCAGCAGAATCTTGCGGCCGCCACGGCGGCCGATTGGCCGGAGCGCAGCGAGGGCGAGCCGCCGCTGCGGCCTCTGCGGCTGTTCGCGCGCCCCGAAGTGATCCAGGTGATCGCGGGCGTGCCGGACGGCCCGCCCGCGCGCTTCGTCTGGCGCCGTGCCGCGCATGCGGTGGTGCGCGCCGAAGGCCCGGAGCGCATCGCCATGGAATGGTGGCGGCCGGACGGGCAGGGGCTGACGCGCGACTATTTCCGCGTCGAGGACGAGCACGGCCTGCGCTTCTGGCTCTACCGCGACGGGTTGTATGACCGCGAGCTCGATCAGCAGGAGGGCCTGCCCGTACAGCCCGCCTGGTACATGCACGGTCTGTTCGCATGAGGGTGGGGGAGATGGCACACATCCCGCGCCGACCCCGCTGCTCACCCTCCCCTGGAGGGGGAGGGTCGGCTCGCATGCGCGCATGCGAACCGGGGTGGGGTGACAGACCATCAGCGTTTGCGCTGCCCGTTGTCCTCGAGGCCAACTTACCGGCAGCTGAGAAGAGCTGGCGCAATGACAACCGATTGCTGGGCTCACCCCACCCCGCCGCGCGCTCTGCGCGCGTCGACCCTCCCCCTCCAGGGGAGGGTGGGCAGCTGTGCAAGCCGGTGCGTTGGGGCAAATCACCTGCAGGAGGCGGGCAACGCGCTGTCACGGAAACAGCCTGCGCGGTCGCGCCATGATCCCCGTCCCCTATGCCGAGATCGGCATCACCACCAATTTCTCCTTCCTGCAGGGTGGCTCGCATCCGCAGGACTACGTGCACCAGGCCGCCGCGTACGGCCTCGAAGCCATCGGCATCGCCGATCACAACACGTTGGCCGGCATCGTGCGCGCCTATAGCGAGCTCGGCAATGACCGGCTGAAGGACAAGCCGAAGCTCCTGTACGGTGCACGTCTCGTCTTCACCTGCGGCACGCCGGATATCCTCGTCTATCCGCGCGACCGTGCGGCTTACGGCCGGCTGTGCCAGCTGCTCACCCGCGGCAAGCGCGGCAGCGATCTCGACAAGGTCGCCAAGGGCGACTGCCGCCTGACCTTCGAGGATCTGTTTGATTTCATCGAGGGGCAGCTCCTGGTGCTGATGCCGCCGCATCGCTTCGACGAGGCTGTCATCAGCGAAGTCCTGACGCGGCTGAAGGACAGCCGCGCCGAAGGCGTGTGGCTCGCCGGCAGCCTGCTCTATCGTGGCGACGACCGCCGCCGGCTGGCGCGGCTGGCGCGTCTCGCCGCATCGGTCAAGGTGCCGCTGATCGCCACCAATGACGTGCTGTATCATCATCCCCAGCAGCGGATGCTGCAGGACGTGCTGACCTGCATCCGCGAGAAAGCCTCGATCGAGGCCATCGGCCGAAGGCTCCAAGTCAATGCCGAGCGCCACCTCAAGCCGGGACACGAGATGGCGCGGCTGTTCCGCGATCATCCCGGTGCGATTGCCGAGACCATCCGCTTCACCGACCGCATCGTCTTCTCGCTCGACCAGCTCAAATACCAGTACCCCGACGAGCCGGTGCCGCCGGGCAAGACCGCGCAGGGGCATCTGCAGGACCTGACTTGGGCCGGCGCCAAAACCTATTTCGGTGATGATCTCGACGACCGCCTGCGCGCAGTCCTCGACAAGGAGCTGGCGCTGATCGCCGAGCTCAACTACGCGCATTATTTCCTCACGGTTCACGACATCGTCCGCTACGCCCGCAGCCAGGGCATCCTGTGTCAGGGCCGCGGCTCAGCGGCGAACTCGGCCGTGTGCTACGTGCTCGGCATCACCTCGGTCGATCCGACCAAGATCGATCTGCTGTTCGAGCGCTTCATCTCCAAGGAGCGGCTGGAGCCGCCCGACATCGACGTCGATTTCGAGCATTCGCGACGCGAGGAGGTGATGCAATATGTCTATCGCCGCTACGGCCGGCACCGCGCGGCGATCATCGCCACCGTCATCCATTATCGCCCGCGCAGCGCCATCCGCGACGTCGGCAAGGCGCTGGGCCTGACCGAGGACGTCACGTCGGTGCTCGCCGACACCGTGTGGGGCAGCTGGGGCGACGGCCTCTCCGACATGCAGGTGCGCCAGGCCGGGCTCGATCCAACCAATCCGATGATCCGCCGCGCCGTGGAGCTGGCATCGGAGCTGATCACCTTTCCGCGGCACCTGTCACAGCATGTCGGCGGCTACGTGCTGACCCAGGACCGGCTCGACAGCTACGTGCCGATCGGCAATGCCGCGATGGACGATCGCACCTTCATCGAATGGGACAAGGACGACGTCGACGCGTTGTCCATGATGAAGGTCGACGTGCTGGCGCTGGGCATGCTGACCTGCATCCGCAAATGCTTCGACCTGATCGCCGATCACAAGGGCCAGCGATACGTGCTTTCCGATATCCGGTCGGAGGACGACAACGAAGTCTACCAAATGCTGCAGCGGGGCGAGTCGCTCGGCGTGTTCCAGGTCGAGAGCCGGGCGCAGATGAACATGCTGCCGCGGCTGAAGCCGCGCACCTTCTACGACCTCGTCATCGAGGTCGCGATCGTCCGGCCCGGACCAATCCAGGGCGACATGGTCCATCCGTATCTGCGGCGCCGGAACGGTCTCGAAAAGGTCAGCTATCCGTCGCCGGCAAACGGCCCGAAAGACGAGCTTTACAAGGTGCTGCACAAGACGCTCGGCGTGCCGCTGTTCCAGGAGCAGGCGATGCGGATCGCGATCGAGGCCGCAAAGTTCTCGTCGGAGGAAGCCAACGGCCTGCGCCGCGCGATGGCGACGTTCCGCAACGTCGGCACCATCGGCTCCTACGAGGAGAAGATGGTCGGCAACATGATCGCGCGCGGCTACGATCCGGCCTTTGCCAAGAGCTGCTTCGACCAGATCAAGGGTTTTGGCTCCTACGGCTTTCCGGAAAGCCATGCCGCGAGCTTCGCCCAGCTCGTCTATGTCTCGTCCTGGCTGAAATGCTTCCATCCCGACGCGTTCTGCTGCGCATTGCTCAACTCGCAGCCGATGGGCTTCTACGCGCCGGCGCAGATCGTCGGCGACGCCCGCAAGAATGGCGTCGAGATCCGGAACATCGACGTGTCCCACAGCTTCGCCGACAACACGCTGGAGGAAATGGGTAGCAAATACTGCGCCGTCCGCCTTGGCTTCCGCCAGATCGACGGTTTCCGCTGGATCGACCGCGACGAGGAGCGGATCAAGCGATTGTCGGAGGCGATGCGGAGCGAGGCACAAGTCGCTTCCGCATTGTCATTGCAGGATGATGCGCAAGCTCTCTCCCCACCGTCATTCCGGGGCGATGCGACGAGTCAAAACAGCGAAGCTGTTTTGACCGGGGCATCGAACCCGGAATCTCGAGATTCCGGGTTCGCCCTCCGGGCGCCCCGGAATGACGCTGCGGAAGGAGGCGTTCTTTACTCACAAGCCGTTGATACGTTTCGAGCGCTCGACGCTGTCGCGTTGCCCAGGAATGACAGCGAGGGACAGGCCGGCATCTTTCTCCAGGACGACGACTGGGCCGACCGCATCATCAAGGCGCGCGCCCGCGGGCCCTTCACCTCGCTGGAAGACTTCGCCCGCGACACCGCTCTGCCCAAGCGCGCGCTGCTGCTGCTGGCCGATGCCGATGCGTTCCGCTCGCTGGGGCTCGACCGTCGTGCCGCGCTCTGGGCCGTGCGCCGGCTGCCCGACGATGTGCCGCTGCCGCTGTTCGAGGCCGCGATCGCCCGCGAGCAGCCGGACGAGGGCGCCAAGCCGCTGCCGGAGATGCCGCTGCCCGAGCACGTGGTCGCGGACTATCAAACCATCCGCCTGTCGTTGAAGGGCCACCCGATGGAGTTCCTGCGCCAGCGCTTCGCCGCCGAGCGCGTGCTGGCCTGCCGCGACGTCAACCACGCCAACGACCGCCGCCGCGTCCGTTGCGCCGGCGTGGTGCTGGTGCGACAGCGGCCGGGCAGCGCCAAGGGCGTCGTGTTCATGACCCTGGAGGACGAGACCGGCATCGCCAACATCGTGGTGTGGCCGAAGGTGATGGAGACCTTCCGCAAGGAGGTGATGGGCGCGCGCCTCGTGCTGGTCGAAGGCCGCATCCAGAGCAGCCCCGAGAAGGTCGTGCATCTCGTCGCCGAGCGCCTGGTCGACCGCAGCGCCGATCTCGCCTTGTTGTCGAACGATCGTCTCGGTGCCGTGCCGCACGGCCCGATGCCCGCCGAGCCGCTCAACGACGACCGCCGCGATCACCTCGACACTCCCTCCCAGCGCGTCAGCCACCCCCGCAACGTCCGCATCCTGCCGCGCTCGCGCGATTTTCATTGAGGTCATTGCTATGCAATACAGCCGCCATGGCCACGTGACACCGGTGCTGCTGCCCTGTTCCGAGGACAGCGTCGTTGGATTGGTCCGTCGAACCGGCTGAAGCATTGCGATTCGCAACAACGATCTCATCCGACTTCAAGCCTATCAATTTCCCGGAGAGCTCCACGGTTCTTCGCGAGGCGCGCTGCGCGCGCTCATCTCAGTTCGTCGGTTGATACAAATCAATAAACAAAACTTTAAGTTGTTGGAGAGTTCGTTCCAGAACATTCCGGCAAGAAGGCAACCCACCATGACCGAGACCCCCAAACGATCCGCGTCGCCGGTACCTGACCCAGCCGCCCACGAGCGGTACAAATTAGATGAACACGATCAGTTCACGGTCCCGAAGGGTGGGACATACAAGCTCGATCTTGCGAATCGCTGCGTTGTCGCAGCCGCTTCCGGCATCGGTATTGCCCCCTTCGTATTCTCGGGTGCAATGAGCTCCGACGCACTTGCTGCGCCATCCTATATCCCGCGTCGCCTGACCGACGAAATGCTCCAACAGATCCTGTCGCCGGATATTCAGACGAGAGTCTTCAAGAGTTTCGATAACATCGGGACGCTGCACGCCCACGTCCCGAAGATTGCCGAGCTGTCCCGGACTATGAAGAGCTTCGGCGAAGCAGCCCCACACTTCGTGCTTACGGTTGGAGCCAAGGATCACAAGGACGCAGCACTGAAAGCTGATGCCGAGACCGCTCTCCGCGGTCACGGTGTCGACGCCCATATCCACATCGTCTGAACCTGAGGGCTGCACATGACGAGTCGGCCGCCAGCGCAGGAGGATCCGATCGGTTTCGAGGCCATCGCCGAACTCGCGGACGCCCAGGAAAAGCAGGTCGATGCAGCGGGCGTCTCATTGCGGGAAACAGCGAAGTGGATCGTGAGCGGGATCGCCGTCGCGGCAGCTGGTGTCGTGGTCGGAACGTCGCTCTCTTCCTTGGGGGCTTTCGGTTTCGGGGTACGGCTGGTGATTGCCGTTTCCGCCATCGCGGTCGGCTTCATCGGGCTTGGGGTCCTGTTCGGTTTTGCCATCAAGGTCATCGCGCCGCCGAGTCTCACGCTGCAGGACTTCGCCGACAGCAGGGGCATACCGAGCAGCTGGAAGGAGAGGATCGAACTCAGGGCCAGACCTTTTCTGAAAGGTTTGTCGGTAAACAGCCTGGAGGAATTGTGCGAATATTTGCGCGCGCCCCGCAACCGCGACGGTTCCGCACTCTCTCCAAACGATTGGCGTGCGCTGAAAGAATCCCGACGCTTGATCAGCCTGACCGCCAACTCCGAGCTCAGGCGGCTCCTGTTCGACAGACTGGTGCGGATGACCTACGTGATGACGCCACTGATTGCGGTCGCTGTCGTCGTGTTTGCTTGGGCTGCTAATCCGCCCAAGGATGTATTGCGTGCAATGCCGGTACCGGTCGAGCTGGACGCGAACGTCCACCCGGAAGACCTCCCGCAGCTGATCAAGGCCCTGGGAGCTTCGGCATGTGTGGAGGGCAAATTGCACGTGATCGTTCTTGATGAGTGGCGGTCAGGCATCCAAGAGGTCGTGACGGTGCCAAAGCCATCCTGCCCGCCAGTTCGTCTTCTGCTCAACCAGGGACGAATCTCACCTTTGAGCACGCGGCCTTGAGGCCAGCCGCATGAGCTGCACCTGTCGAACATGTTGGGGTCCATGTTCGAGATGGTGGTGGCCTCGTTGCGCGACCATCAAAGATTTTTCTTTCTTTTTTTCAGAAAATGTGTTTCATTGCGGCCATCCCGCTCCATCGAAGAAGGGGAGTTGCGCGCGATCGTCACGACACGCGGGGCGGGGAGCGATGGCTGTGTTTGTGCCGCAGCGTGCGTTGTGCACGCGGACGAACGGCAGGCTTGCGGACGTGAAGGCGTATGGTCCTGGCGCCCCGATGCTGGCGCCAAGTCCGCGGGTGATGATCCCGCCGGCGACGGTGGCTAAAAGCCGGACACCGGGGAGAGTACGCAGTAAACGTGAAAACCATCGCGCAGGGAAGGCCGGGCGTTCTCGGCTGCACCTGTGGTACCTGCCGCCTGCATTTTTTCTCGCAGGCGGGCCGCAGGCGTCAGCCGGCGCCTGGCCTTCCCTGCGCCCTCTTCACGAGAGGGTGAAACGATCGGCAAGACTCGGGCGCATTCGCGCCGCGAGACGACGTATTCATGTGCGTGTCACAGTCAACGGATCGAAGCTGCAACGGATGATCGCACGATGGACCGTCACCCATCGCAGGGCCTTGAAAACCATGACTCGATTTTTGCGGACACGCGCGACGTTGCGAGCCCGTCCGAGCTGGAACGCAAATCCGGAGCATGGGCGTCAGGCTGGAGTAGGTGCGTACCCGCGGAGGTTGGCCTACAGACTAGCAACACCGTCACGGCGATCCGCCGCGCGCTCGATGCGTCCATGGTGCGTCGCGGTGAAACCGCGATTGCCCGGAACCAGCTGAATGCAGGCTGAACGGCTGTCGTTCAACTTTCAAATTTTTAAAGCAAAACAGAGGCGGGTTGGGCGATTTTTAGGTTGTTTAAAGCTCCAGTTCCGCACTATTAGCGCAACGATGAGACCGCCAGAGCCGGAATCGTCGACCGATAAAGCGAGCCGATCTGACCAGCCATGGCGTCTGACATGAACCCATCTCCGCAGATGCTCAGCACCAAGCGGCTGCTGATCGGCCTTGCTGCCCTGGCGATGGCCGGCGCGGGCGGCTATGGCTACATGCAGTTCCGGTCGGGAACGGCTGCGAAGGACAATATCGAGCTCTCCAGCCAGTCCAAACGCAACGGCACCAGCTTCACGCCATCGGCGGCGGAATGGTCGACGCTGACGATCGAGCCGGTGTGCGAGAAGATATTTCGTGCCGAGCATATTACCGAGGGCAAGGTTGCCGTCGACGAGGATCGTTCGACACCGGTTTTCTCGCCCTATGCCGGCCGTGTCACCAAGCTGCTCGCCCGTCCCGGCGAAACCGTGCGCCAGGGCCAGCCGCTGTTCGTGATCGAGGCCGCCGACACCGTGCAGGCGCAGAACGATTTCATCGCCGCCATCACCGCGATGAACAAGGCGAAGTCTGCCCTCGACCTCGCCGACATCCAGTACAAGCGCGCCAAGGACCTGTTCGAAGGCCGGGCGATCCCGCTGAAGGATTTCCAGCAGGCGGAGGCGACCTCCGTTCAGGCTCAGAATGACATGCGGTCGTCACAAACGGCGCTGGAGGCCGCGCGCAACAAGCTGCGCATCCTCGGCTTCACCGAGGCCGCGATCACCGATTTCCAGAGCAAGGGCGTGATCGATCGCGAGATCACCATCTACTCGCCGATCGCCGGCACGGTCGTGCAGCGCAAGGTCGGCCCTGGACAATATGTCAATTCCGGTGCGAGCGACCCGGTATTCGTGATCGGTGATCTCTCCACCGTCTGGCTGACGGCCTTCGTCCGCGAGAGCGATGCGGCGCTGGTGAACGTCGGCGAGGAGATTCTCGTCAACGTGCTGGCGCTGCCCGGCCGGCCGCTCAAGGCCAGCATCAACTACGTCGCCGCATCGATCGACCCGGCGACACGGCGGCTCCTGGTCCGCGCCACCATCGACAACAAGGATGGCCTGCTGAAGCCGGAGATGTTCGCCAACGTGACGATCTATTCGCCAGGCGAACAGCCCGCGGTCGCGGTGCCGCGGCAGGCGCTGATCTACGAAGGCAACCAAGTCCGCGTCTGGGTCGCCCGCCCCGACAAGTCGATCGAGCTGCGCAAGATCAAGACCGGTTTGATCAATGGCGATCAGGTCGCGGTCGAAAGCAATCTGAGCGCCGGCGAGCAGATCGTCACCAAGGGCAGCCTGTTCATCGATCGCGCAGCCTCGGGCAGCTGACATGCGCTTCTCCTGCCTGTCTTCCTGAAAGTGCCGATCTGAATGGACCGTCTCGTCGCCATCGCCGTTCAGCGGCGCTTCCTGATGGTCGGAATGTTCGTCGCCGTCCTGATCGGAGGTCTGATCGCATTCCGCCAGCTCAACATCGAGGCCTATCCAGATCCGACCCCGCCGATGGTCGACATCGTGACGCAGAGCCCAGGCCTCTCGGCCGAGGAGATCGAGCGCTACATCACGATCCCGATCGAGACCCAGGTCGCGGGCATCAAGAACCTGCGCAACATCCGCACGATCTCGCTGTATGGCCTGTCCGACGTCAAGCTGCAGTTCTCGTTCGACTACACCTACGATGAAGCCTTGCAGCAGGTGCTGAATCGCCTGTCGCAACTGTCGCCGCTGCCGGGCAACGTCACGCCGCAGATCTCACCGCTCAGCGCGGTCGGCGAAATCTATCGCTATCGCTTGCGCGGTCCGCCGGGCTACAGCGTGCTCGACCTCAAGACCTTGCAGGACTGGGTGCTACAGCGCCGCTTCCGCGCGGTGCCTGGCGTCATCGACGTCACCGGCTGGGGCGGCAAGACCAAGACCTATGAGATCCAGGTCGACTTCAACAAGCTCGTCGCGAACGGCCTGACCCTGCCGCAGCTCTTGCAGGCGGTCGGCAACTCCAACATCAACGTCGGCGGCAACACGGTCGAGATCGGCACGCAGTCGGCGGTCGTGCGCGGTGTCGGCCTGATCCGCTCGATGGACGACCTCGCCAACACCATGGTGTCGCAGAGCGGCGGCAACCCGGTGCTGGTGAAGGACGTCGCCAACGTCACGGTGGCGGAGAAGCCGCGGCTCGGCATCGCCGGCCTGAACAACAATGACGACATCGTCCAGGGCATCGTGCTGATGCGGCGCGGCGAGCAGAGCTCGCCGACGATCGCCCGCGTCGAGCAACTGGTCGATCAGATCAACAATTCGACGATCCTGCCGCCGGGCGTGCGTATCGAGCGCATCTACGACCGCAAGGACCTGATCGACACCACGACCCACACCGTGCTGCACAACATGGTGGTCGGCATCGGCCTGATCGTGCTGCTGCAGTGGATTTTCCTGGGCAATCTGCGCAGCGCGCTGATCGTCGGCGCCACCATTCCGTTCGCGCTGTTCTTTGCCGTCATCATCCTGGTGCTGCGCGGCGAGTCCGCCAACCTGCTGTCGGTCGGTGCAATCGATTTCGGCCTGATCGTCGATGCCACCGTGATCATGGTCGAGGCGATCTTCCGCCGGCTGACGCAGACCACGCCGCTATCGGCAGCCGAGGAGAGCCACATCTCACCGGAAACGATGATGGGCATGAAGAGCCACGCGATCCTGTCAGCCGCGGCGGACGTGTCGCGCTCGATCTTCTTTGCCGCAGCCATCATCATCGCCGCGTTTCTGCCGCTGTTCACGCTCAGCGGCGTCGAGGGCAACATCTTCGGGCCGATGGCGCGCACCTACGCCTATGCGCTCGCCGGCGGTCTGCTCGCGACCTTCACGGTCACGCCCGCGCTCAGTGCGATCATCCTTCCGGCGCATGTCGAGGAGACCGAGACGCGCCTGATGCGACTGCTGCACGCGATCTATTCGCCGGTGCTGCGCTGGGCTGTCGGCAATCGCAACCTGGTGATGACCGGCGCGATCGGCCTCGTATTGCTGACGGTGGTGGTTGGCCGACTGCTGGGCTTGGAATTCCTGCCCAAGCTGGAGGAGGGCAATCTCTGGATCCGTGCGACCCTGCCGCCGACGATCTCGCTGCAGGAAGGCAACGCCTACGTCAACGAGATGCGCAAGATCATCCGCGCGCGGCCCGAGGTCGATGCGGTGGTCTCGCAGCACGGCCGTCCCGACGACGGCACCGATGCCGCGGGCTTCTTCAATGCCGAGTTCTTCGCGCCGCTGAAGCCGGTCAAGGACTGGCCCGGCACCAAGGACAAGGACCAGCTCACTGCGGAGCTGCTGAAGCAGCTCGACGACCGCTTTCCCGGTGTCGAGTTCAACTTTTCGCAATATCTGCAGGACAACGTTTCGGAAGCCGTGTCCGGCGTGAAGGGCGAGAACTCGATCAAGCTCTACGGCAATGATCTGCAGGCGCTGACGGACACCGCCAACAAGATCAAGCAGGTCCTGTCCACCGTGCAGGGCGTCACCGACCTTGCGGTGTTCACCTCGCTCGGACAGCCGACGGTCCAGATCGACATCGACCGCGCCAAGGCTGCACGCTATGGGCTGGCGCCCGGCGACATCAACGCCACCATCAAGGTCGCGATCGGCGGTGACACTGCGGGAGATCTCTACGAGCCGGGCAGCGACCGGCATTTCCCGATCATCGTCCGTCTGGCGCCGGAATATCGCAAGAGTGCGGAGGCGATCGAGAATTTGCGCATCGGCGCGCAGGGGCCGAACGGCATCACCCAGATTCCGCTGAGCGAGGTCGCGACCATCAAGCTGGTCTCGGGCGCGGCCTATATCTATCGCGAGCAGCAGGAGCGCTATCTGCCGATCAAGTTCTCGGTCCGCGAGCGCGATCTCGGCAGTGCGATCCAGGAGGCGCAGCAGAAGGTCGCCGAGCAGGTGCAGTTGCCGCCGGGCTCACGCGTCGAGTGGGTCGGCGAGTTCGGCAATCTGCAGGATGCGATCAAACGGTTGTCGATCGTGGTGCCGATCAGCCTCGCTCTGATCGGCGTGCTCTTGTGGTTCAATTTCGGCTCGATGGTCGACACGCTGCTGGCGATGAGCGTGATCCCGATGGCGATCTTCGGCGGCGTCGTCGGCCTCGTATTGTCGGGCATTCCGTTCAGCGTGTCGGCCGCGATCGGCTTCATCGCATTGTTCGGCATCGCCGTGATGGACGGCATCATCATCCTGTCGCAGTTCAACCAGCTGATCGACGAGGGCGTCGACCGCATCGAGGCGGTCATCCGCACCGGCGAATTGCAGCTTCGTCCGGTGCTGATGACCTGCGTTGTCGCCGGCATCGGCCTGATGCCGGCCGCGGTGTCGACCGGCATCGGCTCGCAGGTGCAGAAGCCGCTTGCGATCGTCGTGGTCACCGGCATGATGCTGGCGCCGGTGGTCATCCTCATCACGCTGCCGGTCCTGATCTCGCTGTTCTCGCGGCGACGGGTCCGCTAGATGCGCATGTGCTCGTCGATGCGCGCGGCGGAGTCACGATCGACCGCGGCGGCATCGACGATCTCGCCGCGCTTGAACACGAGGTATCTGTCGCTGATCGAAAGCGCGAACGGCAGATGCTGCTCGACCACGATCATCGAGGTGCCGATCTCGCGCCGGACCCGCACCAGCACCTCGGACAGCCGATCGACGACGGACGGCTGCAGACCTTCCGTGACCTCGTCGAGCAGCAGCACGTCGGGCTTCGCCATCAGCGCGCGCGCCACGATCAGCATCTTCTGCTCGCCGCCGGACAGCGTGCCGGCCCGCTGGCTCAGCCGCTTGGTCAGCACCGGAAACCAGCCGCCGACCTGCTCGAAACGCGCGGTCATGTCATCGTCCGTGAGCACCCCAAGTCTGAGATTGTCGCGCACCGACAGGTCCTGGAACAGCGCATGTTCCTGGGGAACATAGACCAGCCCCATCTTCCGCTTCAGATGCGGCGCCACCCGCGTCACGTCCTTGCCTGCAAGTTTCACTCGGCCGCGCCAGGCCGGCAGGAAGCCGACGATGGCCTTGAGCAGCGAGGTCTTGCCCATGCCGTTCTTGCCGACGATGGCAAGCGTCTCGGCCTTTGCCAGCGCAAAGCCGACATTGCTGATGACCTCCGACGAGCCATAGCCGCTCGCCAGCTCGGTGACTTCCAGCGTCGCGCTCATGCCGTGGCCTCCGCATGCGGCGCGTGCTGGCCGGTATATATCTCGCGTACCAGCTCGCTGTTCACGACCTCGTCGACCGAGCCGTCGAGCGCGAGCCGGCCCTGGTGCAGTACGATGATGCGCGAGGAGATCTCGCGGACGAAATCGAGATCGTGCTCGACCAGGAGGATGCAGAGGCGGTCGCGACGGGCGAGGGCGGTGAGGATATCGGCGAAGCTCTGGCGCTCTGCGCGCGTCAGTCCGGCGGTTGGCTCATCCAGCAGCAGCACGTCGGGCTCGAGCGACAGCACCATCGCGAGCTCGAGCGCCTGCTTCAGGCCATGGCTGAGATTGCGGGCCTCCTCGTCGAGGCGCTCGCTGAGCCCGGAGCGTTCGACGACCGACATGGCGGCAGGCGGCAGCACCAGCGTCACCGCGCGCGACGTCAGCGCAGGAGGATCAGCATGTGTCCGCGCGACGCGCAGGCACTCGGCGACGGTCAGCGTCTCGAACACCGAAGCCGTCTGGAACTTGCGCCCGAGACCAAAACGGACGACGCGATCCGGCGGCAGCCGTACGATGTCATGGCCGGCGATCGCGACGTCGCCGGTCGAGCGCTCGCGGCCGTCGGAGAGGCAACGGATCAAGGTGGTCTTGCCGGCCCCGTTAGGACCGACGAGGCTCAGCAATTCGCCGCGATATGCCGTGAACTGCACGCCGTCCAGCACCGCGAGACTGCCATAATGCTTGCCGAGCGCGCGAACTTCGATTGCAACGGCGTCCGGATTGCTGACCGCCGTGGCGGCGGCGGCCGGGCGCAGCGTCGTCGCAGTGCTCCGTCCCGAACCACCGCGCTTGACCAGGCGCATCACAGCGCCGAGCAGGCCGTCGGGGAAGACAAGGATCACGATGATCAGCGCAAGCCCGACGATCAGCTCCCACACATAGGGGAGGCTATTGGCAAGGTAGGCGCTCGCCACCTCGATGCAAAGCGCGCCGATCACCGGACCGATCACGGTGCCGCGGCCGCCGAGCGCGACCATGATCACGAGGTTGGTTCCGAAAGCGAAGCTCGCGTTCTCGGGCGCGGCGACGCCGCCGAATCCGGCATAGAAGAAGCCGGCCAGCGCGGAGACGATCGCGGACAATACCAGCACGATGATACGCAGCCGCGAGGTGTCGATGCCGAGATAGGTGCAGCGTGCGTCGTTGTCGCGCAGCGCCGCAAGCAGGCGTCCGGTGTCACTGCGCATCACGACGAGCGCGAGCACCGCGGTCGCCAGCAATCCGAAGCCAGCGAGGCGCAGCCAGGTCTCGATCTCCAGATCGAAGCTCTCGAAGCCGACGAGGCCGCTGGACGAGCCGGTGAAGGTGCCGCCGGAATAGAGGATCTGCACCAGCACGATCGGCACCACCAGAGAGATCACCGAGGCGTAGAGCGGCGTGGAGCCGGGATAGAACGACAGCCAGCCGGTGAAGGCTGCGACCGCAGCAGCGACGGCAACCGCGGCGGCGATCGCCGCGAGCACCTGCCAGGTGCTGAAGCCGTACTCGGTGAACATGATGGCGAGCGCGTAGGCGCCGATGCCGAAGAATGCGGATTGCCCGAAGGTGAGCGTGCCGCAATAGCCCCACATGATGTCGACCGTGATGGCGGCGATCGCGACAAAGCAGGCACGCACCAGGATGTTCACGAGGTAGGTATCGAGCAGCAGCGGCGCGACGACGATCACGCTGGCCGCGATGGCCACGAGCACCACCGGGACGATCATGCGCGGCATCGCACGGGTCATTGCGGGCGTCTCGGGCGAGGCGAGGGGACGCGCATCAGGCACGGGCAAAACCCTCCGGCCGGATCCGCAGCACGATGGCGGCGCAGATCGCAATGGTGAGGCCGCCGAGGATCGGATTGACGAAGGTGGAGACCAAGACTTGCAACGTCCCGAGCACGGCGCAGGAGCCGGCCAGTGCCAGCAGCGAGCCGCCGGACACCATGACCAGCATGAACGCGCCGATCAGCCAGGGCACGCCCATGTTCGGATCGACGCTCGACAGCGGCGTGATCAGCGCGCCGGAGAGCGCAGCGAGCCCGCTGCCGAGCGCGAAGGTGATGAGCCTGACGCGCGAGGAATCGACGCCGAGGCCCTGCGCCAGCATTTCGTTCATGATCACGGCCTTGGTCGACAGGCCGAGCCGCGTCCCGTTGAGCAGGGCGGTGAACAGCAGGCCGACAATGATGGCCGCGACGATCATCACCAGCCGGTAGGCCGAATAGTCCGCCCCGAACAGACGGATCGTGCCTGAGATTGGCGCCTGCACGAACTGGACCTCGCGGCCGAACATCAACGTAATGAGCTGTCCGAGAACGATTCCGAGTCCCCAGGTGGCGAGGATCGCATCGAGCGGGCGCTTGTAGAGACGCCGCACGATCACGACCTCGGTGACCCCGCCGCAGACGGCGCCGGCAGCAAAGGCAAGCGGCAGGATCAGGAACCAGCGCAGGTTCAACTGCGTGCCGACCAGCGCGGCATAGGCGCCGACGGTCAGAAAGGCGGCATGGGCGAAATTGATGATCTTCATGACGCCGAACACGATCAGGAGACCGGCGGCGATGATGAAGAGCATGGCGGCCGTCGTGACGGCATCAAGGGCGACGGTCAGCATGGTCATTTCCAGTCGAGAGGTGCGAGGCGGACTACGGTCCGCCTCACCGTCATCATACGCGATCAGGACTTGCCCGGGCACTGCGCGCCGGGATCGACGTTCTGGAAGCTCTGGATCACCTTCACGCTGCCGTCGGCCTGGACCTGGCCGAGATACATCGTCAGCGGCGCATGGCGCTGCTTGTCCATCTTGATCGTGCCGCGCGGGCCGTCGACCGAGACCTCGGCCAACGCCTTCAGGACCTTGTCGTGGTCGGTGCTGCCGGCCTTCTCGACCGCCGCCTTGTAGGCGTAGACCGCCTCATATTCCGGGACCGAGAGATCGTTCGGCGTCTTGAGCTCGGCGCCGAACTTCTTGGCCATCGCCGCCAGGAACGTCTTGTTGGCGGGCGTGTCGATGCCGGTCACGTAGGAGGCGGAGAGGAAGATGCCGGCGGCATCAGCGCCCATGCCCTTGGCGGTGCCCTCGTCGACGGCGAGGTTGCCGTAAGGCAGATTCACGCCGGCGGCGCGCAGCTGCTTGGTCAGTGTCACGTTTGGCGCGCCGCCCGCGGTCGAGGTGATCAGCGCGTCCGCACCCGATGCCTTGAGCTTGGAGATGATCGACGTCCAGTCGGAGCCATCCATCGGCAGATATTCCTCGCCGACCACCTTGCCGCCGGTCTTCTCGATGTAGCTCTTGGTGAAGCCGAGCATGCCGCGGCCGAAGGCGTAGTCGGAGCCGATCAGGAAATAGTTCTTCGCCTTCTTCTCCTTGTTGAAGTAGTCGACGATCGGCGGCACCTGCTGGTCCGGCACCCAGGCGTTGACATACAGATAGGGGCTGCAGGACTTGCCCTCGTAGAACGAGGTGTAGATGTAGGGCGTCTTGCCGCGGGCGACGATCGGCAGGCCGGCATTGCGGGCCGCGCTGGTCTCCATCGAGATCAGCACGTTGACCTTCTTCTGGAAGATCAGGGCGTCGAATGCCTTCTGCGCGCCGGCGGCGCCCGAGGCGTCATCGGCGACCTCGAGCGCGAGCTTGCGGCCGAGCACGCCGCCCTTGGCGTTGATCTCCTCAACTGCGAGCTCGGCCGACTGCACCACCGAGGGAGCGACGACGGAGTTGGCGCCGGACAGGCCGACGGGGACGCCGATCTTGATCGGATCGGCAGCCAGAGCAGGCGAGAGGGCTGTTGCCGCAAGGGCGAGCGCCAGCGAGGTGGTGATCAAACGCGACGTCATCGATTGTCCTCCGTGAATGGTCGAATTGAAAATGGTCGTGGAGCAGTCAGTACCAACCCCGTTTGACCTCGCTGCCGAGCATCTCGTCATAGACGTCGGAGCGGCGGTCGCGCAGGACCTGGTTGAAGGCGTTCCAGTTGCGGGCGCGGCGGGCCTCGCCGAGCGCGACGTCGGCAATCACGATCTCCTCCTTATCGCGGCTCGCGGGGCCGGCGACGGGCCAGCCGGTGTAGCTGACGATCAGGCTCTGGCCCTCGAACGGCTGGCCGCGCTCGACACCGACGCGGTCAGCGCAGGCGATGAAGATCGAGTTGGAATGCGCCGCCGCCATCGCCAGAATGTTGGCCATGGCCTCGCGGCCCGGCACCTGGCCGGGGATCGGAACCCAGTTGGTCGGCACGCAGACGATATCGGCGCCCTGCAGCGCGTTGAGGCGATAGCTCTCCGGGAACCAGCCATCGTAGCAGATCGCCATGCCGATGCGGCCGATCTCGGTGTGGTAGACGGGGAAGCCGAGATTGCCGGGCTCGAAATACAGGTTCTCCTCGTTCCACAGATGCACCTTGCGGAACGTGCCGATATAGCCCTTCGGCCCGATCAGCACCGCGCTGTTGTAGAGCTTTGCGCCGTCGCGCTCGCAGATCCCGGCCACGAGATGCAGGCCGTGCTCGGCCGCGATCTCGCTCCAGGCCGTCACGGCGGGACCGCCAGGGATAGTCTCGGAGGCGGCGAAGGCCTCTTCGCGCGAATTGAACACGTAGCCTGAGGAGGCAAGCTCGGGGAGCACCACGAGCTTGGCGCCTTGCGCCACCGCCTGTTGGATCAGATCGAGGCTGTGGGCGAGGTTGGCTGCCAACTCGCCGACCATCGGCTGCATCTGGATGCAGGCGATCCGCACTTTGCTGTCGTCATCCGTCGTCAAGGCACGAGTCTCCGTTGCGTTAGCGAGGTCCGCGCGCGCCAAACAAAAAGCCCCCGACTGCGCCTTGCGGCGCAATGCGAGGGCTGCATAGCCTGATGTGAAATGGCCGACCGGCCATTGGCGGACATCCGATGTCCGCGATGGCCTCAAGTAATTCCCATGCTTGATACGAAGTCAACGCCATCGGCTGCAAAAATTTCGGGCCGCGGCTGCCCAACGCATGAGCGCGGAAACACCCGCTCAGCGCGAGGCCGGCGCATCCAGCACCCCCAGTCCTCCGAGCGTCTCCTGTGCATTGATGATGGAGATTGCGATGTCGGCCATGGCGACGCGCTTCTGCGTCGCCTGCGCGCGGATCAGCTCGTAAGCCTCGACCTCGCCGACCTGCTTCAGCCCCATCAGGATCTTGACCGCCTTGTCGACGTCGCGCCGCGCCTTCAAGGTCTCCTCGAGCTTCTGTACCTTGCCTTCGAGGCGGCGCGTGTAGCCGCGCAGCGAGCGCGCCAGCACCAGCGACGACAAAATGCCGAACGAGCGGATCGGCTTGTTGACGACGCCATGTGCATTGCTGTCGAGCAGTCGCTTCAGGATGGTCGGGTTCTCGTAGTCGACGATGGCGATGAAGGTGAGGGGATGATCGCTGGTGCCTTCCGGAAAGATCATCTCCTCCGAGGTCTCGATCAGCTGGAACACCGTGTCGATGTCGTGCGGGATCGCGGCCGGCGGCGGCCATACGCCGCGCACGTTGCAGCCGATGCGCTTGAGCTGGTCGATCAGCGCGTCCCCCTCGGCGTCGCGTGGATGGATCACCAGCACGCGCGCGCCGCGCAGCTCCTCGATGAGGCGGCGCACGCCGGGCTTCATGCGGTCATCCGGCCTCATGCCGACAGCGCCTCTTCGCTCAGCCAGCGGCCGCCGATCGGCGACACCGAAAGATAGGGATCGGGCTTGATCGGGCTCTTGCTCTCCCAGACGATGTCGAACTGGCCGTCGGCGCGCACGCGCCCGATCCGCGGCGTCACCCAGACATGGTTGTTGTCGGGATCGATCCGGATCGGTCCCTCCGGCGCATCGAGGCTGAGGCCGAGCGCAGCTTCCACCAGCTTCTGGGTGTCGAGGCTGCCCGCCTGCGCCAGCGCCAGCGCGAACAGCTTGATCTGCGCATAGGCCGAGGCGCTCCACATGCTGACCGGCTTGTCGGGGCCGAAGGCGGCGGCGAACGCCGCCTTGAAGCGGTCGTTGCTGTCGCGCGCGAGCGTACCGAAATAGCTCGCCGCGGTGAGGTGACCCGCGCAGTATTCGGCGCCGATGGCGCGGACCTCGCCTTCAGCCATTGTGAGACTGGCGATGGGCAGCCGCTTCGGATCGAAGCCCGCCTGTGCATACATCCGGTAGAAGCGCTGCGCGGTACGGCCGACGATGGTCGAGAACACCACGTCGGGCGCGGCGTTCCTGATGGAGTCGAGCCCGCGTGCGAGTTCGGTGTCTCCAGCCTCCATCGTCACATATTGCTCGCCGACGACGCGGCCGGCATAGGACTCGACGAGGTCGCGCATGATGCGGTTGGATTCGCGCGGGTAGATGTAGTCCGATCCGATCATATAGACGCGCGGGCCGTGCTTGCGCACGATGTATTCGGCGAGCTGGAACGCGTTCTGGTTCGGCGCCGGTCCCGTGTAGATCACGTTCGGCGAATATTCAAAACCCTCGTAGAGCGAGGGGTACCAGAGCAGGCCGTTGCGACGCTCGATCGCCGGCAGCACCGCCTTGCGCTCGGCCGAGGTCGAGCAGCCGAAGATGACGGAGGCGCCGTCCTCGGTGAGCAGGCGGTCGGCGAGCTTGCGGAACGTTTCCGGCTGCGAGCCCGGATCATAGGCGATGACCTCGATCTCGCGGCCGAGCACGCCGCCGTCCCGGTTGATCTCCTGGATCGCCAGCGCGGTGCCGAAGAAGTGCTCGGACTCCGTGACCTCCATCAGGCCGCTGCGCGAGAACAGCACGCCGACGCGCCAGACATCCTTGTCGGATGATTTTGCGGCCGGTCTCGTCGTCATCATCATGCCTCCAGGTCAACGGGCCGGTCGGGCCGGCTCGGAAGCGCGGACTATTGCGGCTCGCCGTGCGGTTGGCAACCGGGGGCGGGGCCGCAGGCGGGGATCCCGATCAGGCAAGCCGCAGCATCGCCGCGACGCCAGGGCGTCCGGATCATGCATCAGGCGGGCCCTCGACAATGATGAGGGCGCAGGGAATGCCGGGCGCTGGCCGCACCCATGGCCCGCCTGCAGAAAAAAAGCAGGCGGCAGTCACCACAGGTCAGCCGAGACATCCCGGCATTCCCTGCGCGGAGGTTTTAACGCTTATACGCGATCTCCCCGGGGACCGGCTTGATTGACCCCGTCGATCGCAGAGCTCATCGGGACTCCGCAACCTCCAGCCTCAGCACCGGGAGGCCAGGACCACGCGATTTCACGTCCGCAAGGCCATCGTTCGTCCGCACACATGATGCGCGCCGATGCCCTCGCGTCCACCGCATTGCCGGTCCAACGTCTCGTGACGACGCGTACGCCCCTCATCCGGACCGGAACGCGGACCTTATACGCCTGATTTGCGGATTTTCAGAAGCGATCTATTTTTCGAGCAGGCTCTTGAAATCGGCGTTGTTGCTGGAACGGCAGACAAATTCGGCGTTCTGGAGCATGTTTTCGCCGGCAATGTCGCGTCGTGGCAGGGGCCAAAGTCGAATTCGAACGTTGACCATTTCGCGACCAAGCGGCAAACCGTCCGCCGTGGAGGAAGGAACGGTCCAACTCATGGTCCCGGTCCGCTAGGAAAGCCAGATGCGTAGCCTCGAAGACCGAGCCCTGCTTCTCTTGCTCGTCGCGATATCGCTGATGTTCGGGTGGATCCTGCTGCCGTTCTACGGCGCGGTTCTGTGGGGCGTCATCGGCGTCATCGTCTTCGTTCCGCTGCACCGTTGGTTGGCGCGGTCGATGCACGGCCGACACGGCCTGGCGGCGGCCGTCGTGGTGTTGATCTTCGTCGTGATCGTCATCCTTCCGCTGTCGCTGATCGGGGCGTCGCTGGCGCAGGAGGCCTCCGGAGTCTACAAACAGATGCAGTCCGGTCAGCTCGACATTGGACAGTACTTCCAGAAGATGCTGGCCGCGCTTCCGACATGGGTGGTCGATCTGCTCAATCGCTTCGGACTCGGCAGCCTCGCCGGAATGAAGGGCAAGCTGTCGGCCGTCCTGCTGAAGGGCAGCGAGGTCATTGCGAGCCAGGCGCTCGTGATCGGACAGGGTACGTTCGAAGTCTTCGTCAATCTGTTCATCATGGTCTATCTGCTGTTCTTCCTGCTGCGTGACGAAGAGACGCTATCGGAGCGCATCAAGAGCGCCATTCCGCTGCGCCCGGAGCAACGCGATGCGCTGCTGCGGAAGTTCACCGTGGTCATCCGCGCGACGGTGAAGGGCAGTCTGCTCGTCGCTCTGGCGCAAGGCGCGCTGGGCGGCCTGATGTTCTGGTTCCTCGGCATCAACGCGCCCCTGCTGTGGGCAGTCGTGATGGCCTTCCTGTCCTTGCTTCCGGCAGTGGGAGCGGGCCTCGTCTGGTTTCCGGTCGCGCTCTATCTTCTTGCCATCGGATCGATCTGGCAGGGTGTGGTCCTGATCGCCTATGGCGCCCTCGTCATCGGTCTCGTCGACAATGTCCTGCGTCCGATCCTGGTCGGACAGGACACCAAGATGCCCGACTATGTGGTGCTGATTTCGACATTGGGCGGGATCGAGGCATTCGGCCTCAACGGGTTCGTCATCGGGCCGGTGATCGCGGCAATGTTCATCGCGATCTGGGACATCTTCTCGACCTCGCGCTGTGAGAGGGCCTTGGCGCCGGATGCCACGCGCGGGACGGGATGAGGGGAACGCGGTGCACAATGTAGGAGCGCGCATTTCATCGGGCGGATTAACGGATCGTAACCCGTCCTCTCCTAGCCATGAGGCGTTCGACGGGTTAAGTTCATTGATCCGCCGCATGCGCTCTTTACCCGTCTCCTGACGGGCGTCCACGTCCCAGACTTTCTCTTCCAGAGCGGTTCGTTGTCAGGCGCACGATGAACCATTTGGCTTCGACGGCGGTTAAACCGACGATAGCTCGTGATTTCGAACTCCTGCAGCCTGTTCGGCGGTCCGCAGGGGTCCATTTGGCCGCGGTCTCGCCATGCGCGATCGCCAAGAACACAAGGTGGAGACGACATTGCAGTTCGATCAGCCAGTCGCGATGGCGATTGTGCCGCCCAAGGACCGCGCCACGCTGCGCGCCGGCGATAACGAGGGCCGCGCCGCGGCCGATGCCCGCTACTGGATGCAGATTCTCAGCAGCTACCGCACGCCAAACCGCCTGCGCAGCGTGACCGAGCTGGTGATCACCGCCGTGCCGCTGGTGGCCCTGTGGACGGCCGCCTGGTTCGCGTTCTCGCTCGGCCATGCCTGGGCTTCGTTGCTCATCGCGATCCCCGCCGGCGGTTTCCTGGTGCGTCTGTTCATGATCCAGCACGATTGCGGCCATGGCACCTTCTTCGCCGGGCGTCAGGCGAACGACTGGGTCGGTCGTGTCCTCGGTGTGCTGACCCTGACGCCCTACGACTGGTGGCGGCGCACCCATGCGATCCACCACGCCACCAGCGGCAACCTCGATCGGCGCGGAATCGGCGACATCGATACGTTGACCGTGCGGGAATATCAGGCGCGGTCGGCCTGGGCGCGGCTGCGCTACCGGCTGTACCGCCACCCGCTGGTCATGTTCGTGGCAGGGCCTGCGTATTTGTTCTTCCTGCAGCACCGTCTGCCGTTCGGTCTCATGCGGGCCGGCTGGTCGCCCTGGATCAGCACGATGGCCACCAATTTCGGCATTGCCCTGGTGGTTGCCGGGCTGATGTGGCTCATCGGCATCCAGGCGTTCCTGGTCGTGCATCTCCCGATCATGCTGCTCGCCGCCATGGCCGGCGTGTGGCTGTTCTATGTCCAGCATCAGTTCGAGCACACTGTCTGGGAGCGGGACGAGCGCTGGACGATGCAGCAGGCCGCGCTCTACGGCAGCTCACATTATGACCTGCCGGGATGGCTGCACTGGCTGACCGCCAATATCGGCATCCACCACGTCCACCATCTCTCGAGCCGGATTCCCTATTACCGGCTGCCGGTCGTGCTGCGCGATCATCCCGAGCTGCGCGAGATCGGCCGCATCACGCTGCCGGAGAGCCTGCGCTGCGTCCGGCTGGTGCTGTGGGACGAGTCGCAGCGCCGGCTGGTGTCGTTCCGCGAAGCCAGGATGGCGAGGCGCTAAAGCCCCGGGAATCGTAGGGTGGGCAAAGCGACGCCGTCAGGCGGCGCGTGCCCACCAACGGCGCCGGTGCGTGACGGCGGTGGGCACGGCGCGCGATACTGCGGTGCAAGCCGAGATCGCGGTGGAGCGCGCCTTTGCCCACCCTACGATTGCTTCGCTGCGCCGCTGCGCTCGCAATCAAAGTATGTAGGGCGGATTAGCGGAGCGTAATCCGCCAACGGGCGGCGTAGCATCGTGCGGCGGGTTACGCTCCGCTAACCCGCCCTACGGACTAACAACGCCATCAAAACCCATACAGCCGCGCCGGATTGTCGACCAGGATCTTCTTGCGGATCGCGGCGTCTGGAGCCCACACCGGGAGCTGGTTCATCAGGCGGCCGTCGTCGATCGGATAGAACGGCCTGATATCCGTGACCTTCAATTCGGGATGCGGCGACGAATCCGGGTGGGGCCAGTCGGTGCCCCAGACGATGCGATCGGGGTTGGCTTCGATCAGGGCCTTCGCGAGCGGGATCACGTCCGCGTAGTCGGGGCCGCGGGTCGAGGCGCGATAGGCGCCGGAGATCTTTACATAGGCCTTGCCGCTGCGGACGAGCTCGACCAGATCGGCAAAGCCCGGCTGCCCGAGGCCGAGATCAGCCTGCGCGCCGCCGAAATGATCGAACACGGCCGTCACGGGCGATTGCATCACGAGGTCCTTGATGGCCGCGATCATCGCCGTGTTGGTGTAGAGCTGGACATGCCAGCCGCGCGCCTTCATCCGCTCGACCGCGACATGGAAGCGGGCGCGGCCGACATTGGGGTCGTTGATGCCACCGGTCGCGAGATTGAGGCGGATGCCGCGGAAGCCCTCGGCATGCATGGCATCCAATTGCGCCTCGGTGGTCTTGTCGTCGATGACCGCGACGCCGCGCGCGTCATTGCCGCGCGCCTTCATGCCGTACAGCGTCGCAGAGTTGTCGGTGCCGTAGACGCTCGGCGTCACGATCACCACGCGCTGGATATGTAGAGCCTTGTGCAGCGCCGCCATCTCGTCGGGCAGGGCCGGCTCCGGCGTGTAGACCCGGCTCGCCGCAAACGGAAATTTTTCGGGGTCGCCGTGGATGTGGGTGTGGCAGTCGCAGGCCTGTGGCGGCACGTCGAAATCGACCGGGGTCGAAGGTTGCGCCGGCTTGGCGCGCGCGGCTGTCGTGGTCATCGTCACTCCGGCGGCAAGCGAGGCGAGCAGCAGGCTGCGGCGGTTCAGCATGGCGATCCTTCCCAGGGCTTGGCGCGTGCATTGTGGCTGACGCGCTCATTGTCGATGAAGGGAGCCTGAACCCGCTGTCGTCAGTGGGCAAGAACGAAGTGCGGCATGGCTGTTCGCAGGACGAGAGCGAGACGAGGAAGTCTATGGTGAGGCCGCGGCCGCCGGCCGCAGCAACCGGTCGGAAAGGACCGGTGCTGCCGACCGAACAGATCGGTCTTACTCCTTGACGATGCGCACCGCGCCCTTGGCGGCGCTCGACGCGAACGCCGCATAGGCTTTCAGCGCGGTCGAGACCTTGCGGGCGCGGGTCTTCGGCTTCCAGGCTTGATCGCCCTTCGCCGCCATCGCTGCGCGCCGGTTGGCGAGCTCCTCATCCGACACTGCGAGATGGATGGTGCGGTTGGGGATGTCGATCTCGATGCGGTCGCCGTCCTGGACGAGGCCGATCAGGCCGCCCTCGGCAGCTTCCGGCGAGACGTGGCCGATCGAGAGCCCCGAGGTGCCGCCGGAGAAGCGGCCGTCGGTGATCAGCGCACAAGCTTTGCCGAGGCCCTTCGACTTCAGATAGCTGGTCGGATACAGCATCTCCTGCATGCCCGGGCCGCCGCGCGGGCCCTCATAGATGATGACGACGACGTCGCCTGCCTTGATCTTGTTGGTCAGGATGGCTTCGACCGCGGCGTCCTGGCTCTCCATGACGCGCGCAGGGCCGGAGAACTTCAGGATCGAGGCATCGACGCCCGCGGTCTTCACGATGCAGCCGTCGCGCGCGATGTTGCCGGTCAGCACGGCCAAGCCGCCGTCCTTGGAATAGGCGTGCTCGATGTCGCGGATGCAGCCTTTCTCGCGGTCGAGATCGAGCTCCTCGTAGCGGCGGTCCTGGCTGAAGGCGACCTGCGTCGGCACGCCGCCGGGCGCGGCTTGATAGAAGTTCTTCACGCTCTCGCTCGCGGTCCGGCGGATGTCCCAACGCTCCAGCGCAGCCGCCAGCGAAGTCGAATGCACGCTCGGCAATTCCGTGTGCAGCAGGCCGGCGCGGGCGAGCTCGCCGAGGATGCCCATCACGCCGCCGGCGCGATGCACGTCCTCCATGTGCACGTCGGCCACAGCGGGCGCGACCTTGCACAGGCAAGGGACCTTGCGCGAGAGGCGATCGATATCCGTCATGGTGAAGGGGATTTCCCCCTCATGCGCGGCCGCGAGCAGATGCAGCACGGTGTTGGTCGAGCCGCCCATCGCGATGTCCAGGCTCATCGCGTTCTCGAACGCCTTGAAGTTGGCGATGTTGCGCGGGAGCACGGATGCGTCGTCCTGCTCGTAATAGCGGCGGGCGAGGTCGACGACGAGATGGCCGGCCTCGACGAACAGGCCCTTGCGGTCGGCATGGGTCGCCAGCACCGAGCCGTTGCCGGGCAGGGACAGGCCGAGCGCCTCGGTCAGGCAGTTCATCGAGTTCGCCGTGAACATGCCGGAGCAGGAGCCGCAGGTCGGGCAGGCCGAGCGCTCCATCACCTCGACATCCGCGTCCGACACCTTGTCGTCGGCGGCGGTCACCATGGCGTCGATCAGATCGACCTTGCGCAGCTTTCCCGCGATGTTGACCTTGCCGGCCTCCATCGGGCCGCCCGAGACGAACACGGCCGGGATGTTGAGCCGCATCGCGGCCATCAGCATGCCAGGGGTGATCTTGTCGCAGTTGGAGATGCACACCATGGCGTCGGCGCAATGCGCGTTGACCATGTATTCGACGCTGTCGGCGATCAGCTCGCGCGAGGGCAGGCTGTAGAGCATGCCGTCATGGCCCATCGCGATGCCGTCGTCGACCGCGATGGTGTCGAACTCCTTGGCGACGCCGCCGGCCTTCTCGATCTCCCGCGCCACCAGCTGGCCGAGATCCTTCAGATGCACATGGCCGGGCACGAACTGGGTGAAGGAGTTGACGACCGCGATGATCGGCTTGCCGAAATCCTCGTTGGTCATGCCGGTGGCGCGCCACAGGCCGCGGGCGCCGGCCATGTTGCGGCCATGGGTTGATGTGCGGGAGCGATAGGCGGGCATGACGGTTTCCTTAGGCGTTCCTCGGGATCAGGCAATGTTGGTCCGCGGGCGGAAAGGATCCCGACAACCGACGGACGGCAATGATGCGGCGAGGCATACAGCGAAGTGCTTGATGATTCGACCCTAAATTTCGCTGTTCCGGGATGCCCTCCGGGCAGGGCCGGGGCCTCGTGCCGCTCCCGCAGGTTCTGGCCGGCCCCGGTCACGCGTTTGTGGCTACGTCGGGAACAGGAAGGTCGCTTAGATTAGAACGATCGAGTTTTGTTCGCCCCGATCCAGCCCGAACGTTCCTGCCGCAGCCTCCGCCGCCCGCGCGTCCCATGCCGTCCGTCATCCGCTTCCGCCACCTGCCGACCCTTGCCGCGCTGCTTCTGGGCGTTCCCGGCGCCGCCTCGGCCCATGCCATCATCGTCTCGTCGCAGCCCGCGGCGGGCGGGACCATCGAGACGCAGCCGACACTGATCCGGCTGCGCTTCAACAGCCGCATCGATCACGCCCGCTCGCGGCTGAAGCTGCGCGCGCCCGACGGAGCCGAGCAGGCGCTTACTCCGGCAGCCGACGCGCCTGCCGACGAGATCGACGCCGAGGCCAAGGCGCTCAGCCCCGGCGCCTGGCATCTGCAATGGCAGGTGCTCAGCGTCGATGGCCACATCACCCGTGGCGACATTCCTTTCAACGTGCGCTAGCCGTGTCGCTGTTGCTCGACATCTTCGGCTATCTCTCGGTGGTGCTGCGCGGCCTGACCCTGCTGGCACAGTCCTTCACCATCGGCGGCTTGGCATTTCTGCTGTTGCTGCTGCGCCCGCTACAGCAAAGGCTGTCCGCTGACGCGATCGTGGTCGGCAAGCGCGGCCAGCGTTTCCTGCGCCGAAGCGCATTCGGCTGGTTCGCGGTCGTGCTGGCCTCGCTCGCGGTCAACATGGCGGCGCTGATCGGGACGCTCGACCTGTCGCTCGGCGCGGCGGCGAGCGCGGATTTCGCCCGCTCCGGCATGGCCGTTGCCGCCTGCGCGCTCGGCATCGCGGCGCTCGCCCGGACCGGCAGTTGGGCCGCCTGGCGCGTCGTGACGCTGACTGTGCTGACCATCTCAGCGCTGCTGCTGCAGCTCAACCTGACGCACGCGGCGAGCCGGCTCGAGGTGCGCTGGCCGCTGCTTGCCGCCGACTTCCTGCACATGCTCGGCGCCGGCGTCTGGATCGGCGGCCTGCCGTATTTCCTGATGGCGCTGAACGGCTGCAAGGCGGATGACGATCAGCGCCTGATCGGCCGGCGCTACTCGCTGATGTCGATGGTCTCGGTGGCAGCCATCGTGATCGGCGGCATTGTGATGGCGATCGCCTATCTCGGCGCGTTCGCGGCGATCTACGGCACCGCTTACGGCGTCATGACCTCGGCCAAGGTCGCGATGCTGCTGATGCTGCTCGCGCTCGGTGCAGCCAACTTCTTCGCCGTCGCGCGCTTGCGCCGCCGCGATCCCGCGGCGCCGCTGCTGCGCATGAGGCGCTTCGTCGAGGTCGAGCTCGGCATCGGGCTGACGGTGCTGCTCACCGCGGGCTCGCTGACCTCGCTGCCGCCGGGCATCGATCTCAGCCAGGACCGGCTGAGCTGGCAGGAGATCGTCGCGCGCGCCGCGCCGCAATGGCCGCGGCTGACGAGCCCCTCGGTCGACCAGCTCACGATCTCGCAGCTGCAGGCCAGGATCGATGCCGCCGACGCGCAGCGCGTGACCGCGCCGCAGGCCTATGTCCCCGGCGAGGGCGTGATCCTGCCGCGCAGCGCCGCCGACATCGCCTGGTCGGAATACAACCACCATTGGGCGGGCATCTTCGTCGTGCTGATCGGCGTGCTCGCGCTGATCGAGCGCTTCTCCTGGGGCCGCTGGGCCCGGCACTGGCCGCTGTTGTTCCTGGGGATGGCGGCGTTCCTATTCCTGCGCGCCGACGAGATGGCCTGGCCGCTCGGCCCGATCGGCTTCTTCGCCTCGTTGCGCGATCCCGAAGTGGCGCAGCACCGGCTGTTCGTGGTGCTGATCATTCTGTTCGGCCTGTTCGAATGGCGGGTGCGGCTGCGCGGGCAGGCGGCGGGCCGGGCGGCGCTGGTGTTTCCGCTGACGGTCGCCGCCGGCGGCGCGCTGCTGCTGACGCATTCGCACGCCATCGCCAACATCAAGGACCAGCTGCTGATCGAGATGAGCCACACGCCGCTGGCGCTGTGCGGCATCACCGCCGGCTGGGCGCGCTGGCTCGAGCTGCGCCTGGACGGCCGCATCAGCCGCGCCGCCGCCTGGGTCTGGCCGGTGGCCTTCGTGCTGGTCGGGCTGATCCTGCTGGATTATCGCGAGGCGTAACGAGCCTCACTCCTTCCGCAGGAACACGTAATCTGCGGAATAGGCGACGCTGCGGAATTGCCCGGCGGTGTCGCAGGTGCCTTCCAGCTTGCCGCCGGCGGTGTTGATCCGCTGCACCGTGGTGACGTCGGAGAGCACGCCCTGAGCGCCGCGGTGAGAAATGACGGCGAGCTTCAGCCAGGGGATGTCGTTGTCGGTGGCGCCGATGGCGGTGCCTTGCACCCGGCCGCCGACGATCGAGCCGTCCTGGTGCTCCCAGCTCGGCCCGGCATAGTGCCGGCCGACGGTCTTGCCGTCCGCGAACAGGGTGGCGATCGGCTCACGGAAGGTCCAGGCGAGCTTGCCGTCCTTGTCGGTCTTGCAGTCGTAGACCTGCGCGCCCTCGGCATGCAGCGTCAGCACGGCCTTTTCGCCGGCGGCGACCAGCGCATCGGGAATCGTGGTCTCTGCGGCGTGGGAGGAGCCGATCTGGGCCCCGAGCAACAGCAGGGCGAGCGATGAGGTCAAGCGCATGATCAGGTTCCTCGACGGCAGGGGAAAACGGAAACGGGCCACGCTGGTGGCGCGGCCCGTTGATAGGTGACGAAACCAGAAGGCGAAAGTGGGGAAACTTACGCCGCCATCGCCTTGGTGAGGTTTTCCGCGATCTTGTCGAGGAAGCCGGTGGTCGACAGCCAGCGCTGGTCGGCGCCGACCAGGAGTGCAAGGTCCTTGGTCATGTAGCCGGACTCGACGGTGTCGACGCAGACCTTCTCCAGCGTGGCGGCGAACTTCGCCAGCTCGGCATTGTTGTCGAGCTTGGCGCGGTGCGACAGGCCGCGGGTCCAGGCGAAGATCGAGGCGATCGAGTTGGTCGAGGTCTCCTTGCCCTTCTGGTGCTCGCGGAAATGGCGGGTCACCGTGCCGTGGGCGGCCTCGGCCTCGACGGTCTGGCCATCCGGGGTCATCAGCACCGAGGTCATCAGGCCGAGCGAGCCGTAACCCTGGGCCACGGTGTCGGACTGCACGTCGCCGTCATAGTTCTTGCAGGCCCAGACATAGCCGCCCGACCACTTCAGCGCCGCGGCGACCATGTCGTCGATCAGGCGGTGCTCATAGGTGATCTTCTTGGCCTCGAACTTGTCCTTGAACTCCTTCTCGTACACCTCCTGGAAGATGTCCTTGAAGCGGCCGTCATAGACCTTGAGGATGGTGTTCTTGGTCGAGAGGTAGACCGAGTAGTTCTTGGCGAGGCCCATGTTGAGCGAGGCGCGGGCGAAGTCGTAGATCGACTCGTCGAGGTTGTACATCTCCATCGCGACGCCGGCGCCCGGCGCCCTGAAGACTTCCTTCTCGATCACGGTGCCGTCGTCGCCGACGAACTTCATCGTCAGCACGCCCTTGCCGGGGAATTTGAAGTCGGTGGCGCGGTACTGGTCGCCATAGGCGTGGCGGCCGATGATGATCGGCTTGGTCCAGCCGGGGACGAGGCGCGGCACGTTCTTGCAGATGATCGGCTCGCGGAACACGACGCCGCCCAGGATGTTGCGGATGGTGCCGTTCGGCGACTTCCACATCTCCTTGAGGCCGAACTCCTTCACGCGCGCCTCGTCCGGGGTGATGGTGGCGCACTTGACGCCGACGCCGACCTTCTTGATCGCGTTGGCGGCATCGATCGTGATCTGATCGTTGGTCTTGTCGCGGTTCTCCATCCCCAGGTCGAAATACATCAGGTCGATATCAAGGAAGGGGTTGATCAGCTTGTCCTTGATGTACTGCCAGATGATCCGGGTCATCTCGTCGCCGTCGAGCTCGACGACCGGGTTGGTCACCTTGATTTTTGCCATGATCGATGGGGCCTCTTGGGAACAGCGCGCCAGGAGTGGAAAGCGCTTGTGAAATCAAGCGCGTCATAGCACTGCTGCACCGCGGGCGGAAGCGCACCCGGTATGCGCCCGGTGCTGATTTTCGCAGCCCGCTCATGCGGTGGGCAACGGCGGCTGCCGGCCGGTCTGCAGGTTCGAGCAAACCCTAAAATTCTTGGCTAAGCCGATTATTTTGCTTGAGAATTCTCTCCGGTCAGGTCAACGGAGCGGGCAGGGCGCGCCGCGGGCGCTTCAACCGGATTCAGAGGGCGAGGATTGAGCGTGTCGGGCACCGACAAGACCAAGGTGGGATTGGAGATTGCAGGCCCGGTGGTGATCCTGGTCGAGCCGCAGCTCGGCGAGAACATCGGCATGGCCGCGCGCGCCATGGGCAATTTCGCGCTGTCCGAGCTGCGCCTGGTCAATCCGCGCGACGGCTGGCCGAACATCGCCGCCCAGCGGGCTGCCGCCGGGGCCGACCACATCATCGATCATGTCCGGCTGTTCGACACCCTGCCGGAGGCGATCGCCGACCTCGACCTCGTCTTCGCGACCACCGCCCGCGCCCACGACCAGGCCAAGCCGGTGATGGGACCGGAGGCGGCCGCCCGCGAGATGCAGGGCCAGATCGCCGCTGGCGGCCGGGCTGGCATCCTGTTCGGCCGCGAGCGCGCGGGCCTGACCAACGAGGAGGTCGCCCGCGCCAACCGCATCGTCACCTATCCGGTCAATCCAGGCTTTGCCTCGCTGAACCTCGCCCAGGCGGTGCTGCTGATGGGCTATGAATGGTTCAAGCTGGTCACGTCAGGCTCGCTGCCGTTCGCGATGCCAGAGCGCTCCGAGCGCGCCTCCCAGGATCAGATGGAAGCGTTCTTCGAGAACCTGGTGCGCGAGCTCGACCGGGTCGAATTCCTGCGGCCGGCCGAGAAGCGCGAGACCATGCTGGTCAACCTGCGCAACATCTTCTTCCGCATGGAGCCGTCGCGGCAGGACATCCACACCCTGCACGGCGTGGTCATGGCGATCGCCGAGGGGCGCAAGGGGCCGGCCAAGGGCGGCGTGCTCGACAGCGAGCAGGCCACGCGTCTGCGCGCCCTGATCGCCGAGCAGGGCACGGTGGCGAACCTGCCGGATTCGCGCGGCTCGCTGCGCGGGCTGGCGCGGCTGCTCCGCCGCAACCCGACCGACGCCGAGCGCGCGCTGTGGCACGCGCTGTCGCGCGACCGCCGCTTCGCCGGCCAGTTCAAGCGCCAGACCCCGGTCGGCCGCCACATCCCCGACTTCGTCTCTTTCATCCACCGCCTCGCCATTGAGCTGGTGGGCCCCGGCGAGAGCGAGGGCGTCGTCGCCGACCGCAGCGCGCGACGGGCGTGGCTGGAAAGCCGCGACTACCGCGTCACCGAAGTGAAGGCGGCGGATGTCGAAGGGAATCTCGAGGCCGAGCTGGTGCGGCTGCAGGCGCTCATCGCCGAAGCGAAGTAGCTGACGGTCGCATTGCCGGCTGCACGGCGCCGCCTGCCACGCGTGAGCGCAATCGCCGATTGCGCCGTCGCGTGGCTCACACCGCCGTAGCAGTTGATCCAAACATCCAGGGCAGGCCGAGTCTGCGATCCCGTTTACACCGGCTGAAGGATGATTTGCGATCGCAATTCCAGATTGTGGTTTGCCCGATCGGTTTTGGTTAGATCGCAGCACAAAGAGCAAGACCAAGGGGGCATTCATGACTACGCGACGATGGCGCTCGTTTCTGTGTTGTGCGTTGATCATCGGTTCGATCTTCGGCTTGTCGGCAAGTGCCCACGCAGCCGGCGCGAAGCGGTGCACGACCGCGGCCGATCTCGGCGCCGAAGAGCGCATTGCCGGTTGCACCATGGTGATCGAGCACGGCAAGCCGGCGACGCCGCTGGTGATCGAGGCCCGTTTCGCGCGCGCCGGAGCCTATTTCCGCAAGGGAGACGTCGAGCATGCGATCGACGACTACAAGATCGTCATCGAGCAGTCCTCGGCCGGTCTTCTTGCCGCATTCGATCGCGCCGCTCCTGATCTGCGCGAGAGCGAGCCGCAGCCGGGGTCGGGTTTCGGGCGGGCGTTCGGGCGCAACGGCTACCGGGCGCAAGCCTATCGCGCGCTGGGGATCGCAAGCTTCCAGGCGGGTCTTCTGGAGCAGTCGCACGACGATTTCAGATGGCTCAGCGAGATCGATCCCCACAATGCCGATGCGGCCCTGTGGCTGGATCTGGCCCGCCGCCGCGCCGGCCTGCCGAGCGAGCTCGCCGACCACGCGAAGCGGCTCGACATGGGCAAATGGCCGGCCCCGATCGTCCGTCTCTTCCTCGGGCAGGAGACGACAGAGGCTGTGCTTGCGGCGGCCGACCGTGGTGCTCCCGCCACGCGCAGGGCACGGCGTTGCGAGGCGAGCTTCTTCGCCGGCGAGCTGATGCTCGACCAGAGTCGTGAGCGTGATGCCATGCAATTGATCGACCGCGCTCTCGCCGAGTGCCCGTGGACATCGCGCGAACGCTCGGTCGCCGAGGCTGAGGCGCGCGCGCTCCGCGTCATGCCGTAGGCCTCCTGCGTCGCTCGCGCGGGAAGAACGGATCGGCGCGGCGATCGCGCCGCGACCGGATCCCCGGCCGCATGCTTAACGCGCACGCGCGCATTTGAGTGAAAATGCCCGGTCAAATCCGCACGGCGCGGGTTACGGAACGCTCGGGTTCGAACGCTATGATCTGCGCATTGCCCTTTCATCGTTGCAACTGTGCGGCCTTTCATCATGAACGAAACCAGATCGGTGTTGCGGGACCTCGAGGATGCGATTGCGCGGGGAACCGCCGACAGCCGCGAGCGCGCGCTGTGGCATGCGACCGACCTGCTGATCGCGGGGCGCTACTGCGAGGAGGAGATCGCCACCTTCGGCGAGGTGATCGGCCGGCTCGCCGACGAGATCGAGATCGAAGCGCGCGCCAAGCTTGCGGATCGCCTCGCCAGGATCGAATATTCGCCGGCCAGCGTCATCCGCAAGCTGGCCTTCGACGACGAGATCTGGGTCGCCGGTCCAGTGCTGCGCGAGTCCGAGCGGCTCGATGACGCCACGCTGGTCGAGAACGCCAGCACCAAGAGCCAGGACCATCTGCTCGCGATCGCCGAACGCCGAACGCTGAGCCCGGCGGTGACCGACGTGCTGGCCACGCGCGGCAACCGTGACGTCGCCACGGCGGTGGCGCGCAATCAGGGCGCCCAGTTCTCCGGTGCCGGTTTCCTGCACATGGTCCAGCGAGCAGAGAACGACTCGATCCTCGCCGAGCATCTCGGCCGGCGGCTCGACATCCCGCGCCACCTGTTCCAGCAACTGATCGCCAAGGCCTCGGACGATGTCGGCAAGCGGCTGGCCGGGGAGCGGCCGGAGCTGCTTGGCGAGATCAGTAGCTCGGTCGCCAACATCGCCGGCGACCTGCAGTCGAAGTTCGGCCCCGGCTCGCGCAACTACTTCGTCGCCAAGCGCACCGTGACGATCCAGCATCGCCTCGGCAATCTGCACGAGAGCACCATTGCCAGCTATGCGACGGCACACAAGGTCGAGGAGGTGACGATCGGCCTCGCGCTGCTGTCGGGACTGCCGGTCGACGTCGTCGAGCGCGCCTTGTTCGACCGTAACCGTGAGATGCTGCTGATGCTCGCCAAGGCGCTTGGCTTTACCTGGGATACGATGATGGCGCTCGCCTTCCTCGGCGCCCGCGAACATCGCATCACGGCCGGCGAGCTGCAGGAGCTGGAGCGCGACTATGCCAAGCTCCAGTCGCAGACGTCGCGCAGCGTGCTCGAATTCTATCAGTCCCGCAAGAATCCAGGCAAAGGCGGCAAGGCGTCCGCGCCGCGCGCCGCGGCGTATTGAACCTGCAGCGACGGACGGAGGTGATCGCGGATGAGCGGCATGGGATTTCCTCTTCGCGGAGAGCAACGGCTCGGCCATCGCGAGGCGCCTGCGGACGGCGCGGCAGTCGATGCGGCCTGGCATGTGCTCGAAGCGGCCAACGAGCTCGGCGACGAGGCTGCGGTCGCCGCCTGCCGCCGCGTGATCGATTCGAGCCTGAACGGCGCAGTCGCGGATCAGGCCGACGTGAAGCTTGTGACAGACTACTTCCGTTAGTTCGATTGATGGCTTTGCACGGGCGCTCCGCGGCGTCACGAGTTGACAGCTCCGTCCTCCCCGTCCATTCCGCCGTCATTCCGGGGCAATCGCCAACGCGCTTGCGCGTTGGCGATTGAATCCGGAATCTCGAGATTGTGAGGAATGGACGCAAGACAAGATAGAGCTTCCAGGTTCAAGGCCTGCGGCCTTGCCCCGGAATGACGGTGGGTGGGACTCAGGGCGAGCAGGCCGCTTCACACAGCGGCGAGCTGCGTGTCCGGCTTGCCGAGGCGCTTTCCCGTCTTGTGCTTCGCCGGCTCGATCAGCGCCTTCGCGGCCAGCCCGGCCGTGTCCGCGACCTCGGGATTGCGTGACACCATCGCCGCCACGATCGCGCCGTCGATCAGCAGTGCGAGCTGATGCGAGAAGCTCTCCGGCTCGGCAGCGCCCATCTCACGGGCGAGCTTCTCGATATGCGCCAGCACCACTTTCTTGTGGCGCATTGCAATGGTGCGAAACTGCTTCTGGTCCTTGTCGTGCTCGCCGACTGCATTGATGAAGGGACAGCCGTAGAAGCGCTCCTCGCCGAACCAGCTCTTCAGCGCCGGAAAGATGCGTGCCAGCTTGGTCTCGGCGTCACCGCCGCCGCTCTCCATTTCCGCGATGAACCATTCACGCCACTGCTTGCCTTCGCTTTCGAGCACGGCGGTGACGAGCGCGGTCTTTGATCCGAACAGCTTGTAGAGCGTGGTCTTCGCGGTGCCCGCCTCACTGATGATCGCATCGATGCCGGTGGCATTGATGCCGTTCTTGCAGAACAGCCGCGTGGCGGCGCCGAGCAGACGGCCGCGCGCGGATTCGTCGTCGCTGGCCGCGATCGTCCTTGCGATCGCCTGCTTCTTGCCGGTTTGTTTGCCCGCAGCTGACTTGCCCATGTGTACGAGCTTAATCGCTGTGCGCGTGAGTCAGCAAGGCTGCTGATGCGGTCGAGGCAGCGTTGCGCTCAATTTGATCGCTGGAGGCGGCATTCTGCATCGCGCTTGGGCAGCGGCTGGGTCGTGGCGGGGCGCTGCTCGCCACCCTGATCGCGTAAGCCGCGAGGATCATTCCGGCTTTTGATTTTCGGCCTCTCTGGCACGCTTCGTGCAGGATACAGACCGTTCGGTATCCTCATCCCAGGGAGAGAAATGAGATGACCGCTGTGGTTCAGAAGACGGCGCTGACGGGCTGCCTCGCACCCATCGACAAGAACGGGCTCGAACAGCTCATCGTCAACGGCAAGGCCAACCCCAAGGTCATCAAGACCCTGAAGTGCAAGACCGTGGCGGAAGGCAAGTTCCGCCACGCCAACTACATCCGCAACCTCGCGCCCTACATCGTCGACGAGCCGCCGGGCCTGCTCGGTGACGACACCGCGCCCAATCCGTCGGAGGCCTCGCTGGCCGCGCTCGGCTCCTGCCTTGCGGTGGGTTTGCACGCCAATGCCGTGCATCGCGGCTGGACCGTCAACAAGCTCGAGCTGGAGCTCGAGGGCGACCTCAACATCACCGCCGTCTGGGGCACAGGCGACGTCAGCGAGAAGCCGGTCGGCTTCACCGACGTGCGCGTCAAGGTCGACATGGAGTGCGAAGGCATTTCCAAGGAGGAGGTCCAGGCCCTGGTCGACCACGTGAAGAAGTGGTCGCCCGTCGCCAACACCTTCACGCGGCCTGTCAATCTCGAGGTCGGCGTCTGAGCCTGGCTCGAGGCCATGTGGAGCGGAGGACGTCATGGGTTCACTCGGACAGCATCTGGCGATCGACAGTGCGGGCGTGATGCCCGTGCCGTCGACCGTGGAGCAGGTCGCGGCGATCGCGCGCAACGAGCTTGCGCCGCTGGCCAGCGGAATCGACGCCGGAACGGTGTATCCGGCTGACGTTCTCCGCCGCTTCGGCGAGGTCGGTGCGTGGAGCAGCCACGTGCCTGAGAGCGGCAAGGCCGATCTCAACTGCGCCATCGATTCGATCTCGGCGATCGGCGAGGTCTGCGGCGCTTCCGCCTTCATGGCGTGGTGCCAGAACACGCTGGTCTGGTACATCGCCAATTCGGACAACAAGGCGCTCAAGAAGCGTCTGCTCGACGATGCCGCGAGCGGCAGGCTGCTCGGCGGCACCGGCCTTTCCAACCCGATGAAGAGCTTCTTCGGCATCGAGAAGCTCAAGCTGAAGGGCCGGAAGGTGGAGGGCGGCTACGTCGTGCGCGGCGTGCTGCCCTGGGTCTCGAACCTCGGGCCGG
Organism: Bradyrhizobium sp. SZCCHNR1093; assembly: GCF_032381175.1. Taxonomy (NCBI): domain Bacteria; kingdom Pseudomonadati; phylum Pseudomonadota; class Alphaproteobacteria; order Hyphomicrobiales; family Nitrobacteraceae; genus Bradyrhizobium; species Bradyrhizobium sp. SZCCHNR1093. The sequence continues at coordinate 315,925 of NZ_JAUHJJ010000003.1, forward strand.
ACCACATGTTCGGCACGATCTTCGAGCGCGAGGATGCGCCCGGCGAGATCGTGATGTTCATCGTCGACTGTTCGGACCCGGCGGTGACGCTGCAGCCGTGCCAGCAGTTTCTCGCAATGGACGGCACCGGCACCTACGGCATCCAGCTCCGCGACCTGTTCGTGCCGGACGAACTGATTCTGGCAGATCCCGCTGGCCCCTTCGTGAAGAAGATCCGCGCCGGCTTCATTCTTCTGCAGGCCGGCATGGCGCTCGGCCTGATCAGGGACTGCATCAAGATCATGCAGGAGGTCGAGGCGCCGCTCGGCCACGTCAACCGCTATCTGCCGCAGCAGCCGGTCGACTTCAGCGCGCTCGCCGATGAGCTCGCACGGGAGACCATGATCCTCGCCAGCGATCCGTTCAACACGGACGAGACCACCTGGCGCAAGGTCGTCGCGCTGCGCCTCCGGGCCGGGGAGGCCAGCGTGGCTGCGGCTCACGCCGCGATGCTCCATTGCGGAGCGCGCGGCTACATCAAGGGCAATCGCGCCGAACGTCGCCTGCGCGAGGCCTATTTCGTCGCGATCGTCACCCCCGCGACCAAGCAGCTCCGCAAGATGCTCGCCGACGGCTGACGCCGGCGAGAACGGCAAACCAACAAAGTTTAGACCAGGAGAGGCCTGCCATGACGGACGTTCTGATTACTGCCGGCGAACTCGCTGATTTCATCAAGAAAGAACCGTGTGTCGTCATCGACACCCGCAATCCGGATGCCTATGGCGCGGGACATCTTCCCGGCGCGGTCAACGTCCATGAGATCTTCACCTATCTCGCGACGTCGACGCCGGAAGGCATCGAGGAGCTGAAGACGAAATTCGCCGACGCGTTCGGCGCCGCCGGCCTGTCGGGTGCCGAGACCGCCGTCGTCTACGAGCAGTCGATGAACTCCGGCTTCGGCCAGTCCTGCCGCGGCTACTTCCTGCTGACGATGCTGGGCTATCCCAAGATCAAGGTGCTGCATGGCGGCTACGATGCCTGGGTTGCCGCAGGCATGGCCGTGACCACCGATGCGCCGTCGCCGACCAAGGCCTCGTTCAGCATCGTGCCGGAGGCGGGCAGCATCCTGATCGACGCCAAGGCCATGCTCGCGGCGGTCGGCAATCCCGCCATCGCCATTCTCGATGTCCGCGATGTCGACGAGTGGATCGGCGATTCCTCCTCGCCCTACGGCAAGGATTTCTGCCCGCGCAAGGGCCGCATCCCCGGCGCCGTCTGGCTCGAATGGTACCGCATGATGAAGCCGACCGCCGAAGGTCCGCGCTTCAAGTCGAAGGACGAGATCCTCGCCGAATGCGCCACTGTCGGCATCACGGTCGACACGCCGGTCTATCTCTACTGCTTCAAGGGCGCGCGTGCGTCGAACACCTTCCTCGCTCTGAAGAACGCCGGCGTGAAGGATGTGCGGATGTATTTCGGCTCGTGGAACGAGTGGTCGCGCGACCCGTCGCTGCCGATCGAGGAAGGTCTGCCGATGCCGGCGATGACCAGCAAGGCGGCATAAAAGCTGCATAGAAAATTCGCAAGGGCACGTCCGGCCGCTGAAAAATGCGGCCGGATGAGCAGTTCGAAGGCGCAGTCAGCGCAGGTGTGACAAAGGGGCGCAGCACATGTCGATTTTCGATGATCCGTTCGATGCCGAGGCCAGCGTGAATGCCGGTTGTATCTGCGGCCAGCATCGCAGTCCGGCCGAACACGAGCACGCCGTGCGGACGCTGCGCTGTGAGCCCGTGGCGGACTCCACCGAGAAGCGTTACGAGAACGTGGTCGCGTCAGCCGTGCTGCGTGCGGTGTTTCCGGAAGCAGCCACCCGTCGCGCGTTCCTGAAGTCGGTGGGCGCCGCCACCGCGCTCGCCGCGGTCTCACAATTCTTTCCGCTGAAGACGGCGACCGAAGCCTTTGCCGAAGCGGGCGCGCCCGAGAAGAAGGATCTCAAGGTCGGCTTCATCCCGATCACCTGCGCGACGCCGATCATCATGGCCGCGCCGCTCGGCTTTTATTCCAAGGCCGGCCTGAACGTCGAGGTCGTGAAGACGGCGGGCTGGGCCGTCATCCGTGACAAGACCATCAACAAGGAATACGACGCCTCGCATATGCTGGCACCGATGCCGATCGCGATCTCGCTCGGACTCGGCGCGCAGCCGATCCCGTTTACCGTGCCCGCGATCGAGAACATCAACGGGCAGGGCATCGTGCTTGCGATGAAGCACAAGGACAAGCGCGACCCGAAGGACTGGAAGGGCATGAAGTTCGCCATTCCGTTCGACTATTCGATGCACAATTATCTCTTGCGCTATTATCTCGCCGAGCACGGCCTCGATCCCGACACCGACGTGCAACTGCGCTCGGTGCCGCCGCCGGAGATGGTCGCGAACCTGCGCGCCGACAACATCGACGGCTTCCTCGCGCCGGACAACATCTGCCAGCGTGCGATCTTTGACGGCGTCGGCTTCCTGCATATTCTCTCGAAGGAGATCTGGGACGGTCACCCCTGCTGCAGCTTCGCGGCGAGCCGCGAGTTCATCACGGCCGCGCCGAACAGCTTCGCCGCGCTGACCCGCGCCATCGTCGATGCCACCGCCTATGCGTCGAAGGCCGAGAACCGCAAGCAGATCGCCGAGGCGATCGCGCCGGCCAACTACATCAATGCGCCGGTGACGGTGCTGGAGCAGGTGCTGACCGGCACCTATGCCGACGGCCTCGGCGGGGTGAAGACCGATCCGAAGCGCGTCGATTTCGATCCGTTCCCGTGGCAGTCCTTCGCGGTGTGGATGCTGACCCAGATGAAGCGCTGGGGCCAGATCAAGGGCGATGTCGACTACAAGGCGGTCGCCGAGCAGATCTATCTCGCCACCGACACCCGTAAGGTCATGACCGAGATGGGGCTCTCGCCGCCAAAGGACTCCTACAAATCGTTCTCGGTGATGGGCAAGCCGTTCGACCCGACCAAGCCGGACGACTACGTCGCCAGCTTCAAGATCAAGAAGGCGTCGTGATGGGGGCGACGAGGGCGACGCTGCCGACCCCACCCATGGTGATGAACACGCCGCCAACCACACCACCGGTATCGTCCCCGCGAACGCGGGGACCCATACGCCGTGACCTGTCTTGGGGCAGGGGCGGTAGCGACAATCGTTTCCACCAACTGCCGACGGTGGTTATGGGTCCCTGCGTTCGCAGGGACGACAGCGTGGGTGGAGCGACGTCATGACCGCCTCACTCCGCCTGCGCGCCGCCGTCGTCTCGATCTTTCTGCTCGCCGTCTTCCTCGGCGCCTGGCATATCGCCACCCGCAGCACGGGCACGGCTGCCAACATGAGCCCCGAATACGCCAAGCTGATGGGCATGACAGCGACGCAAGGCAAGTCGGCGATGCCCGGGCCGCTCGATGTCGGCGCCAAGCTGTGGGAGCATCTGCGGCGGCCGTTCTACGACAACGGTCCGAACGACAAGGGGCTCGGCATCCAGCTCGCCTTCTCGCTCGGGCGGGTCATGCTCGGCTACCTGATCGCGGTCGCGGTCGCGATCCCGCTCGGCTTCCTGATCGGCATGTCGCCCTTGATGAGCAAGGCGCTCGATCCGTTCATCCAGATCCTCAAGCCGATCTCGCCGCTCGCCTGGATGCCGCTCGCGCTCTACACCATCAAGGATTCCAGCCTGTCGGCGATCTTCGTGATCTTCATCTGCTCGGTTTGGCCGATGCTGATCAACACCGCCTTCGGCGTCGCGAGCGTGCGCAAGGAGTGGATCAACGTCGCCCGCACCCTCGAGGTCGGGAATTTCCGCCGCGCCTTCACCGTCATCCTGCCAGCGGCGGCGCCGACCATCCTGACGGGCATGCGGATCTCGATCGGCATCGCCTGGCTCGTGATCGTCGCCGCCGAGATGCTCGTCGGCGGCACCGGCATCGGCTACTTCGTCTGGAACGAATGGAACAACCTGTCGATCACCAACGTGATCATCGCGATCCTGCTGATCGGTCTCGTCGGTATGGTGCTGGATCAGATCCTGGCCCGCGTGTCGCGGCTCGTGACGTTTCCGGAGTAGGGCATGATCAGGCGAACTGCTGCAAGGTGCGCAACTCCGTTCCCCTCCCCCTTGCGGGGAGGGGTTAGGGGTGGGGGTGCCCCACGCGCGAGTCTTCGTGGGGGACCCCCCTCCCTGACCCTCCCCCACAAGGGGGGAGGGAACGGAAAGACCTTCCTATGACCGACAAATTCATCTCCATCGAAGGGATCGCCAAGCGCTATGATGGGGCGCGCAGCACGACGATCTTCGAGAATCTCTGGCTCGCGATGGCGCGCGGCGAGTTCGTCTGCGTGATCGGCCATTCCGGCTGCGGCAAGACCACGGTGCTGAATGTTCTTGCCGGCCTCGACGTGCCGAGCGAGGGCGCCGTCATCGTCGACGGCCAGGCGATCGAGGGGCCGAGCCTCGACCGCGCCGTCATCTTCCAGAGCCACGCGCTGCTGCCATGGCGGACGGTGCTCGGCAATGTCGCCTATGCAGTCTCGTCGAAGTGGCGCAAATGGGACCGCGCCAAGGTCAAGGCGCATGCGCTGAAATATATCGAGCTCGTCGGCCTCGCCGGCTCGGAGCACAAGCGGCCGTCGGAGCTGTCCGGCGGCATGAAGCAGCGCGTCGGCATTGCCCGCGCGCTGTCGATCACGCCGAAGATCATGCTGATGGACGAGCCGTTCTCAGCGCTCGATGCGCTGACGCGCGGCACGCTGCAGGACGAGGTGCGGCGCATCTGCGTCGAGACCGGCCAGACCGTGTTCATGATCACCCACGATGTCGATGAGGCGATCTATCTCGCCGACAAGATCGTGCTGATGACCAACGGGCCGGGCGCGGTGCTGGCGGAGATCGTCGAGAACCCGCTGCCGAAGGACCGGCTGCGCGGCGACCTGCACCGCCATCCGCTGTACTACGCGCTGCGCAACCACATCATCGACTTCCTGGTCAGCCGCAGCAAGACCTTCACCGCCGAGACGCCCGATTACGACCCGCGCAAGGTGCCGGTGGTGAAGATCGGGCGCAGCGAGCCGACGATCGTCGCGTCCAACCCGGTCGAGAACGACGCGCCGCAGGCGATCGCCCGCTGACGCCCCGCCGGAAGAAACCCATCAACGAAGACTCTCAAGGGAGACCAAGCATGAAGCGATCCGACCTCACCGAGAAGCTGCTCGACATCAAGCGCGAGAAGGGATGGAGCTGGAAGTACATCTGCGAGACGATCGGCGGCTATTCCGAGGTGCTGATCGTCGGCGCCGTCCTCGGCCAGATGAAGCTGACCAAGCCGCAGGCCGCCAATGCGGGCGAGCTGTTCGGCCTGTCGAAGTCCGAGATCGCGATGCTGAACGAGACGCCGATGCGCGGCGAGGGCGTGCAGATGCCGCCGACCGATCCGCTGATCTATCGCTTCTACGAGCTCGTGATGATCAACGGCCCGGCCTGGAAGGAGCTGATCCAGGAGGAATTCGGCGACGGCATCATGTCGGCGATCGATTTCGACATGGTGATGGAGCGCCTGCCCAATGCCAAGGGCGACCGCGTCAAGATCACGATGTCGGGCAAGTTCCTGCCGTACAAATATTACGGCGCCAGCGGCAACGTGCCGGAATATGGATTCAAAGAGGAGTAAGCGAGTAGCGAATTGCGAGTAGCGAATAGGGGCAGGAGATCCCTATTCGCCACTCCCTATTCGCTATTCGCCTCTTACTGTCCCGCCTTGACCTGGGCGACGGCGGTCGACAGCAGCTCGCTCATCTTCGCGCGCACGTCCGCCTCGGTGACGGCCGCGCCCTTGGCGGCGAGGTCGCCCAGCACCTTGCGCAGCACGTCGGCATCGCCCGCTTCCTCGAAATCGGCCGCGACGACCTCCTTTGCGTAGGCGTCGGCGTCAGCGCCGGACTTGCCGAGCTTTTCGGCTGCCCACAGGCCGAGCAGCTTGTTGCGGCGGGCTTCTGCCTTGAACTTCAATTCCTCGTCATGGGCGAATTGCTTCTCGAAGGCGTCCTCGCGCTTGTCGAACGTGGTCATGGTCGGAACTTCCAGTGTTGCCGAAGAGGGTTAACCGCGCAGGCGGTTGCGGGGCGGTGGCCGCACGCCTAAATAATTGGAACATCTTGCCAATACAACGGGTACGAGGCCGCAGGGAAGGGCGGTAAAACTCCGCTCCCGAGGCCCGGATCGATTGTGCTCGGGACACCAATGAGATAGGTTTCCCACAGGCCCGGTTCTCGTTCTGTTTCCTTAACATCCGGGCCCTCGCGGCAGCTCCGTCGTGGTCCTGTCCAAAGTCATCCGGAGCCCACCATTTCATGGATTTCAACAAAACACGGTACATCCCAATGAGCCGTCGGCGTCGCATTTATGAAGGCAAGGCCAAGGTCCTGTACGAAGGCCCCGAGCCGGGCACCCTGATCCAGCACTTCAAGGACGACGCCACCGCCTTCAATGCCAAGAAGCATCAGGTGATCGAAGGCAAGGGCGTCCTCAACAACCGCATCTCGGAGTACCTGTTTCAGCACCTCAACGACATCGGGGTACCGACTCACTTCATCCGCCGGCTCAACATGCGCGAGCAGTTGATTCGCGAGGTCGAGATCGTGCCGCTCGAGGTCGTCGTTCGAAATGTGGCGGCGGGCTCGCTGTCGCAGCGCCTCGGCATCGAGGAAGGCACCCAGCTGCCGCGTTCGATCATCGAATTCTATTACAAGAACGACCAGCTCAACGACCCCATGGTGTCGGAGGAGCACATCACCGCGTTCGGCTGGGCGACCCCCCAGGAGATCGACGACATCATGGCGCTCGCCATCCGCGTCAACGACTTCCTGACCGGGCTCTTCCTCGGCATCGGCATCCGCCTCGTCGACTTCAAGATGGAGTGCGGCCGGCTGTTCGAGAACGAGATGATGCGGATCATCGTCGCCGACGAGATTTCCCCCGATTCCTGCCGGCTGTGGGACATCAAGTCGAACGAGAAGCTCGACAAGGACCGCTTCCGCCGCGATCTTGGCGGCCTTCTGGAGGCCTATACCGAGGTCGCCAAGCGGCTCGGCATCCTGATGGAGAACGAGCGTCCGGTGGGCTCCGGTCCGGTTCTCGTCAAGAGCTAAAAGGGAACAAGACGTGAAAGCGCGTGTCACGGTGACGCTGAAATCCGGCATCCTCGATCCGCAGGGCAAGGCGATCGAGGGCGCCCTCAAATCGCTCGGCGTCGACGGCGTCGCGAGCGTGCGCCAGGGCAAGGTGTTCGACATCGAGCTCGAAGGCGCCGACAAGGCCAAGGCGGAGGCCGCCCTGAGGGCGGCCGCCGACAAGCTGCTCGCCAACACGGTGATCGAGAATTACCGGGTGGAGCTGCTGGGATAGGGCAATGGCCGTGACCGAGCGCGAGATCTACGAGCGACTGCTGGAGATCTCGCGTGATCTGGTCCTTGTCGAACATTCGGTCGATGAGCTCCTTGCCGGTGTGCGAGCGTTGAATTTGGAGCTCTCGTCAGACTCAAACACTCTCGCGTGGCCGCGAGGGAGCGATCCTCGAGCAAGCACGTAAGATCATGAAATCCGCCGTTCTCGTCTTCCCCGGCATCAACCGCGAGCGCGACATGGCGCGCGCGCTGCGCATGATCTCCGGCCATGAGCCGGCGATGGTATGGCACGCCGAGACGGCGCTGCCGAAGGGCACCGATCTCGTCGTCGTTCCCGGCGGCTTCTCCTATGGCGACTATCTGCGCTGTGGCGCGATCGCGGCCAGGGCACCTGTCATGGACGCGGTGCGCGACCACGCCGCCAAAGGCGGTCTTGTGCTCGGCGTCTGCAACGGCTTCCAGATCCTGTGCGAATCCGGCCTGCTGCCGGGCGTGCTGATGCGCAACGACAAGCTGAAGTTCATCTGCAAGGACGTGCATCTGCGGGTCGAGCGCTCCGACTCGCCGTTCACGCGCGGCTACAATGCCGGCCAGGTGATCCGCGTGCCGGTCGCCCATGGCGAGGGCAACTATGCGGCCGACGAGGAGACCCTGAAGCGCCTCAATGGCGATGGCCGCGTGCTCTATCGCTACTGCTCGGCCGATGGCGAGGTCGGCGACATCAGCAACATCAACGGTGCTGCGCATTCCATCGCCGGCATCGTCAACGAGAACGGGAATGTGCTCGGCATGATGCCGCATCCCGAGAATCACGTCGAGGACATCATGGGCTGCACCGACGGTCGTGGCCTGTTTGCCGGTCTCGTCGCCCATCTCGATCGCGCGGCCTGAAGGCCGTTCATCGAAATCGTTCCGTAGCTTTTTTCTCGCGCCGCCCGGCAACACCGGGCGGCTGTTTGCGTTGTCCGCCCGATTCCATGGGGCATGAACCAAGGAGGTTCTTATATGACGACGAAACATTGGCTGGGAACTGCCGCCATCATTCTCGCGATCGGCGCGGGTGCGAATGCCGCGTCAGCGCAATCGGAAATGAAGCACGAGGGTGGCCCGGCGGCGGCCTCGCCGCGCGAGGCGGCCCGTCCGGGCGCGGAGTCGAAGGGCGGCGGCGCTGCCGCGGCGGAACGCGCCGGGTCCGATGCGAAGCAGAGCGCGCAGGATCTGCGCCGCAGCGAACCTTCGTCCTCGACCGGGCGCGAGCAGGCGCAGGAGCGAGCCTCGGAGCGCTCGGCGCATGAGACCAAGCAGGGCGCTGACAGCAAGGCTGAGCGCGGGCCGGCCTCGGCGCAGCGCGACCACGATGCCAAGGACAGCGCCGAGACCAGGTCCCAGGCTGACAGCAAGCAGTCTGACAGCAAGGGCAAGGCCGAGTCGAAGCAACAGCAGGGACGCGCCGACGAACCGCGCAAGGGCGAGGATCGCGCGGCCGAGAGCAAGTCGGGTGCAACCGACCGCAAGTCCGACCGCGAGGCCGATCGCAGCGGCATCGACAAGAGCCGGCAGAGCCAGGACGAGCGCAAGGCCGGCACGTCGGACCAGGCGGCCGACAAGCAGACCGACCGCAGCAGGCAGGCCAATCAGCCGGGCGCAACGGACAGCAAGAGCACGACCGCGCAGCAGAACCAGCAGACCGGTCCGGCCGGCGCCACCGCGGGCAAGCCGGATGCGACCGGGCAGGCCAGCAACCAGACCCAGACCAACAGCACCCGCTCGAGCACGCAGGTTTCGGTCAACGAGCAGCAGAAGACCCGCGTGGTCGACCAGCTCAAGCGTGATCACGACTTCGACCGTGCCCGCACCGACATCGACATCCGGATCAACATCGGCGAGCGCCTGCCGGAGCGCGTGCGGCCGCGTCCGCTGCCGTCGGAGATCGTCACCATCGTTCCGCAATATCGCGGCTACGAGTACACGGTCGTGCATGACGAGATCGCCATCATCGATCCGCGCAGCCGCGAGATCGTCGACGTGATCCCGCAAAACGGCATGCGCGCCGATCGCGGCTATGACCGCGGTGGCTACGGCGTAAGCTCGACCCGCATCGTGCTGTCGGACGATCAGCGCCAGATCCTGCGCCGCGCCGCCACCGAGACGGGCACGGTGGGCTCGACGACATCGCCATCGACCTCGTCCGGACCGAGCTGCCTGAGCCTGCGCCGCGTGCCCGATGAGCTCGCGCGCAGCAATCCGGAGCTCGCCAACTACCAGTATCTGGCGATCGGCGAGCAGGTCGTGCTGGTCGACCCGCGGGATCAGAAGGTGGTGCAGGTCATCGACCAGCAGCAATAACGGCGCGGCGATACGACGGCGGCTCGAGGGCGGGAGCGCGACGCGCTTCCGCCCTTTTTGCGCGACAGGATCGCCTTCCGTACGGCCATTGAACAAGCCTTGCTCTGCTGTTTGAACCGGCCGTTGTCCCGATGCGTCCAACCGGCATCGTCAATTGAGCCGGCGGATGCGGGATTGTCGGCCGCGCTCGGCCACGCTATCAACGTCGGCGTGTAGGGATTGGCCGTGGGGACCGTCGTGCCGGTTGCACTCGTCATTATACTTCTTCAGATCTCGCTGATCTACCACGCCTCGCGTACCGGGCGGATGCAGCCCTGGGCGTTCATCATTTTGCTGGTCCCCTTGATCGGCGCGCTCGCCTACATCGTGGTCGAGCTGGTGCCGGAATGGCTGGGCAGCCACGACGTCCAGAAGGCGCGCAAGCGCGTCGCCAACAAGCTCGACCCGGAGAAGTACTACCGCGAGTTGTCCGATCGTGTCGCGATCACGGACACGATCGCCAACCGCGCGGCGCTGGCCGAGGAATGCGTCGCCGTCGGACGCTATGACGAGGCCGAGCAGCATTACGATCACATCCTGAGCCTGCCGATGGGCCACGAGCCGCTGTTCGCGCTCGGCAAGGCCAAGGCGCAGTTCGCGCGCCGCCGCCCCGCGGATGCGCTGGCGACGCTCGACGAGCTGCAGAAGGCCTGGCCGGACTACAATTCGGCCGAGGCGCATCTGCTCTATGCGCGGGCTTTGCAGGAAGCCGGCCGCACCGACGAGGCAATCGAGGAGTACCAGGCGCTGCTGGACTATGCACCGGGCAGCGAGGCGAAGGTCCGCTACGGCACGCTGCTCAAGCTGGTCGGCCGGATCGATGAGGCCAAGGTCGTGTTCACCGAGCTGCTGATCCAGATGAAGCGCGCGCCACGACATGTGCGCAAGGCGCAGGCCGAGTGGATCGCCCTCGCCGAGAAGCAGCTCGCGGGGTGACGCCGGAAGCCCGGGTGAGCGAAGCGATATCCGGGTTCACGGACAGCGCGCGTGAGACCCCGGATATCGCTTCGCTCATCCGGGCTACGACATCATCCGCTACGGCGAGTTCGCCGCCTCCGGCGTCCGCCGCTTGACCCGCTTGATGGTCCCAGAGAACGAGAACAGCGGCCTCGGGCCGGAATGCAGCATGCCGCGCAGGAAGATCAGCGAGGCGCCGGCGCGGGTGACCTCGCCGGTGGCCTCGATCAACTCACCCTCGCGCGCCGCGTCGAGGAATTCGCTCGAGAACGAGACCGTGACACCCGGGCCCTGCATGATCGGCGCGGCGAAGGCGAACAGGCAGTAGTCGGCGAAGGTCATCAGGCAGCCGCCATGGACGTTGCCGCCGCCATTGAGGTGCTTCTTCTCGACCCGGAAGGCGCAGCGGATCGAGCCATCGTCCTCCATCCGGTGCCAGAATGGCCCGGTGTGGGATTCGTAGCTGTCGCGCATCCAGGTCCGCCAACCGGCGAACTCGCCTTCGGTCGCGATGTGGATGCCAGGACGGTTCTCGAAGGCGGAACGGGACAGGTCGTGCACGTGTCAGGGCCTTTAACTGTTGATTTACCGTCTTAAATCCGATTGGTCGCCAATCTGCAAATATCCCTTCTGGCGGTCCGGGCCAAAGCTCTGGACAGGGCGGAATAGGGCCGTAAAAGGCCTTTTCCCGCCCTGGCGATCTTTCTATGAAGCAGGCTTCAAGGGACCAGCGGCCCACGGGCAAAGGCATTTCTCCATGCGCAATGAACCGCAGATCACCCCCGAGCTCGTCGCCGCCCACGGGCTGAAGCCCGATGAATATGAGCGCATCCTGAAGCTGATCGGGCGGGTGCCGACCTTTACCGAGCTCGGCATCTTCTCGGCGATGTGGAACGAGCACTGCTCGTACAAGTCGTCCCGCATCCATCTGCGGGGACTGCCGACCAAGGCGCCCTGGGTGATCCAGGGCCCCGGCGAGAATGCCGGCGTGATCGACATCGGCGACGGCCAGGCCGTCGTATTCAAGATGGAGAGCCACAACCACCCGAGTTACATCGAGCCGTACCAGGGTGCGACCACCGGCGTCGGCGGCATCCTGCGCGACGTGTTCACCATGGGCGCACGTCCGATCGCCTGCCTGAACGCGCTGTCGTTCGGCGCGCCGGAGCATCCCAAGACCCGGCATCTGGTGTCCGGGGTGGTGGCCGGTATCGGCGGCTATGGCAACTCGTTCGGCGTTCCGACGGTCGGCGGCCAGACCCGCTTCCACACCCGCTATGACGGCAACATCCTGGTGAACGCCATGGCGGTCGGCCTCGCCGACGCCGACAAGATCTTCTATGCGGCGGCCTCCGGCGTGAACATGCCGATCGTCTATCTCGGCTCCAAGACCGGCCGCGACGGCATTCATGGCGCCTCGATGGCCTCGGCCGAGTTCGACGATTCCTCGGAGGAGAAGCGCCCGACGGTGCAGGTCGGCGACCCCTTCGCCGAGAAGCTGCTGCTGGAGGCGTGCCTAGAGATCATGGCCGCGGACTGCGTGATTGCGATCCAGGACATGGGTGCGGCCGGCCTGACCTGCTCGGCGGTCGAGATGGGCGCCAAGGGCGACCTCGGCGTCGATCTCGATCTCGATGCCGTGCCGACCCGTGAGATCGGCATGAGCGCCTACGAGATGATGCTCTCCGAAAGCCAGGAGCGCATGCTCATGGTGCTGAAGCCGGAGAAGGAGAAGGAGGCGGAAGCGATCTTCCGCAAATGGGGGCTCGATTTCGCGGTGGTCGGCTACACCACGCCGAGCAAGCGGTTCGTGGTGAAGCATGGCGGCGACGTCATGGCCGACCTGCCGATCAAGGAGCTCGGTGACGAGGCGCCGCTGTACGACCGTCCGCATGTGGCCTCATCGGCGCTGCCGGTGATCCACGCCCGCGAGGTCAAGTCGCCGATGGACATCATCCCGGCGTTGGAGAAGCTCGTCGCAACGCCCGATCTGTGCTCCAAGCGCTGGATCTGGGAGCAGTACGACCATGTGATCCTCGGCAACACCGTGCAGCGCCCCGGCGGCGATGCCGCCGTGGTGCGCGTGCAGGATGGCCCGAAGGGGCTTGCGCTCACCGTAGACGTCACGCCGCGCTATTGCGAGGCCGACCCGTTCGAGGGTGGCAAGCAGGCCGTCGCGGAGGCCTGGCGCAACATCACCGCGGTCGGCGGCCGGCCGCTCGCCATCACCGACAATCTCAATTTCGGCAACCCGGAGCGGCCCGAGATCATGGGGCAGTTCGTCGGCTGTCTGAAAGGCATTTCGGAAGCCTGCCGCGCGCTCGACTTCCCCGTCGTCTCCGGAAACGTCTCGCTCTACAACGAGACCAATGGCCGCGCGATCCTGCCCACGCCGTCGATCGGAGGCGTCGGCCTGCTCGATGATTTCACCAAATCGGCGAGCATCGCGTTCAAGGCCGAGGGCGAGGCGATCCTGTTGATCGGCGAGACCCATGGCTGGCTCGGCCAGTCGGTCTACCTGCGCGACATCTGCGGCCGCGAGGAGGGCGCCCCGCCGCCGGTCGATCTCGCCGCCGAGAAGCGCATCGGCGATGTCGTCCGCGGCATGATCCATGCGGGCACGGCGACGGCCGCACACGATCTCTCCGACGGCGGCCTGCTGGTGGGGCTCGCCGAGATGGCGATGGCCTCCGGGATCGGCGCGCGGCTGCTGGCCGCGCCTGCGTCGATCGTGCCGCATGCGTATTGGTTCGGCGAGGACCAGGCGCGCTATCTCGTGACGGTGCCGGAGACCGAGGCTGGCCGCGTGCTTGCCAAGATGCGCGGCGCCGGCGTGTCGTGCACGCGCATCGGCACGACAGGCGGCACAGCGCTTGCCATCGCTGGCGAGGCGTCGGTCGAGGTCACTGCGCTCAAGACCCGCTTCGAGAGCTGGCTGCCCGGCTACATGGGCGGGGCCGCCTAACTCACCCCTGTCGTCCCGGACAAGCCACGACGGCGCAAGGCGCCGTCGCGGCGCCGATCCGGGACCCAGACTCCGCGGCCGCGGTTGTCACGCACGCTGGTCGTTGAGCTCTTTCAACAACGACGCCCTGTGGTTATGGGTCCCTGCTTTCGCAGGGACGACAGGGGAGTTTGCCGTGAGCGCCGCAGCCTTGCCCGGCGTCATTGCGAGCGAAGCGAAGCAATCCAGGATTCCATCGGCGGATGCAGTCTGGATTGCTTCGTCGCTTCGCTGCTCGCAATGACGGAGGAGACAGGATCGTCCTTACAACACGTTCTTCGCGCCCGGAATCTGCCGCAGCACCCACGTCGCACCCCAGCTCAGGAGCACGGTGGCGACGAAGGCGATCGCCGCCTTGGCAATGGCCGGCAGATTGAGGTCGAACAGCCAGTACTGGATCCACAGCACGATCGGATAGTGCACCAGGAACATGCCATAGGCATCGGCCTGCATGCGATCGAGCACGGAGAATTCCGAGCGGCGGTTGTTGAGGAAGTAGGACAGGATCGCGAACAGGATCGCGGCGCTGAAGATGACGAACAAGAAGCCGTAGGCCGCCTCGTACCACTGCGGCAACACGGGCGGATTGCCCAGCACCTGGCGCTTGATCGTGATCAGCACCCAGAGCAGCGCATAGGGCACGAGCGTGACCACGATCCAGGCCCCGAGTCCGCGCTGCGACATCTGCCCTTCTGCGGCCAGCAGGCCGCGTTCGAAATTGGCCGAGCCGATGCCAGCCCCGACGTAGAAATAGGCGGCGTAGAGCAAGACGCGGCTGGCCTGCACCGAGAGCGGTCCGGCCTCGAACCAGAAGGTCGGGCCGAAATAGAGCCGGGACGGGATGTAGAGCACGCCAGTGATCAGCAGGAAGACGAAGAAGAAGTCGCCCGGATTCTCGAAGGCGCGCTGCGACAGCCGGTTGATCGGATCCAGCAGGCGCGGCGAGACGCGGTACAGCAGGGCCGCCGAGGTGTCGAACGCCAGCAGCACCCAGATGAACCAGATCGGCCCGCTCGGCCATGGACCGACCGTGACCGTCTTCCACCAGAAGGCAGCGAAGCTGGCTTCGGGATTGGCGCGCAGCTCGATCGCGTAATAGGCAAACGGAATGACGGTCAGGGCCGCGATGGCGAAGGGCAGGCCAAGACGCAACAGCCGGTCGCGCAGGAATTGCAGCGTCGACTTGTGAGCAAGGCCCGACCACACGAACAGGCCCGACAGGAAGAAGAACATGGCCATGAAGAAGCTGTCGGTGGCCAGCACGATGGCATCGAAGCCGAGGAAGGACGTCGGATCGGTGTGCCCGAAATAGGTATAGGGAATCACGGCATGGTGGAGCAGCACCACCAGCGTCAGGAATGTCCGGGCGTGATCGAGCGCGGCGTTGCGCGCCCGGGCGCGCGGGCGGGCCTGAAGCTCGACCTTTGCGGCCGCCGCCGATTGTGTAACCGATATGACCATATGCCCCCCAGCGTCGCTGCTGCCCGGCCCGTGCAGCGGATGTGACGTTCGCATCCCCTTCGCCGCGGGGCGTCACGCAAACGCCGTCCAAGGCTGCGCGAGCCGGAATGATTCAATGAGATCGTGTGACTGTCTGGCACCGTCATTCGCTGGAGACGCCCGCAAGCGAGCGAATGACGGCGCCGGACCACCAGATGTTGTCGTTGGTGCTGCAAATCAGCAAGTGCCGCGGTCCGCAAGCCGGTTTCTCACACCCTCTGCCGATTTCCGCTCCCGATATCCTTACGAACCGACGACCTACGAAGTTACGGGCGGGACTGCCGTGGGTTGCGCACTTCTCGGCGACGGGATCGATGGCCGAAGGAACCGGTTCCCCGCGGCATCGTTAGTGAGGCGCCGCGCCGGCACGGCGCAGAACCGGAGGACCATACCGTGACACTTCTCAAATGGGCGTTGCTGTTCTTCGTGATCTCGGTGGTGGCCGGTATTCTCGGCTTCACCGGCATTTCGGCAGCTTCCGCCGACATTGCGCGGATCCTGTTCTACATCTTCCTGGTGATCTTCCTCGTGCTCCTGATTCTGGGGCTTACGATTTTCAGAGTGTAGCACGCCATCAGGTCAGTGACCGAAACGACCGCCGCGCCGGTATGGCCTCGCGCCGGCCGCGCGGCGGGCTGTCACCGCAGTTCAATCAACTGCGATCTCCTCGATCCGCACCTTGTCCGGATAGAACGCCAGGTGGCCCGAGATCTCGGTCATCGCCGGGAAGGGCGCCTCGTAGCTCCAGATCGCATTGTCCAATGTCTTGCCGTTGGCGACGACGCTGAAATAGCTCGCATCCCCCTTGTACGGACAATGGGTGACACGATCGGTCTTCTGCAGGGCCGCCATGTCGACGTCGGCCCGCGGCACGTATTGAACCGCGGGGTAGCTCGCTTCCTTCAGCGTCAACGCGCGGGTGGTGTCGGCAATCACGGCGCCGTCGGCGATCACCCGCACACGTTTCGGATTGGGGGTGATGGTGATCGGGTGATCCGGTCCTGGAAGCTTCATGTCGCCCTCACGATTCAGCCTTTTGGGTGCGTCACCCGGTCCGACGTATCTCGTTTGATCCCGGTATATAGTGGTTCCGCGCGTGACCTCGAAAGCGGTTCGCGCTAGATTTCACCATCACGGTCCCGCGAGAACGCCTTGATTCGCCGTGCTCGGCGGGCCACTGATGGGAGTGCAGCCAAGCCGCGGGCCCTGCGGGCTACATCGTCCACGGGATGCGGCGCCTGCCTGACATAAGGAGATGCACCGGGATGCCCATGGATGCCCACGATATCGAGCAGATGATCAAGTCTGCCATCCCTGACGCCCAGGTGACGATTCGCGATCTCGCCGGCGACGGCGACCATTACGCCGCGACGGTGATCTCGGAATCGTTCCGCGGCAAATCCCGCGTGCAGCAGCATCAGCTCGTCTATCAATCGCTGCGCGGCCAGATGGGTGACGTGCTGCACGCTCTGGCGCTGCAGACCGGCGTGCCTGAGCAGCGCTGACCGTTCATTGCAGATCGCGCAGCACGCATCCGGGGGAGATGGCGGTGGACGATCCGCGTGGTGCGCTGTTTCGCGTCATTGAGCCGAACCGGCACAGCCGGGTCACGTTCGTCGAGCTGTTCTTCGATCTCGTCTTCGTCTACGCGGTGACGCAGATCTCGCACTATCTGACCGGCCATTTCTCGCCGCTCGGCGCCGCCCAGACAGCCGTCCTGTTTCTCGCGGTCTGGTGGGTGTGGGTCTACACCGCCTGGGTCACCAACTGGCTCGATCCCGAGAAGGCGCTGGTCCGAGGTCTCTTGTTCGCGCTGATGCTGGCGGGCCTCGTGCTGTCGATGTCGATCCCGCGGGCGTTCGACGATCGCGGCCTGTGGTTCGCGATGGCCTACGCCGCCATGCAGGTCGGCCGGACCGCGTTCTGGTTGACCGCGACGCCGCCGCAGCGATCTGCCGTCCGCCGCAACGCCGCCCGCATCCTCTCCTGGCTCAGTGCCTCCGCCGTGCTCTGGCTGCTCGGCGGCCTTGCCGAGGGCCCGGCGCGGATGGGGCTGTGGGGGGCGGCGCTCACCCTGGAATATGTTTCGCCGGCCGTCCGCTTCTGGGTCCCCGGGCTGGGTGCATCCACCGTGGAGGACTGGATGGTCGAAGGCGGCCACATGGCGGAGCGCTGTGCGCTGTTCATCATCATCGCGCTCGGCGAATCCATCGTCGTCACCGGCGCGACCTTTGCCGAGCTCGACTGGACCGGAGCCAACATTGCCGCCTTCGCCAGCGCCTTCATCGGCACGGTGGCGATGTGGGCGGTGTATTTCAACCGCGGCGCCGAGGCGGGATCGGAGGTGATTTCGCAGTCGGCGCAATCCGGGCTGATGGCGCGCTCGGCTTACACCTACTTGCACATGCCGATCGTCGCCGGCATCATCGTGTCGGCCGTGTCGGACGAGATCGTCCTGAAGCACCCGCTCGGGCATGCCGACCTGAATACGGCGGCGACAACGATCGGCGGTCCGTTCGTGTTTCTGCTCGGGACCATCCTCTTCAAGTTCAACATCCGCGGTTTCCTGCAGTTGTCGCACGGCGCTGGACTGCTGGCGCTGATCGGGCTCGGCTGGTTCGCGACCGAACTGTCGCCTCTCGTGCTCTCGGCGCTGACGAGCGCGTTGCTGGCGATCGTCGCCTTGTGGGAGACGCTGTCGCTGCGATCGAAGCCAGAGCCTCACGCCTCGGCGACGAGCGCCTGAACCGAGAACATCTTCTCCGCATCCGTCCACACGGTCCGGACTTTCCAGCCGGATCCGCGGGCCAGCGCGCCGAAGCGCTCGATGCTGTATTTGTAGCTGTTCTCGGTGTGGATGCTCTCACCGGCGCGGAACGAGAGGGTGGTGCCGAGCAGCCGTACAGTCTGCGGCTTCCGCGCGACCAGATGCATCTCGATGCGGTGCTGCTCGCGATTGTAGATCGCCCGGTGGACGAAGGCGGACAGGTCGAAATTGCCGCCGAGCTCCCGGTTCATCCGCAACAGCAGATTGAGATTGAAGCGCGCGGTCACGCCGGCCGCGTCGTTGTAGGCGGCATGCAGGACGCGCTCGTCCTTCTCCAGGTCGACACCGACGATCATCAGCGCGCCGGTCCCTAGGATCTCGCGCGCCGAGCGCAGGAAGCGGCAGGCCTCGTGCGGCTCGAAATTGCCGATCGTCGATCCCGGAAAGAAGCCGACCTTCGGCTTGCCTTCGATGGCGTCAGGTAGTTTGAACGCCGTCGTGAAGTCGGCGACGACCGGGTGCACGGCGAGCTGCGGGAAGTCGCGGCGCAGGCTGTCGGCCTGTGCGGTCAGGAACTCGCCGGAGATATCGACCGGCACGTAGGCCGCGAAGCGGCAGCTTTCCAGCAGCAGCCGCACCTTGGTGGTGGCGCCGGCGCCGAACTCGACCAAGGCCGCCTCATCGGGAATGATCGCAGCGATCTCGGCGCCGCGATCCCTGAGAATGCCGAGCTCGGTGCGGGTCGGATAGTACTCCGGCAGCCGCGTGATCTGCTCGAACAGATCCGATCCCGCCGCGTCATAGAAATACTTCGGCGACAGCTGCTTGGGCTGCTGCGCGAGGCCTGCGACGGCATCGCGCGCGAATGCCGACGTCTCGGCGTCGGGAAGGTGAGCGTTGGACAACGTGTTGACGTGCACGTTCATGATACTCTCCTGGACGCGCACGGGCGCGACTGTCGGGAAGCGAATGTGGGTTGATCAGGCGTAGTCGGCGAGCCGGAGCCCGGTGAATTGCCAGCGATGATGCGGATAGAAGAAGTTGCGATAGGTGACGCGGCTGTGGCCTGCCGGCGTCGCGAGCGATGAGCCGCGCAGCACCAGCTGATTGACCATGAATTTGCCGTTGTACTCGCCGAGCGCGCCTTCGATGGCACGATAGCCGGGATAGGGGCTGTAGGCGCTGCGGGTCCATTGCCACACGGTGCCGAAGGCATCGTTGAGCTGGTTGCCACGCGCGGCGACCTCCCATTCCATCTCGGTCGGTAGGTGCTTGCCGCGCCAGCGCGCGAACGCATCAGCCTCGTAGTAGCTGACGTGGCAGACGGCTGCGTCAGGATCGACGGTCGTCAATCCGCCCAGCGTCATGATGCGCCACTCGCCCTCGACCTTGTACCAATGACCGGGAGCCTGCCAGCCCTCGCGGCTGGCGGCAGCGAAGCCGTCCATGAGCCAGAGCGTGGCGGTCCGGTAGCCGCCGTCATCCATGAAGGCGAGCCACTCGGCATTGGTGACGAGATTGCGCGCGATCCCGACCGGCCCGACGAGCGCCCGATGCGCCGGCCCCTCATTGTCGAAATGGTAACCATCGCCGGCGTGCCCGACGGTGTGGATGCCTTCGGGGAGGTGGACCCAATCCTTGCCCCGGTCCGTTGGGGACGGAAATGTCCACGATGGATCGTAGGCCGGCGCCGTCGGATTCTGCGCGAACGCATGCAGGATGTCGGTCAGCATCAGCTCCTGGTGCTGCTGCTCGTGATTGAGGCCGACCTCCACGAGCGGCGCCACGGCTGCCAAGGTCGCGGCATCGGCTTGGTCCAGGAAGTCGACCATGGCCGCGTCGACATGCCGGCGGTACGCCGTGATCTCGGCCACCCCCGGGCGGGTGATCAGGCCCCGCTCGCCCCGCGTGTGGCGCGGGCCCGCACTGACGTAATAGGAGTTGAACAGGAAGGCATAGTCGGGGTGAAAAGGGGCATATCCTCGGCAGTGCGCGCCGAGCACAAATTGCTCGAAGAACCAAGTGGTATGGGCGCGATGCCATTTGGCCGGACTGGCGTCCGGCATCGATTGGATGACCTGGTCTTCCGGGGTCAGCGGGGCCGCCCGGGCTTCGGTCTCGTTCCGGACCGCGAGATACGCCTCGATCAGACTGCCGGCCAGGCGACCCGGCCCAGGGGGTTGCGCAGCGGTGATCTGATGCGGGGCCGTGGCGGACGCTGAACTGGTCACGAGGGTCTCCGTTTGCCGGGAGAAAACGATGTTCGACGGAACAAGTTCCTTTTGGGCGGTTCGTCCTAGATAGGGGCTTGGTTACGGGATGAAACCCTCGTGGCGGCTATAATATTGCTGCCATCAGCCTATGGTCCGGCCGGGTGACTGTGTTGCGGAATGATCCTCGGCATTTTACTTTGGCTGAACAACGGTTTGCGCTACATATAAGACAGTGACGGTCGGCTCTGGACGAAATCTGTCCGGCGGCGACCCGCGCGGCACCGAGCCCCAGGCGTTCCTTGAGGCGCCCTAGAGGAAGCGAAGATGAGCATTGAGCAATTCATTGACAACGAAGTGAAGTCGAACGACGTCGTCCTGTTCATGAAGGGGACACCGCAGTTTCCGCAGTGCGGATTTTCCGGCCAGGTCGTGCAGATCCTGGACCACGTCGGCGTCGGCTATAAGGGCCTCAACGTTCTCGAATCTGCCGAGCTGCGCAACGGCATCAAGACGTTCTCGAACTGGCCGACGATTCCGCAGCTCTATGTGAAGGGCGAGTTCGTCGGTGGCTGCGATATCGTCCGCGAGATGTTCCAGAGCGGCGAGCTGCAGCAGCTGTTCACCGACAAGGGCATCCCGGTCGGCACGGCGGCCTCGGCCTGAGCTATCCGCGGACATCCCCCAACGCAGCGCTGACGGGATTGTCGGCGCCGCGTTGATGGCACGGCGCGGCAGCGTGCGATGTCGAGAGCAAGACTGACGGGCGGGGCTGGCGTCATGGACGGCCTCGTCTCGCGACGCGCGTTGCTCGGCGCACTCTTCGCGGCGCCCATGCTGCCGTGCCTGGCCCGCGCAGGCGCACAGTCGCCGCGCGATCTCGACCGGCGGCGCCTCGAGGCGGTCCCGACCTATTTCCGCGACGAAGTCTCCGCCGGCAACATTCCGGGCGCGGTCGTGCTGATTCAGCAGCACGACAGCCCTGTCCTGCTGCAGAGTTTCGGTGTTCGCGATCCCGCGACGCGCGCGCCGATGACGGAGGATGCGATCTTCCGCATCTACTCGATGTCGAAACCGGTCACGTCGGTGGCGGCGATGATGCTGGTCGATGACGGCAGGCTGAAGCTCGATGATGCGCTGGCGAGCTACATTCCCGCCTTCGCTGACGTGAGGGTCGGCGCTGCTCCGGTGGCGCGCCCGATCACCATCCGCGATCTGCTGCGCCATACCTCCGGCATCACCTACGGCTTTTATGGCGAGACGGCCGTGCGCCGGCTCTATGCGAAGGCGCCTCTGTTTGACGGCGACATCGACAACGCCACCTTCGTCGAGCGCCTCGCCAGGCTGCCGCTGGCCGAGCAGCCTGGCACGGTGTGGGACTACGGCCACTCGACCGACGTGCTCGGGCGGGTGATCGAAATCGTCTCCGGCCGCTCGCTCTATGAGTTCGAGCAGGAGCGGCTGCTCGGGCCGCTCGGCATGCGCGAGACGGCGTTCTTCCTCGCCGACCCGAGCCAGCGTAGCCGCGTCGCCGAACCGTCGCCGCGCGACTGGTTCGATCGTCCGATCGCCGGCATCGACGATCCCATTCGGCCCAGACGCTGGGAGTCGGGCGGGGCGGGGATGATCAGCACCATCTCCGACTACGCGCGGTTCGCTCAGATGCTGCTGAACGGCGGTGAGCTTGACGGCCGCTATTATCTCAAGCCTGAGACCGTCGCGGTCATGACGCGGGATCATGTCGTTGGGGCGGGAATTCGTCGTGACGACCTCTATTTTCCCGGCGCCGACAGCGGCTTCGGCTTGGGTTTCTCCGTGCGCATCACGGAGAAGCCTCCGGTGCCATCAGGCGAATATGGCTGGGACGGCGTCGGCGGGACGTTCTTCTTCATCGATCCCGCCGACGACCTGTTCGTCATCGTCATGATGCAGGCGCCCTCGCAGCGCGGCCGCATCGCGAGCGATGTGCGGCGGCTGGTCTATGCGGCGCTCGCACCATGATCCTCATGCTCCGCGCACGATCTCCCGGACATGGCCGATGGTCTCCTCGATCATGGCTGCGGTCACGTCGAGATGGGTGCAGGCGCGGATGCGGCCGTCCATCATCGCGAGCAGCACGCCGCGCTTGCGCAGCTCGGTCACCATCTTGTCGCCGGGCACACTGGAGCCGTCGGGCTTGAAGAACACGAGATTGGTCTCTGGCTCCTGGACCTCGACGCCCTGGATCTGCGACAGCCCGCGCGCCAGCGCCCGTGCATTGGCGTGGTCCTCGGCGAGCCGGTCGACATGGTGATCGAGCGCGTAGATGCAGGCTGCCGCGACGATTCCGGCCTGCCGCATCGACCCGCCGAGCCGCTGCTTCCAGCGCCACACCTCGTCGATGAAGGCGGCGCTGCCGGCGAGCACGCCGCCGATCGGCGCGCCCAGCCCCTTGGAGAAATCGATCCAGGCCGAATCCCAGCCCGCGGTCATCTCGGCGGCCGGAATGCCGGTGGCAACCGTCGCGTTGAGCAGCCGCGCGCCGTCCATGTGCGTCGCCATGCCGTTCGCCTTGGCGATCTCGACGATCTCGTCGAGATCAGCCTTCTTCCAGATCGTGCCGCCGCCGATATTGGCGGTCTGCTCGACGCTGACGACGGTCTGCGGCGGCTGGTAGCGCGAGCGCGGATGCAGCGCGGCGCGGAATGTCTCCGGCGTGAACTGGCCGTCGGGCCCCTTCAACTGTGTCACCTGGAAACCGCCGAGCGCCGCATGCGCGCCGCCCTCGCGCGAGATGATGTGCGCAGTCTCATGCGCGAGGATCTCGTCGCCCGGCCGGCAATGCACCAGGGTCGCCGCGACGTTGCACATCGTGCCCGACGGCATCAGCACCGCGGCCTCCTTGCCGAGCAGCGCGGCGACGCGGCCGCACAATTCATGCACGGTCGGATCGTCGCCGATCTGCTCGTCGCCGACCTCGGCGCGCGCGATGGCCTCGCGCATCGCGGCTGTCGGGCGGGTCTGCGTGTCCGACAACAGATTGACGCGCACGGGCGGCGCCTTGGGATCGCGCGGGGGCGGGGTGTAATACATCGGCAGTCCTCGTTCGGCTCATCACGACCCGACCTTACCCAACTCGCATCGCCCCCGCAAAACGCCTCCTCGATTACGCCGCGCGCGGCGGGTTGAGCCAGATGTCCGGCCGCCGCAACGGCCGGGTCTCGATCGGCTCGGCCACCAGCGGCGGCGCCTCGGTGCAATCGAACACCCAGGAGTCGAGCGGGCTCTGCCGTGACGGTGAAAGCAGCAGCGCGGCGCCCGGCCGCTGCCGCCGGATGTTCCAGCCCATGTTCACCGCGGCCCAGCCGACCAGCATGGTGTGCCATTCGTCGGCGAGTTCGCGGGAATCGTCGAAACAGTGCAGGAGCTCGAGCGCGTAGGGATCGTGGCGAAGCTGCGCGTCGGCGAAGGTGAGCCCGGTGCCGAGATGGCGGATCACATGGGCTGTCGCATCAGACTGGACGTGCCAGCAGGAGCGTTCGAGAATGTCGAAGACCGTCGAAGGGTAGAGGCCGTCATTGAATCGGTAACGGATCCCCGAGGGCCGTGCGCGTAACGGTGAAGCGCTGAGGGGCGGCGCCCGCAACGGCGGCAGAGGCGGAGCACCGACCGCATCGGTCGGCAACGCACCGAAGATGATATTGCGCCTGTTGAACTCCATGGCGAACGCCCCGCTACTTTACAACTGCAGACAGTGAATCACGGGACGGATTCGCTGTCAGCCCAGCTTGGGGCGATTTCGTGGCAGGTGTGGCATTCGGGAATCGGTTCGTCCCATCCGAAAAGAAGCCCAAAAAAGAAAGGCCCCGGCGCGTGCCAGGGCCTTCGGATTATCAGATGGACCGCGGTCCGGTCAAGATCAGCGCGAGTAGAACTCAACGATCAGATGCGGCTCCATCTGCACCGCGAACGGCACGTCCGACAGCGCGGGGATGCGGATGAACTTCGCGGTCATCTTGGAGTGATCGGCCTCGATGTAGTCGGGCACGTCACGCTCGGCGAGCTGGGTCGCTTCCAGCACCACGGCGAGCTGCTTCGAGGCTTCCTTGACCTCGATCACGTCGCCCGGCTTGACCTGGTAGCTCGCAATGTTGACCTTGCGGCCGTTCACCTTGATGTGGCCGTGGTTGATGAACTGGCGCGCCGCGAACATGGTCGAGACGAACTTGGCGCGGAAAACGACGGTGTCGAGACGGCGCTCCAGAATGCCGATCAGGTTCTCGCCGGTGTCACCCTTGAGACGGCCGGCCTCGACATAGATGCCGTGGAACTGGCGCTCGGAGATGTTGGCGTAATAGCCCTTCAGCTTCTGCTTGGCGCGCAGCTGCACGCCGAAGTCCGAGAGCTTGCCCTTGCGGCGCTGGCCGTGCTGGCCGGGGCCGTATTCGCGGCGGTTGACGGGGCTCTTCGGGCGGCCCCAGATGTTCTGGCCCATGCGGCGATCGATCTTGTACTTCGCCTCACTGCGCTTAGTCATCGCGTCCTCTTCGATCAAGTTAGGGTTTGAGGAAACGCGCCCTCCTGTGTGTCCGGAAGCCCGGTCCACCGACAGGCCCATCCCCAAAGCATGAAGGGATGAAGGCCACGGGTCGCGAAACGCAACGCGGGCCGAAACCGGCCCGCGAGCAGGCGGGTTCTACGGGAGAACCTGCCGACTTGTCAAACCGCAACCGGCGCTTTTGCCGGCGAATCACCGCTGCGGCTCTCCCGCAACGGTAATTTTCTGCCGCGCAGCCGGGAATCCGGGTACGGCCTCCGCCGGCCCACGGCCGCACGGGGGTCCGGCCTTCAGCTCGGCCGCGATCTCCCCGTTCAGCACCTGCTCGAGCCGGATTGCGGTCCTGGCCATCATGGCGCCGTCGGTGACCCGGTGGTCCCAGCGGATCAGGATGGCCAGGGTATGGTCGGGCTGGATGACGTCGTAATTGACGATGAACGGTCCCGGGCTCAGGGCCAGCAGCTGGCCGCCACCGCAGGCGGCGACGCTGGTCACGGAGAAATTGCCGAACCAGTTGGCCCGCTGCCGGCCGAAGCCGAGCCCGACCCACCAGGCGAACCGGCGCAGCGGCAACGGCAGCCGGGTCGCCCGCATGATCTTGCGGAACATGGCGACGTCCTCGACCGGCGCCTCCTTGCCCTGCCGGATCACGGCATCGATCTCGGCCAGGGTCATGGTCTCCGGCCCGGAGATGCGCTGCGGCAGCACGCAATCCTCACCATGTTCGACCCGGGCGATGGTGACGGTGGCGACGCTGCGCGGCAGCTCGTAGAAGCAGGGCCAGGGCCATTTGACGTAGAGCGTGCGCAGCACCGGCTCGTCGCGGGCGACCAGGGCGAACGCCTTGACGAAGATCGCGGCGAAACCGGGCGGACGGACGGCCGCGGCGCGGGCCTCGAGCAGCGGGCCGATATGGATCGTACGCGCCAGCGACACGAACGGCACGTCACGCGAGGCATGCATCAGATCGATGATCAGACGGCGGTGCAGCGAGATCGGCTTGGTTGTTCCGCGCATCGTGAGATCGATCGCTCCCGCTGGTTTCTGTCTTGGCCGTCTCGCGTGGCCGTTGCTTGGTGGCTCCCGGCCTGGGCCGGTGGCGGGCCTCTGTTAGCACCGGGGCGCCGTGCAGCAAACGCCTCGTTTGGGCGTCAGGGCGCCGGCGAGGCGAGCGGCTTGGTCTTGTCGACCACCCCGAGCCCGGGCAGGGCCGGCGACAGGCCGAGAATCGTCTTTTTCATCATGGTGTTCCCCCCAACTCTTGTTCTTTGTTTGGAACGTGAAGGACCGGCCCAAGCCGGCCGCCGACTCTAGCGCTTGATCCCCTCGAAGCTCGCGGCAATGCCGCGCTGGAACAAGGACCAGTCGAAGCCGAGCGCCAGCGCCAGGTAGCCGCGCGCGATCATCGCATTGGCCTGATCGGCCGAGCGCGCGGCGCCGCCGATCGGCACGCCCGATCTGAGGATGCCGGCCTCGGCGCGCGCGATCAGGGATTTGACTTCGGGATCATCGAGCTGACCGCGCTTGTTGATCGAGGTCGCCAGGTCGCCGGGGCCGATGACCGCGATGTCGATGCCGGGCGCTGCCATGATCTCGTCGATCCGCTCGACCGCCTCGACATGCTCGATCGTCACCATGCAGATCATGTCGTCGTCGGCGGTCGCCATGTACTCGGCCATCGACACGTTCCAGCGAAAGGGGGCGTGGAACGGACCCCACAGACGGTCGCCGCGGGGCGGATAGCGCACGCTGCGCACTGCCTTCTCGGCCTCAGTGCGGCTCGAGATCATCGGGAAGTTGATGCCGAGCGCGCCGAGGTCCATCGGCGCTTTCGCCAGATGCGGCTCGTTGGCGGCAATGCGCACCAGCGGCACGCAGGGCGTGCCTGCTGTGGCGGTGATCATCGCATGCGCGGTGGAGAGATCGATCGGGCCATGCTCGAGATCGACGATGATCCAGTCGAGCTGCTGCGCCATGATGCGCACGGTCTGGATGCTCGGGATGGTGGCGATGGCGCCGAACGTCGGCTGCTTGTCGCGCCAGGCCTGCTTGAGGCGGTTGAGCGGTCGGGGCGCTGTGGACATCGGACGGTCTCCGTCAGGCCGGGACGCGGCCGCCGAAATAGGGCGTGAGCGCGCGGCCGAGCTGATGTGGCTTGTTCGAGGTGAAGATCATCGCGGAGTCGCCGTCGTCGGCATGGCCGGATGCTGGGCCCAGCAGCTCCACGACGCGGCGCGCGATGGCCGGCGCCGGATCAATCCAGGAGACCGGCCAGGGCGCGAGGCGTTCGAGCCGGTCGAGCAGCAGCGGATAATGCGTGCAGGCCAGCACGACCGTGTCGGTCCGGCCTGCCGGATCGGCGGCCTCGCCGGTGAAGCAGGGCGCGATCTCGGCGGCGATGGCCGCATCGCTGACCTGGGCGCCGCTGAGCGCGGCCTCTGCCAGCGACGCGAGATCCGGCGAGCCGACCAATGTGACGGTGCAGCCTTGCGCGAAGTCGCGGATCAGCGCGTGGGTGTATTCGCGCGCCACCGTGGCCTTGGTGCCGAGCACCGAGACGCGCCTGGTCTGCGACTGCGCGCAGGCCGGCTTGATTGCCGGCACGGTGCCGACGAAAGGCACGGCATAGGCGGCCCGCAGCGGCGCCAGCGTCTGCACCGAGGCGGTGTTGCAGGCGATCACGATCAGGTCGGGCCGGTGCGCGGCGATCAGTTCGCCCATCAGCGGCACCACGCGGGCGATCAGGGCCTGCTCGCTGTGATGGCCGTAGGGGAAGAAGGCGTCATCGGCGACATAGACGTAATGCGCGTCCGGCCGGGCGCGCACCACCTCGCGCAGCACGGACAGGCCGCCGAGGCCTGAGTCGAAGACGAGAATCGTCGGGCGGTGGGTCACGTGGCGAGTCTACCGGAATGGGAGGGGTGATTCAGTCGGTTTTTCTGCGGGGTTTGGCAGGAATGAGGCGTCTGGGTGTGTTCCGGCGGCGGTGGCGAAGGTTCAAAGCTGCGCATTGGGGCCACGGTGGCTGTCAAAATCTCAGTGTCATCCCGGCGAACGCCGGGATCCATAACCACCGGCGGGGTTGGGCGTGCGAGCTGGACGCTCCAGCGTGCGTCACACAACCGCTGCGGAGTATGGGTCCCGGGTCGGCGCCGCGCCAACGCTGACGCGTTGCCGCAGCTTGCCCGGGACGACAGTGGAGTTTGTAGGCACAGCATCTCATCCTCGCGCCCGCCTTCGCGTCCGAGTGTTGCTCGTCTGATCACCCTCTCGAGAATGAGGGCGCGGGAAAGGCCGGGTGCCGGTCGCACCCATGGCCCGCCTGCGAAAAAAATGCAGGCGGCAGGAACCACAGGT
This sequence comes from Bradyrhizobium sp. SZCCHNR1093, assembly GCF_032381175.1. Lineage (NCBI taxonomy): Bacteria > Pseudomonadati > Pseudomonadota > Alphaproteobacteria > Hyphomicrobiales > Nitrobacteraceae > Bradyrhizobium > Bradyrhizobium sp. SZCCHNR1093. The sequence goes on from NZ_JAUHJJ010000003.1 coordinate 344,060, forward strand.
ACGGGCCGGATCATCCGGCCTTCCCCGCGCGATGGCGTTACGGCTTATACGTGATCTCCCCGGGGATCGGCTTTATTGCCCCCGTCGCCCGCGCGCTCGTCGAACTTGCGCACCGGACTTGGCATCAGCACCGGGATGCCAGGACCACACGATTTCGCCGTGCGCATCGGATCGTTCGTCGGCATGATCGCTCACGCTGCAACCCGACACGCCCACCGCATCCCGCACCCAACGCTCGTGACGATCGCGAAACGCCCCTCAAGTGAGGCGGGACGGCGCGAAGGATAGCATATGATTCCGAAAAACAGAAGAAAAATCTTCGAGGCCGCCGGCCGAAACCGTGATCCCCTTGTAACGATTTGGCAAACCTGATTTTTGCTGCCGGCAATCCCGTCTTGCTGTCCCCGGGCGGAGCATGGTTCCCTGGCTGGATGATCGGGAGGTTGATGATCTGGGTCGTCGCGGCGCGGGCTCGGCTGGGCCCGTGCCGGACGCCGCGCGCTGGCGCGGATCATTGGCGCGTTGCAAGGGCCTCACCGAAATCCGTCGGGCCCCTGCGCCTTCCAAGCCTTGATCCAGTCATGCAGGATCTTGCGCGATATCCCAAGCTCGCGCGCAACCGGCAGAACGCCTTCGCCTCGCTCGACACGCTTGATCGCCTTCAGTTTGTAGGCCGTCGGAAATTGACGGTTCTTTCCTCTTGCTGCCACAGGTCATCCTCGGAATGCCTGTCACTTGAGATTATCGTGTCTCACTTGAGGGGTGCAGTCCAGCACTGTCACCGTAATAACCAAGGGAGCCGGTGCCGAAGGGCATATCTACTTCGATTCTGTCAACGGGGGCTTCTAGCATGGACTTCAGTAATCTGGGGCCTTTAGTGCCCGACACGGAAGCGAAGCAAATACGTGCGCGTCTTCTAGCGCGTCCTGAGGGCTATTTCGTTTCGGACCGCTCGGATGCAATTCCGATCGCTTGCAGAATTGAGTCAACGGAGCGTGCTGATGAACTTCAAGAAAGTTGGTTCTCTGGAGTTCAAGCTGTGATCGTCTATGTGGAGAATTACGAAACCATGATTCGTACCACCGCGCCGGCTGTGCTTCAGTTTCTGAAAGCTCGGGAGCCTTGGCAAGATTTTGACGTCTGCATCTTCGATGACGAGATAAGCTGGTGTGTCGCCTTGACTCACAACGATGAGGCGAAGCGGGTGAGACTGGTGAATTACGGTGACAGTGCTGGACTGCACCCCTCAAGTGAGACGCGATAATTTCAGTGACAAGTTACGGTGACAGTACACTTAATTTGACATGCGCCGTCCGAGCGTGCAAGGTGGCGCATGGCTCGCCTTGCCCGTGTCGTCGTCCCTGGTCTGCCGCACCACGTCACCCAGCGCGGCAATGGCCGGGCGCGAACATTCTTCGGCGACGACGACTACGCGCTGTACCGCGATCTGCTCGCGACCCATTGCCGGGCGGCTGACGTCGCGGTGTGGGCGTGGTGCCTGATGCCGAACCACGTGCATCTGATCCTGGTGCCGTCGGATGCCGACGGCCTGCGCCGGGCGCTGTCGCGGGTGCATCGCATCTATGCCGGCGTCATCCAGGCGCGCCGCAAGCGCAGCGGGCATTTCTGGCAGGGGCGGTTCGGCGCGGTGGCGATGGACGAGGCGCATCTGGCGGCGGCGCTGCGCTATGTCAGTCTCAATCCGGTGCGGGCGCGGCTGGTGGCGCGCGCCCAGGACTGGGTCTGGTCGAGCACGCGCGCGCATCTGCGCGGGCGCGACGATGGCCTGACCGAGCGCGAGCCCGTGAAGGCGATGTTCCCGGACATCGCCGAACTCCTGACCCGCGCGCCGGAGGACGAGGAGGCTCTGTTCGCGCGTCTGCGCGCCGCCGAGAGCATCGGCCGGCCGATCGGCAGCGACCGCTTCCTCACCCGCATCGAGAAAATGACCGGGCGCGTGCTCAAGCCGGCCAAACGTGGGCCGAAGCCGGCAGCGGAGGATTGAGCGGGGGACGTTGAAACGAGGCTTGCGCAGTTTTGTGCACTGTCAACGTAACCGAAAGTGGATGATCGATATCCGTTTGTGTCAGATGGTCCGCCAAGCTAACAAAGGGCACGCGTATGGTTGATGTAGCTTTGACTATCTTCATATTCGGAATGACTTGTTGGACGGACTGGTATTTTGGACGCTTAATTATAAGCGCCGTTCGATCCGGAACGTGGTCGATGAATGGCGCTATATTTAACCGATCGGCTCGTCCCGGAATGTACTACTTCGCTATATTCGGAGCCCTTCTGTTCGTGATCATAATGACGGCTGCGTCCTATGCGGTGGCCACGAAATGGCTGCGGCAGTAGTAGCTGGTCAAAGAACGATCAAAGGAAATTGACGATGGGAACCTTTGCGGAAGACTGGGCCGAAAATTTTGTTCGCGATTTGAGGGGCGCTCTAGATGTGCCTCACGGCATTACCGCGGGCTATAATGCCTACGTTCAAATGACAAACGCCTTTATGATCAATCAATGGACACCGTCTACGTGATGCTACTGATCACGACCCTCGTTCTGGGGTTCGTCGCAACCGTCCTATGGGGGACAGACTTCGAGTGGTTTGGGCGCGATGTCGAGGCTGCTTACATCTTCAAGCTGGTCGGCATCGGGCTGTTCGTGTTTTTCTTAATCGCGATCACTTTCGGCCTCCTCTGAGACTTCACAAACCCAATTTCGGTGACAGCACTGAAGACCGGAATCGCTGTTCAGAACGCGGGGGGCGGGCAGCTACGTCGGGATCAACGTAACCGATAACATTAGTATTGACTAATGAATTAGTGCTTGCTATTGTTTCTGCATGACCGAAGCTGAAACCGTTACGGCCGTCATGCGCGCCTTGGCCGACCCCACCCGGCGCGCGGTGTTCGAGCGCATCGTCAATTCCGACGAGATCACCGTCGTCGAACTCACCCGCGGCAGCACCGTCACGCAGGGCGCGATCTCCCAGCATCTGAAATCCTTGAAACAGGCCGGCCTGGTCTGCGAGCGCCCCGAGGGCCGCAAGGTCTATTACCGCGCCGAGCCACGCGGCCTGGAGCCGCTGGCCGACTGGATGAGCCATTACGGCGCGTTCTGGCGCGACCGCTTTGCCAATCTGAGAAACCTGCTGAAGGACATCGATCCATGAACCAAGCCGTGAATGCGGACACGCAGGCCATTGTGGTCGAGGACACCTTCCCTCATGCGCCCGAGGTCATCTGGAGAGCCCTGACCAGCGGCGAACTGATCGGCCGCTGGCTGATGGCGCCGAAGGGATTTGAGGCCGTCGTCGGCACTCGTTTCACCTTTCAGACCACACCGGCGGGCGAATGGGATGGCACCATTCATTGCGAGGTGCTGGAGGTCGTGCCGAACGAGCGGCTGTCCTACGCGTGGAAGGGCGGCCACGCCGGCAATGTCGGCTACGGCGCGAAGCTGGAGACGGTGGTCACCTTCAGTCTTTCCAAGGCGGACACGGGCACGCGCCTTCGCCTGGTGCATTCCGGCTTCGTAATTCCAACCAACGACACCGCCTATCGCAAGATGAGCGAAGGCTGGAAGAAGGTCGTCGCCAATCTCGACCGGATCGCCGGCGAAGAGGCGCCGTCGAAACAGCTGCACTGATGCCAAAGGAGAACGGTATGACCCAGTCCTATGCCGGCGGCTGCGCCTGCGGCGCGGTACGCTATGAGATCACGGGCGAGCCGGCCGTGATGCTGGACTGCCAGTGCCGGCAATGTCAGCGCGACAGCGGCACCGGGCATCAATCGCATTTGACCTTCGTCGCGGCGGAGGTGAAAGTCGACGGCGAGGTGTCGCATTGGCAGAGCGTCGGCGACGGCGGCACCGTAAAGCGGCGCGCGTTCTGCCCGACCTGCGGCTCGCACGTTCACCTGACATTTCCCGCGATGCCCGATGTGTTCATCGTTCCGCCGGCGAGCCTCGACGATCCCAGCCGCTACAAGCCGCAACTGGTGTCGTGGACTGCGGCGGGACAGGCCTGGGATCACCTCGATCCGGCGCTGCCGAAATTCGAGAAGATGCCGCCCAGGTGAGTTCGGTCGTTGGGGCGTAGGAGGGTTGACGATCGACATTGTAGACCGCCCGTGTCTTCGTCCGCGAAGGCCGACGATCCAGTGCGCGGTGACGTCTCGGTCCAATATCTTCTGCTGCGGAGTACTGGATGCTCCGCTTTCGCGGAGCATGACAGCCGTGGAGATCGTGATATCTCGACCCAGCACCCGCCGCCGATCTAGAAAATCGGTCGTCGATTCACCAGAACCTGAGCCGTGCCACCGGGTTGTACTCGGCTGCAGTTGAGCTCTAGGATCGCAAGATCATCCCCCACTGGCGGTACGATGTTGCGATTTCTGAATTGGTTCTTCCGAAATCGCGCGACCGGCGAGATCACGATCGCCCAGATGCCGAACCCCGCTCTGTGGATCGTGCTGGTGGGCAGCCTCGTGGGCTGGGTTTGGCATCCGCCGGGTCAGGCAGGCGCCAATCTGGATTGTCTCGTCAAAGCCGGTCTCTTCGTCTGGGCGTTCGACGAACTCCTGCGCGGCGTCAATCCCTGGCGGCGCTGCCTCGGCGCAGCCGTGCTGGCGTATGTGATCGCGACCGCGGTTTAGTGGACATCAGCGCGTTGGCCACGTGATGATGTGCCCGCTTGACATGCATCAACGGATGACGATGGCTACCGACCGATGGTCGGTGGGATGTCATCCGATGTGGAAGATTCAGGCGTGAGACGTCTCGCACGTTCGATGCGGGCCTTTGGTGCAGGAGCCGCAGCCCGATGAGTTCGGCCGTCACCAACGACGGGGGCCCCGCCGCGCCTCCTGATCGGTCCGGCGCCACCCCGGTGTTCCGCGCCCGCAAGCTCTCGAAGACCTATCGGATGGGCGAGGTCGAGGTGCACGCGCTGCGCGACGTCGACCTCGACATCTACGAAGGCGAGCTCGTGGTGCTGCTCGGGCCGTCGGGATCGGGCAAGTCGACCTTGCTCAACATTCTCGGCGGGCTGGACAGCCCGACCTCGGGCGAGGCGCAGTGGCGCGATCATCAACTGGTCGGCGCCGGCGATGCCGAGCTGACGCGCTACCGGCGCGAGCATGTCGGCTTCGTGTTTCAGTTCTACAACCTGATCCCGAGCCTCACGGTCCTCGAGAACGTCGCGCTGGTCACCGAGATCGCCGACAAGCCGCTCGATCCGCTCGAGGTGCTCAAGCTCGTCGGCCTCGAGCGGCGGATCGACCACTTTCCCTCGCAGCTGTCCGGCGGCGAGCAGCAGCGCGTCGCGGTGGCCCGCGCCATGGTCAAGGCGCCCGACGTGCTGTTGTGCGACGAGCCGACCGGCGCGCTGGATTATGAGACGGGGAAGGTCGTGCTCGCCGCGATCGCCCGCGCCAACGCGCAGCTCGGGACGACCACGATCATCATCACGCACAATGCGGCGATCGCCGGCATGGCCGATCGCGTGCTGCGGCTCGGCGGCGGGCGCATCGTCGGCGAGACGCGCAATGCGCGGCGCCTCTCGGCCGATGAGGTGCGCTGGTGAGCCTGCTGGACCGCAAGCTGTGGCGCGACATCGGCGCGATGCGCGGACAGGTGGTCACGATCGCGCTGCTGGTGGCGGCTGGTGTCGCCGTGTTCGTCGGCTCGGTCTCGACCTATTTGTCCCTGCGCGGCGGCTGCGAGCAGTTCTATGCCGACGGCCGGTTTCCGCAGATCTTCGTCACGCTGAAGCGGGCGCCGCTCGCGCTGGTGCCGCGGCTCAATTCCATTCCTGGCGTGGTCGCGGTCGAGCCGCGCATCGTGCGCGAGGTCATCGTCGATTGGCCTGCCGTCTCGCAACCGGTCTCGGCCCGCCTGGTGTCGCTGACCCATGCCGGCGACGAGCCCCTGGCGCGGTTGCATCTGCGCCGCGGCACGGCGCCCGAGCCGGGCGCCGCGCGCAGCGCCGCGGTCAACGAGGCGTTTGCCGACGCCAACGGCGTCAGGCCGGGCGGCGAGATCCGCGTGCTGCTCAATGGCCGGGTGCAGGGCTTCCGGATCTCCGGCATCGCCCTGTCGCCGGAATATGTCTACGCGGTGAAGCCTGGATTGCCGATTCCCGACGACCGCCTCTATGCCATTCTGTGGGTCGACCGGAGCGCGGCCGAGGCTGCCTTCGACATGAAGGGCGCATTCAACGACGCCGTGATCGCGCTCGCCCCGGGCGTCGATCCCAAGCCCGTCATCGAGGAGCTCGACCGGCTGCTCGAGCCCTATGGGTCGATCGGCGCGATCGCGCGGCGGGACCAGCCGTCGAACCGCTTTCTCGAGGACGAGCTGAACCAGCAGAAGGTGATGTCGATCACCATTCCCATCATCTTCTTCGGCGTCGCCACGTTCCTGCTCAACGGCGCGCTCGGGCGGCTGGTCGCCGCGCAGCGCGAGCAGATCGCGGCACTGAAGGCGCTCGGCTTTCCGACGCTGCTGCTGACCTTGCACTATCTCAAGCTGATGCTGGTCATCGTGCTGATCGGATCGGCGCTCGGCATCGCCGGCGGCTTCGGCTTTGGCCATGCCATGATTGCGAGCTATCAGGGGTTCTTCCGTCTGCCCGAGCTGCCATTCCGGCTGGCGCCATGGGCGGCGGTGGCCGGCGTCGCGATCAGCATCGCGGCCGGCGCGTTCGGGGTCATCACGGCGCTTCAGGAGGTCGTCGGCCTTGCGCCGGCGGAAGCCATGCGGCCCGCGATGCCGCTGGGATTCCGCCGCTCCTGGATCGAGCGCATCGTGCCGGGCAGGGCGTTCGGCGCGCGGCGGATGATGATGCTGCGCAACGTCGCGGGGCGGCCGTTCCGCTCGCTGTTCACCATCATCGGCATCGCCTTCGCGGTGCCGATGATGGTGCTCGGGATCTTCTGGCGCGATGCGATCGGCGACATGATCGAGCTGCAGTTCAACCTGGTCGAGCGCGGCAACGCCATGATCACCTTTGTCCACCCGGTCGACCGTGCGGTCCTGCGCGATCTGGCGCGCCAGCCCGGCGTGCTCGCGGTCGAAGGTCAGCGCATCGTTCCGGTGCGCCTGCGCGCCGGGCATCAGAGCTACCTGACCTCGGTGATCGGGCTGGCCGCGACGGACCAACTGCGCCGGCCGCACGATTCCGCGCGCCGTCCGATCGTGGCGGCGCCTGATGGCATCACGCTGACCCGGCGCCTTGCGGAGCGTCTGGCGCTGAGCGCAGGGCAGATCGTCACGGTGGAGGCGATGGAAGGCCGTCGCCGGCGGCGCGACGTTCCGGTCAGCGCCATCGTCGACGAGGCGGTCGGCATGGCGTCCTACATGGATATCGACACGCTCAATCGCTTCACCGGCGAAGGCGCGGCGGTCTCGGCGGCGAGCCTCCATGTCGAGCCGGCGGCGCTGGCTGCGCTCGGTGCGAGCTTCAAGACCATGCCGGCGATCGAATCGGTGACCATGAAGGCCTATGTCATCGCATCGTTCATGGAGAAGATCGCGGGCCTCGTGTTCGTCGTCGCCGGCATCCTGACCGGCTTCGCCGCGATCATCACCGTGGGCGTGGTCTACAACAGCGCACGCATCAGCCTGCAGGAGCGGGCCTGGGAGCTCGCCAGCCTGCGGGTGCTCGGCTTCACCCGCAGCGAGGTCGCGGGCATCCTGTTCGGCGAGTTTGCGCTGGACATCGCGGTCGGGATTCCGCTCGGCCTGTTGCTGTCGCGCGGCGTCATTGCGCTGATCGCGCACCTGCATTCCAGCGAAAGCTTCCAGATTCCTGGCGTGATCGCGCTGCAGACCTACCTGATCGCCACCGCGGTGGTCTTGGCCAGCGCCGCGATCAGCGCCATCATCGTCCGCAGGAGGGTCGATCGGCTCGATCTGGTCGCGGCCCTCAAGACCAGGGAATGAGCATGCGTCCCGTGTTGCGCCGCCTCGGCATCGTGTCAGCGTTCCTGGCGGCCGCCGCCGTCATCGCCTGGATGGCGATGCCGGGCGCAGTTCCGGTGGAGACGGCCATGGTGACCAAGGGGCGGTTCGTTGCCACCGTCGATGACGACGGCAAGACGCGGGTGCGCCAGCGCTACGTCGTGGCCGCGCCGCTCGCCGGCAGGCTGGGGCGCATCCGCTTCAAGGCCGGCGACCAGGTCAAGGCGGACGATGTGGTTGCCACCATCACGCCGGGGCCAGCGCCGCTGCTCGATCCGCGCGCCCGCCGCGAGACCGAGGAGCTGCTCGGCGCGGCAGAGGCCAACGTCGAGCGGGCCAAGGCGGTCGTGGCCCGAGCGCAGGCGCAGAGCGCGCAGGCAAGCGCCGATCTGGCGCGTACCACGGCCCTGGCCGCCAGCGGAGCGGCGACCGCGCAGGCGCGGGAGCGTGCCGAGCTCGCGATGCGGATCGCCGAGCGTGACCTGCGCGCAGCCGAATATGTCGACCATGCCGCCGAGCACGAGCTCAGCCAGCTCAGGGCGATGCTGGTGCGCTACGGGAGCAAGACCGATGCCGATGCGCCGGCGGATAGTTGGAGCGTGACCGCGCCGGTCGGCGGGCTGGTGCTGAAGGTGACCCAGGAAAGCGAAACGACGGTGCAGCCGGGTGCGGCATTGCTCGACCTCGGCGATCCCCACGATCTCGAAGTGGTCGTCGACGTGCTCAGCACCGATGCGGTCGAGATCCGTCCCGGCGCTGATGTCACGATCGATCGCTGGGGCGGCGCCGGCCGACTCTCTGGGCGGGTTCGCCGGGTCGAGCCGGCGGCGTTCACCAAGATATCGACGCTCGGAATCGAGGAGCAGAGGGTCAACGTGCTGATCGACATCGTCTCGCCGGCCGAGCAATGGCAGCGGCTCGGCGATGCCTATCAGCTCGATGCGCAGATCGTCGTCTTCACGCAGGAGGATGCGACCATCGTTCCGACCGGCGCGCTGTTCAAGCGCGGTGACGACTGGTCGGTGTTCGCGCTGAAGGATGGGCGCGCCGAGTTGCGCACCGTCCGGCTCATTCGGCGCTCAGGCCGGTTCGCCGCCGTGGCCGACGGCGTCGCCAGCGGCGATGTCGTGATCATCTATCCTAGCGACCGGGTGGCCGACGGCGTCAAGGTCGCGCCGCGCTGACCTGCGGCGCCGTCGGGCCCGAGAAGCGGCCGGCGATCGTCGTCAGCGCTGCGACGCCAACTCCCTGAGCCGCGCATGACGCGCCAGCGCATGCGCGATCAGACTGTCCATCAGCGCCGGCTGGGGCAGGCCGGTGGCCTCCCACATCTTCGGGTACATGCTGATGTTGGTGAAGCCCGGCAGGGTGTTCACCTCGTTGACGTAGACCTCCTCGCCGCGGACGAAGAAATCGACGCGCGCGAGACTCTCGCAGCAGAGCACGCCGAACACCTCGGTCGCCATTTTGCGGATGCGCGCGGCGAGACCCGGCTCGACCTGTGCCGGGACGTGCAGCGAGGCACCCGATGCGTCGGTGTATTTGGCCTCGTAGGAATAGAAGCCGTGGCTGTCGGCCGGCACGATCTCGCCGAGCTCGGACGCGGCGACCTTGCCGTCGGGATGCTCCAGCACCGCGCATTCGATCTCGCGCACCGGGCTGATGCAGCGCTCGATCAGGATCTTGCGGTCGAAGCGCAGCGCCAGGCGGCAGGCGGCGTCGAACTCCTCGGCACTGCGCGCCTTGGAGATGCCGACGGAGGAGCCGAGATTGGCCGGCTTGACGAACAGCTCGGACGAGCCGACGGCATCGACCGCCGCCTCATAGGTCACCGGGGAGGCTTCCGTCATGGTGACGAACGGCACGATCGGCAGGCCGGCATCGCGGAGCAGGCGCTTGGCGACGTCCTTGTCCATCGCCGCCGCCGATCCCATCACGCGGCCGCCGACATAGGCGACATCGGCGAGCTCCAGCGCGCCCTGCACGGTGCCGTCCTCGCCGTTCGGACCGTGCAGCACCGGAAACACGACGTCGAAGGCAAGCTCGCGCGGGGCGCCGTCGCCGATGACCAGCGCGCGGCCCCGGCCGGCCGGCAGCAGCACGATCTGTGGGCCGTCGGTCGGTACGGTCAGCGCCGCGCCTGTGCCGTCATTCGCAGCGTCGGCGAGCACCCAGCGTCCGTCGGTGGTGATGCCGATCAGCGTGACGGCGTAGCGGCCGGCATCGAGGGAGCGGAAGATGTTGGCCGCCGAGGCCCGCGAGACGTCGTGCTCCGCCGAGCGCCCGCCGAACAGGATCGCCACGCGCGTCTTTGTCTCTGTCATCGTCCTCATCCAGCCTGGTCTTTGCGGTGCGCGACCGTACAGCCAGAGGGCGACGCGTGGCAATTGAGGTGTTGTGGCCGGTGTGGTGGACAAGGCGACGCCGTCACGCGGCCGCGCTCACCGCCAGCCGATCCCTCCGTCCGAGCACACCGACGTCGTCCCGCCGGCATGCATGCAGCCGCGATAGAGCGGCGGCTCGATGAAGCGGCCGGACCAGATGCCGCGGCCGGCGCGGCGGGCGGCGCGCTGATCGGCGGTGTAAACGCCGCGCGAATATTGCGGCTCCTCGACCGCGAGCCCGCGCGACACCATGAACTGGCCGACATCCGTCGCGCCGGCGGCGCAACGCGCGACGATGCGGCCGTAGCGATCGCCGTCGACCGGCATGCAGCGCAGAACCTTGCCGCGCGTGAAGGCGTCCAGCGTGTTGGCGGCCAGCGCGCCGCAGCGATACGGCCTGCGGTCGCGGCCGCGGCAGAGCTGTGCGCTTTCGGGCGCGTCGATGCCCCACAGGCGAATCCGCTCGCCGTGAATGTCCAGCGTGTCGCCATCCACGATGCTGACGCGGCCAACGAGCTCAGCCGCTGCGGCGGGGAAAGCGAGGAGAAGCGGCAGAACGAGGCAGGGAAGGAAACGTCGCAAGATCGGCACCTGACGCTGAGAGGGGCGTGATCGCTCGCGGGGCGAATCGATCGCGGATCATCCCGATCTATAGCGAAGTGGAGTTGCGCGATTGTGTGGCGAGCGCAGCGACAGCAGGGGAGCGTGAATCCGCGCAGCTCGTCCAGGGAGCTTCGCGGTTCAGCGAAGGCTCGCTTTCTCTGTGCGCCCATCCTGCGCGCGGGCCGCGCGCTCGACCTCGGCGGCGAGCATGCTCAGATGCTCGGCCAGACGCGCGAACAGCTCGCGCTTGTCGCGGTCGGTGGCGAGATCACGAATGAGGGCGCATTCCGCCGCGTCGGCCCGCAGCTTGTCCGGCTGAGTCATCAACTCTGACATGTTCCGCTTCCCTGCCGCGCCGGCAAGTTTTCGAAACAACGGATCGTCATGATTGTTCCGAGTATCCACGTATTTTTCGAGCGGGTGCAGTCAGTGCCTGATCGGAGTACCTCTGCACGAATCCGAGGGGACGCGACGCTGGGTATTCGACCGCCTATCGCTCACCGGGCCACCATGTCGAGGCCGGATGCGCGGCCGAGATCTTGGTTTCGCGCAACGCCACCAGCGCGCTGCGCTTGTAGGGATGACCGCGAAGCCGCGAGCAATCCTGGCAGCGCATGTAGCGCTCGAGCTCATGGATTGGCGTCGTCTTGGCGCGCCTGATGATGTCGAGCGCGACGGTCTGATTGGTGTCGCAGCCGAGGCAGTGCACTTCCAGATAGTAATAGCCGGCGTTGAGCGCATCGCCGAGCAGCGGTGACGGCTGCGCCGGCCCCTTGTAGCCGAGCATGCGCTTATTCCAGGCGTCGCAGGCCAGACGATCCGCTTCCTTACGCGCACGCGCGGCCTGCTCCTGCGCGATGCGGATGCCGGCACCGTAGAGTCTCTCGCGCGATTTCGTCGTCATGGCCGCGATGATCGACGCTGCGGCGCTCAGCGGCAAGCCGCTAGGGTTAGCGCAGCGAGAAGCGCCGGATACAAGCTCTTTCGCGTGCAGCGTTCCGATACCGTTGTCTTTTCAGTTCGTCGGCGAGCCTGCGACGAGCTCATCGTGCAACGTCCGGCATTCGTGCTGGCGCAGACGCGACGCGGAGTGCGTGCCCGTGGCGGCGGAGCGGCTTCTCCCACCGCGCGGCATGATGCGTTCCGTCTGGCGCAACAGGGGTAGCCAAACGCAACGGCGCGGCAAAGGTTCCTAAAATATTTGCGCCCCGGCGGCAGTTCCTTCCGCTTGTTCCAGTCGGCATCCGGCGATAGACCTTGCCTTCGGGGTCAATCGTGCGCGCGGGTCGGAGTTTCTCAGATTGGATCGTTCGGAGCAGACGATGGTCGGCGACCACGTTTCTGCTCACCATGCTCGCCGTCGCGATTTCGACCGCGGGCCGGATCGGGCTGGATTATGCCGGCGCGACGCTGCCCTACGCGACCTTCTACCCGGCGGTGGTGTTCGCAGCGCTGCTCGGCGGCATTCCCGCGGCCATTTTTGCCGCCTGGCTGTCCGCCACCGTGGTGCTCGTCGGCTTCACCGATCGTCCTGATCATGCCGAGGCGATCAACCTCGTTGGATTCCTGAGCACCGCGGCGCTGATCATCTGGCTCGGGCATCTCTGTCGCGGCGCGCTCGTGGAGCTGAAGCGCAGCGAGCATGCGCGCGAATTGCTGCTCGGCGAGCTGAGGCATCGCGTGAACAATCAGCTCGCGTTGTTTCAGGCGATCGTCAGATCGAGCCTGTCGGGCGAGGATCGCGCCAAAGGGGAGGCGATCGCGCTGCGGCTCGACGCCGTCGCGCGCGCCAACAGTCTCGCCTGGTCGGACCACCGCCTGATGACCTTGCGCATGCTGCTCGACGTCGAGCTGCAGCCGTATCGCGCCTCCGGCGCCGTGACGGTAGACGGGCCGGACATGCCGTTGGGGCCGGAAGCGGTGCGCAATCTCGCGCTGGTGTTCCACGAACTCGCGACCAACGCCGTCAAATACGGCGCGCTGCGCGGTCAGGGCGGACGGCTCGAGGTCCAGATCGCGCAGGAAGGCGGTCGCGGCACCGTGGCCTGGCGCGAGCTCTGTCCGCACGCGATCGAGCCGCCTGGGAGCGAGGGATTTGGCGCGCGCATGATCCGAGCGAGCCTCGCAGCGATCGGCGGCAGCATCGAGCAGGATTTTCGCGACGAGGGTCTGGTCTGTCGGATCAGGTTCGAAGCGGCGATGTGACGGCGTGACGGCGTGTCGGCGGTCGGTACGCGCGGTCGCGGTGATCTCCGGACTCCAGCGCGGAGCATGCGCGTGTTTGCGTTGTTTGTCCGTCGCATGGAACGACGGTCGGCTTGATCGCCGGCACGAAACGCTTCACCATTCCCGGCGGAAGAACGAAGCGACAGCGCCGCATGGGCGGGAGACATCGGATGCAATGCTACGAGCTGCAGGGGCCCGGCGGAATCGATGCGCTGGCGCTGGTCGACAAGCCCGTGCCGCAGCCCGGCAGGGGCGAGGTGCTGGTGCGGCTGACGGCAGCGAGCATCAACTACCGCGATCTCCTGACCGTGAGGGGCGGCTACGGCTCACGGCAGAAATTTCCGCTGGTGCCGCTGTCCGACGGCGCAGGCGTGGTCGAGGCGGTCGGCGATGGCGTGTCGGCGTTCGCAGCCGGCGATCGTGTCGTCGGCAGCTTCTTCGAGAGCTGGACGGGCGGCGAGCCGAGCGAAGCGAAGATGCGTGGGGCGCTCGGCGGCGGCGTCGACGGCACGTTGACCGAGTATCGTGTCTTTCCGGTGCAGGCGCTGATCAGGACGCCCGCGCATCTCAGCGATGTCGAGGCCGCGACCTTGCCCTGCGCCGGCGTCACCGCCTGGAGTGCCGTGATCAAGCTCGGCGGCATCAGGCCGGGCCACACCGTGCTGACGCAAGGCACCGGCGGCGTCTCGATCTTTGCGCTGCTGATCGCGAAAATCGCGGGCGCGCGGGTGATCGCGACGTCGTCGAGCGAGGCCAAGATCGCGCGGCTGAAGGCGCTCGGCGCCGATGTCACGCTGAACTACAAGCAGGTGCCGGACTGGGGCAAGAAGGCGCGCGAGATCACCGGGCAGGGCGTCGATCTCGTGGTCGAGGTCGGCGGCGTCGGTACCTTGAACGAGTCGATCCGCGCCACCCGGATCGGTGGCACCATCGCCTTCATTGGCGTGCTCGCCGGAGCGCCGGCCTCGGAGCTGCGGCTGCCGTTGATGGTGATGCAGCAGCAGCGGCTGCAGGGCGTCACGGTCGGCTCGGTCGACGATCTCCAGGCGCTGGCGAACGCGCTGACGCTGCATCAGGTGAAGCCGGTGGTCGATCGCGTGTTTGCGTTCGGCGAGGCGCGCGAGGCGTTCCATTACATGGCGAGTGGCGCGCATGTCGGAAAGGTAGCGATCGCGATCGGGTAAGGGCGCTGCATCAATTTTCTCGTCATTGCGAGGAGCCGAAGGCGACGAAGCAATCCAGACTTGTTTGCTCGCCGCCCTGGATTGCTTCGCTGCGCTCGCAATGACGGCGTGAGTTGCGCTTGTTTTGAGCCCTGCCGGGATATGCGGTCAGCGGACCGTCTCTCTGCCATCCATCACCCCCTTGCGCGAGGGCAGCGTCATCGCGATCACACCAAGGACGACGCAGGCGAGCCCGATCCAGGCGCTCGGCGCGAGGCGCTCGCCGAGGCCGGCAACGGCAATTGCAACGCCGATCGGCACGCGCAGATAGGATTGCGCGGTGGCGCCGATCGAGCCGAGCGTCTGCACCAGGCGGAAATAGATCACCATCGCGGCCGCGGTCGAGACGGTCGCGAGCGCGGCCAGCGCCAACACCGAGCGCAGCGACGGTGCCAGCGTCCACGGATGGTCGACGACCAGCGCAAGCGGGATCAGGACCAAGGCGCCAGACAGCAGCGATCCCGCCGCCGGCAGCATAGGGTTGAGCCCCTTGAAGCTCTTTCCCATGATCGCGGCGCCAGCATAGCAGATGGTGGCGGCGACGATCGCAATCTGCGCCCACAACTCGCGGCCAAGCCCGCCCAGCGCCTCGGTGCCGACGATGAGGCAGGTGCCGGCGAGTCCGGCGGCGACGCCGACCAGCTTGCGCAGGGTGACGGGCTCGTGGTGCGTCACCAGCGCGGTCAGCAGGAAGGTGAAGATCGGCGAGGTGGCGTTGAGGATCGTCGCAAGGCCCGCCTCGACGGTGCGCTCGGCCCAGGCGATCAGCGTGAACGGCACGACGCTGTTGAGGCCGGCCTGGATCATGAAGCGACGCCATATCGTCCGGTCACGCGGCCAAGCGAGGCCGCTGCTGCGGATGATCGCGGCCAGCAGCAAGCCCGCGATCAGCGTGCGTGCCGCGATCAGGGTCAGCGGCGGGATGGTCTCGACGCCGATCTTGATGAAGGTGTAGGAGGCGCCCCACAAGGTGGAGAGAACGAGCAGGAGGGCGAATTCTGTCGTGAGATCGGAGCGGCTCTGCATGGTGCCTCGCGGGCGGGAGAGTGGCTTCTCCTAGCCGGGCGGCGGCGCGTGATGTTTCGATACGGGGCGAACTGTTCGTGGAAGGAAGCCGAAGCCATTCCAATCGGTGGATTGCGTCCCTGGATCGCTTCGCTGGCGCTCGCGATGACGGAGTCTGTGAGGCCGGCGATGTCAGCCACACCCGTCATTGCGAGCGGAGCGAAGCAATCCAGACTGGCGATCCGATGAAGATCCTGGATTGCTTCGTCGCCTACGGCTCCTCGCAATGACGCCGTTGCGAGCTTGCGCGGTCGCTCCGATCAGTTCGCCGGCATGCTCTTCTCGACCAGCTTCACCCAGTACGATGCGCCGGCGCTGAGGATATTGTCGTTGAAGCGATAGGCCGGGTGGTGGCACTCGTTGCCGGGGCCCATGCCGAGGAACACGAACGCGCCGGGGCGGGCCTCCAGCATGAAGGCGAAGTCCTCGCCGCCCATCAGGGGAATGGCGCGGTCGTTGACGCGCTCGTCACCGGCGACGTCGCGGGCGACGTCGGCGGCGAAGGCGGCCTGGGCCGGGTGGTTCATCGTCACCGGATATTTGCGCTCGTAGATCGCCTCGGCCGAGCCGCCATAGGCACGGGCGGTGGCCTCGGTGACCTCGACGATGCGCTTCTCGACGAGGTCGCGGATCTCCGGATCGAGCGTGCGGACGGTGCCGAGCATCTCGACGGTCTCGGGGATCACGTTGAAGGTGGTGCCGCCATGGATCGAGCAGATCGAGATCACCGCGGACTTCAACGGATCGACGTTGCGGGCCACGATCGACTGCAGTGCGTTGACGATCTGCGAGGCGATCAGGATGCTGTCGACGGCCCGGTGCGGGCCGGCGCCGCCATGGCCGCCCTTGCCGGTGACCTTGATGTGGATCGCATCGGCCGAAGCCAGCATCGCGCCCGGCGAGATTTCGAAATGGCCTTCGGGGACGCCCGGCATGTTGTGCATGCCATAGACCTCCTGGATGCCCCAGCGCGTCATCAGGCCGTCGTCGACCATTGCCTTGCCGCCGGCGCCGCCTTCCTCGGCCGGCTGGAAGATGACGACAGCGGTGCCGTCGAAATTGCGGGTCTCGGCGAGATATTTCGCAGCGCCCAGCAGCATCGCGGTGTGGCCGTCATGGCCGCAGGCATGCATCAGGCCCGGCGTCTTCGAGGCATAGGGAACGCCGGAGGTTTCCTCGATCGGCAACGCATCCATGTCGGCGCGCAGGCCGATGGTCCTGCCGGAGCCGGACTTGCGGCCGCGGATCACGCCGACCACGCCGGTGCGGCCGATGCCGGTCACGACCTCGTCGCAGCCGAATTCGCGCAAGCGGTCGGCGACGATGCCGGCGGTGCGATGGACTTCGTACAGCAGCTCGGGATGTTCGTGGAAATCGTGGCGCCAGGCGGCCATTTCGTCGGAGAGCGCGGCGATGCTGTTGAGGATGGGCATGAGGACCGGATGACTCGCTGAAGTGAATCGGAACGCTGCAGTGATGCGGCCAGGCCAGCCGACAGCACCGCGCAACGACCGACTATGACCCGGTCAAAAAAGCGAGGCAAGTTGCGGCCGGCCATGGCGCCATGCGCGGATGCGCGGTCACCTCTACGGACGATGCCGGGCGTTCCGGATTACGGAACGGGATTCAGGCGAGCGGGGCGGGGGCGGGCACGCGGGGGTATTTGCGCTCGGGCGGCACCTCCAGGCGGAAGGCCCGCAGCTTCGGCTCGTCCCACGCTGCCAACGGCGTGCCGCAGACGCCGCAGTCGAACCGCCCGGCAGCGCCAACGGCGGATGTCGATTCCGCGATCTCGTAGGCGGCACGGCAATGCGGACACGTCACGCTGGATATCTTCATGAGATCACGCTCCCACACATCTCGACCAGACACCTTGAACCGGATCAATGCGCTCCATGAACCGACGTCATCGCGTCCGATCGTCACGCCTCCTCGGCCTGCCACGGCGTCGGCGCCTTGGTGAAGGCGCGCCACGCCTCGCGCAACGGCTGCTCCACGCCGGCCATGGCATGCGTCTGCCAGCCGGTGATCGCGGCGGCCGCGATCGCCGCGTCGGTGGAGGTGGTGCCGAGGGTCTCGATCACGCCGGCGGTGACCGCCATGTCGTTGTAGTGGCCAAGCTGTTCCTGGAAACCGGCGAGCGTCCTGGCATATTTCTTCGCCGATTTGCTCGCGCCGTAGAGCGGCAGCAGGAAGTCGATGCTGTAGCGCAGCTTCTTCAGCGCGAGACGCAGCCGGTGGCGCCGCTCGGCCGGCAGCTTCTTGAAGCGGCGGCCGCGCTTGAGCACCTTCTGGTGGCGCTCCGACAGGACGGGCCCGGCGAAATCGATCGCGGGCGCCGCGAGGCGTCGGAGATCGTCGGGGGAGACGTCGTTGCGCCAGCCGCGGGTCTCGATCCATTCGCCGAGGCCGAGCACGAAAGCGGCGCAGCGGCGCTCGGCAAGCGCGATGCGCAGCGTGCGATAGGCGAGTTCGCGCCGCCGCTCGGCGAGCGACCGGAGCGAGTCGAAGCCTGCAACCGTGGGGCACGCCTCGGCGATCTCGGGCAGCGTATCGTTCAGGAACACGTCGAGGTCGCGCGCCGCCGAGAGGCTCTGTGCCAGCCAGCGCGCATCCGCCTCGAGACCGTCGAGCGTCGCCGAGGTCCCGAGCGGCCGCATCAGGTGCAACGCGGCGCGCAGGCGGCGCAGCGCTACCCGCAACTGATGCACGCCTTCCGTATCGCGTCCGTCGTCTGCTGCAGGCATTGCCTGCAGCAGATGACGCAGGCTGCCGCGCAGGACGACGGCGAAGCTCTCGTCGAGAGACACCGCCGGATCGAGGCGCAGCTTGCGCGGCTTTTCGGCCCCCGGCGCTGCTCCGGCTGCGAGGTCGAAACCGCGCGCGGATTTGCTGCGGATCGAAGGTCTGATCGGTCCGTGATCGGCGATGCGCTGCGCGATCTCGTAGATGGCGGCGGGGTTGCCGCTTTTGAGCTCCAGCTCGATCTCGCTCACGATCTCACGGTGCTCGCCGGCCTTGATGACACCGCTGTCGAACGCGATCTCGATGGTCGCGCCGGGCACGTCGAGCATGCGCGCGTGACGATGCACGTCGGCCGTGAACACCGCCTCGAGCGTTGCATCGGCCAGCGCGGAGCGAAGCTCCTCCGGCAGCAGCGCGGCCGCCAGCACCGGATCGGGCGCCAGCGAGCTGACGCTGGCCTCCCACTCTCCGCGCTTGAGCGGGTCGTCGCTGTGCTGCTCTTTCACGGTCTGCACGAAGCGCGAGCCGCTCTGGCGCACCCGCAAGGTGAAGCCGTTCTTCCACAGCATGCGCTTCGGCGTGTCGTAGTAGACCGATGTCAGATGCTTGCGCGAACCCTTGTTGCGCGCATGCGCGGTAACGACCGGTGCGTTGTTGAAGCCGGCGAGTTGATCGGGCGCGACGAGGAGCTTCAGCTCGATCTCATGGCCGGCGCCGGCCGCGGGATCCGGCAAGGACGGCGTCACGACCTCCACGCCCGGCGCCACGGCATTCCCCCGTGTGACCGCGTGATCGGCAAGGTGCTGTGCAGTCAAGCTATCGGCGGCGCCACCGGGATCGCTGCTCGCCGAGTCACCACTATCCCGCAGGCCGACCGCATGGCCACTGCCGTGGATCGACGCCGTTGCGTTCGAATCGGGCATGTGTCGATTCTGTAACCGTTTAGTGACAGTCATCTCTCGTATAGCTGCAGCCGGCACAAAGGGACAGTGGCATTTCTCGCAGGCGGCTGACGATGCTCGACGCGCCTGCGCTTATCGGTCGCATTTTTTGTTGCTACTTCAATGACAAGTGCTCGCGCTTGCGGCCGGCGGGCGCTCACGAAGATATGTCCCTCGTAGCCGCGCAATGCACCGTGGCGCGGCCGCGCTGCCACAGCGGGAACTCAGATCGAGCCGGTCAGCATGAAACGCGTGGCGATGAAGACGGCGGCTGCGGTGGTCGCAATGCTCGCGGCGGCCACGAGACCGCGGCCGCGTCGCGCCAGCGCGCGGGAGCATTCGCGCGGATCCTGCGTCGGATCGATGGGTATGCGCCGGCTGCGCCGGTGGCGCACCGCCTGCACCCAGAAGGCAAGCGCGGCGATGCCCGTTGCGACCGCAAACACGGTCGTCACGCCGGCGGCAAAGCCGAGATCGACACCGACGCTCTCCAGCATGGCCCGCAGATGCACCGCGAAGCGTGCCAGGAGAGTTGCGGCATAATCGGCGGCCGCGGCACCCGTATAGAGCAGAACCGCCGTCCACACGACCGCGGCCATCGCAATCAGGATCGACAGCAGGACTGCGAGCCCGTCGCCGGCCATGAAGCCGATCGAGGCGGCGATCAGCGCCAACGCCGGCATCACGTTGCCCATGGGGATCGGAAGGATGATGGTGACGGCCATCAGCAGCAGGGGCAGCGCGAGCAGCATCCGCGCCGGCCGGCCGGTCAGCCAGACCAGCCGGTCCTCACGCAGGCCGCGCTCGGCAAAGCCCGCCCAATCGAGTCCGGCACGGATCACCTTGCGCAGCAGCCGCTGCGGCACCGGCCGGCGGCGCAGCAGCTCGGGCAGCCATAGCCGCTCGGCGCCGAGCAGGATCTGCAGTGCGACGAGAGCCACCAAGGTGCCGAACACCATGCCGAACGGGCCGGGCAATGGGATCAACGCCGGCAAGGTCAGCAGCAGCAACGTCAGGCCGAGACCTTCCGACTCCAGCCGGTCGAACAATTCGCCGATGGACGGCTCCTCGGACCGCACCGTGCGGGCGATCGCGAGCAGCCGGCGGCTGATTGGCCCGTTGTGACGGCGCGGCGCCGACGAGTCCTCATCGTTGGATGCGACATCATTCATCACCACGCGGCAACCTCATGTCCTCTGGCCTGCGTCACTTCATCTGCTCGACGGCAGGCCGCGTCTTCCACAGCGAATAGGCGATACCCGCGCCGAGCAGACCGAAGGTGATGCCGAGCGAGAGGGCGGGCGGAAACTTCTCGAGCCCGAGCAGGTCGGCAAGGAAGATCTTCGAGCCGATGAAGATCAGCACTGCCGCCAGCGCCAGCTTCAAATACTGGAAGCAATCGACCATCGCGGCAAGCGCGAAATAGAGCGCGCGCAGGCCGAGGATCGCGAAGATGTTCGAGGTGTAGACCACGAACGGGTCGGTCGAGATCGCGAAGATCGCGGGCACGGAGTCGACGGCGAAGACGACGTCGGCGAACTCGATCAGGATCAGCGCCAGGAACAGCGGCGTCATGAACCAGGTCGGCCTGCCGCTTGCATCCGGCTGGCGAACGAAGAAACGCTCCTCGTGCAGGCGGTCGGTGACGTCGAAGCGACGGCGCACCCAGGCCAGTGCCGGATTGGAGCCGATGTCGTGCGGCTTGTCCTTGAACACCAGCATCTTGATGCCGGTCGCGACCAGGAACAGCGCGAACAGATAGAGCACCCAACTCGCCTGAGCGACGATCACGGCGCCAAGGCCGATCATGATCGCGCGCAGCACGATGACGCCGACGATGCCCCAGAACAGCACGCGGTGCTGATAGGCGCGCGGGATCGAGAAGTAGCTGAAGATCATGGCGATGACGAAGACGTTGTCCATCGCCAGCGCCTTCTCGATCGTGAACGCGGTGAGATAGGCGGTGCCGGCCTCGCCGCCGAGCTGCCACCATACCCAGCCGCCGAAGGCCAGGGCGAGCATGATGTAGATGGCGCTCATGACGAGGCTCTCGCGCACCGAGATCTCGCGCGTCTTGCGATGGAGGACGCCGAGATCGAAGACGAGGAGGGCGAGCACGATTGCAAGGAAGGCGAGCCACATCCAGACGGGCTTGCCGGCAAACGCGATGAGCAGGAATTCCACGACGGGTCCTCTTCAGGCCGGTGAAATTGATGTCAGGTCCGACATCGTGAGCGCACCGGCAGCTTCACCAGAGGGGCCCGGACCAGGGGTAGGGAACGGACGTATGTGTGTCCCGATCGGTTTTCAAGAGCCAGCCCCTTGCGTCCACGTTCAGCAAGATGAACGTGGAGGTGCGACAGAGTGTCTGCTGCCGCGGCAGCCGTCTTGCGGGCGTGCGGCTGCAAACTAATTCCAGAGGGCCGGAGATCCGGGCCCCTCTGATAGTCCATGCGACTATGATGTCGGACTCTCTTTCATGACCGATGCCGCTGGCAGTGATCCCGCTGGCGGTATTGCGCGCTTCGGAGCGCTCCTGAGGAGTTTGACCAGATGCGGCCACACGCGTCGCTTGTTGCTATCAGCCCTTGCGGCTCTCGCCCCAGACATCACCAGCCCAACAATCACTCCCCCGCTCAAACCTCCCGGAGTCCCTCGGATGGCGGCCCTGATCGTGATGGAACCGGAGCGCCTGCTCGTCGCTTGGTATGGAACCGGTGCGCTGATGCGCACGGGCATCTCGTATACGGGAGACAATCGTGACCACGGGGGGTGACCAGGTATCGATCGCGAAGGCGCCGCCGTCGCGCTCGGCCGTCGCAACGCGCCGTCTCTTGATGATCATCAACCGCGGCAGCCGCTCCGGCGGCGAGGCCGCGGGCACTGCCGTGTCGCGGCTGAGTGCGGCCGGCTATGATCTCGTGATCTCGGCGCCGCATAGTCCGCGCGAGGTGGCGCCGTGGATCGAAGCCCATGCCGACGATGCGGAGGCGGTCGTCGTCGCCGGGGGGGACGGCAGCCTGAACGCGGCTGCGCCCGCACTGGTCAGGACCGGCCTGCCGCTCGGCATTATTCCAGCCGGCACCGCCAATGACCTTGCCCGCACGCTCGGCCTGCCTGATGACATGGAGGCCGCGGTCGACGTGATCGCCGCCGGCCACCGCCGCCAGATCGATCTCGGCGAGGTCAATGGTCATCCATTCTTCAACGTCGCAAGCCTCGGCTTGAGCGCCGAGCTCGCGCGGCAACTGACCAAGGAGACCAAGCGGAGGTTCGGCCGGCTCGGCTACGCGATCACGGCGCTCAAGGTGCTGACCAATGCGCGGCCGTTCCGGGCCATGATCGTGTCGTCCGACGGCGCGGCGCGCGTCAAGACCTTGCAGATCGCGGTCGGCAACGGCCGCTATTACGGTGGCGGCATGGCCGTCCAGGACAGCGCGGAGATCGACGATTCCCATCTGGATCTCTATTCGCTGGAGATCGGCCGCGTCTGGAAGCTGTTGGCGATGGCCTATGACTTCCGCAAGGGCCGCCACGGGCTGTGGCAGGAGGTGCGGGCCACGCGCGACACATCCTTCGAGATCCGCACGCGGCGTCCGCGCCCGATCAATGCCGATGGAGAGCTCGTCACCTTCACGCCGGCGCGCTTCGGCGTGCTGCCGCGCGCCGTCTCCGTATTCGTCCCCAAGGCCGGAGGGCAGGATCGCGCCTGACGCGATGGCGCTTGATCCGCCGCTTGCGGCCGCTCGTTTTCGACTGATCACCCGATTGAGAGACCCATGACCAAGCAGACCCGCTTCAATCTCTGGTACGCCATCGTCGCGATCTTCGTCGCGATGATGATCCACAATGCGTGGACGAGCTATCGCCAGGTCGCCGTCATTCCCTACAGTCAATTCCAGGATCTCCTGTCCGCCGGCAAGGTGAAGGAGGTCGGCGTCTCCGAGAACTATCTGGAAGGCACGCTGAAGGAGCCGCTGCCCAGCGGCCAGTCGCGCTTCGCGACGACGCGCGTCGACCAGGAGTTCGCCAAGGAGCTCAGCAAGGCCAACGTGACGTTCACCGGCCGCGTCGAGAGCAACATCCTCGGCGACATTCTCTCGCTGGTGATGCCGATCGCACTGTTCTTCGGCGTCTGGTACTGGCTGTCGCGCCGGATGATGGGCGGCGCCGGCGGGCTCGGCGGCGGCCTGATGCAGATCGGCAAGAGCAAGGCCAAGGTCTACGTCGAATCCAACACCGGCGTCCGCTTCGACGACGTCGCCGGCGTCGACGAGGCCAAGGACGAGCTGCGCGAGATCGTCTCGTTCCTGAAGGATCCGAAATCCTATGGCCGTCTCGGCGGCCGCATGCCGAAGGGCGTGCTGCTGGTCGGCCCGCCCGGCACCGGCAAGACGCTGCTCGCCAAGGCGGTGGCCGGCGAGGCCGGCGTGCCGTTCTTCTCGATCTCCGGCTCGGAGTTCGTCGAAATGTTCGTCGGCGTCGGTGCGGCGCGCGTACGCGACCTGTTCGAGCAGGCCCGCGCCAAGGCGCCCGCCATCATCTTCATCGACGAGCTCGATGCGCTCGGCCGCGCCCGCGGCATGGGCCCGTTCGCCGGCGGCCATGACGAGAAGGAGCAGACGCTCAACCAGCTGCTGGTCGAGCTCGACGGCTTCGATTCCTCGACGGGTCTGGTGCTGCTGGCGGCGACCAACCGGCCCGAGATTCTCGATCCGGCGCTGCTGCGCGCCGGCCGCTTCGACCGCCAGGTGCTGGTCGATCGTCCGGACAAGCCGGGCCGCATCCAGATCCTGCAGGTGCATCTGAAGAAGGCCAAGCTCGCTGTCGACGTTGATCCGGAGAAGGTGGCCGCGCTGACGCCCGGCTTCACCGGCGCCGATCTCGCCAACCTCGTCAACGAGGCGACCTTGCTGGCAACGCGGCGCGGCGGCGACGAGGTCAGGCTCGACGACTTCAACAACGCCATCGAGCGCATCGTCGCCGGCCTGGAGAAGCGCAACCGGCTGCTCAACCCGAAGGAGCGCGAGATCGTCGCCTATCACGAGATGGGGCATGCGATCGTTGCGATGAGTCTGCCGGGCACCGATCCCGTGCACAAGGTCTCGATCATTCCGCGCGGCGTCGGCGCGCTCGGCTATACCATCCAGCGTCCGACCGAAGATCGCTTCCTGATGACGCGCGAGGAGCTGGAGAACAAGATGGCGGTGCTGCTCGGCGGCCGCGCCGCGGAGCTGGTGGTCTACGGCCATCTGTCGACCGGGGCCGCGGACGACCTGCGCCGCGTTACCGACATCGCGCGCTCGATGGTGACGCGCTACGGCATGTCGGAGCAGTTGGGCTCGGTCGCCTACGAGCGCGACAACCAGTCGTTCCTGGCGCCCGGCGTCTCACGCAGCGCCGAGTATGGCGGGGCCGCAGGGGATGCGATCGACGCCGAGGTGCGGGCGATCGTGACATCAGCGTTGGAGCGCACCCGCAAGCTGCTGCAGGACAAGCGCGACGTGCTGGAGCGCGCCGCGCGCCGCCTGCTGGTCAAGGAGACGCTCGACGAGACCGAGCTGGCCTCGCTGATGAAACAGGACCAGCGCGCCGGCGATCTGGTTGCGGCGGCGAAGCCGATGTAGTTGGTGCTGTGTAGGGGTGGGCAAAGGCGCAGCCGTGCTCATTCTACGAGCGAGATCGTGAAGGCGCCGTGCCCACCATCTGATCGCTTGCTCTGCCGCACGACGGTGGGCACGCTGCCGCCTGACGGCGACTGCTTTGCCCGCCCTACGAAGGCGCAGCGCATTGACCTCGTAGCCCGGATGAGCGGAGCGATATCCGGGGTCTCCAACGCTGCCTGCGATGAACCCGGATGTCGCTGCGCTCATGGGCTACGAGGTCACCGTCGCGGCCACATCCGGGCCAATGTCTCGTCCTTCTTGACGAACTCATGCCAGAGCGTGGCGGCGATGTGCAGGCCGACGACGAGATAGACCACATAGGCCAGCGCGTCGTGCGTGATCTCGCCGGCCTGCGCGATCGTCTTGTCGCCGGCGAACAGGCGCGGCCAGCTGAACGTCCAGAAGTAGCGCAGCGAGTAGCCGCCGGCCGACGAGAACATGTAGCCGGTGACGGGCATGACCAGAAGCAGCGCATAGAGCGTCCAATGATTGAGCTGCGACAGCGCGCGGACGATCGGGCCGAAGGCGGCCGGAGCTGCCGGGGCCGTCGTGCGAGCCCGCACGATCAGACGGAGAATGGCGAGCAGAAACAGCGTGACGCCGAGCGACTTGTGGATTTCCAGCAGCTCGCGCCGCGGTGATGTCCCAGCCGGCTGCAGGCCGCAATAGAGTCCGATCAGCATGGCTGCAATGAACAGCAGCGCCGTTGCCCAATGGATCCGTCGCAGCAGAGGATCATAGGTCGCCGGCATGTGGGTGTCTCGTCGGTGGGGGAGCAGGACGACCTGCATAGGCGCTCGTCTGGTCGGTGTCGAAGGATCAGAGGTCGACGACGAGATGTCGGACAACCGCACAAAGGTATCTGCTGATCATTTTTGAGTGATTCCATGCGTGCCGCTCTGTCAGTCGCGCCTCCGGTGATCCTCAAGCGCCGAACCGGCCTGTGGGGGGCGATACGCCGTCCCCCGTTCGATGTCTGCATCGGATCAAGCGACGATGTTGCCTTGCGGATGACGGGCGGTGCTGAGAACTGAGCGGGTGTCCTGCAGGCTCGCGCAGGGATTGCGCCTTGATTTTCTTGCAATTGCGGACCAATCTCCCTGCCGGCATTCTGGTCGGGGGGCCTCGTGTCCAATCCTGTTGCAAAGAACATCGTGCTGTTGTCGGACGGGACCGGCAACAGCGCCAAGGCCGTGTTCAAGACCAATGTCTGGCGCCTGTTCCAGCTGCTGGACCTGCGCGATCCGCGCCGGCAGGTCGCCTTCTATGACGATGGCGTCGGCACGTCCTCCTTCAAGCTGTTCGCAGCCCTCGGCGGCATCTTCGGCTTCGGCCTGAAGCGGAATGCGATTGCGATCTACAGCTTCTGCTGTCGCAACTACAAGCCGGGCGACCGCATTTACTGCTTCGGCTTCAGCCGCGGCGCGTTCACGATCCGCATCGTGGCGGCGATGATCGCGGGGCAGGGCCTCGTCGCTTACAACAACAATGAGGCCGACCTCGCGCGCTTCGCTGCGGACGCCTATCGCCGCTATCGTCGCCGCTACAACACCGGACTTCTCAGATATCTCGGCAAGATCGGCCTGGACCTCCGTAAATGGCGCGATGGGGGGATCAAGCTGCTGCGCAGGCTGCAGGGCGTTGCGCCCGAGGCTCCGCCAGCAGTCGAGGTCGAGAGCGTGCATTTCGTCGGCATTTGGGACACCGTTGACGCCTACGGCGGGCCGATCGAGGAGATGACGCGCGCCATCGACTATTGGATCTGGCCGCTGTCGATGCCGGACCAGTTCATGAATTCCAAGATCCATCGCGCCTGCCACGCCCTCGCGATCGAGGAGGAGCGTGACGCCTTCCGCCCGGTGATCTGGGACGAGCGCTATGTGTGGGGACGGGACGATGCCGTCCCGGGCCGCAGTGACAAGAAGGACTGGCTGTTCGGCATCGATCACGATCCGCGCAGCGAAGCTGCGAAACTCGCCGACCCGCCGCCGCATCTGCGCACCGACCTGCCGCCACGTGACCGCGAGCGCATCAGCCAGGTGTGGTTTACCGGCGTGCATTCCGACATCGGCGGCGGCTATCCGCAGGATGGCCTTTCCTATGTGACGCTCGATTGGATGCTCGACCGCGCCCAGGCCTATGGTCTCGTCTATCTCGACGGGCGGCGCAGGCTGCTCTACGATCCCGAGATCGATCCGCTCGATACGCTGAACGACTCTCGCAAGGGGCTGGCTGCCTATTATCGCTACAAGCCGCGCAATCTGCGCGAGATCTATGACGCGCCGCCCTACAAGCTATCGCTCCGGTACGATGTCAGTCGCATCAAGTGGCTGCTTCATTCGCCGTTCAAGGCCCAGACCGGGCTTCTTGCTGACGATCTGCACCCGAGCCTGCCGCAGCCACCTCTGCCGCCGGTGAAGCCGACCATCCACCGCACCGTGTTCGAACGCATTGGGTCGGGTCCCGATCACTATGCACCGGTGGTCGTACCCGCCGCTTACCGCGTCACGGATGAGACCGATACGCCGGTCGATGCGCCGCATCCGCTCGATCGCGGGCACGCGCGGACGCGGGTGCAGGACGATGTCTGGAACTGGGTCTGGCTGCGCCGCGTGGTCTATTTCGCCACCATGTTCGCGCTGCTGTTCGTCGCAGCGATCCCGTACGCCGTCATCTATCGGCCGCGCTTCCTCTATGACCCCCTGCGTGTGGTGGGCGATCCCCTGGTCAACGCGGCGGCTGCGTTCCTGCCAAGATTTCTCGATCCCTGGTTCGTAGCGTTCCGGGATTCGCCCGGCTTCCTGCTGATCGGGGCAGCCGTGGCGCTCGGCTTGACGGCGTGGGGCACCTCACTGCAGCGAACGATCCGCGACGCCGCACGCATCGCCTGGAACGATCCATCCCGGCACAAGCCGGTGACCGGCTGGCGCGCGACGGTTTATTCGCTGCGACGCCAGGGCTGGTACATCGCCGGTTTCTACGTCCTGAAATCGTGGATCTTCCCGACCGCCATCATGTTCTGGCTGTTCTGGTGGCTGGCGTTCGGCGCGGCCAACACGGCCGGTCTGTTCTGCAAGGCAACACTGAGGCCGACCGAGGTCAACGAGACAGAGATCGGGGCATGGCATAATGGAAGTATCCGGCCGTTGTTCGAGACGCGCCACCATTGCTATCCGACAGCGCTTAGCGTGGCGCAGGACGAGACGTATCAGATCACGCTCGATGTCGGAGAGGGATGGAGCGACGGCAGCATCCCTGCATCCCCGGCCGGCTTTGGTTACGGGACCTGGACGCAGCTACCGGGCCTGCCGTTCAAGCGGCTGATCTGGTCGAACTGGTTCGCGCCCATCGTACGGGTGGGCAGCACGGGATTGGAGGAGCATCTCCCCACCTTCCGACCCGAAGCACCCGGCAGTAGCCGCTGGACGGCCGAGTTCACCGCACGCAGCGATGGGGAGGTGTTCGTCTACGTCAACGACACCTCCATCCTGTTTCCTTGGTTGTTGTATCGATTCTATTTCAACAACAAGGGCAATGCGGCCGTCTCGCTGAAGAAGCTGTAACGGCGCGCGCCGTCACTCGGCGCTGCCGAACACGCGCCGGAAGATCGTGTCGACGTGCTTGAGGTGGTAGCCGAGGTCGAATTGCTCGTCGATCTCGGCGTCGGTGAGATACTTCTTCACCTCGGCGTCCGCCTTGAGCAGGGTGCGGAAGTCGCCTTCGCCGCGCCATACCGGCATCGCGTTGCGCTGGACCAGCTTGTAGGAGTCCTCGCGGCTCGCCCCCTTCTGGGTCAGCGCGATCAGCACGCGCTGCGAGTGCACGAGGCCGCCGAGGCGGTCGAGGTTCTTTTCCATGTTGGCGGGATAGACCAGCAGCTTCTCGACCAGGCCGGCGAGGCGCACCAGCGCGAAGTCGAGCGTCACGGTGGCGTCGGGACCGATCATGCGCTCGACCGAGGAGTGCGAGATGTCGCGCTCGTGCCAGAGCACGACGTTCTCCATCGCCGGCGTCACATAGGCGCGCACCATGCGGGCGAGGCCGGTGAGGTTTTCCGACAGCACCGGGTTGCGCTTGTGCGGCATTGCGGAGGAGCCCTTCTGTCCCTCCGAGAAGAATTCCTCGACTTCCAGCACCTCGGTGCGCTGCAGGTGGCGGACTTCGGTCGCAAAGCGTTCGACCGAGGAGGCGATCACGCCGAGGGTGGCAAAGAACATCGCGTGGCGGTCACGCGGAATCACCTGGGTGGAGATCGGCTCGGGCGACAGGCCCATCGCCTTGGCGACGTGCTCCTCCACCCGCGGATCGATCTGGGCGAAGGTGCCGACAGCGCCGGAAATCGCGCAGGTCGCGACCTCCTTCCGAGCGGCGACCAGGCGCTCACGCGCGCGGGAGAATTCCGCATAGGCATAAGCGAGCTTGAGGCCGAACGTCACCGGCTCGGCATGGATGCCGTGCGAGCGGCCGATGGTCGGCGTCATCTTGTGCTCGAAGGCGCGCGTCTTCAGCGCCGCCAGCACGCGGTCGAGATCGGCGAGCAGCAGGTCGGCGGCGCGGGTGAGCTGGACGTTGAGGCAGGTGTCGAGCACGTCCGATGACGTCATGCCCTGGTGCACGAAGCGCGCCTCGGGGCCGACGATCTCGGCGAGATGGGTCAGGAAGGCGATGACGTCGTGCTTGGTCTCGCGCTCGATCTCGTCGATGCGGGCGACGTCGAAGGTGGCGTCCTTGGCCTTGGCCCAGATCGTCTTGGCCGCGTCCTTCGGGATCACGCCGAGCTGCGCCAGCGCGTCCGCCGCATGCGCCTCGATCTCGAACCAGATCTTGAACCGGGTCTGCGGCTCCCAGATCGAGGCCATTTCGGGACGGGTATAGCGGGGGATCATCGACGGCGCTCCGAGGCGGGAGGGAAGGTGGGCGGGACCGGGCGTCCGCGCCAGCATTTTACGCCGCGCTTTACCAGAGCGGCCGGATCGACACAAACGGCGGTCTTTCCGCTCGGCCGGTGCGATCGAGGTGGATTATGATACCGCTCGAAAAAATCGCGCTGACAGATATTGAAATCTGTCAGCGCGATGGTGTATGTCTCTGCCGCTGTCATGCTGAAGATCAACTTGCACTGTCTGACCATGGGTTCAGCGGTTTCAACTGCGAAGGACCGCTTCGATGAAGATTGAAAAGCGATTGTTGCACTCACAATTTCAGGACTGGCTGAATCACCAGGTCGCGCGTCACCTGGAGACCCAGGCCGCCAAATTCCGCGCGCCGTCGTCCGCCGATCGGGCCGAGACGATCCAGATCAAGGCGCATACGTCCGACACCGATATGGTGCACGCATGAATGAGGCCGTGGTTCTGACATCCGAGCGCATCCTCGAAGTCACCGAGGACGTGTTGCGCCGTTACGGGCTCGCCAAAGCGACGGTCGTCGACGTCGCGAGAGCGCTCGATGTCAGCCACGGCTCCGTTTATCGTCACTTTCCCAGCAAGGCGTCGCTGCGCGAGGCGGTGGCGCGGCGCTGGCTCGAGCGGGTCAGCGCGCCGCTGGCGCAGATCGCGGCCGAGCCGGGACCCGCGCCGGCGAAGCTGGAGCGCTGGCTGCGCGAGCTGTTCGGCGCCAAGCAGAAGCGGGTCTGTGAAGATCCGGAGATGTTCGCGACCTATCTCACCCTGGCGCGCGAGGCGTGCTCGGTGGTCAAGGCGCACAAGCAGCACCTGATCGCCCAGGTCGAGGGCATGATCGCGGAGGGGGTCGCGCAGGGAACGTTCCACGTCACTGATCCCAAGACCGCGGCCGCGGCGATCTTCGACGCGACGAGAAGTTTTCACC
Organism: Bradyrhizobium sp. SZCCHNR1093; assembly: GCF_032381175.1. Taxonomy (NCBI): domain Bacteria; kingdom Pseudomonadati; phylum Pseudomonadota; class Alphaproteobacteria; order Hyphomicrobiales; family Nitrobacteraceae; genus Bradyrhizobium; species Bradyrhizobium sp. SZCCHNR1093. The sequence goes on from NZ_JAUHJJ010000003.1 coordinate 374,710, forward strand.
ATCCCGCTCATGCCGACGAGTGGGGCGAGTGCACCTGTCAGGCCCGGGTCGATGCCGTGCTGACCCTGCTGCTCCGTGGACTTCAGGCGCGCTAGGCGCGCGTAGCCCGCATGAGCGCAGCGACATGCGGGTTCACACAGCTCGTAGGGTGGGCAAAGGCGCGTTGCACGACATCGCCTTGGGCCGAGATCGCGCGCCGTGCCCTCCGTCGATCAGCGAACTCATCAGTTTGATGGTGGGCACGGCGCCATTGCTGGCTCGCATGCGGCGACAGCACGGCAGCGCCGTTGCCCACCCCACGGCAGCCTACAGATTCGTCAGCCCGCTGGTCACCGCCAGCCGGACGAGCTGCGCATCCGTCTGCAATCCCGTCTTGGCCTTCACCAGATAATGATAGTTCTGCACCGTCTTGACGCTGAGGTGCAGGTTGGCGGCGATCTGCTCGGTGGTCAGGCCTGACGCGAACTGGCGCAGGATTTCGATCTCACGCTCGCCGAGCCGGTCGAGCACGGTCTGCTGCGGATCGAGACTGTCAGCGGCCAGCACGTGGGCGACGTCGTCGCTGAGCGCGCGCTCGCCGTTGATGACCATGCGGATCGCGCGGACCAGCGCCGACGGCTCGCTGCTCTTGGTGACGAAGCCGCTCGCGCCAGCGGCGAACGCCGCCTTCACCAGCGGCGCCTCGCCATGCATCGAGAACACGAGGATGCAGGCGCGGTTGTCGCGGGCGCGGATGTTGCGGATCGCCTCCAGCCCGCTGGCACCCTTCATCGAGATGTCGAGCACGACCACGTCGGGTGCATGCGTCTTGAACGCGCCATAGGCCGCCGCGGCGCTGTCGGCCTCTGCGATGACTCGAAACCCGTCCTGGCTCTCCAGCACGCGGCGATAGCCTTGCCGGACCACCGGGTGGTCGTCGACCAGCAGGATCGAAATGCCTATGCGCTCGGGCATCCCGGTTGTCTCAGGCGGCCAGTGGAATTGTCGCGGAGACGCTGAGCCCGCGCGCGGCCGGCCCGATCGACAGCGAGCCGCCGACCGCGGCGATGCGCTCGCGGATTCCGGTCAGGCCGAAGCCGCTCGATTGCGCCAGCAGGGTCGCATCGCCGCCGCCGTCGTCCTCGACCGAGATCACGAGCGCACTGTCTGGACCCTGACGGCGCTCGACCCGCAACGACACCTCGCTCGCACTGGTGTGGCGCAGGGCGTTGGTCAGGCATTCCTGCGCCATCCGATAGGCGGTGACCGCGACCGGGCCCTGGATGTCGGCGAGGTCGCCGTGGAGGTCGAGCCGGATCGCGGGCCGCGCGGCATGCTGATAGTTCTCGGTCAGCGCGATCAGGCCTGCGGCGAGGCCGAGCTCCTCGGTGAGCGGACGGCGCAGCCGGCTCAGCGTGCCGCGCAGGCACGCCATCAGATGGCTGACGGACTGCGTAATCATCCGTGCATCCTGGGCGACCTGATCGTTGCGGCCGCTGCCGGCGCTCTCGATCGTCGAGGCAAAGGCGAGGATCGCCGTGAGGTTCTGCCCGAACTCGTCGTGCAGCTCGCGCGCCAGCGCGCGCCGCTCCTCGTCGCGGATGTCGAGCAGCCGCTCGGTCAGCGCGGCGCGCTGCTCGTTGGACTGGGACAGCCGGTCGCCGAGCTCGCCGACGGCGCGGCCGATCATCGCGAGCTCCATCGAGCGGAAGCGCGGCAGCGCGGGGCGGTGGTCGCCCTCGGCCATCCGCTGCAGCGCCTGGACGATGCTGCGCGCCGGCGCCAGCGCATGCGCGATCGCCAGCGAGGCCAGCACGCCGATCGCGATCGCCATCGCCAGCGCCACACCAAAGCTGTCCTGGATGCGCAGCCAGGCGAGCTGGATCGCCGCATCGGGATCGGCGATCGCCGAGACGGTTCCTGCCGTGGTGGCGCGCGCGCTGATCGGCTGCGCGACCGCGGCGTGATCGCCGAGGATGGCTTCCACGGCGCCTGAGAACCAGAGCGGCGGCGCAGCGCCGAGGCCCTTGCTCTGGCCGCACAGCGGCTTCTCGAACGCTGCCTCGGGCTTGAGCTGGACGCAGATGCCGGGCGCGATCAGCTTCATGGTCTCGGTCGTGCGCCAGTCGGGCAGCGGCAGCAGCCGCTCCCGCGACCGGTTGCTGCGCAGCAGCAGCTCGCGCCAATACAGCGCCTCCAACGCCTGGGAGACCCGGTCGGCCGATGCCGCGGTGGCGCGGTCGACGCTGCGATAGGCGTCGACCGTGACCCATACGGCCGCGGCGGCCAGACACAGCAGCACGATCAGCGCGAGGCGCGCAATGAGCTGGAGCACGAGACGCATGCGATCCTCTCCACGGCTTTTGCCGCAGCGTAACAATGGGATGGTGCTCCGCCAAGCAAATGCACTGCAGCAAGCGGCAGGTTGGGAAATTTTCCCGAGAGCCTCGAGGCAGATGTCTTTGGACGCTGTTCCGCCGCTCTGCTTAACTCCTCTGCGAAGCGCCGAACGAAACGGCGCGCATCGGGAGTTCATGCATGAGCGTGGTCAGCAGTGCCGAACGAGTGGAACCTGCGCGCGACGCAGCCGAGCGCGGGCCGCTGCTGCTCTGGATGATCTTCACCGGCCTCACGATATTCGCCGCCGTGGTGCTCGCCCGCTACGGCTATTTCCACCTGATGGTCGCCTCCGACCGCACATACATCTCCAGCGTTATCGCCGTGCTCTACGTCGCCACGTGCTGCCATTGCTTCTGGCGCACCAGAGCGATCGCGCGCGAGGCGGATGCGGCGCGGCGCTGCCGCGCCGTGCTGATCGGGCCCGATGCGGCGCGCGCGCTCGAACCTGATGCGCAGTTGCTTCCCAAAGGGCTCGTCACCAACCACATCCGCAGCCTCGTCACCAAGGCGCAAACGCAAGGGGCAGGGCGCCTCGACCAGACGCTGCTGCTGCGGACGCTCGCCGACCGCTTGCGCGGCTCCAACGGCTTCGGCGGCTTCGCCTCGGACACGCTGATGAAGCTCGGCCTGCTCGGCACCATCATCGGCTTCATCATCATGCTGGCGCCGATCGCCGGCCTCGACGTCAACGATAAGCTCGCGATGAAATCGTCGATGGGGCTGATGAGCGACGGCATGGCGATTGCCATGTACACGACGCTCGCCGGGCTCGTCGGCTCGATTCTGGTGCGCATCCAGTACTACATGCTCGATGCGGCGACGGGACGGATGTTCTCGGACGCCGTCATGCTGACGGAGACGCGGGTGACGCCGCGGCTCGAGCGCGCGATGGATCGCGCGCCGGAGCAGGTCGCATGATGGACGATTTCGGACTCTATCCGCGCGAGGAGCAGTTCGACCCGTTCAGCGTGATGCTGTTCAAGGCGCTGCAGATCGTCGCGTTCTTCTTCTTCATCGCGGTGCTCGCGATCTCGCCGGACGCCAAGGACGGTAAGGTCGACTCGAAAGCCGAGTTCCTGATCACGATGGATTGGCCGGACAATCACCCGGATGATCTCGACCTGTTCGTGCAGGACCCCGTCGGCAACATCGCCTGGTACCGGCATCGCGAGGCCGGCTTCCTCACGCTCGACCGCGACGACCGCGGCGGCGCCAACGATTTCATCCTGGTCAACGGTCTGAAGATCCCGTCGCCGATCCGCGAGGAGATCGTCACCGTCAGAGGCATCGTCGCCGGCGAATACACCGTCAACATCTCGCATTTCCAGAACGTTAGCGGTGCGCCGGTCGAGGCCACCGTGAAGGTGCAGAAGCTCAACCCGACTGCGCAGGTGATCTTCGACGACAAGGTCGTGCTCGACCATTCCGGCGACGAGAAGACGGCGCTGCGCTTCAAGCTCAATGCCGAGGGCAAGGTGATCGACGTGCAGCGCCGGCCGAAATCGCTCTTGGAGACGTTCCGCAGCAATTGGCGCAACGGCGCCGATATCGATCCCAAGACCGGCGTCAGGATGCTCAGGCCATGACGAGCAATCTGCAGACCGTCATCGTCACCCTGTCCGTGTGCTACGCGCTGATCGGCGCGCTGCTGCTGCTGGTGCTGGTCTATGCCCGGCTGCCGTGGCAGGCCAAGGCGGTCGCCGTGGTCATCACCAGCGCGTTCTATGTCGGCAGCTTCGTCGGCGCCCGCGGCCTGCTCGGCTGGGCCAGCGTCGACCGGCTGCCGAGGAGCTTCAAGGTGCTGCAGGTGCGGATCGTCGATCCGCACTCCGTCGAGGGCGATCCCGGCACGGTCTATCTGTGGGTCGAGGCGCTCGACGACGACAACCGTCCGAGCGGCGTGCCCCGCGCCTATCGTATCCCCTACAGCGACACACTTGCCGACAAGGCCCAGCACGCCGCCGACCAGATCGCGGCCGGCCATCCGCAGGGCGGCCGCGCCGCCGATTTCGGCACCGGCGACGGTGGCGTCATCGACGCCGCGCGCGAATACATTCTTCCGAAGACGATCATCGAGACCGCCGGCGGCGATCCCTCCACCGGCGAGTTCAAGGCCGCCAAGACCGCCGGCGACGGTGTCTCGTTCACGCCGCTGCTGCCGCCACGCATGCCGCCGAAGGACGAGCAGTAGGCGGCTGCAGCCGTATCCTCCCGCGTGAAGCGAGCGCGCGGGTGATGGCGAGCATTGGGACGTTCCTGGCACGGCGCCTCGAGCTCAAGGTCAACAAGGCCAAGAGTGCGGTCGCCAGACCGAACCACCGCAACGTCCTGGGCTTCAGCTTTACCCAGGGAAGGAAAGCCGCACCGGCGCATCGCAGGGGACCTGCAACGCTGACATTCCGCATCTCTCCGCCTATCTTGTTTGATGTTCCTCAAGTCTCGTGCGACCACGGCCGCTAGCTTGAGAACCGGAGGAAACGGGTGCTGCTGGCGATTTTGACCGACATCCATGCCAATCGGCAGGCCTTTGCAGCCTGCCTCGAGGCGGCGCGTGCGCGTGGCGCGGACCGCCTCATCTGTCTCGGCGACATCGTCGGCTATGGCGCCGATCCGGAATGGTCGGTCGACACCGTCATGGAGATCGTCGCCGGTGGCGGGCTGGCGGTGCGCGGCAATCATGACAATGCCGTCTCGGTCGCGAGTGAGACCATGAATGCCGAGGCGCAGGCGGCGATGGAGTGGACGCGCGGCCGGCTCAGCGCCGAGCAGCGCCGCTTTCTCGCCGAACTGCCGATGAGCATCGGTGACGACGACCGGTTGTTCGTGCATGCGGAGGCCTCGAGCCCGCCGCGCTGGCGCTATGTGCAGTCGTCCGCCGACGCCGCGCGCAGCATGATCGCGACCGAGGCGCAGGTGACGTTCTGCGGCCACATCCACCGTCCGGCGCTGTACTCGATGTCCGCCACCGCGAAGATGACGAGCTTCACCCCGACCGCCAACATGCCCATTCAGCTGTTGCGCGGCCGGCAATGGCTGGCCGTGGTCGGCTCGGTCGGCCAGCCGCGCGACGGTGATCCTGCCGCGTCGTTCGTGACCTTCGACACCAAGACCCGCGAGCTGACCTATTGTCGCGTGCCCTATGACGTCGAGGCGGCGGCACAGCGCATTCGCGACAACGGCCTGCCGCCCTGGCTGGCGCAGCGGCTCTCGATGGGGCGATAGAACATGCCGAGGTCAAAGCTTCAGCCGGGCGTCGTGATCGACGGCTTCACGGTCGGCGAATGCGTGCATTCCGGCGGCATGGCGACGTTGTGGAGCGTCACCCGTCCGGATATCGACCGGCCGATCCTGATGAAGGTGCCGCGCGTCTCCGAGGGCGAGGACCCCGCCGCGATTGTCAGCTTCGAGATGGAGCAGATGATCCTGCCAAAACTGTCGGGACCGCACGTGCCGGCCTGTTTCGGCACCGGCGATTTCGCCACCCAGGCCTATGTGGTGATCGAGCAGATTCCGGGCGAGACGCTGTACAAGCGACTGCCCGAGCTGCCACTGGCTTACGAGGAGACGCGGGTACTGGTCGCGAAGATCGCGACGGCGCTCGCCGACATTCACCGGCAGCACGTGATCCATCACGACATCAAGCCATCGAGCATCATGTTCCGGCCGTCAGGGGAGGCGGTGCTGATCGACTACGGCCTGTCCTGCCATAGGCACCTGCCGGATCTGTTGCAGGAGGAATTCCGCCTGCCTTACGGCACCGCGCCCTACATGGCGCCCGAGCGCATGATGGGGACGCGCAGCGATCCGCGCAGCGACATTTTTTCGCTCGGCGTGCTGCTCTATTTCTTCACCACCGGCGTGCGGCCGTTCGGCGAGAGCGAGACCCTGCGCGGCATGCGCCGGCGTCTCTGGCGCGATCCCTATCCGCCGCGGCAATTGAAGCCGGACTATCCGCCCTGGCTGCAGGAGATCGTGCTGCGCTGTCTCGAGATCGAGCCGGTGTGGCGCTACCCGACCGCGGCGCAACTCGCCTTCGATCTCGGCCATCCCGACCAGGTCAAGCTCACGACGCGTTCGGCGAAGGTGACGCGCGATCCGATCACCACGGTGTGGCGCCGCCGCTTCAACCGCGGCCTGGTGCAGCCGGAACAGAAATCATCCGACGTCGCGGTGCAGATCGCCTCCAGCCCGATCGTGGCGGTCGCGATCGACACCGTGGAAGGCGGCGAGGAGCTCAACGGCGCGCTGCGGCTGACCGCGCAGCGCATCCTCGCCACTTTGCCCGCGGCGCGCCTCGCCTGCGTCAACGTGCTGAAGCTCGGGCGCCTCACCATCGACCGCACCCTGGACGAGGAGGGCAACAACAAGCACATCGACCGCATGGTCGCGCTGAAGCACTGGGCGACGCCGCTCAAGCTCGACACGAGCCGGCTGACGGTGCACGTGCTGGAGGCCGTCGATCCGGCCGCCGCCATCATCGAGTTCGCCGAGGCCAACCAGGTCGACCACATCATCATCGGCGCCCGCCGCGATTCCGTACTGCGCTCACTGCTCGGCAGCGTCTCGGCGAAGGTCGCCGCGGAGGCGGGCTGCACCGTCACGGTGGTGCGCACACGCCACGTGGTGCGCGAGGTGGATGAGGAGGATGACGACGCGCCGGCGAAGGTCGTGTCGGGGACGTGAGACGTTAGAGTTGAGATCGAAGTCCGGGTCCGATTGCGCGACCGCGCCTCTCACCTGAACGGTCGCAGCTTCATGTGCCGGTTGGCGTCCTTGTAGAGCAGATAGCGGAAGCGGCCGGGGCCGCCGGCGTAGCAGGCCTGCGGGCAGAAGGCGCGCAGCCACATGAAGTCGCCGGCCTCGACCTCGACCCAGTCGCGGTTGAGCTTGTAGACCGCCTTGCCCTCGAGCACATAGAGCCCGTGCTCCATCACATGCGTCTCCAGGAACGGGATCACGGCGCCGGGCTCGAAGGTGACGATGTTGACGTGCATGTCGTGGCGGACGTCGAGCGGATCGACGAAGCGCGTGGTGGCCCAGCGGCCCTGCGTCTCCGGCATCGCGGCAGGGGCGATCGTCGCCTCGTTGGTGACGAAAGCCTCGGGCACGGGGATGCCGGGGACGGCCTCATAGGCCTTGCGGATCCAGTGGAAGGTCGCGGGCGCCCGGCTGTCGTTGTGCAGCGTCCATTTGCAGGACGGCGGCAGGAAGGCGTAGCCGCCATTGCCCAGGCGATGCTCTTTGCCGGCGATGGTGAGCAGGATCTCGCCGCCGACCACGAACAGCACGCCCTCGGCCTCCGGATCCGGCTCGGGCTGGGCGCTGCCGCCGCCGGGCGAGACCTCGACGATGTATTGCGAGAACGTCTCCGAGAAGCCCGACAGGGGGCGCGCGATCACCCAGGTCCGCGTCTTGTCCCAGAACGGCAGCGCCGAGGTGACGATGTCGCGCATCACGCCCTTGGGGATGACCACGTAAGCTTCAGTGAACACGGCGCGCCCGGTGAGCAGGTCGGTCTGCGGCGGGTGGCCGCCCTGCGGCACGAAGTAGTTCGGCTTGTCCATCGTCGTCTCTCCTGCGCACGGATCAGCCTGCGCGCGCCACCATTCAGGGGATGCTTAGAAACAGCGGCTGCTCGAGCCACAGCTCCTCGAGATTGTCGGGGCTGATGCGGTCGACCACCATGAAGCGCGAGGCCTCATCGAACACCAGCAGCGGATGGTGCCAGACGTTGCGGGCGTAATTGACGCCCTGGCGTCCGCTGGCCGTGAAGGCATGGTAGCTCGCGGGATCACGCGGGTCGTCGCAGACCAGCACCAGCCAGGGCCGGTCCTGCAGCGGCATGAACAGCTGGCTGCCGAGCGGATGCCGCTCCATCAGCTTGATCTCGATCGGTTGCGGCCGCGGCTTGGCCTCGAACAGGCTGATGTTCACGTCTGCGCCGCCCGACGTCACGTCGATCGCGGCGAGGCCGTTGCAGCGGCGGGCGAAGCCCTGGTTGATCTCGATGGGTTGGCCGCCGTCGGTCTCGACGACGTCGCCGAAATCAGCAAAGGCCGCCTTGGTCAGCGGCCGCGGCGTGAGCGTGTGCATCCCGCCCCGCGTGCCTCAGATCGCTTCGCCGCGCGCCGACGCGGCGGCGCTGCGGATCGCGGAGATGTTGCTGCGGTAGGCCTCCGTCGTGCCGCCCTTGAACACCGCAGATCCTGCGACGAAGGCGTTGGCGCCGGCCGCGGCCAGCGCGCCGGCATTGTCGCGGCCGACGCCGCCATCGACCTCGATATCGATCGGCCGGCCCGCGGTCATCGCGCGCAGATCCTGGATCTTGCCGATCGCCGAGGGAATGAAGGCCTGGCCGCCGAAGCCGGGATTGACCGACATGATCAGCACGAGGTCGACGAGGTCGAGCACGTATTCGATCACGCTGAGCGGGGTCGAGGGATTGAGCGAGACGCCGGCCTTCTTGCCGAGCGCACGGATCGCCTGCAGTGAGCGATGCAAGTGCGGACCGGCCTCCGCATGCACCGTGATGTGGTCGCAGCCGGCCTTGGCGAAGGCTTCGAGATAGGGATCGCACGGCGTGATCATCAGATGCGCGTCGAAGATCTTGGTCGTGTGGGGGCGCAGCGCCTTGATGACGTCGGGCCCGTAGGAGATGTTCGGCACGAAGTGACCGTCCATGACGTCGAGATGGATCCAGTCGGCGCCGGCGGCATCGACGGCGCGCACCTCCTCGCCGAGCTTGGAGAAATCCGACGCCAGGATCGACGGCGCAATGACGAGCGGGCGCGGCGTGAAGGACTGTGTCATGGGCGGCTGTTCCAGTGCGATCGGGATTGTCGCCGTATCATGCGGGCGCGGTTGCGGCAACGCGAGCGGGAAAAATCTGCCGAGCGCGGCATGAACTGCCGGGTTTGGGCATCCGCAACATCTCGAAATATCCGGACATATCAGCGGTTTGGCGCTGGCACGGGGATTGCGACGGAGAGATCCGACGTTGTTTCGCCGCGCATTGCGGCCACCTCGGAGTTTCGCCATGTGGTTTGCATTGGGGGCCGCCTCATCGGCCCTGGAAGCCCTGCAGTCGCTTGGGTCGACGAAGTCCGGTTCCGGAAAATCGGGCAATGCCGGCGGCGGCGTGTTCAGTCTGAACGGCGGCAGCTCGAGCAGCTCCGGCAATTTCAGCCCGTGGTCGAGCTCCGGCAGCATCAGTTCGGGGCAGATCGCGCCGGAGACGATGAACGCGCTGCTCGCAGCGCAGAGCCAGTCCGGCACATCGGGTGCGAACGCCTCGACCAGCCCGCTGCAGGACCTGTTCTCGCAGATCGACGGCGACGGTGACGGCAAGATCACAAAGTCCGAATTCGAGACCGCGCTCGGCGCCGGCGGCACCAACCTCGCCAATGCCGACAAGGTGTTCGGCAAGCTCGACAGCAACAGCGACGGCAATGTCAGCATGGACGAACTGACATCGGCGCTGCAGGGCGCGCGCGGCCGCCGTGGTCATCATCATCGTGCTGGAGCCGGGGAGGCTGGCAGCTCCGGCAATTCGTCAGGCGCAGGGGCGGACGCGCTGATGCAGGCAATGTCGGGCGCGTCGAGCTCCTCGTCGACCAACAGCGACGGCTCGACGACGACCACCATCACCTATGCTGACGGCTCCAAGGTGACGCTGACGACGCCGGCGGCCACCACCGCCTCGAACGCCGCCACGTCGTCCTACAATCTGATCGAGAAGCTGATCCAGCGGCAGTCGAAGATGCTGTCGGCCTCGACGTCCTCCACGACCGCGGTGAGCGCCTAGGCTCAGCCGCCGAAGCGGCCTTGCCAGGACGGCATCGCGCCGGCGAACGGCAGCGGTCGCGCGTGATAGACGCCGCGTGCGATCGCGCGGGCCAGCACATTGGCCGCGACCATGCCGAGCTCGCTCAGCTCGACCAGCGGCTCGATCGGCTTGGCGCAAGTCGCCGCCGCGAACACGATGTCGCCGTCGAGCGGCAGATGCACCGGATAGATCGCGCGCGCCATGCCGGTCTGCGCCATCATCGCGAGCCGCTTGGCCTGCGCCTTGGTCAAGACGGCGTCGGTCACGACGAGGCTGATGGTCGTGTTCTCGGAGGCTGACGCCGCCGGGCCGCCCTTGATGCGCATCGCCAGCATATCCGGCGTGAACGCGGCCGGCAGGCCGCGGCCGCCGAATTCGCCGTCGACCTCGTACGGCGCCGCCCAGAACCACGGGCCGTCGCCGACCGTGACGCTGCCGACGGCATTGACCACCGCGATGGCAGCGACCTTGATCCCACCTGTCGTCGTCGCCGCCGCCGAGCCGAGCCCGCCCTGCAGGTTGGCCGTGGTGGCCCCGAGCCCGGCACCGACGCTGCCGAGCGCGAAGCTGGTATCGGCGGCCGCTGCGGCCGCATAGCCGAGCTCGCGATAGGGCGCGTAGCGGCCCCAGGCCTTGTTGCCACCGTTCAAGAGGTCGAACACGATCGCGCCGGGGACGATCGGGATCAGCGCGTCGCGCACGGCAAAGCCGCGGCCCTGTTCCGCCAGCCAGGCCTGGACGCCGCTCGCGGCCTCCAGCCCGAACGCCGAGCCGCCGGACAGGGCGATGCCGTCAACCCGCTCCACCGTATTCGCAGGATCGAGCAGCGCATCCTCGCGCACGCCGGGTCCGCCGCCCCGGATGTCGATCGCGGCCACCGCCGGCTGATCGAACAGGATCGCGGTCACGCCGGACGCGAGCGCTGCGTCCTGGGCATGGCCCACGCGTACGCCCGCGATGTCGGTGAGGAGGTTTTGCACGGTCGCCCTCGCGGCAGGTGATGATGCTGGATGGATAGCGCGGCTGGCGCGAGGGCTCAATGCAACACCCGCGCGTCCTCGTAGCCGGATGAGCGCAGCGATATCCGGGCTCTCACGCGCTGTCTCGGTGAAACCCGGATATCGCTGCGCTCATCCGGGCTACGGCCTCACGCCTCCAGCGCAATGCGGATCATGCGGGCCAGTTCCGGCTTGCGGTAAGGCTTGGGCAGCAGCAGCACGCCGGCGTCGAGTCGGCCGTGGTGAACGATCGCGTTCTCGGTGTAGCCCGAGGTGAACAACGTCCGCAGCGCCGGCCGCCGCACCCGTGCGGCGTCGGCGAGCTGGCGGCCGTTCATGGCGCCGGGCATGATGACGTCGGTGAACAGCAGGTCGATCTCCGGATGGCGCTCCAGCACGTCGAGCGCCTCGGCGGCATTGGCGGCGGCCAGCGTAGTGTAGCCGAGGCTGCCGACCTGGGCGATCACGTGCTGGCGTACCAGCAGATCATCCTCCACGATCAGGATCGTCTCATTGCCGCCGCGCGCGTCCGGCGCCTGCAAGCCCGCGCTGGTCGCCGGAGCGGACGCCGAGCGCGGCAGATACAGCTTGATCGAGGTGCCGTGGCCGACCTCGCTGTAGATCTGGATGTGGCCGCCCGACTGCTTGACGAAGCCGAATACCATGCTGAGGCCGAGCCCCGTGCCCTTGCCGGTGCCCTTGGTCGAGAAGAACGGATCGAACACCTTCTCGAGATAGGCCGGCGGAATGCCACAGCCGGTGTCGCTGACGGCGATCATCACGTAGTCACCGACGATGACCTCGCTATGGGCGTCGGCATAGTCTTGGTCGAGCGTGACGTTCGCGGTCTCCAGCATGAGCTTGCCGCCTTGCGGCATTGCATCACGCGCATTGAGCGCGAGATTGATGACCGCGGTGGCGAGCTGGTTCGGATCGGCGAGCGCGGTGCAGGGATCGGCGCCGAGGATGCGCTCGATCTCGATCTGCGCGCCGAGCGTCGGCCGCAGCAAGGCTGCGGTCTCGTTCAACAGCGCATTGATGTCGAGATCGGTCGGCTGCAGCGGCTGCTTGCGGGCGAAGGCTAGCAACTGCCGCGTGAGCTGCGCGCCGCGGTCGGCGGAGTCGTCGATCAGCTTGGCGACGGAGGCGAGCTCCGGCCGGTCGGACACGGCGTCGGCAAGAATGCCGATGCTGCCGGTGATGACGGTGAGGATGTTGTTGAAGTCGTGGGCGACGCCGCCGGTGAGCTGCCCGACCGCCTCCATCTTCTGCGCCTGGCGGAATTGCGCCTCGGCGGCGCGCTTCTCGGTGAGGTCGCGGCCGACGAAGAAGTGGCGCTGCACCGGGTCCGACCAGCTCGCCATCCAGTTCAGGACGACGCCGCGGCCTTCCTTGTGCAACAGCTGCGCCTCGAAATTGTGGACGTCGCGGCCGCGGCGGCAGGCGCGCATCTGGCTACGGACCGCCTCGAACTCGGGCGGATAGACGAAGTCGCTGGCATTGCGGCCGACCATCTCCTCCGGCCGGTAGCCGAGCACGTCCACCGCGCTCGGGCTGACCTGCATCAATTGTCCGTAGGAGTTGGCAACCAGGATCAGGTCCTGCGAGGTCTCGAAGATGCGGCGGCGCTCCTCGGTCTCACGGGTCAGGGCGGTTCGGGTGCGCTTGCTCTCGGTGATGTCGCGCGCCACCTTCGAGGCGCCGATGACCAAACCATGCGCGTCGAGGATCGGCGACACGCCGAGCGATACTTCGATCTCGCGGCCGTCCTTGTGGCGGCGGATCGTCTCGTGATGCTCGATCTTCTCGCCGCCGCCGATCCGGCTCAGGATGCGATCGACCTCGCTGCGCCGTTCGGCGGGCACGATCAGGCCGATGTCGTTGCCAAGCGCCTCGTCTGCGCCGTATCCGAACAGGTGTTCGGCGGCGCGATTCCAGGACGTGATCTTGCCTTGCAGGGTCAGCGTGATGATGGCGTCGTTGGAGGATTCCACGACGGCGCTGAACAGCCGCTCGCGCGCGATGAAGCGTGTCCGCTCGCTTTCGCTCTGCCGGCGCTGCTGCTGCAACAGCCGCGTGAGCCTCGCCTGCAGGCTGACATTGTCGGCGAGCAGGACGCCGAGTACGAAGCTCGCGGCCAGCAAGCCATAGATGCGGCCCGTGTAGTAGCCGAGGTCGAACCGGGCGGCGTTGAGCAACGAGGAGAGCGAGAGGTCGAACAGCCAGGCGCACAGCACCACCATGACCCAGAGGTCGAGAATGCTGTGCGGCCTGCGCAGCGCCAGGACGAGCAGGGCAGCCGATGTCACGCACCAGATGGCGCCGACCACGACCTTCAAAGCCGGCGTGGCAGCGTCATCGCGGACGAGCGCGGGCAGCGCCGTATCATGGGCGATCACCGCCCAGGTGAGCGCCGCAAGTGCAATCGCCACGCCGAGCACGGCGACCGAGAGCGACAGCGCAACCGACCCAACGGGCGTCGGACGGCGACGGTCGTGCAGCGCATAGGCCAGAACGAACAGGGGGAACGCGCCGTGCCAGATCATGTAGATCCAGACTGCGGTCTGCGGACCTGCATCGAGCAGGCCGGTCTGAGAATACAGGCCTGGGAACACCAGCGTGTGCAGTAGCGAGGCCGGCGCGGTGAACAGGTAACCCGAGGCCAACCACAGCAGCGGTCGCGAACGCAGCAGCACGAACTGCGAGAACAGCAGGAACGCGGTGATGAGATCGTTCAGCGCCAGCGCCGACTGGTAGCTCGCGACGAACGCAGGCACCGCCGGCAACTCCACCTTGGCAAAGGGAGCGGCGGCGGCAAACAGCAAGGTCGAGATCGCAACCGCAGCGAGTGCTGCGATCTGGTCTCGGCGCGTCGCGGTGGACGTCGACAGCAGGACTTCGCGGTGATCCTCGATGCTCTGCATCTCCGGGAATCCTGCGCAACGGGAGCCAACATGCAAAAACAAGGAGTCGGTGACTGGCGCGCGAAAAGTTTCTATTTTCTAATAAAGGTTGTATGGTACCAGATCGCGACGTTCTGTAGAATGAGTCGATAGTTAAAGTAACTGCACCTTTACCCCAATGGGATAAATATACCGGTAGTTGTGTTCGATTTCCTTCTAGGTTGTAGGTTGTCCAACGGAAAATTCTGGAGAAGTTGATGCCACGGATTCTGGTGGTCGACGATCAGAAGGATGTGCGCGCCATGATCTGTATGGTGCTGCGCGTCAATCAGTTCGACGTGGTCGAAGCGGGAACTGCTGCGTCCGGACTGCAGTTGTTCCGCGACCAGGCGTTCGATGCCGTCATCGTCGACATCTATCTCGATGATTCCAACGGGCTCGATCTGGTCAGCAGTATGCGCGCGCTGGTTCCCGACGTGCCGGTGGTCGCAGTCTCCGGCATGACCGCCTTCGATGGCGCGTCGATGTCGGACGAGCTGACCCGTGTCGTTTACCTGCAGAAACCGTTCCGCCCGACCGAACTGATGCGTGCCGTCGAAACGGCCCGTGCGGCAGTGGCGGCGAAGGGAGCCCCATCGCTTTCGGCCTGTGCCGGCTGAGCCGGCCTGTTACTTACTCTCCGTACGACTGTCCTGCAGGCGCTTCAACGACGAACCAAGCTCTCAGCAGAACGCCCCGGTCCAGGACCGGGGCGTTTGCATTTTGCTGATGATGATCGAAGCGGATCAGGAGTTCTATCAGGAGCCCTTGCCGCCGAGCTCGGCGTAGCCGCCCTTGGCGTCCCACTTGTAGACGACGTAGTCGATCTGCTTGATGTCGCCCTTGGCGTCGAAGCCGAGCTTGCCGAGAACGGTGTCCCACTCGCCGGCCTTGATGGTGTCCATCACCTTCTTGGCGTCAGTGGTGTTGGCCTTCTTCACCGCCTGCGACCAGACCTGGATCGCGGCGTAGGTGTAGAGCGTGTAGCCCTCGGGATCGATGTTCTTGGCCTTGAACTTGTCCACGATCGCCTTCGCGGTCGGCTTGTTGCGCGGCTCGGGGCCGAAGGTGAACAGCGTGCCTTCCGCGGCCGGGCCGGTGATCGAGGCGAACTCCTTATCGTTCATCGCGTCGCCCGCCATCAGGATGGTCTTGAGACCCTGGTCGCGCATCTGGCGCAGGATGAGGCCGGCTTCCTGATGATAGCCGCCGACATAGACGAGATCGATGTTGTCACGCTTCAGGCGGGAGACGATCGCGTTGAAGTCCTTGTCGCCCTTGTTGTAGGACTCGAACATCTTCTCGGTGACGCCGGCCTTGTTGAGCGCCTTCTTGGTCTCGTCGGCGAGACCCTTGCCGTAGGTGGTCTTGTCGTTGAGGATCGCGATGTTCTTGCCCTTGAAGTTCTTCGCGATGTAGTTGGCGGCGACGAGACCCTGCTGGTCGTCGCGGCCGCAGACGCGCGCCACGTTCCACAGCTTGCGCTCGGTGAACAGCGGGTTGGTCGACGCGGGCGTGATCTGCAGGACGTTGCTGTCGGCATAGGCCTCGGAGGCCGGGATCGACGACGACGAGCAGAAATGGCCGGCGACGAACGGAATGCCGGAGCCGGCGAGCTTTTCGGCAACCGAACGCGCCTGCTTCGGATCGCAGGCATCGTCACCCACCTGCAGTGCGAGCTTTTTGCCGAGCACGCCGCCGGCAGCATTGAGGTCGGCTACCGCCATCTCGGCGCCGTTCTGCATTTGGCGGCCGAAGGCCGATTCACTGCCGGTCATGGGGCCGGCCACGGCGATGTTGATGTCTTCGGCGAAAGCAGCGGTCGAGAGCGCCAGCGATGCGCCCAGAGCCAAGCCGATGAGTTTGAGTGGTTTCATGAGAAATCCTCGCGGGGGGTAGGTCGACACGGAACGGCCCGAACGGCGGGCCGCAGACCGCGCGCATTGTGGCTGATTTTACGGCGAAGTCACCGGCAATTTTCGACGACACCTACGAAGGACTAATGTCATTTCGGCCGGATTTTGAGGGCTCCGCCTCAGTGGCGGCCGCCCTCCAGATAGGCAGCGCGGATCTCCGGCCGCTGCAGCAGCTCGGTGCCGGTGCCCGACAGCGTAATCAGGCCGTTGACCAGCACGTAGCCGCGATGGGCGAGCTTCAGCGCGTGATTGGCGTTCTGCTCAACGATCAGCACGGTCAGACCGTCTTGGCGGTTGAGTGTCCGAATGGCGTCGAAAATCTGGCGAGCGATCAGCGGCGCCAAGCCGAGCGAGGGCTCGTCCAGCAGCAGCAGCCGCGGCCGGCTCATCAGCGCGCGCCCGATCGCCAGCATCTGCTGCTCGCCGCCGGACAGCGTGCCGCCGCGCTGGTCGATGCGCTCCTTCAGGCGCGGGAACAGCGCGAATACCCGCTCCAGCATGCTGGCCCGCTCCGCGTCGGTCGTCTCGCCGGCGTCGGCGCCCATCTGCAGGTTTTCCGCGACGCTCATGCGCGGAAAGATGCGGCGTCCCTCCGGCGACTGCGCGATGCGCAGCTGCGCGATCTGATGCGTCGGCACCTGTGTGATGTCGTTGCCGTCGTAGACGATGTTGCCGGAGCTCGCGCGCGGCCGCCCGAAGATCGACATCATCAGGGTCGACTTGCCGGCGCCGTTGGCGCCGATCAGCGCGACGATCTCGCCGGGCTTGATGTCGAGATCGACGCCCTTGAGCGCTTCGATCTTGCCGTAGGAGGCACGCAGGCTGCGGATTGCGAGGAGGGACGCGCTCACGCCTCGGCCTCCATCACGGCTGCGGCCTCTTCCTCGTCGGTGCCGAGATAGGCCGCGATGACCTTGGGATCATCCCTGATCTCGCGCGGCGTGCCTTCCGCGATCTTGACGCCGTAGTCCATCACGACGATCCGGTCGGAGATTTCCATCACGACGCTCATGTCGTGCTCGATCAGCAGGATCGACGTGGCGTGATCGGCTCGGATCGACAGCAGCAGCTCGCTGAGGGCCGCACTCTCGCGCGCGTTGAGGCCGGCGGCCGGTTCGTCGAGGCAGAGCAGGGCCGGCGAGGTGCACATCGCGCGCGCGATCTCCAGCCGGCGCTGGTCGCCATAGGCGAGATTGCCGGCCGCGTCGTCGGCGCGGTCGATCAGCCCGACGCGCTTCAGCCAGAACACGGCCGCATCGATCGCGTTCCGCTCGGCCGCGCGCCACGAGGGCACGCCGAGCAGCCCGAGCACCGTCATGCCGGACGCGCGCATCAGCGCGTTGTGCTGCGCGACCATCAGGTTCTCGAGCGCCGTCATGCCCGGAAACAGCCGGATGTTCTGGAACGTCCGCGCCACCTTGGCCTGCTTGGAGATGTTGAAGTCCTTCAGCTTCTGCATCTCGAACTGCGCGCCGTCATCATGGGTCAGGCGGATGACGCCGGAGGTCGGCTTGTAGAAGCCGGTGATGCAGTTGAACACGGTGGTCTTGCCGGCGCCGTTGGGGCCGATCAGGGCCGTGATCTGCGTGCGTTGCGCGGTGAACGACAGCGCATTGACGGCGACGATGCCGCCGAAGCGCATGGTGAGGTTTTCAAGTGCGAGAATGGGAGCGGAGCTCATCCGTGGCCTTCCTTGACGAGGTCCGAAGAGATGCTCTTGGATTTTTCCAGGAATACGGTTGGCGCGCGATGGCCGACAATGCCGCGCGGCCGCCAGATCATCACGAGCACCATGGCGAGACCGAACACCAGCATGCGGTAGCCCTCGAGGCTTCTGAACAGCTCGAAGCCGCCGATCATGGCGAGCGCCGCCAGCGCCACGCCGAGCTGCGACCCCATGCCGCCGAGCACGACGATGGCGAGTACCAGCGCCGATTCCTGGAAGGTGAAGGATTCCGGGCTGATGAAGCCCTGGCGCGTGGCGAAGAAGGCGCCGGCGAAACCGCCGAACATCGCGCCGGTCGCAAATGCGGTCAGCTTGGTGGTGGTGATGTTGATGCCGAGCGCGCGGCAGGCGACCTCGTCCTCGCGCAGCGCTTCCCAGGCCCGGCCGATCGGCAGCCGGCGCAGCCGGATGGTGACCCAGTTGGTCAAGAGTGCCAGCGCCAGGATCAGATAGAACAGAAACACGATGCGATGCGTCGGCGAGAACGGGATGCCGAGCATCGATGCAAGGCCGCCTTCGCCCGGTGTGAGCGGAATGCCGAACAACGTCGGTCGCGGAATCCCGGAGACGCCGTTGGGACCGCCGGTCACGTCCTGCCAGTTGATGAGGACGAGGCGGATGATCTCGCCAAAGGCCAGGGTGACGATGGCGAGGTAGTCACCGCGTAGCCGCAGCACCGGAAAGCCAAGCAGCACGCCCCAGAATGCGGCGAGAATACCGGCGAGCGGCAGGCAGATCCAGAACGACAGGCCGAAGGTGGTCGAGAGCAGGCCGTAGGAATAGGCGCCGACCGCGTAGAACGCGACGTAGCCGAGGTCGAGCAGGCCGGCGAGACCGACCACGACGTTGAGGCCCCAACCCAGCATGACGTAGGTGAGGACCAGGATGCCGAGGTCGAGAATATAGCGCTGATTGTAGAAGATCACCGGCACCAGGAAGGTGAAGATCAGCAGCGCCGGCGCGAGATAGCGGCCGGCTACCGACATGCCGCTCTGCACGGACGGCGGCACGAAGCTGCCGAGGCCGCCGCGCGGTCCGAGCCACAGCCGCAGCAGCTCGACCGCGATCGAGCCGACGAACACCGCCACAACCAGGCTGGCGAGGTCGCCAAAGCGGGTCCAGTATACGAGCTGGCCGCTCTGGCCCGCTTCGGTGCGGACGCCGACCATCAGGGAGAACAGACCGAGAGCGACCAGCGCACTGAGAAAGGCCTTCTTGAGGATGAAGGCGGCTCCGACCGGTTCGGAGCCTTTCGACGAGGCGGGAAGGGACGCGCTCACGCGGACTCCATCTTCAGACTTTTTCGACTTCGGGCCGGCCGAGCAGGCCGGTCGGCAGGAAAATCAGCACCACGATGAGGATCGAGAATGCCGCGACGTCCTTGTACTCCACGGAAAAATAGGCCGACCAGAACGTCTCGATCAGTCCGATCGCGAGGCCGCCGAGCATCGCGCCCGGCAGCGAGCCGATGCCGCCGAGTACCGCCGCCGTGAACGCCTTGATGCCGGCGACGAAGCCCATGAAGAAATCGACCAGACCGTAATACAGCAGGTACATCATGCCGGCGACGGCAGCGAGCGCCGCGCCGATCACGAAGGTCATCGAGATGGTGCGGTCGACGTCGACGCCGAGCAGTGCCGCCATGGTCTGGTCCTGCTCGCAGGCGCGCATGTCGCGCCCGAGCCGGGTGCGGGATACCAGCCAGGTGAACAGCGCGAGCAGAACGATGGTGGTGATGACCACCACGATCTGGATGTTGGAGAGCTGGACGACGAAGCCGCCCGCACCCTCGTGCAGGGTATAGCCGCCGGTGATGATCGGCGGCACCGGCTTGACGCGCGCGCCCTGCGACACCTGCGAATAGTTGGTGAGCACGAACGACATGCCGATGGCGGACAGCATCGGCGCCAGGCGGAACGAGTGCCGCAGCGGGCGGTAGGCGATGCGTTCGACGGTCCAGCCATAGAGCGCCGTGATGGCCATCGAGACCAGCAGCACGATCAGCAGAATTACCGGAACCGCAGTCAGGCCCAGCGACACCAGGACCAGGAACGAGATCAGCGCGATGAAGCCGCCGATCATGAAGATGTCGCCATGGGCGAAATTGATCATGCCGACGATGCCATAGACCATGGTGTAGCCGATGGCGATCAGGCCGTAGATCGAGCCAAGGACGAGGCCATTGATGAGCTGTTGCGCGAAATAATCCATGAACTGCCGTGAGTGAGACTGCCGATATCGGTTCGCAACGCGGCGGGGGCCTTGCAGAGCAGGTGCTGGTATGCCTGGAGATCGCACCCGCGCCCAAGGCGACGCGTGGGCCAGTACTAACAGCTAGGAACCGGGTGCCGCAACAGCGTGCAGTGCCACAATTGCGGGCTTATCCCGCCTCCTTTGACGGCGCGGTTCCCGTGCCTTTCTCGGGTCCGGCCATCGCCATCAAATGACCACCGCGGAACGCAGCACCTACCGCCGAAGGAGGTGCTCTCGCACTGGTTGCGCGCGGTAGCGAAGCGAGAACCCCATGAGCAGGCTGGCGGACGAGAACCAGGGGCACCAAAGTCCGGCCGGGAGACCGAACCGGCAAGATGAGGGACACGGAGGGGCAGCCCGCGTCCCGGCCAGCAATACCAGGACCCGCGTCTGCAGGACCGCTCGTTGGCGTGGACACTGGAGGATTCGCTTTCAGCTCGGATTCTCTCGCCGCCGCTCGGGCTAGCCGCTGAGGCCAATGATGGCGAAGGAGGCGCGAGCGACGAGGGCCGCGACCTTGGACGTCGAGCGCATCGAGCTGATCTTGTCGCTGGCGCCGCTCATATGCCGCTACCGCTGTCTTCCGTCGAACCAGGCACTTTTGCCATCAGCTTCGACTGGAGCCTGACCAAGGCGTCGCGCAGCCGCGTCGCCTCATCGTACCGGGTTTCCCGAGCCACCATGCCGGAAAACGGATCTTTCACCATGGTCTCGGCGGCCTGGGCAAGACGGCGCATCGGCGTCGCCACCCATTTCGCGGCGAAATTGAGCAGCACCAGGATCGAGAACACGCCACCGGCAACGTTGAACCAAAACGAGCGCACAAGCTGGCGGGTCGGCAGCATCGCGGCAACGGCGTCCTGCCGGATCAGAAGGGACCAGCCGAAGCTCGGCAGATCGGCGTACTTCACGGTGGGGAACGTGACGGTGAAATAGTCCTTGCCGTCGGGCCATCGCTCGATGAGCGCGACCGGGGCCCCGCGGCTTGCGGCCTGCGCCGAGCCGATCGTCAGTTGCTTGCCGACGAGATCCGGCGGGCCGAACAGCACGATGCTCTCGCGCGACAGCAACACCAGATCGATGTCGCGCGACGCCAGCGCCGCGACGGATTCGATCACCCATTTCCAATCGATTTGGGCCCCGATGACACCGGCGGGGGCGCCGTCGTGCATCAGCGGAGCCGACATGGCGATCAAGCGGTCCGGTCCCGAAGCGGCCTGCAACATCCGGCCCAGGGTCTCTGGTTCGCGATCATCGACCGCCGTCGGCACCCCGAGTCCATGCCGGAACCAGCGCAGGTCGGCGACGCTTTGTCCTTCCAGCATCCGGTCCTTGCTCGCGATGACCTTGCCGCCGGGGTCGGCGATGCCGAGCCAGGCATAGCGCGGCTGGAACTGGCTCACGAACTGGATCTGTCGGCGCGCCTCGGCGACGTCGGCGGGGTCGATGATCGCGGCGAGCCGCGACACGTCGATCCACGTGCCGTACATCTGTCGCGCCAGCAGGTTTGCGCTGAGCTCACCGCGCGTCCTCAGCTGCTCGATCGCGAGCTCCTCGCCGCGCCGCTGCAGCGACGCCGAATAGAGGATGGCAACGGCCAGCGCCGTCACGACGATCAGTGTCGTGCCGCCGAGGAACACCGCTGTCTGTAAGCTCCACCGTCGCCTCGTCATCGTCTTCTCCTCAATCGGCCACGGCTCGCGCGAGTTCTTTCAGCATGCGGCCGAGATCGCCGCTGTCGGCGCCGGGCACTCCGCTCGCGGTGTGCAGCCGCTCGATGATCTGGGCGCGCTGCTGCGGTGTCACCGTAAATATGAGCCGGTAGCCGTCGTTCGTCGGAGCCGCGACCTTGGTCGGGATATCGCCGATCAGGGGCAAAGTGAGCGTGCCGATGGCGCCGGTCGCAAGGCCGACCGGACCGCTGACGCGTGCGCCGCCGGGGCCGAGATTGACGATCCAGCCGCGTTGCGGCTCGCCGTCGACCGTCAGGGTTATCGGCTCGACGATCTGGCGTTGCGGCCGGTTGTAGCGTGGACGGTCGATGCACACGGCGATCGCCACCGACAGCACCAGAACGTTGTAGATCGTCCAGAACATCACGACGATGACGCCGTCTCCCGCGGTCCCCGTGGTATTGAAGACAAAATCGGACGTCAGCGACACGATCATGCCACCGATCGTCAGCGCCATCAGGATCAGGAAGGGCCGCATCAGCGGCCATTGGACGATGATCTTGGCGCGATCGCCGCCCTTGGCGGTCACCGAGAATTTGTGCGGACCGGGGGAGAGCAGGCCGAGAGCGGCGGCGCGGAGCACGGGCCAGGCGGCGACGATCTGCGAGACATCGTTGACGATCGGAATGAACAGTCCCTTGGACAGCCAGTTCAGCGTGTACATGATCGAGAGATAATAGGGGCCGTAATACCGGATGATGTCGGCGATCGAGGCGTTCACCACGGTCACCCCGCCCCACCAGTAAAGCAGTGGACAGATCAGCGCGGCGAGGCGGAACGGATAGGTCGACGTCCAGTAAAGCAGCGAGTCGAGCACGCTGAGCCGGTGGAAGAAGTCGAGACCATGGGAGCCGAATGGATTGTAGACGTTGCGCACGATCTGCATGAGGCCGAGGCACCAGCGGCCGCGCTGCGTGACGTATTCCGCAAGGCCTTCCGGCGCCAATCCCTCCGACAACGCCTCGTTCAGGTAGACGGTCTGGTAGCCGTGCGCGGACAGGCGCAGCGTGAGCAGGAAATCCTCGGTGACGCTCTCGGTCGGCACGCCGCCGATCATCTCTACGGCGTAGACGCGGAATATCGAGGAGGTGCCGCAGCACATTGCGATGCCCCAGGCGTCGCGCGCCGGCTCGACGTTGTCGAAGAAGTGGCGCTGCTCGTCGGGATAGGACGCGCCGATGCCGAGATTGTGCTGGATCGGGTCCGGGTTGAAGAAGTGCTGGGGCGTCTGTACGAGGCCGACAGCCGGATCGTGGAACAACGCGAGCGTCCGCTCGACGAAGTCGAGATGAGGCACGAAGTCGGCGTCGAGAACGGCGACGAAATCCGGCCGGTCCGCATCCGCCGCGCGCAGCCGCAAGGCATTGTTGATGTTGCCGGCCTTGGCGTGCGACTTGTCGGTACGGGCGACATAGCCGATGCCGTGCTCGGTGCAGTAATCCCGGAGCCAGGCCCGGCTGCCGTCGTCGAGGACGAAGACGCGCAATGCCGCATAGGTGATCGCCTTGGCGCCGACAATGGTTCGCTCCAGGACCTCGAGCTGCTCGTTGTAGGTGGTGATGAAGATGTCGACCCGAGGCGGCGGCCTCGGAAGCCACCAGCCAGCATGGCGATCAGCCTCCGTCGTCCGCTCCTTGGTCCTGGTCAGGATCAGGAAGGCGAAGGACGACGAAACAACGGTGAGCGCTTCGAGAATGGCGAAGCCCCAGCTGAGGATCCCATCCGGCGTGAGGCCGGGCGGAGCAAGGGTCTCGGTGAAGCGCCAGGCGACATAGCGCCAGGCCAGCAGGATCGAGCCGCTGAGGAGCAGGGTCCGCCAGTACCATATCTTCGGGTCCAGGAGGGGCAACACCAGGACGCGCAGCCCTACGATGATCGCAACGACTGCGAACGCGGACAGGAATGGTGACAGCGTCGGCATCAGTAGCCGTACCGGGCGACGAAGCCGCGCAATGCCGCGATCGGTCCGCTGGTGAAGATCACCCGGCCGGTGCGCCCGATGGCGCAGGACAGATCCGGCTGCTTGGCGAGATCTGGCACCGCAACGGTGACGTCGAAGCGCTGCAAGTGCTGCGGCGTCGGGCCGACGGCGAGATTGGCGTAGAGTTGCGAGGCGCCCGAGCCGCCGAGACGTGTCACCGTCCCATCGAATATCCGGTCGTCTCCGAACAGACGGAACTGCACCGGGGCGCCGATCGACAGGCTGGCGTAGAGACTTTCGGGAACGCTCGCGGTCACCACGAGACTGTTGCAGTCCACCAGCTTGGCGAGATCCTGACCGCGACGGGCATATTCGCCGTCGTCGACGAGGAAATCCCAGGCCATGCCCGGGACGCGGGCCCTCAGCGTCGCCGAGGTCAGTCGGTTGATCCGGACGCGTTCGGCGTTGATCTGCTGCTCGTATTGGACCAGGCGGGATTGGATCTGCTGCTCGTCCACGGCAAGTTCGGCGAGGCGCAGGTCGAGCTCGTGAATGCGCTGCATCGAGAACGGCACGTCGTTGTAGGAGTCGCCGATGAAGACCCCCGATTGCGCGGAGCCGAGCTCGGTCTCGACATAGTTGGTGCGCTGTTTCGCGCTTTCCAAATCCTGCTTGGCGATATCGAGCGAGGCGCTGGCCTGGTCGAGGCCGGCGACCGTCTGGACCCCGCGTTCCTTCAGCTCGTTGGCCCGCGTGAAGGTGAGATCCGCGAGCTTCAGCCGGGCGGCCGCGGCATCCTCCGCCGCCTTGGCCTCGGCGATGCGTGCCGCGATCTGGCGGACGCGGCCGGTCTTGTAGTTGGCCGACTGGGCCGCGAAGGCGGCCCGCGCTTGCTCGAGCGCCGAACGCTGCGCCGGAACCCGCTTGAGCGCGATCTTCTGCTCGTCACGGTCGCGCTCGAGATTGAGCAGGCGCGTGGTGTCGAACCGGTCGTCGACGATCTCGGCCATGAGTTCCCCGGCGTTGACCCTGACGCCGATATGGCTCACCCCCAGCGTCACGCGGCCTTCGATCGGCGCGCGCACGACGTAAAGCCGGGCATTGACGGTCGCGTCGCCTGAAGTTCCGG
Source organism: Bradyrhizobium sp. SZCCHNR1093 (assembly GCF_032381175.1). Classification (NCBI taxonomy): domain Bacteria; kingdom Pseudomonadati; phylum Pseudomonadota; class Alphaproteobacteria; order Hyphomicrobiales; family Nitrobacteraceae; genus Bradyrhizobium; species Bradyrhizobium sp. SZCCHNR1093. Next base: position 399,532 of record NZ_JAUHJJ010000003.1, read on the forward strand.
CGAAATGCTCGCCGACCAGGATGTAGAGGCCGCCGGCCAGCAGGAGGATGCCGATGAAGATCCGAGCCAGTCTCATGCAGTACTCCCGCTCGGCGGCTGCTTGCCGCATCACGATCGAGCTGTGCGAAACGCAGCAGCACTCATCTTAAGATAGTATCACATTGTCTAGCTACTTTGACGCTAGTCAAAAGCAATGATGGCGCGGCGCACATAATTGCGGTGCAGCGGCCATCGACGCGATCGGACTGCCGGCGCATCGATCGTGACCCCGATGCAGGCGTCGGTTACGGCGATCATTCAGCGGAGCAGCCGCATCGCGGTGCTGAAGACGAAGCGGGCGCGCAATGTCGGATGCGATGCAGATGTTCGAGGAGGCGTTGATGGCCGGGAAGGCCGTTGTCACGCGGGAAGTCGAGGCCTGATCGGCGAGGTCACCGGCAGGGTCTCTTGGACGGTGACCGTTGATGGCTCTCGCGCCCGTCGCCACCCTGTTAAGGTAAACGAATGGTTTAAATTGCCGGGCGCGTTTGCCGCGCGTTAGCTCGTCTGGAAGTCGGCCGGACGGGCGGTTTGTGGGATGGAAAGGTGGGCGTGACATGATCAAGGATTGCGTGATCAGGAATTGGCGGCTCAGTTGCGTCAACGGTGTGCTGCTGGCGCTCTACTTCGTGCCCGCCTGGACCATCATCGCGTTTCAGATCATGGTGTCGCCGATCCAGGGGCTGTTCGCGCGGCCCAATATTGCGGTGGCCTTGTTCATCAGCGACTACCTGCAGTTGTCGGGCATCGAGACGGTCCGCGCCGCCTGGCTGCTTGCGCTGGCGCGACTGACGGTCGCAGGCTTCTTCGCGATGTTTCTGGTCCTGATCCTGGTTCCGCGGGTGCGAAAGGTGGCCGGCTATGTCGAGGCGCTGTCGATCGGGCTCGCTTTCGGCAGCATGCTCGCCTTCTTCAGCATGATCATGGCCGCCAAATTCGGGGAGCCCCAGGCACTGCGTCTGCATGCCACGGAACTCCTGATGCTGCTCGGCACGGCCATCGTCATGCTGGTGGAGAAGCCGTCGACGCAAGCCTCGCCGTCCTCCGCATCCGCTCCGCCGAAGATGGGGCCCACGGCGACGCCGGCGCCGCAGCAGGCGTAACGCCCTGATCCATCGCGGTGCGTCAGCGCTGGGTCAGAAAGCCCAGCACGGCATCGTTGAACTGGCCCGCCGCTTCGACATTCGAGATGTGCGCGGCATCGACGATGGTCATGCTGGCGCCGGGGATCCGGCTGCGGATCGCTTCCGCCATCGCGATTGGCGTCGACTTGTCGTAGCGGCCGGCCACGACGAGGGTTGGGCTTTTGATGGCCGGCAGGTCCTCGCGCAGGTCCAGCGCCCGCAGTGCTTTGCAGCAAGCGAGATAGCCCTCGACCGGGGTGGCCACGAGCATTGCCTTCATCCGGTCGGCAACGTCGGGATTGTGATCACGAAACTCCTGAGTCAGCCAGCCGGCGATGACCGTGTCGGCGATTCCAGCGAGTCCGCTGTCCTCGACCGCCTTGATGCGGGCGTCCCAGATTGCCGGATCGGGGTAGTAGCAGGTGGTGTTGGCGAGCACGAGCTTGCCTACACGTTCAGGAGCGTGGGCCGCGAGCCACTGCCCGACCATGCCGCCCATCGACACGCCGCACCAGTGCATCTTCTCGATGTTGAGGTCATCGAGAATCGCCAGCGCATCGCGGCCGAATCGCTCGATCGAGTAGGGCCCGGACGGCACTTGCGACTTGCCATGACCGCGCCGGTCATAGCGGATCACGCGGAACACCTGCGTGAAGGCGCGCATCTGCGGCTCCCACATCTGCAGCGTCGAGCCGAGCGAGTTCGAGAGCATCAGGGTCGGTCCGCCGTCGCGGCCCTCGACGGTGACATTCAACAGACAGCCGTCGGCATCGATCATCGGCATGGGCGGAATCCTTGTCGCAGGCGGCCGCGCCGCCGGAGGAATCGTGCAGATTCGATGGCGAACTAACCACCCCCACCGCCGTCTGCCAATCAAAACTCAACGGCGGCGAGATCCGGAATGCTGCGGTGCTCCGGCTTTTCTGCAACGCTTCCGGTCGCTGCTCGCCCTTCCTTTTGGACGTTCGGTGCTTTACTTGAATGCCTCTAACCGCGCCAATCGGGGGAGATGCACATGGCAATGACGATGACGGGCGAGGTCCAGCTGGCCGCTCCGCGAGAGCAGGTCTGGGCCAAGCTGAACGATCCGGAGGTGCTCAAGGCCTGCATTCCCGGCTGCGAGGAACTGGAAAAGACCGAGGACGGTGGCTTCCGTGCCGTCGCCAAGATGAAGGTCGGACCGGTCTCCGCGCGCTTCAAGGGCAAGGTCACCTTGAGTGATCTCGATCCGCCGAACGGCTACAAGATCTCCGGCGAAGGTGAGGGCGGCGTCGCAGGATTCGCCAAGGGCGGTGCGATCGTTGCGCTGGCGGACAAGGACGGCGGCACGCTGTTGACCTACAATGTCGAGGCACAGATCGGCGGCAAGCTGGCGCAGCTCGGCCAGCGGCTGATCAACGGCACCGCAAAGAAACTCGCCGACGAATTCTTCGCCAACTTCGCCAAGGCCGTTCAAGGCTGACCGCAACCGACCCATGCGCGGCCGGGGGCGAGGTTGCCCGCCGCCGGGAGCGCCCATATGATGGTTTTCGACTGATTTTGCTGGGCTGCGCTGCAGTGCAACGCTGTCGCGCGGATAATAGAGAGTCCTGAATGGCCAAGATTTCCATGATTGTGAACGGTAATCCCGTCACGGCGAACGTCGACCCGCGGACGCTGCTGGTGCAGTTCCTGCGCGAGAATCTGCGCCTCACCGGCACCCATGTCGGCTGCGACACGTCGCAATGCGGCGCCTGCATCGTCCATCTCGATGGCAAGGCGGTCAAGTCCTGCACGACATTGGCCGTGATGGCCGATGGTCATGAGGTCAGGACGATCGAGGGGCTCGCCGCCGACGGCGCGCCGCTGCATCCGATGCAGGAAGCGTTTCGCGAACACCATGGCCTGCAATGCGGCTTCTGCACGCCCGGCATGATCATGACCGCGGTCGATCTCGTCCATCGCAAGGGACATGAGCTCAGCGAAGAGACCATTCGCGAGGAGCTGGAAGGCAATCTCTGCCGCTGCACCGGCTATCAGAACATCGTGCAATCGATCGCCGCCGGCGCCAAGGCGATGGCCAAATCGGACCTCGCCTAAACGTCTGACCTCGCCCCAGTCGGCCCGCTGCGCACAGGACATTTCCCCATGTACGAATTCAAATATCATCGGCCGGCGACCGTGCGCCAGGCCGCCAATCTCCTCACCAAGAACGAAGACGCCAAGCTGGTCGCCGGCGGCCACACGCTGGTGCCGGTCATGAAGCAGCGGCTCGCGAGCCCGCCGCATCTGGTGGATCTCTCCCATGTCGAGGGGCTCGATACGATCGAGGTGAAAGGCCGCAACCTGGTGATCGGCGCGATGGCGCGTCATGCCGACGTCGCCAACTCCGCAACGGTCGGCGAAGCCATTCCGGCGCTCGCACATCTGGCGAGCCTGATCGGCGATCCCGCGGTGCGCCATCGCGGCACCATCGGCGGTTCGATTGCCAACAACGATCCGACCGCAGACTATCCGGCAGCATGCCTCGCGCTCGGCGCCACCATCGTCACCAACAAGCGCAAGCTTAAGGCCGAGGAGTTCTTTCTCGGGCTGTTCACGACCGCGCTGGAGCCGGACGAGATCATCACCAAGGTGAGCTTTCCGCTGGCGAAGAAGGCCGCTTACGTGAAGTTCCGCAACCAGGCCTCGCGCTATGCGCTGGTCGGCGTGTTCGTCGCCCGTCGTCCCTCGGACGTGCGCGTCGCCGTGACCGGCGCCGGCGGCAATGGCGTGTTTCGCGTCACTGCTTTCGAGGAAGCGCTGCAGAAGCGTTTCTCGCCGAAGGCGCTGGAGGGAATTCCGGTCTCGGCCGAAGGCCTCAACAGCGACATTCACGGCAGCGCCGAATATCGCGCCCATCTGATCGGTGTGCTGGCGCGCCGCGCGGTGGATGCGGCCAATGCCGGCGCCAAGGCCTCAACCGCATCGGAGGGAGCCGCCGAACCGGAGGCTCCGGCTTCGTGACGGACGCGTGAGGAAGGAAGCGGTCTCGCCCATGAGTGCTCCGGCCCTGCCAGCATCGGTCGACGCGATGCTCGAATTGTTGTCCTCGCGCGGCTATCTGGCCGAGCGATCGCTGGCGACGGTGACCTATCTGTCGCTGCGGATGGGCCGGCCGCTGTTCCTCGAGGGCGAGGCCGGCGTCGGCAAGACCGAGATCGCCAAGGTCTTGTCGGCCGCGCTCGGCCGCAAGCTGATCCGGCTGCAGTGCTACGAGGGTCTCGACGTCGCCTCCGCCGTCTACGAATGGAATTCAGCGGCGCAGATGATCGCGATCCGGCTGGCGGAAGCGGGCGGCGAGGTCGACCGCGATCAATTGACGTCGGACATCTTCGCCGACCGCTATCTGATCAAGCGCCCGCTGCTGCAGGCGCTGGAGCCGGATGTCGCAGGCGCGCCGGTTCTTCTCATTGACGAGCTCGACCGCGCGGACGAGGCGTTCGAAGCCTATCTGCTGGAGATACTCTCCGACTTCCAGGTCACGATCCCGGAGTTCGGGACCGTCAAGGCGCCGCATCCGCCGATCGTCATCATCACCTCGAACAGGACTCGCGAGATCCATGACGCGCTGAAGCGGCGCTGCCTGTATCACTGGGTCGATTATCCCTCCGCCGAGCGCGAGCTCGCCATCGTCAAGACCCGGCTGCCCGGCATCTCGCAGCGGCTGTCGCAGCAGATCGTGCGCTTCGTGCAGGCGCTGCGCGACCAGGACTTCTACAAGTCGCCAGGGGTCGCCGAGACCTTGGACTGGGCCACGGCGTTGACCGAGCTCGATGCGCGTTCGCTGAATGCCGAGGTCGTCGGCGACACGCTGGGCGCGCTGTTGAAGTATCAGGACGACATCGCCCGCATGCAGGGTGATGCGTTGCAGAAGGCGATCAAGGACGCGACCAGCGAGACTTGAGCCGCGGTCGCGTCACAGCGAAGGTCGTCATTCCGGGATGCGTGCGCAGCACGCAGGCCCGGAATCCATAACCACGACCGTGAGTATGGATTCCGGGCTCAGCCCTTTGGGTTGCCCCGGAATGATGAACTCAGTTTGAGGCACGTCCCGGAATGACGAGGGGATAGACCGATGCCCACGCCCATCAATCACCTCGCGCCGCCGACCGGCGGCATCGCCGACAACATCGCGGGCTTCGCGCGGGCGCTACGCGCCGCCGGCCTTCCGGTCGGTCCGGGTGCTGTCATCGATGCCATGACCGCGCTCGAGGTCATCGACATCGGCAAGCGCGCGGACGTCTTCACCACGCTCGAATCGATCTTCGTCAAGCGCCATGAGCATGCCCTGATCTTTTCTCAGGCCTTCGACCTGTTCTTCCGCCCCGCCGAGGAGTGGAAGTCCATGCTCGATTCGGTGCCGCTGCCGGACCACGCCAAGAAGAAGCCGCCGCCGGCCTCGCGCCGGGTCCAGGAGGCGATGTCGCAGCCGCAGACCCATGAGGAGCCGAAGGCGCAGGAGCAGGACCTGCGGCTCGCGGTGTCCGACCGCGAGGTGCTGCAGAAGAAGGACTTTGCGCAGATGAGCGCGGCGGAGATCGCCGAGGTCGCACGCGCCATCGCCAAGATGCGGCTGCCGCAGGCCGAGCTGAAAACGCGCCGCCACACCGCGGACCCGCGCGGCCGTCGAATCGACATGCGCAAGACGCTGCGTCAGGCGCTGCGCACCGAAGGCGAGATCATCAACTTCCATCGCCTGGGGCGGATCGAGAAGCCGGCGCCGATCGTGGCGCTGCTCGACATCTCCGGCTCGATGAGCGAGTACACCCGCCTGTTCCTGCATTTCCTGCACGCCATCACCGATGCGCGCAAGCGCGTCTCGGTATTCCTGTTCGGCACGCGGCTGACCAACGTGACGCGCGCGCTGCGCCAGCGCGATCCCGACGAGGCGCTGGCGAGCTGCTCGGCGAATGTCGAGGACTGGGCCGGCGGCACAAGGATCGCCACCTCGTTGCAGACCTTCAACAAGCAGTGGGCGCGCCGCGTGCTCGGGCAGGGCGCGATCGTGCTCTTGATCTCCGACGGGCTGGAGCGCGAGGCCGACAGCAAGCTCGCCTTCGAGATGGACCGGTTGCACCGCTCCTGCCGGCGGCTGATCTGGCTCAATCCGCTGCTGCGCTATTCCGGCTTCGAGGCGAAGGCGCAGGGCATCAAAACCATGCTGCCCCACGTTGACGAATTCCGCCCGGTACATAACTTGACCTCGATCGGGACGCTGATCTCGGCGCTGTCGTCGCCGCTGCCGCCGCATCAGCGCAGCGCGATCCGGCCCGCCGCCTGAGAAGGAGATAGTCATGCTCAACCGCGACGAAGACATCCTCAAGGCCGCCGAGGATTGGCACAAATCCGGTCACGGCGTGGCGCTCGCCACCGTGGTCGAGACCTGGGGCTCGGCGCCGCGCCCGGTCGGGTCCAACCTCGTGATCAACGACGAGGGCACGTTCTTAGGGTCCGTGTCCGGCGGCTGCGTGGAGGGCGCTGTCGTTACCGAGGCGCTCGACGTGATCACCAGCGGCCAGCCCAAGATGCTGGAGTTCGGCGTTGCCGACGAGACCGCCTGGAATGTCGGCTTGTCGTGCGGCGGTACCATCCGCGTCTTCGTCGAGAAGGTGGGCTGATCATGCAGCTCGCCACGCTGGCCGAACTCAATGCCGAACGCGCCGCGCGCCGCGCGGCCATTCTCGTCACCGACGTCGCCTCCGGCGAGCAGCGTCTGGTCAAGGCCGCCGACATCGCCGCCGATCCCTTGCGCAACGAGCTCGCAACGCAACTGCGGATGGGCAAGAGCGGCATGGTCGAGGTGGGCGGCAAGCGGTTGTTCCTCAACGTCTACGCGCCGACGGCCAAGCTCGTGATCATCGGCGCCGTCCATATCAGCCAGGCGCTGGCACCGATCGCCAAGTCGCTCGGCTATGACGTCACCGTCGTCGATCCGCGCACGGCCTTCGCCAGCCCCGAGCGCTTCCCCGACGTGCCGCTGATCGCCGAATGGCCCGACGTGGCCCTGCCGCCGCTCAACGTCGATCACTACACGGCCTTTGTCGCGCTGACGCATGATCCGAAGATCGACGATCCGGCGCTGCTGCACGCGTTCTCGCGCGACTGCTTCTATATCGGCGCGCTCGGCTCACGGAAGACGCATGCCAAGCGCGGCGACCGCCTGCGCGCCCAAGGCGCCAGCGACGCCGACATCGCCCGCATCCATGCGCCGATCGGGCTCGCCATCGGCGCGGTGTCGCCGTCGGAGATCGCGGTCTCGATCATGGCCGAGATCACCGCCACGTTGCGGCTGCCGGCCAAGGAGAAAGAGCAGGCGGCATGAAGTTCGGTCCTGCCAGTCCGACTGAAGCGATCGGCGGGGTGACCGTGCACACCCTGCGCAAGGGATCGTTGGTGCTGAAGAAGGGCACGCTGATCGGTCCCGCCGAGGTCGAGGCGCTGGCCCGAGAGGGCGTCAAGGAGATCGTGGTCGTCCGGCTCGAGGCGGGCGATGTCTCGGAGGACGAGGCGGCGGCCGACGTCGCCAAGGTCGTCGCAGGCAAAGGCATTCACGTCGATCGCGCCTTCACCGGTCGCGCCAATCTGTTCGCGGCGCAGCCCGGCGTGCTGATGATCGACCGCGCCGCCGTCGAGCGCATCAACGGAGTCGACGAGGCCATCACCTTTGCGACCTTGGCGGCCTTCAAGCCGGTGGTCGAAGGCGAGATGGTCGGCACCGTCAAGCTGATCCCGTTCGGCGTCGAAGGCCGTCTGCGCGATGCCGCCGTCGCTGCGGCGGGCAGGGGCGCGCTCAGCATCGCCTCCTATGTGATCAAGCGCGTCGGCGTCGTCTCGACGCTTCTGCCTGGGCTCGCACCCAAGGTCATCGACAAGACGCTGCGCGTCACCGCAGAGCGGCTCGCGCCGGCCGGCGCCACCATCATCGCGGAGCGCCGCGTGCCGCACGAGCAGGCCGCGCTGGCCGCTGCGATCAAGGAGCTGTTGGCGCTGGGCGCCGAGCTCGTCATCGTGTTCGGCGCGTCCGCGATCGCCGACCGCCGCGACGTCATTCCCGCCGCGATCACCGGCATCGGCGGTGCGATCGAGCATTTCGGCATGCCGGTGGATCCCGGCAATCTGCTCTTGATCGGTAGCGCTGCCGGTGTGCCGGTGCTCGGCGCCCCCGGTTGCGCCCGCTCGCCGGCGGAGAACGGTTTCGACTGGGTGCTGATGCGGCTGCTCGCCGGCATCAAGGTCACCCGCGCCGAGCTCACGGCCATGGGCGTGGGCGGACTCCTCATGGAGATCGTGACACGGCCGCAGCCGCGCGCCAAGCCGGAGGCCGAGGGCGAACGCAAGGTCGCCGCGGTCGTGCTGGCTGCGGGACGCTCGACCCGCATGGGAGGGCCGAACAAGCTGCTGGCCGAGCTCGACGGCAAGAAGCTGGTGCGCATCGTGACCGAGCAGGCGCTGGCCTCCAAGGCCGGTGAGGTCATCGTCGTCACCGGTCATCAGGCCGAGCTGGTCGAGCAGGCGCTGTCCGACTTGAACGTTCGCTTCGTCCGCAATCCCGACTTCGCCGGTGGGCTTGCCAGCTCGGTGAAGGCCGGCATCGCCGCGGTGCCTGAGGGCGTCGATGGCGCGGTCGTGTGCCTGGGCGACATGCCGATGGTGTCCTCGGATCTGCTCGACCGTCTGATCGGCGCGTTCGCGCCCGATCGCGGCAATTTGATCGTCGTGCCCGTGTCCGAGGGACGCCGCGGCAACCCGGTGCTGTGGTCACGCCGCTTCTTCGCCGAGCTGATGACGCTGGACGGTGACGTCGGCGCGCGGCACCTGATCGCCAAGCATACCGAGGCCGTCGCCGAGGTGCCGGTCGACGGCAACAGCGCCTTCCTCGACATCGACACGCCGCAGGCGCTGGAAGCCGCCCGGCGCGGCTGAGCCAGCGTAGCCCGCATGAGCGTATGCGACATGCGGGGACAGTCTCTCTCCACGGATGCCGCGCCCCCGCATATCGCTGCGCTCATGCGGGCAACGGACCTCGCCCGCCCTCAACCTCCCATTCACCAAGTTTCAACGACCCCCGGCTAGATTTGCCGGCATTGGGCCTCGGGGGAGGAAAAAGTGATCGCTTCGACTGCTGCGCGCCGTGTCGCGCTGTTTGCATTTGGATTGACCGTTCTCGTCGGCGTTGCGCGCATCGCGAGCTACGGCGCCATCAGCCCGGCGCATGCAGCCGGCGCGTTCGCCATTGGCCGGTGCGCCGCCTATGGCCAGGCGTTCGACTATCCGGCGGAGCATCTCGCCAAGGCTGCGGCGCTCAAGCAGTGCAAGGGCGACTGCACCGCGGTGACGATGAAGAAGGCCTGCGCCGCGTTCGCGGTCGATCTCACCAATCCCTGCGGCGCCCACGGCTATGCTGTTCGGCCGACGATCTCGACCACGCTCAACGAGGCGACCCGGGAATGCTACAAATATGGCGGCAAGGAATGTGTCATCCGCGCCTGGGTGTGCGACGCCAAGGGCTGATCTGAGCCTGATGTCTCTCGTCCGCGCTTTCATTTCGATGCTTCACCTCGAGAGCGGCTCGGCTATTCTGAGCGTTCGATGACATCGAACTCTGGAAATGGCATGCAATTCGACACCAAGATCGCGCTGATCATTCGCAACGATCTCGAAGCCTGGCAGAAGCTGAACGTCGCGGCGTTTCTTTCCAGCGGCATCGCCGCTGCATTTCCCGAATGCATCGGCGCGCCTTATGAGGACGGCTCGGCAACCCTGTATCACGCGTTGATCGGGCAGCCGATCCTGATCTACGGCGCGCCGGATCGTGCAGCGTTGGCGCGTGCTCTGGATCGCGCGCTGTCGCGCAGCGTGAAGCCGGCGCTCTACACCGAGGACATGTTCAAGACCACGCATGACGAGGCCAACCGTGATGCCGTGAAGGCGGTGGCGCGCGCCGATCTCAATCTGGTGGGATTGGCGTTTCGCGCGGAGCGCAAGCTGGTCGACAAGGTCGTCGACGGACTCAAATTTCACGCCTGACAGCCACGGGCACATTGCGCGGTCATCAAACTGTTACTTCATGCAGCGGCGCGGCTTGATGCCGATCAAGACCGGAATACGCCGACGTCGTTAGTTTGCGCCGCGACATGAGGAGCAGACAGATGCAGACCATGAAAGCCGCCGTCGTCAAAGCCTTTGGCAAGCCGCTGGTCATCGAGGACGTTCCGATTCCTGCGCCGGGGCCGGGCGAGCTTCTGGTCAGGGTGAAGGCGTGCGGCGTCTGCCACACCGACCTTCATGCCGCCTCCGGCGATTGGCCGGTGAAGCCGGTGCCGCCGTTCATCCCCGGTCACGAGGCGGCCGGCATCGTCGCCGCGCTCGGGCCCGGCGTCACCGACTTCAAGGTCGGCGATGCCGTCGGCGTGGCGTGGCTGCACGATGCCTGCCTGCGCTGCGAATATTGCGAGACCGGGTGGGAGACCTTGTGCGAGCACCAGCACAACACCGGCTATAGCGTGAACGGCGGCTTCGCGGAATACGTGATCGCATCCGCGGCGTTCGCCGCGCGCCTGCCGGCCAATGTGGACTTCGCCAAGATCGCCCCGATCCTCTGCGCCGGCGTCACGACCTACAAGGGGTTGAAGGAGACCGACACGCGACCGGGCGAGTGGGTGGTGGTCTCCGGCGTCGGCGGCCTCGGTCATGTCGCAATCCAGTATGCGAAGGCGATGGGGCTGAAGGCGGTCGGTCTCGACATCGCCGAGGACAAGCTGAAACTTGCGCTGGAGGCCGGCGCCGAGCACGCCGTCAACGCGCTCGACAAGGATGCCGTGGAGCGGGTGATCGCAATCACCGGCGGCGGCGCGCATGGCGTGCTGGTCACCGCGGTGTCGACGTCGGCTTTTGCCCAAGCGCTGCACATGGTCCGCCGCAAGGGGACGGTCAGCCTGGTCGGCTTGCCGCCGGGCGAATTCCCGACGCCGATCTTCGATGTCGTGCTGAAGCGCATCACCGTGCGCGGCTCGATCGTCGGCACCCGGCGTGATCTCGACGAAGCCATCGCGTTCGCCGCGGACGGCAAGGTGACGGCCGAGGTGACCACGGCGCCATTGTCGGAGATCAACGCCGTCTTCGACCGCATGAAGGCCGGCAAGATCGACGGTCGCGTGGTGCTCGACTTCGGCTGATCAGCAAGACCGATTGACGCGCCGCCGTGCCCAACATTGGGGCGGCGGTTTGATCTGGATCAGGCATGGGGACGCGCGGTGCTGGCACAAATTGCTCATGGCAGCCGTCACCAAGATCGTCTTCCTCGGCGCGAGCAGCGCGTCCTTTGGACTCAGCGTGTTCCGGGACCTGTTCTCGACGCATGATCTCGCGGGATCTACGCTCGTGCTGGTCGGCCGCGACCCGACCCGGCTGGCCCGGTCGGAAGCATTGGCCCGGCTGCTCAACGACCTCTCCGGCGCCGGCCTTAAGATCGAGGCGACCACGGATTGGCGCGCGGCGCTCGACGGCGCCGGCTTCGTGATCCATGCCACCGCGATCGACCGCAACCGCCTATGGAAGCTCGATTTCGAGGTGCCGCGCAAATACGGCATCCGTCACACGCTGGGCGAGAATGGCGGGCCGGGCGCATTGTTCTTCACGCTCCGCACCTTGCCGGTCGTATTCGACTTCGTGCGCGAGATGGAGCGGCGCTGTCCGGACGCGCTGCTCATCAACTTCTCCAATCCCGAGAGCCGCATCATCCTCGCGCTGGGGCTTCACAGCCGCCTCGCGCATATCGGCCTGTGCCACGGCATCTTCATCGCGCGCAGCCAGGTGGCTTCCATTCTGGGACTGGCCGAGGAGCGCGTGGAGGTGTGGGGCGCCGGGCTCAACCATTTCCAATGTCTCATGCAGATCCGGGATCGCGACACCGGGGCCGATCTCTATCCACTGCTCCGCGAAAAGGCTGGGAGCCACGACCCCAAGGTCGCGCCGCTGACGCGGGCGCTGTTGCGCGACTTCGGCTTCTGGCTGGGCTGCGGCGACAGCCATGTAGGCGAGTATCTCGCCTATGGCTGGGAAGCGGGCGAGAGCGGGTACGACTTCGCGTGGGACGAGGCGGAGCGGGCCAAGCTGATCCGGCAGATCGACGAGGTCCTGGCGGGCAGGGCCGGCATGCCGGACTGGTGGCGAATGCCGTCCGGAGAGCGCGCGGTCACCGTGATCGGCTCGGTGCTGCACGATCGGAAGCAGGTCATCGAGTCCGGCGTCGTTCTGAACCGTCACGTCATTCCCAACCTGGCTGCCGAGGCCGCCGTCGAAGTGCCCGTTGTCGCGGATCGCGTCGGTATCCATCCGGTGTCGCTGGGCCCGCTTCCAGATGCCGTCGCCAAGCTGATGTCGGTCCAGGTTCAGGTCCAGCAGCTGGCGGTGCAGGCGGCCATGACTGCCTCCAAGGATCTCGCGCTGCAGGCGCTGCTCATCGATCCCGTGGTCAACTCGGCCGCCGCTGCGCGCCAGATCGTGGACGAGCTCTGGGAGATCAATCGGCCTTACATCAGATCCTGCGCGTGATCGCGGCCGGCGTCGTCTGACGGGGGCCGCGCGCTGTCGGGTACGACCTCCTGACGCGGGCCGAGACCGGCCTCTGCGAGGCCTCTTTACATTGACTGACCAGTCAGTCATAATTGCTCGATGTCGAAACCTTCGAAATTGTCCGAGCGCAGAGTTCAGGCCGTCAAGACAGCGGACGCGGGAGCTGCCACGTCGCGCCGGGCGGATCGCTCCGCCGAGCGCCGCGCGGCGATCGTGCAAGCGGCGATGGACGAGTTCATTGCCCGCGGTTTCGCGGCGACCCGGCTGGACGACATCGCCAAGCGGGCTGGCGTGGCCAAGGGCACGATCTATCTGCATTTCAAGGACAAGGAATCGATGTTCGAGGAATTGATCCGGACCGCGATCGTGCCCTTCGTCGGCCGTCTTGCCGCGCCGCCGCCGGCCGGCGGCTCGGTGCGCGATATGGTCGAGGCGTTGGCGCGCATGTTCCTGCAGGAGGTCGCCGGCACGCGGCGCGGTGATCTCGTGCGGCTCATCATTTCAGAGGGGCCCCGTTTTCCCGCGATTGCCGACTTCTACTACCGCGAGGTCGTTTCCCGTGGTCTCGCGGCCATGCGCGCCCTGATCCAGATCGGGATCGTCAGCGGTGAGATCCGCGAGCCCAAGCTGGTGCAACATCCGCAACTGATGATCGCGCCGATGATGGTTGCGGTGCTCTGGAAGAGCCTGTTCGAACGACATGCGCCGCTCGACGCCGAAGCGATGCTGCAGACCCATCTCGATCTGATCTTTGGCGCGAGGAGGCCGACATGAGCCTGCTGCACTGCCTTGCCGTGCTGGTCACGGCCTTCACGTTCAACGGCTGCAAGGAGACGCGCGATCCTGGCTATCAAGGCTGGGTCGAGGCCGACATGATCTTCGTCAGCCCGGACGAAGCGGGCCGGATCACGAAGCTGAACGTGCATGAGGGCGACGTGGTCAAGGTCGGCGATCCGCTCTATTCGGTCGACGACGATCTGCAGCAGGCCGATCTCAACCAGACCAAGGCGACGCTGGCCAATGCGCAGCAGACCTATGACCGCGCCGCGGCCCTGAGCAAGACGGGCGCGGGGACGCAGGCGACGCTCGACTCCGCCGTTTCGGCGCTGCGCGTCGCCGAGGCCCATCTCGTGACCTCGCAGACGCGGCTGGCACGGCGCAAGGGCGTGGCGCCGGTCGCGGGCACCATCCAGCAGATCTACTTCCGCGAGGGCGAGATGGTCGCGGCGCAACGGCCGGTGCTGTCGATCATGCCGCCGGGCAACATGAAGCTGCGCTTCTACGTGCCGGAGCCGGATCTGCCGAAGCTCGCGATCGGTGACGAGGTCCGCGTCACCTGCGACAATTGCGCTGATGACCTGACGGCACGCGTCTATTTCCTCGCGACCTCGGCGGAGTACACACCGCCGGTGATCTACAGCCTCGATGAGCGCAACAAGCTCGTCTATTTGATCCAGGCGCGGCCGTCGCGGCCGGATGCACTGCGCGTCGGCCAACCCGTCAGCATCTATCCGCGTTCCAAGACGCCTGATCCGAAGACCCCGGTGGCGGACAAGCAATGAACGGAACGGGTCCCGTCGAGATCGCGATCGACGTCCAGGGATTGACCAAGTCCTTCGACGGCCGCGAGGTCGTGCATGATCTGTCGATGCAAGTGAAGCGCGGCTCGATCTACGGCTTTCTCGGCCCGAACGGCTCGGGCAAGACCACGACCATCCGGATGCTGTGCGGCCTGCTGACACCCGACGGAGGCGAGGGCACCTGCCTCGGCTTCGACATCCGCCGCGATGCCGACAAGATCAAGCGCCTGGTCGGCTACATGACGCAGCGCTTCAGCCTCTATCAGGACCTGTCGGTGCGGGAGAACCTCGAATTCGTCGCGCGCCTCTACGGCATGCCCGATCCGCGCCAGGCCGCGCGCGACATGGTGCAGCGGCTCGGGCTTGCCGGCCGCGAGCGGCAGCTCGCCGGCGAGTTGTCGGGCGGCTGGAAGCAGCGGCTGGCGCTCGGGGCCTGCACCCTGCCGAACCCGCAATTGCTGCTGCTCGACGAGCCCACAGCCGGCGTCGATCCCAAGGCGCGGCGCGATTTCTGGAACGAGATCCACGCGCTCGCCGGCGAAGGGCTGACCGTGCTCGTCTCGACCCACTACATGGACGAGGCCGAGCGCTGCCACGAGATCGCCTACATCGCCTATGGTCATCTGCTGGCGCACGGCACGGTCTCCGAAGTGATCGCGCAATCGGCGCTCACCACATACACGGTGAGCGGCGATGATCTGCGCGAACTCGCGGCAGATCTCACCGGCAAGCCGGGTGTCGACATGGTGGCGCCGTTCGGCACCAGCCTGCACGTGTCCGGCCGCGACCGCAACGCGCTGGACGCCGCGATCGCGTCCTGGCGCGACAAGGCTGATCTGCATTGGCAGCCCGCCGCGCCCTCGCTCGAGGACGTCTTCATCGACCTGATGAACCGCTCACGGGACAACTTCCAATGAGCGACGCGGCCGTCCACCAGGCATCTCCCGAGTCCCGCTTCGGCTTCTGGCGGCGCACCTACGCGATGCTGGTCAAGGAGTTCATCCAGCTCAAGCGCGACCGGGTCTCGTTCGCGATGATCGTGATGATCCCGGTGATGCAGCTGATGCTGTTCGGCTACGCCATCAACACCACGCCGCATCATCTGCCGGCGGCGGTGCTGCTGCAGGAGGACAGCGATCTCGGACGCTCGATCCTGAAGGCGATGGAGAACACCGCCTATTTCCGCTTCACCCGGGAAGTCACGAGCGTCACCGAGTTCGACGATCTCTTGCTGTCCGGCAAGGTCCTGTTCGGCGTCGAGATCCCGCGCGGCTTCGAGCGCGCGGTCCGCCGCGGCGACCGGCCGGCCTTGCTCGTTGCGGCCGACGCGACCGATCCGGTCGCAGCATCCTCGGCACTGTCCTCGCTCGGCATGATCGTGCAGACCGCGCTCGCGCACGATCTCTACACCGGCAATCCCGTCACGACGCCGTTCGAGATCAGGGCCCACGCGCGCTACAACCCGGCGGCCTCGTCGCGGCTCAACATCGTGCCGGGCCTCGTCGGCACCATCCTGACCATGACCATGCTGATCTTCACTGCGCTCTCGGTGACGCGCGAGATCGAGCGCGGCACGATGGAGAGCCTGCTGTCGATGCCGATCAAGCCGGTCGAGGTCATGCTCGGCAAGATCATCCCCTATGTGATGGTCGGCTTCCTGCAGGCGACGATCATCATCGGCATCGGCCTCCTGCTGTTCGGCGTTCCGATCATGGGCAACCTGCTGCTGTTGGCGCTGCTGTCGACGTTGTTCATCGCCACCAACCTGTCGATCGGCTACACCTTCTCGACCCTGGCGCAGAACCAGCTGCAGGCGATGCAGCTGTCGATGATGTTCTTCCTGCCGAGCATCCTGTTGTCCGGATTCATGTTTCCCTTTCTCGGCATGCCGCAATGGGCGCAGGTGCTCGGCGAGTGCCTGCCGCTGACGCATTATCTGCGCATCGTCCGCGCCATCATGCTCAAGGGCTCGACGCTCCAGAACCTGCAGCATGATACGATCGCCCTGTTCGTCCTCATGCTGTTCGCCATGACGGTCGCCGTCCTGCGCTTCCGCCGCACCCTCGATTGAGGCACAATGGCGGCTGGGAGCAGGAACGGCTGAGGCAAGATGCAGATCGTGGGAGGAGGACAGGCGAACGAAGCGCCGGCCGAGTTCGACCAGGCGCTGATGCGTCAGACGTTGAACACCGAGCTGCTGCGCGTGAGGGCGCTGATCGCCACTGCGGCTCTGTTTCTCGTGATGTCGGTGCTGGTCGAAATCTTCGAGCCCAGGATCTCGGAGTGGATCTGGCCGAGCCGGATCGGGGTCCTCTACGTCTACGCGATCATCGTCGCATTCATCAGCTTCGAGACCCTCATCCTGTTCAGGATCAAGGCGGACATCCGCCACGGCCGGGACGTGCCGGTGATCTGGCGCTATGTCAGCGCCCTGGTCGAGACCTCGCTGCCAACGTTCGTCCTCATCCTGCAGATCGAGGGCATCGGCCACGACAAGGCGCTGGGCTTCGGCGTGCCGCTGGTCTATTTCATCTTCATCGTTCTCTCGACGCTTCGTCTCGATTTCTGGCTGTCGAGCTTCACCGGCCTCGTCGCCGCGGTGGAGTTGTTGGCGGTGGCACTGATCGATCGGCCTTCGATGGATGCGAGCCAGAATCCGGAGATCTACTATCACGGTGAGCGCAGCTTCATCATCCTGTTGTGCGGGATGCTCGCCGGTGCCGTCAGCGTGCAGCTGCGACGCCAGTTCGCGGCGAGCATCGAGGCCGCGTCGGCGCGCGACCGGGTCACCGATCTGTTCGGCCAGCACGTCTCGCCCCAGGTCGTCGAGCGCCTCATGAAGGAGGGGACGGCGGAGGCGCGCGACATCCGTGAGGTCGCGGTGATGTTTGTCGATTTCCGCGGCTTCACCGCGGCGGCGCGGTCGAAGACGCCGCAGCAGGTTGTCGATCGCCTCGATGGCGCGTTCGCGGTGCTGGTCGAGATACTCGAGCGCCATGGCGGCATCGTGAACAAGTTCCTCGGCGATGGCTTCCTGGCGCTGTTCGGCGCGCCGTTCGAGTCGCGCGATGCCGCCGTGCAGGCGGTCGTGGCTGCGCGCGAGATGGTGGCCGCGATGGAGCGTGTCAACGCGATGTCGTCTTGGCCGCTGCGGATCGGGATCGGTCTTCATCTCGGCGAGGTGGTCGCCGGCAGCATCGGCTCGCCGCGGCGCAAAGAGTACACCGTCATCGGTGACACCGTGAACTTCGCCTCGCGGCTCGAGGCGCTGAACAAGGAGTTCGATTCGCAGCTCCTGATCTCGAGCGAGGTGCGGCAGGCGGCCGGCGACGGGGCGCGCGACGCCGTCTTCCACGGCGCGGTGTCGGTGCGCGGCTACGACCGGCCGTTCGAGATCTGGCAATTGCACTGACGCAGGCGACCCGTCGCCCGACGTCTGAGATTTACATTGGATGGTCTTCGCGTTTAACTGCCCTCAACGAAAAGCATGATCAGGGGGAACGCATGATCCGAACCGGGGCGTCGTTTTTGGCCGCAGCAGGCATCGTGTGCGCAGCCGGCCTGGAGGCGGTGCGGGCTGAGGATGTTGCCTGCAGCAAGGTGACGGCCGAGGTGCTGAAGGTCCCCGGGCTGACCTTGACGGGATCGAAGCTGCAGGAGGCCGCCGACGGGCTGCCGCGGCATTGCATTCTGTCCGGCAAGGTCAATGAGCGCACCGGCGTCGACGGCCATGCGTATGCGATCCAGTTCGAGATGCGGCTGCCGGAGACGTGGAACGGCCGCTTCCTGCACCAGGTCAATGGCGGCAATGATGGCGTCGTGGTGCCGGCGCTCGGCGACAAGGCCGACGGTCTCGTCGGTGGCGGTGTGACGCCGCTCGCCCGCGGCTTTGCCGTGCTGTCGTCGGACAGCGGCCACTCCGGCAACGATCCCGCCAACAAGCCGCGCGGGCTTGCGTCCGGCTCAGCTTTCGGGCTCGATCCGCAGGCGCGCCGCGACTACGGCTATTCGGCCGACATCACGCTAGCGCCGATCGCGAAGGCGATCATCTCGGCGCATTACGGCAGGAAGCCGGACTATTCCTACATCGCCGGCTGTTCCAATGGCGGCCGCCACACCATGGTGGCCGCCGAGCGCATGCCCGAGCAGTATGACGGCTTCCTGGTCGGCAATCCCGGCTTCAACCTGCCGCGCGCTGCCGTGCAGCACGCCTGGGACGTGCAGGCGCTGACCAAGGCCGATGTCGACATCCGCAAGTCGATCACGCGGGAGGATGCCAAGCTGATCGCTTCCAAGATCACGGAGGTCTGCGACGGGCTCGACGGCGCCAAGGATGGGCTGACGGCGAACCTGATGGCGTGCCAGAAAGCGTTCAATTTCGACAGCCTCCGCTGCGCCGCTGGTGCGGCCGAGGCCTGCCTGCCGGCCGCCAAGGTCGATGCTTTGAAGAAAGTCTTCGCGGGTCCCCACAATTCGAAGGGCGAGCCGCTGTATTCCGACTGGCCGGTGGATGGTGGGGTCGGCACCGGCAACTGGCGCGCCTGGAAGGTCGAGAGCCCGGTGGCGCCGTGGAACAACCTTCCGATCATTGCCACCATGGGCGGCGCCTCGCTCAACTACATCTTCTCAACGCCGCCAGTCGAGATCGAGGGCTCGCCCGACAAGCTGGTCGAGAAGCTGCAGACTTATGATTTCGACAAGGACGCACCGAAGATCTACGCCAAGGAAGGTCCATTCACCGAGTCTGCGATGGACTTCATGGCCCCGCCCGCGGTCGACAATCCGACCCTGCCGGCGTTCCAGGGCGGCGCGCGCAAGATGCTGATCTATCACGGCCAGGCCGATCCGGTGTTCTCGATCAACGACACTGTCCGCTGGTACGAGAAGCTCAATGCCAATGTGCAGGGCAAGGCCGATACGTTCGCGCGGCTGTTTGCGCTGCCCGGCGAGACCCATTGCGGCGGCGGCGTCACCTTGGAGAAGTTCGATGCGCTGGGCGCGCTGATGGACTGGGTCGAGAAGGGCAAGACGCCGGAGGCGATCACGGCCTCGGTCAATGCGGCCAACAAGGAGCTCCCATCGACATGGAGCCCGCAGCGGACGCGGCCGCTGTGCCCGTGGCCGAAATTCGCCAAATATGTCAGCGGCGACATCGAGCAGGCGTCGTCGTTCACCTGCGCCGCGGAGTAGCGACTCACACCTGAGGCGCGACCAGGTTCTTCACCTTGACCTGATCGCGGTCCTCGATGATCTCGGCGATCCATTGCCGGTGGCAATGGGCGTGGTCGCGCTCGTAGCAGAGCAGGCAGACGGGACCGGCGCTCTTCACCAGCGAGGTCAGCTCGTCCATCTGCTCCTTCGCCTGCGGCGTCTTCAGATGGGCGCTGTAGATCTTGTGCAGCGTGTCGTAATGGCCGCTGCGGGCGGCCTCGCGGCCCTCCTTCGGCGTGCCGAGCCCGCGCAGATGCACATAGCCGATGCCGCGCTCGTCGAGCCCGGCAGCGAGCTGGCTCTTGGAGAAGCCCGGCCGGCGCGAGGCCGCCACCGCGCGCACATCGACCAGCAGCTTGACGCCGGCGGCCTGCAACTCATCGAGCACGGCCTTGGCCGGCGTGTGCTCATAGCCGATGGTGAACAGGGTCTTGCTCTTGGCCATCATGCGCCTCCTGCCTCAGCTCACGCGCTCGATGAGCTCCATCGCGCCAGCCGGCGCGCGCACCTTGCCCTCGTGGATGACATAGGCGAATACGTCGCGCGGCGTCTTCTTCGCCGGCTTGTCGTCAACCCGTGGCAGGTCGTCCGGTTCGCCGCCGCCGGCCCACAGTTGCAATCGCTTCGCCCAGGCGTCGAGCTGCTTCGGCGGATAGCAGGTCGCAAGCTCGTCATTGCCCTTCTGCAGTCGGGCGTAGACGAAGTCACCCACGACATCGGCGATCGCCGGATATTTGCCGTGCTCGGCGAACACGACCGGCGTTGCAAACTCGCGCAGCAGCGCGACGAAGCCGGGGACGCAGAAACTGTCATGGCGGACCTCGACGACGTGACGCAGCTTGCGGCCGTCGAGCTCGCGCGGCAACAGCTCGAGGAACTTGCCGAAATCGGCCTCGTCGAACTTTTTGGTCGGCGCGAACTGCCACAGCACCGGGCCGAGCCGGTCGCCGAGCTCGAGCACGCCGGTGTCGTAGAAGCGCTTCACGGAATCGCCGGCCTCGGCGAGCACGCGGCGATTGGTGGCGAAGCGCGGCCCCTTCAGCGAGAAGATGAAGCCGTCCGGCACCTCGCGTGCCCACTTGCGGAAGCTCTCCGGCTTCTGCGAGCCATAATAGGTGCCGTTGATCTCGATCGAGGTCAGCTTCGAGGCGGCGTATTCGAGCTCCTTCGACTGCGGCAGCTTGTCCGGATAGAACACGCCCCGCCAGGGCGCGAAGGTCCAGCCGCCGATGCCGATGTAGATGTGGCTCTTGGATTGCGAGGCGCGTGCAGGGGCTTTGCTCACGGATCGATTCCGATGCTGATTGGTGAGGGTGTTGCGGTAGGGAGACGATAGTCAACCGGGCCAGTTCTGACCAGTTCGGCGCTGTTGCGCCGTCACTCTTCCCGTGCTCCGGAGCCTCGTGTATCCAGGGCACGGGCCGGGAAGGGGAGATATGGCAATGAGAGCGGAATCGGTCGGCGGCCTGCTGGGGGCGATTGTCGCCGCTGCCGTGCTTGCGGCAGCCTTCTACTATGTTCCCGTCGGGCCGATGGCCCGTCAGATGCAGCCGGCCAAGGTCGAGGTGCCGCCAACCCCGGTGCAGACGGTTCCGGTGGCTCCGGCCGTGCGCGGACCCGTGGTCCGTGAGGTTCCGAACTAGGCCGGCCGGGGCCCCTTGCAATCCAGCCGAGGCGCCCCATCTTGGTCGGGACGGTGACGTCGAGCTGTAACGGCTCCGGCACCGAGACGACCACGGCAGAGCGGTTGCGCCGGATGTACGCGCACCCTTTGTTTGTGGTCGTTGGCATTTTGGGCCCCTCGCTTGGGAGCGATGCAAGCCGGCACCACAGTCCGGCCTTTTTGGGCCCTCCTTCAGCCGTTGCGCTTGGCAGTGTGGAACGCGGCAGATATACGCATCCGCACCATGAACGATGTCCTCCGACCGGCCATGCCCGCGCCGCCGCAAACCGCTGATATTCCGATCGTTTCGGTGGTCGTCCCGACCTTCAACGAGCGCGACAATGTCACCACGCTGTACCGGCGGCTGGAGGCGGCGTTCAGGGACGTGCCGTGGGAGGTCGTATTCGTCGACGACAACTCTCCGGACGGCACCTGGCAGGTGGTGCGCGAATTGTCGCGCAGCGACAAACGCGTCCGCTGCATCCGCCGGATCGGCCGCCGCGGCCTGTCCGGTGCCTGCATCGAGGGCATCCTGGCCGCCAGTGCGCCCTATGCCGCCGTGATCGACGCCGATCTGCAGCACGACGAGACCCAGCTGCCGAAGATGCTGGCGCTCTTGCAGAGTGGCGCCGCCGAGCTCGTCGTCGGCAGTCGCTACATCGCGGGCGGCAGCGCCGCGAGCTTCGACAGCAAGCGGGCCGGGGCCAGCGCCTTCGCCACCGAGATCGCGCGCCGCGCGCTCAAGGTCGAGGTCAACGATCCCATGAGCGGCTTCTTCATGATCCGCCGCGACCGCTTCGAACAGATCGCGCCGAAGCTGTCGATGCAGGGCTTCAAGATCCTGCTCGACATCATTGCGAGCGCGGAAGGCGGCCTGCGCACCGTCGAGGTGCCCTATACGTTCGGCTCGCGCCTGCATGGCGAGAGCAAGCTCGACTCGATGGTCGCCCTCGACTTCCTCGGCCTCGTGCTGGCCAAGATGACCAACGACGTGGTGTCGTTGCGCTTCCTGCTGTTCGCCATGGTCGGCGGCACCGGCCTCGTCGTGCATCTGGCCACGCTCTTTCTTGGTCTCAATGCGTTCGACATGCCGTTCGCGGAGGCGCAGGCGCTCGGTGCCTTCATCGCGATGACCTCGAACTTCATCCTCAACAACTTCCTCACCTATCGCGACCAGCGGCTGAAGGGCTTTGCCATTCTGCGCGGCCTGCTCGCGTTCTATCTGGTCTGCTCGGTCGGCCTGCTCGCCAATGTCGGCGTCGCCTTCTCGGTCTATGACCAGGAGCCGATCTGGTGGCTGGCGGGCGCGGCCGGCGCGCTGATGGGCGTGGTCTGGAATTACGCGATCTCCGGATTGTTCGTCTGGCGCAAGCGATGACCTCTGCGGCAGGCGCCGACGACGCCCGGCTGGTCCGCAATGTCTGGCTGACCATCACAGGCCTCGTCGTGCTCCGGCTGATCGCCGCCGCGGTCACGCCGATCACCTTCGACGAAGCCTATTACTGGATGTGGTCGAAGCATCTCGCCGGCGGCTACTACGACCACCCGCCGATGGTCGCGGTCGTGATCCGGCTGGGCACGCTGATCGCCGGAGACAGCGTGCTCGGCGTGCGCCTGGTCTCGATCCTGCTCGGCCTGCCCATGAGCTATGCGGTCTATCGCACCGCCGAGATCCTGTTCGGCAGCGTGCGCGTTGCGGCGACTGCGGCGCTGCTGCTCAACGTCACCTTGATGGCTGCGGTCGGCACGCTGATCGTGACCCCCGACGCGCCGCTGCTGGTGGCCTCGAGCTTCGTGCTGTTCTTCTGTGCCAAGCTGCTGGAGACGGGCAGGGGCATGTGGTGGCTCGCGGTCGGCGCGGCCGTCGGCGCGGCGCTGCTGTCGAAATACACCGCGATGTTCTTCGGCGCGGCGATCCTGATCTGGCTCGTCGCCGTGCCGAAGCTGCGCCATTGGCTGGCCTCGCCCTGGCCCTATCTCGGCGGCCTCGTAGCATTCGCGCTGTTCTCGCCGGTGATCCTGTGGAATGCCGAGCACCAATGGGTGTCGTTCATCAAGCAGCTCGGCCGCGCCAGGATCGAGGAGGTCCGCCCCGTCTACATCGCCGAGATCATCCCGACGCAGTTCGCCTTCGCCACGCCGCTGGTCTTCATCCTCGGCGTGATGGGCCTCTATGGGTTGGCCCGGCGCAGGGCAGCGGACGCGGCGGCCCGCGTCCTGATTGAGGCCATGGTCTGGGTCATCGTCGCCTATTTCGCGTGGCATTCGCTGCATGCCCGCGTCGAAGCCAACTGGTTCGCGCCGATCTATCCGGCCTTCGTGGTGGCTGCCGCTGCGGCGGCCCGTCTTGTCGCCTGGTCCCCGCGCGAGCAGCGCACGGCGGACTTTTGCCTGCGCTGGGCCGTGCCCGCCGGCGTCGTGATGTTCGTCGCGCTGATCGTGCAGGCCAACACGGGCCTGCTGTCCGGTTATCGGCGCGATGCCACCGTCCGCAGCGTCGGCGTCGGCTGGCGCCCCCTGGCTGCCGAGATCGAGGCAGCGCGCGTGCGCGCCGGCGCCTCCTGCGTGCTGGCGATGGATTATGGCACCACCGCCTGGCTGTCGTTCTATCTTCCGTCCGGGACCTGCGTGCTGCAGCCGATCCAGCGCATCCGCTGGGTCAATTTTCCGGAGCCGGATCCGGCGCAGTTGGCGGGCACGCAGCTGCTCGTGGACGAGGTCCAGATCGCATCGCGGTTCTACGTCAGCAATACATTCGGCCGCGTCGAGAAGATCGGCGAGGCCGAACGCAGGCGTGGACCTTTGACCATCGAGACCTATGCCTTCTATGCGCTGAGCGAGCCCAAGCGGGAGGTGCTCGACCGCACCCCGCCGCCGGAGCTGCAGCGCTGACGCCCGCTTCAGGGCTGCTGCGGGATGATGTCCGCCAGCGCCTTGTCCCGCGCATGAATTGCGACCATGTTGATGCCGGCATCGATGGTCTTGTAGCCGCGGCAATCCAGCCATTGCCGCAGCTGCTCCGCATCGGTCTTGATCTTCTCGATCAGCATGATCGGCGTGCAGCGTTCGATCGTCGCCGCCGCGCCTTCGAGCGCCTCGATCTCCATGCCCTCGACGTCGAGCTTGATCAGGTCGCAGCGCGGCAGATTGAAATCGTCCAGCGGGAGCTTGCGCACCTCGACGGTGTTTTCCGCATAGTCGATGGCCTGGCCGATGAACTCGGTGTTGGGACGCTGGCGCAGCTCGAGGCTGCCGAAGCTCGATGGGGTCAGGTAGTTCGGGCTTGGGATGTTGAGCACGCCGCGCTCCGACGAGACTGCGGCATGGATGGCGATCGCATTGAAGCAGTTGTTGATCGCGATGTTGCCGGCGAGCGCGTAGTAGATCCGTTCTTGCGCCTCGATCGAGAGCACGGATCCCCAGCCGGTCATCGCCTTCGCCCATTCGATGGTGTGGACGCCGATATTGGCACCGCAGTCGATCGCGACGGCGCCATCGCCATGGTGCCGGCGGCGCAAGCCGAGCAGGCGGACGGCGAGCTGCACCTCGCCCGGATCGAAAGCCCCCGTGTCGAGGATCTGATAGCCGACGCCGTAGCCCCGGTTGGCGTCGACCATGCGATAGTCGAGCCGGTTGACGATCATCGTCCCGTGATTGCTCGCGGCCAAGACGAAGGCCAGCTTCCGGTCGGGGATCTGCATGGAGTCCTCTCGTGTCGTGTTCGGCAGGGAGCGGACGCGGTACGATTCGCCGGCGGAGTGTTGCCGAGAATCGTTCCCTACCATACCGCCGCCGGTGTCCACAGCGCGGAAAATCCCGGCTTGTTACGGATGCGGTCCACCTGCGGCTGCCGTCGCCATTGCGCCTTGGACCACGACCGTCCTGATCCGATTGCCGCGGAGACCGGGCGACATGCGATTGTACGTGACCAATGCTTTCAGACGCGTCGAGAAGATCGGCAAGACCATGTCCGAGCAGGGGCCTTGAACAAGTGAAAACTACGCCCTTTCCCTCGTCAGCACGCCTAAACGTGAGTCATCGATAGCGCCCCTCTGGCAGAGCTCAATCGTTAACGCGGCCTGCGATGGTTTACGGATTCCGGCGGCCGTCGAATGCTGCTCCTCAGGAACGGCCTGGGGCGGCAATATTGCTTTTGGCTGGAATTTCGCCCTGTTTTTGCCCTGTTTGCCGGCAAAACAGACGTCCATGGTTAACCCGCCCTTAATCTGCCAAAACTTAATCAGCATTTAACTAAAAGTCGCCCTAATGAAGCTCTGTGCTTCTGCGAGATGCAAAGCGGTTGTCCGTGGCGCATCGAGCGAGAGTTATCGAGTATTCGTTCGGGCGTGAGTGAATGAGTAACAGTCGAGCTGCGTTGGCCGCACGAAATCGCAGGAAGTCTTCCCTGATCGCGTTCTCTCACAAATTGATCGGTGGCGCGGCAATCGCATGCCTGATCGGGGGCTGCGCTGTGACGGTCTATACCGAGATCATCGCGGCCGATGCCTATCCGACCCTGGGCAGCATCGAGCAGGATGAGCCCGTCGTGCGCCCGGCGCCGCGGCTTGCGACGCGCAGCGCCGCCGATGCGGTGGGTGAGGCCTTCTCGGCATTCCCGGAATCTCCGCCCGTCACCACGGTCGCCGCCATCACGCCGCAGATGTTCAACGACCGCTTCGGCGCGGCCGTGCCGCAGGGCGTCGCCTCCAACGCCGCGAACGGCGCGCCGCCGCTGCCCAGGCTCGCCGAAGCCGCGCCCAAGCAGATCGAGGCCAAGCAGATCGAGGCCAAGTCGGTCGAAGCCAAGCCGGCCGAGACTGCGAAGGTCGCCGAGGCGCCGAAGAAGGATGCCCGGCCGCCGATGCAGTTGGCGCTCGCCAATGCCAAGCCGGCCGCGCAGCCCGCGACGCCGGCGCAGGCCGCCGAGGCCAATCCGCCGAAGAGCAGTGGCTTCTCGCTGCGCGCGATGACCGAGCGCGCCAAGGCGGCGGTGCTGTCGATCGCCGGCGACCGGCATTCGATCCAGGAAAAGCTCTGGGGCAAGCCGGAGAACCAGGATGGCGGCCTCCTGGCCTATGCCTCGGCTGATTCCAACATCACCGCCAGCATCGCCAAGGATCCGACCCGCGGCGGCCGGCCGCCGTATGATTTGAGCACCGCAGTCTACGACATCTCGGCCAAGGCGGTGTATCTGCCCGACGGCACCAAGCTCGAGGCACATTCCGGCCTCGGCGACAACCTCGACAAGCCGAGCTCGGAGAAGATCAAGATGCGCGGCGTGACGCCGCCGCACATCTACGAGCTGAAGCCGCGCGAGGCGCTGTTCCACGGCGTGCCGGCGCTGCGGCTCAATCCGATCGGCGGCGAGGACGCCATCCACGGTCGCAACGGCCTCCTGGCCCACACCTTCATGCTCGGGCCGAACGGCGACTCCAACGGCTGCGTTTCGTTCCGCGACTACTACGCGTTCCTCGATGCCTACAAGAACAAGGGCATCCGCAAGCTCGCCGTGCTCTCGCGCATCGACTGAGGCGCAGCCGTTACGGAGTAGGGTGGGCAAAGGCGCCCATTCCGCGCGTGCCACACGAATATTTGTAGTTGGCGCCGTGCCCACCGTTTTGCCGAGGAGAGGGCTGATTGACGGTGGGCACGCTGCCGCCTTCGTCGGCCACTTTGCCCACCCCACAGGTCCTGCATCGACAAACAACGCCGTCGCCTGGCGTTGAGCCGGGGCCGGAATGAGATCCGTTTCACGCTTCAAAAAGCACGGCCATGACTGCGCATTCTCGCGGCGCCTGGCGCCCGAGTGCTGCTCGTAAACTGGCCCTCCGAAATCGGAAGAGGGCGCGGGGAATGCCGGGTGAGGGCCTCACCCATGGCCCGCCTGCAGAAGAAAAAGCAGGCGGCAGTCACCACAGGTTCAGCCGCATCATCCGGCATTCCCCGCGCGATGGCCTTACGGCTTATACGTGGTCTCCCTGGTGCGCCGGGCTTTCTGGCCACCATCGGTCGGAGCATTCGTCTCTCCGACCTTGACACCAGCATCGGGGTGCCAGGACATCACGACTTCGCCGTGCGCACCGGATCGTTCGTCCGCGTGATCAGATCACGCTGCAACCCGACGCGCCCACCGCATCCCGCCCTCCACGTTCATGACGATCGCGAAGCGCCCCTCTCATGAGGACAGGACCGGCATAGAATGCACGGTTTCTGATTTTTGGAAACAGGAAAATGTTCGGGGTTGGCGGTGAGCGGGGCGATCCCATTGACCGGGCTCGACAAACGAATTTTCGCGCGCACGCGTTTTCGACCTCTCGCAGGGCCGATTGCGGCCTTGGAGCTCGCGATAATGCGCAACTGATTTGCCCGACGACCAGTCTGGTCGTTGCAAATCTGTCGCGTCGCCGGAGGCGCGCCGTCATCGCTTCCCCCTCCGGCCTTGACGGCTTCGGAAAATTCTGCGCATAGCTCTGCCCCATCGAAATTGACGCGCCGCTCGCCGGCGCGCTCTTGAGGACCACGATCGTGTTGAGCCTACGCTCACATCTCGCGAACGCCGCCACCAACGAACGACCGCTTAACTGGTCGCGCGATGGGTCGGGCATGGGCGTCGCCTGTCAGGGTCCATTTGATCTCGTGCTGTCCCTGACGACATCGGGACGCGAAATTCCAGCAAGAGCATAACCGGCGGCGGGATCTCACCCTCCGCAGACATAGCGGAGGGTCTGATGACCCGCATGATGAGCCCAGATTCCGAGATAGTCGACCACGCCCGAGCGCTGTGCTCGCCGGTGGCGGTTGCCTTCGTGCGCATCGTCATGACGTGCCGCGGAGTCAGCGAGGCACGGGCTCGCCAGATCTATCTCGACTACATCAACGGGGTTCAGCCGGAGCACGCTCCGGTCGCGTTCGATTGATTGACGATGACCATGCCCGGTGCAGTCCGGGCGCGATGACATGGCCTATGTTCCCGTCTGGTGAAGGGACCGGATTGTCGATCCGGGAAGGCGGGTTCGATTCCCGTCATGGGCGCCAACACGACCGGGCAGATGAAGCGAAGAGAGGAGGTCGACGATGTCAGCAACAAACCCGGCGCTGGTTCTCAACGCCGACTTCCAGCCGCTGAGCTATTTCCCGCTGTCGGTGGTCTTCTGGGAGGACGCGATCAGGGCCGTTGTCGGCGAGTCGCACGTCGTGGTCGCAGAGTACGACCGCGTCGTGCGCAGCCCGAGCGTCACCATGCGGCTGCCGTCGGTGATCGCGCTGCGCGACTATGTCAGGCCGGCGATGCGCGTGCCGTTCACGCGCTTCAACGTCTTCCTGCGCGATCGCTTTGAATGTCAGTACTGCGGTAGCCGCTATCTCCACGGCGAGCTGACCTTCGATCACGTCGTGCCGCGCGTCGACGGCGGCGAGACGTCGTGGACCAACATCGTCGCCGCCTGCAGTCCCTGCAACGCGCGCAAGGACCGGCGCCATCTCAAGCCGCGGCGGCCGCCGTTCGAGCCGGCACGGCACGAGCTGATGGCTGCGCAGCGCCTGTTTCCGCCGAGATTCCTGCACGTGACCTGGCAGGATCATTTGTACTGGGATGTGGAGCTCGAGCGGTGAGCGCCGCGTAGCACGGATGAGCGGACGCCGAAGCCCAACGGGCTTCGGCGGAGGCGATATCCGGGGTCTCGCGTGCCACTCGTATGAAGTCGCATGTCGCTGCGCTCATGTGGGCTACGACTACTCGTCATGCTGAGCTGCAACGATCTTGTCGTCATTCCGGGGCGCGCGCAGTGCGAGCCCGAAGCCATAACCATGACAACTCATGACGTGCGTCGGCGGTGCTAAAACGCCACGAAGTTATTTCAGCTACGTACGGCTTACTTTACAAACGGGTAAAATCCTGTAAGAGCACGCGCCAACTTATCCGGCGGACATCCGCCAGCGAGAGAGCCATGCCGATTTCGACCCCACGTCAGATAGAGGACAGCGCGCTGCCGCAACTGCGGCGCCGTGGTTGCGTCCTGTGCGTGCCGGCAGTCTCCGCGGGGAGCGCGCTGTCCCGTCACAATCAACTAGCAGCGTAGCGAGGCAGCGGGATCGTCCCTCTGTCTTGAACGCCAGAGAGACGATCCGCCAGGCTGATGTCCCATCCGGGACACTCCGATCAGATCCGTCTCTCTGTTTGCACCACCGGACTTGCGCGGCGTCACGCCGTGCAAGTCCCGATCATTGCAGCGCCACGCCGGCGCGGCAGGGTCATGCATGAACGAGTGAGGAGGATCACATGCGAGCCGATCCCTATCAGGAGCGCGCGAGGCAATTGGCGATCGAGGCCGGGCTCGATCCGGATGCACGGGTCGAGCGGCCCGGGCAGCGATCGATGCCGCTGTGGTGCACGTTCCGCGACGCCGCGCGCAAGGAGCAGCTGGCGCGCGAGGCCACGGCGCTGGGCGACACGGTCGCGAGCCGGCCACAGGCCGCGCAGTATCAGAACAGCCCGCTGAAGGTGTTTGGCCGTCACGAGGATGCGACCATCGCGCAGATGAGGAGCTGCATGGCGGTCGGCAATGCCGTGGCCGGGGTGATCTGCGCCGACGGCCATCTCGGCTATGCCCAGCCGGTCGGCGGCGTGATCGCCTATGAGAAGCAGATCAGCATCTCCGGGGTCGGCTTCGACATCGGCTGCGGCAACATGGCGGTCCGGCTCGACACGCAGTTCGGCGCGATCGAGGACAAGGTCGGCACCATCATAAAGGATGTCGCCAGGGTGATCTCGTTCGGCGTCGGCCGCAAGAACGCCGAGCGGGTCGAGCATGAGCTGTTCGACGACGCCGATGCGTGGCGCTGCTCCGACATGGACGCGTACCGGCAGAAGGCGGTCGGGCAGCTCGGCACGGTCGGGTCGGGCAACCACTATGTCGATTTGATGCGCGACGAGGCCGGCTTCGTCTGGATCGGCGTGCATTTCGGCAGCCGTGGTCTCGGCCATACTTCGGCGACGCGCTACCTCAAGGCCGCCGGCGGCAAGGACGGCATGAACGTGCCGCCCGCCGTGGTCGACGAGGACTCGGAGGTTGGGCAGCGCTACATCGCCGCGATGCAGCTCGCCGGGCGCTACGCCTATGCGGGACGCGAGTGGGTGACCGAGCGCGTGCGCCAGATCATTGGCGGTGCGGTCACCGACAGCGTGCACAACCACCACAACTATGCCTGGCGTGAGACCCATGACGGGCGTGACCTGTGGGTGGTGCGCAAGGGCGCCACGCCGGCCTTTCCAGGCCAGCGCGGTTTCGTCGGCGGCTCGATGGGCGACGACGCCGTCATCATCGAGGGCGTGGAGTCGGAGGAGGCCAAGGCCTCGCTGTACTCCACGGTGCACGGCGCCGGGCGGCTGTTCGGGCGCAGGGAGGCCAAGCGGCGCTTCACGCGCGACGAGATGGACGCCTGGCTGCAGGGCCGCGGCGTCACCCTGATCGGCGCCGATCTCGACGAGAGCCCGATGGCCTATCGCCGTCTGCCCGAGGTGCTGGCCGAGCACGCCGGCTCGGTGAGGGTGGTGCATACGCTGCGGCCGTTCGCCGTGGTGATGGCGGGCGAGGGCGAGTTCGATCCGTTCAAGGATTGAGCCTCTCGTAGCCCGCATGAGCGCAGGCGACATGCGGGTCCGCACGTGCAGTTCGTGAGACCCCGGATGTCGCTCCGGCCTGCGCCCGCAAGGCGCCGGCCTTTGCTCATCCGGGCTACGCGATTGCGCAACGATGACGGAGACACGATCATGACCGGGCTGACCTGGCACGCCGACAATATCGAGACGATTGCGAACTTCTTCTCCACTGCCGAGTGCGAGGACTACATCCGCTTGGGCGAGCAGATGGGCTTCGAGGAGGCGACGTTGTTCGCGCCGCGCAGCGTCAAGGACTATCGCAACAACGATCGCGTCATCGTCGACGATACCGAGCGCGCGCAAGGGCTCTATCAGCGGCTCGCCGGCCATCTCGCACCGTCGTTCCAGCATCGCTGGCAGCCGGTCGGGCTGAACGAGCGGCTGCGGCTGTATCGCTATGATGTCGGACAGAAGTTCGAATGGCATCGCGACGGCCATTTCGAGCGTGACGATGGCGAGCGCAGCCAGTTCACCTTCATGATCTATCTGAACGATGATTTCGAAGGTGGCACGACGTCGTTCTGCGACGACACCGGCCTGATGCCGGATGGTCCGTTCCGGATCATTCCGAAGAAAGGCATGGCGCTGCTGTTTCATCACCCGATCATGCATCGCGGCGATCCCGTGACGAAGGGGCGCAAATACGTGCTGCGGACGGACGTGATGTATCGGCGGAGCAGGTGAGGGGGCGCGTCGCACAAGGCGCGCGCTCTCCGTTCGTCACTCCGGGGGGCGCGTAGCGCGAGCCCGGAATCCATAGCCACAGGCCGTCGTGTGGTGCGAGGTGCTTGTGGCGTCTGTCTTCGACCAACCACCGCTCGGGCTATGGATTCGGGGCTCATTCGCGCTGCTCCAAAATGGCTTCGCCATTTTGCGCTTGAACGCCCCGGAATGACGGCGGAGAGGAGTTTAGCGACGAAGCCCGCATGAGCCCCGGCGACATTCGGGCCCCGGCGAAACAAAAAGGGCGCGGCTTTCGCCGCGCCCTTCGTATCTCTTGAGGAGGCTGGACCTTAGAAGTCCATGCCGCCCATGCCGCCGCCCGGAGGCATTGCGGGGCCGCCGGCGTTCTTCTTCGGCAGCTCGGCGACCATGGCTTCGGTCGTGATCAGCAGCGCAGCCACGGAGGCGGCGTTCTGGATCGCGGCGCGAACCACCTTGGTCGGGTCGATGATGCCCTTGGAGACCAGGTTGCCGTACTCGCCGGTCTGGCTGTCGAAGCCGTAGGCGTACTGGTCCTTCTCCAGGATCTTGCCGACGATGACCGAGCCGTCCTCGCCCGCGTTGATCGCGATCTGGCGGGCCGGGGCGGAGAGCGCCTTGCGGACGATCTCGATGCCGGTCTTCTGGTCGTCGTTCTTGGTGCGCAGGCCCTTGAGCTGCTCGGAAGCACGCAGCAGGGCGACGCCGCCGCCCGGCAGGATGCCTTCCTCGACAGCCGCGCGGGTCGCATGCATCGCGTCATCCACGCGATCCTTGCGCTCCTTGACCTCGACCTCGGTCGCGCCGCCGACGCGGATCACCGCGACGCCGCCCGCGAGCTTGGCCAGACGCTCCTGCAGCTTCTCACGGTCGTAGTCCGAGGTGGTCTCCTCGATCTGCGCCTTGATCTGCTGAACGCGCGCCTCGATGTCGGCCTTCTTGCCGGCGCCGTTGACGATCGTGGTGTTCTCCTTGTCGATCATCACCTTCTTGGCGCGGCCGAGCATGGAGAGGTTGACGTTCTCGAGCTTGATGCCGAGGTCTTCCGAGATCGCCTGGCCGCCGGTCAGGATCGCGATGTCCTGCAGCATGGCCTTGCGGCGATCGCCGAAGCCCGGCGCCTTGACGGCCGCGACCTTCAGGCCGCCACGCAGGCGGTTGACGACCAGGGTGGCCAGCGCCTCGCCCTCGACGTCCTCGGCGACGATCACCAGCGGCTTGCCGGTCTGCACCACGGCCTCGAGCAGCGGCAGCAGCTCGTTCAGCGAGGAGAGCTTCTTCTCGTTGATCAGGATGTAGGCGTCATCCATCTCGACGCGCATCTTGTCGGCGTTGGTGACGAAGTAGGGCGAGATGTAGCCGCGGTCGAACTGCATGCCCTCGACCACGTCGAGCTCGGTCTCGAGCGACTTGGCTTCCTCGACGGTGATGACACCCTCGTTGCCGACCTTCTTCATGGCGTCGGCCAGGAACTTGCCGATCTCGGCGTCGCCGTTGGCGGAGATGGTGCCGACCTGGGCGATCTCGTCGTTCGACGTGACCTTCTTGGAGTTCTTGACGAGGTCTGCAACGACCGCCTCGACCGCGAGGTCGATGCCGCGCTTCAGATCCATCGGGTTCATGCCGGCGGCAACCGCCTTGGCGCCTTCGCGCACGATGGCCTGGGCCAGCACGGTCGCGGTGGTGGTGCCGTCGCCGGCCGCATCAGCGGACTTGGAGGCGACTTCGCGCACCATCTGTGCGCCCATGTTCTCGAACTTGTCGTCGAGCTCGATCTCCTTGGCGACGGTGACGCCGTCCTTGGTGATGCGGGGAGCGCCGAACGACTTGTCGAGGACGACGTTGCGGCCCTTCGGGCCGAGCGTGACCTTGACGGCATTGGCGAGGATGTCCACGCCGCGCAGCATGCGATCGCGGGCGTCGACGCCGAACTTAACGTCTTTTGCTGACATATTGGGTTTCCCTGAGTTGAATTGGTCGTCTCACCCTGGGCAGGGCGCCCGCAGGCGCTCCTCAGGGTGAGCGTTGAGCGGGTTGGCTTAGGCGGCCTTCTTCTTCGACGCGGTGTCGGTGAGCACGCCCATGATGTCGCTTTCCTTCATGATCAGCAGCTCCTGGCCGTCGATCTTGACCTCGGTGCCCGACCACTTGCCGAACAGCACGCGATCACCGACCTGGACGTCGAGCGGGACCAGCTTGCCGCTCTCGTCGCGGGCGCCCGGGCCCACCGCGATCACTTCGCCCTGCGAGGGCTTCTCCTTGGCCGAGTCGGGGATGATGATGCCGCCAGCGGTCTTCTCTTCGGCGTCGATGCGCTTGACCACGACGCGGTCGTGAAGCGGACGGAAAGCCATACAGTCCTCCTAAGCTATTGAGGCGATTGTCAGTTTCTGGAATTTTGGCAGTCGGTGCCGGCGAGTGCCAGCACGTGGGCTGGATTTAGGGGAGAGCATTCAGCCGGACAAGGGCTTGTAGCAGAAAAATTAGCAGTCAACTGCGGGCTCTGCCAAAGCGTTCCGATAGCGTTAACGGGAGCGGAACGAACCATGAAACCCCGTATTAGCACCTGGGCTAAGTGGCTGCTAATGCAGCATTTTTCAACATGTCGTTAAACATTTAAGCTTGAGATGGGTTGAGGACATGCGTCACATTTCTTGGCAGTGAGCGCATCTTTGCCGGGTGGCTCCATCCCGGTTGGCCACACGGACATGCGCTCCAGAAACGGAGGTTGGCATGGTGTCGAAGGTTGAGGTTTCCGAGGACTTTCGGAAACAGGTGCTGGGTTACGGGCTGACGACGGCGCAGATCCTGTATCGGATGCCGGATCACCGCTCGCTGCTGCAGACCTACGTCTGGCAGAACTACGACCTGTTTCCGAAATTCCCCGCGCTGCAGGACTTCCTGGCGTTCTGGCAGGAGAAGATCGAGGGTCCGCTGTACTCGGTCACGGTGGCGCATTCCAAGCTGATCAAGCCGGCCGAGCTGCGCGCCGTCGACGGCGTGTTCCGGCTGCATTGAGGCCGACGCGTAGCCCGGGTGAGCGAAGCGATATCCGGGTTCAACGCGGACGCGCGTGAGTCCCCGGATGTCGTTTCGCTCATCCGGGTTAAGCGCTGCCTCGGCCCTGTTGAGGTCGTCGATCGGTCGAACCGCAAAGCGGCAGGTTGTGCTATCCTCGCGTGCGAGGACACGCAGGGAGAGCGCCATGGCCAAGAAGAGCCGCACCGCCAAATCAGCATCACGCGCCGCCGCGAAAGCCGCGCCGCGAAAAACCGCAAAGACAAAGCCGACGGCGAAGACCGCCTTCGCGGCGCCTGCCAAGCCGGGAAGGGTGGCGAAACCCTCGGCGCGCAAGGCGCTCGCGAGCAAGGGGCGACCAGCGCCGGCGCCGCGCCGGCGCAAACAGAAGGTCGCCATCAGCCATCACCGCGAGGAGGACTTCAAGGCCGACGGCTTGCGCGCCTATGCTGTTTACCGCGACCTCGGCATCGCCGACGCGACTCACGGGCTGGCGCGCGCGCATGTCATCCGCATGCTGCCGCCATGCAATCCGCAGGAAGTCTCCAAGCTGCACACCCATGCGGTCGACTTCCAGATGGTCTATGTGCTCAAGGGCTGGGTGAAGAGCTACCTCGAAGGCGTCGGCGAGACGCTGATGCAGGAGGGCAGCTGCTGGACTCAGCCGCCGAAGATCCGGCACATGATCCTCGACTATTCCGACGACGTCGAGCTGCTGGAAGTGATCCTGCCGGCCGACTTCAAAACCGTCGAACTGTCGACGTAAAGCCGACAGAAATGGATGGAAACATTTGCGTGCGATGGACGGCGGTCGCATCGCGCGTGTGTGTTGACATCCGGTCTCGCGTCACTGGGACGGATGGGCCGGCGACGAATCCGTAAGAGGTGTTCGCCGCGGGCTTGCGTAAAGGCGTACCCGTCCCGTTGCCGCGCTTCGTCGTTCAGTTCGCTCCCACGATCCCGCGCGCGCCTCGCACGCGCGCATCGATGCAGCCCCGCATCGCCAACGCGGGCGCCGGTTCGGCTTCAGGTGCCGCCCATCGCGAGGACATCGACTGGCTGCGCGCCATCGCGGTGCTCTCCGTTGTCGCATTCCATTTCGAGGCGCCGGCGATCTTCGGCGGCTTCGTCGGCGTCGACATCTTCTTCGTCATCTCCGGCTACCTGATCACCGGCATCATTGCCGCGGAGATGGCGGCGGGCCGCTTTTCGTTCGCGCAATTCTACGAGCGGCGGGTGCGGCGGCTGCTGCCGGCGCTCTACGCCATGGTGGCGTTCGCAGCGATCCCGGCGTCGCAGGACATGCTGGGCTCCGAGCGCGCCGAGTTCTTCCGTTCCGCGGCCGCCGTCGTCACCTTCACCTCGAACATCTTCTTCTGGCAGCAGTCCGGCTATTTCGACCACGCCGCGGTCGAGAAGCCGCTGCTGCACACTTGGTCGCTCGCCGTCGAGGAGCAGTTCTATCTGGTGCTGCCCGTCGTGGTCTGGGCCGTGTTGCTGATAGCGCGCGGGCGACGGCAGGCGCTGCCGGTCACGCTGGCGCTGCTGGCTGTTGGTTCGTTCGCGCTCGGTCTGCTGCTGATGCGAGGCGGCGCGTCCGCGAGTGCGTTCTTCCTCAGCCCGCCGCGCGCCTGGGAATTCCTGCTCGGCGGCCTGGTCGCGATTTCCGGACTTCCCGCACCGCGGCCGGGTTTCGCCCAGCGCGGCGCCCGCGCGCTGTCGCTGCTGCTGATGGCGGTGCCGATTCTGGCGCTGCGCCCCGGACCGGGTTTCCCCGGCGTCGACGCGCTCGCGCCATGCCTTGGCGCGGCGCTGTTCCTGTGGAGCGGCGTCGGCGTGGCCAATGTGCCGCGCAGCCGGCTGTCACCGCTCGGCGTAGCGGCGTTCGTCGGCCGCATCTCCTATTCGCTGTATCTGTGGCACTGGCCGCTGTTCGCCTTCGCGCGCTTCGCCAAGCCCGGCCTGGCGCTCGACGGCTGGGAGCGGGCGGCGTTGTTCGCCCTCACGGTCGCGGTCGCCACGCTGTCCTGGCGCTTCATCGAGCAACCGTTCCGCAATCGCCAGCTCGCAGCGACCCCGCGCGCGGCCTTCGGTCTTGCGGCGCTGGCGAGCCTGCTGCTGCTGGCCGGCAGCGGCGTCGGCCTGCTGCGCGCCGGTGCCGTGTCGGACGCCGACCGCGCGGCGCAGCGGCTGGACGCCTACAACGCCTACGACATGAAGCCGGTCTATCGCTACGGCACCTGCTTCACGACGCCGGACGGGCGCGTGCCCGGGGATTGTCTCCGTCCGGTGAGCGGCAAGGTCAACGTGCTGCTGTGGGGCGACAGCTTTGCGGCCCACTACTATCACGGCCTCGCCGCGAGCATCGATCCGCAGGCCGTCAACGTCATGCAGGCGAGCCAGCCGACCTGCATGCCGACCTTCAGCGCGGAGACGCAGGGGATCGCGGCCTGCCGCGCCCTGGCAAGCCAGATGCGCGACTATTTCGTGACGGCGCGGCCCGATCTCGTGGTGATGTCGGCGGACTGGCTCGAGAACGCCCGCCCGCCGCGCTTTGCCGGCATGGTGCGCGATCTCAGGCTGACGCTGGCGCGTCTCAGCGAGGCCGGCATTCCGGTGGTGCTGCTCGGTCCCTCCGTGCAATTCCGGGCGCGGCTGCCCTCGATGCTGGCGCGCGCTACCTTGCGCGGCGTGGCGCCGGATCCCGTTGCGTTCGTCCGGTCCGACATCTTTGCGCTGGATCAGGCGATGCAGGCGGCGCTGTCGACGAGCGAAGGCCTGTCCTACATCTCGATCCTGTCGGCGGTCTGCGAGAACGGCCGCTGTCCGCTCACGGTCGGCGACGTCCCGCTGTCGTTCGATCATGCGCATCTCACGGCGCAGGGCTCCCAGCTCGTGATGGCGAGGATCGTGCCGCAACTGCTGCCGATGACGACCGAGCTCAGCTCACGTCAGCAGCCCGACGATCGCACCCATCAGGCAGGTGGTGAGGGTGCCGGAGACGATTGATTTGAGGCCGAGCGCGTTGATCTCGTCGCGTCGTGTCGGAGCCATCGTACCGAGTCCACCGATCATGATGCCGAGGCTGGCGAAGTTGGCGAAGCCGCACATCGCATAGAGCATGATCAGCCGCGCGCGCGGATCGAGCGCCGTCGCATCGAGCTTCGCCAGCTCGACATAGGCGATCAGCTCGTTGAGCACCGTCTTGGTGCCCATCAGGCTGCCGGCCGTGACGGCCTCCGACCACGGCAGGCCCATCAGCCAGCACACCGGCGCCATGACGAGGCCGAGCAGCCGCTGCAGCGAGATGTCGGCGCCGCCGATGGCGGGCAACAGCGAGAGGATCGCGTTGGCAAGATGCACCAGCGCGACCAGCACCAGCAGCAGCGCGACGATGTTCATCAGCAGCTCGAGCCCGGCGCTGGTGCCCTTGACGATCGCGTCCATCGTCGAGGTGGCCTGCGTCTCCTCGCCGAGCGCGCCGCCGGTGAGTTGCTTCGACGTCTCCGGCACCATGATCAGGCTGATCAGGATCGACGCCGGCGCGCCGAGCACCGAGGCGATGACGAAATGCGCGGCGGCATCGGGGATCAGCGGCGCAAGCAGCGTGGCGTAGAGCACCAGCACGGTGCCGGCGATTCCGGCCATGCCGCCGGTCATGACGAGAAACAATTCGCTGCGTGTCATCTGCGCCAGATACGGCCGGATGAACAGCGGCGCTTCCACCATGCCGAGGAACACGTTGGCGGCGGTCGACAGGCCGACGGCGCCGCCGACGCCGAGCGTGCGCTCCAAGAGCCAGGCCATGCCGCGCACCAAGGGCGGCAGCACCCGCCAGTAGAACAGCAGCGTGGTCAGCACGCTCATGACCAGCACGATCGGCAACGCCTGGAAGGCGAGCACGAAATCGGCGCCGGGCGCCTTGAGGTCGAAGGGCAGGGCGCCGCCGCCGACATAGCCGAAGACGAAGGAGGTGCCGGCCCGCGAGGCCGACGAGATGGCGCCGACGACGTCGTTGATGGCGCCGAAGGCGCGGGCAACCGCGGGGACCTTGAGCAGGACGAGCGCGGTCAGGATCGTGACCACGAGGCCAAGCGCGGCCTGCTTCAGCGACACCGCGCGCCGGTTCTCGCCGAGCGCCCATGCGATCGCGAGCAGCGCGACGATCCCGAATCCCGATTGCAGCTGCAGCATCAGATCCCCCGAACCCCGTTTCATTATGAGCGCAGGGAACAGCCGCGCGCAATGCCGTGCGGCCATGCGGGGCTTGCGATTGACAAGCAGTTGGGCCTGCGTCACGCAGGCGCCACCATGTCGTCCACCGTCCCGATCGGCGCGCGCGATCTCTTGAAGCAAAGCGCGTTCCTGTTCTTCCTCTCGTCCCGCAGCCTGTCGCGCTTTGCGAGCCAGATCGCCGCAGTGGCGATCGGCTGGCAGATCTACGATCTCACCGGGCGTGCCTTCGATCTCGGCATGGTCGGGCTGATCCAGTTCCTGCCGACGGCGCTGCTGGTGTTCGTCGCCGGCAGCGCCGCCGACCGATTCCAGCGCAAGCGCGTCGTGCAGCTCTGTCAGCTCGTCGAGGCGCTGACGGCGCTCTATCTGTGCTGGGGCGCCTACGCCGGTCAGCTCGGCGAATTCGAACTGTTTGCTGCGATCTTCGTGCTCGGCATTGCCGGGGCGTTCGAGAGCCCCGCGACTGCGGCGCTGCTGCCGCTGATCGCCCCGGCAGGCACGCTGCAGCGGGCGAGCGCACTGTCGAGCGGGGCCGCGCAACTCGCGACCATCGCCGGTCCCGCCATCGGCGGCTTCGCCTACGCGGTCGCGCCGGGTCTACCCTATGGCATCATGATGCTGTTCTGGATTGCCGGCATGGGGCTGACCGGCCTGATGCAGGTACCGGAGGACGTTCCGGTCGAACGGATCAACGGCAGCAAGGCCGACCTGTTCGCTGGCGTCCGCTTCATCCGCGCCCATCCTGCGATTCTCGGCACCATCTCGCTCGATCTGTTCGCGGTGCTGCTCGGCGGCGTCACGGCCTTGCTGCCGATCTATGCGCGCGACGTCCTTCAGGCCGGGCCGTTCGGGCTCGGCGTGCTGCGCGCAGCGCCCGCGGTCGGCGCGCTGGCGATGACGGCGGTGCTGGCGCGCTACACCATCCGGCGGCGCGTCGGCCTGCGCATGTTCCAGGCGGTGATCGTGTTCGGCGCGGCGACGGTCGTGTTCGCCGTCTCGCATGTGATGTGGATCTCGGTCGCTGCGCTCGCCATTCTCGGTGCCGCCGACACCATCAGCGTCGTGATCCGCTTCTCGTTGGTGCAGCTCGCGACGCCCAACGAGATGCGCGGCCGCGTCGGCGCGGTGAACTTCCTGTTCATCAACGCCTCCAACCAGCTCGGCCAGTTCGAGAGCGGCATCACCGCCGCGCTGCTCGGCGCCATGCCCGCCGCCATCCTCGGCGGCGTCGGCACCATCGCGGTCGCGCTTCTGTGGATGAAGCTGTTTCCCGAGCTGCGGAAGGTGGAGCGGTTGGAGTAGGAGTCGTGGAGGCACCCTGCCGTAGGGTGGGCAAAGCGGCCGCCCGAAGGGCGGCAGCGTGCCCACCATTGAGCGGCATCATGAGCGGCCAGACGGTGGGCACGGCGCCATTGCTATCTCGTTTGCCGAGACAGCGCGTCAGCGCCTTTGCCCACCCTACAAACGGTGGCTAGCCCCGTCCCACGAACGGCATCTTGGTCGCCATCACCGTGATGAACAGGACGTTGGCGTCGAGCGGCAGCGAGGCCATGTAGGCGACGGCGTCGCCGACGGCCTTCACGTCCATGCGCGGCTCCGGCATCATGCGGCCGTCGGGCTGCAGTACGCCGCCGACCATGCGCTCGGTCATCGGCGTCTCGGCGTTGCCGATGTCGATCTGGCCGACCGCGATGTCATAGGCGCGGCCGTCGAGATTCGACGCTTTCGTCAGACCCGTGATCGCGTGCTTGGTCGAGGTGTAGGGCGAGGAGAACGGCCGCGGTGCATGCGCCGAGATCGAGCCGTTGTTGATGATGCGGCCGCCACGCGGCGACTGATCCTTCATGATGCGGAAGGCGTGCTGCGTGCACAGGAACGGCGCGGTGAGGTTGGTCGCCACCACCGACTGCCACTGCTGCAAAGTGAGGTCCTCGAACGGCACCGGCGGCGCACCCATGCCGGCGTTGTTGAACAGCACG
Source organism: Bradyrhizobium sp. SZCCHNR1093 (assembly GCF_032381175.1). Taxonomy (NCBI): domain Bacteria; kingdom Pseudomonadati; phylum Pseudomonadota; class Alphaproteobacteria; order Hyphomicrobiales; family Nitrobacteraceae; genus Bradyrhizobium; species Bradyrhizobium sp. SZCCHNR1093. The sequence goes on from NZ_JAUHJJ010000003.1 coordinate 440,337, forward strand.
TCGAGTCGGCCGTAGGTCGACTTCACGGTGTCGAACAGTGCCGCGATCGAGGCGGGATCGGTCATGTCGGCGGGGACGGGCAGGCTCATGCCCGGCTCGCCGAGCTTCGCGGTCTCCTCCAGCATCTCCTTGCGGCGGCCGACCAGCACCACGGTGAAGCCGCCCTTCATCAGCGCCAGCGATGCGGCGCGGCCGACCCCCGTGCCTGCGCCCGTCACCAGGGCGATCTTCTTTGCCGCTTCAGCCATGTTTCCTCACCTTCAGTTCACGTGTCTTGCAGTGTTCTGCAGTTTCAGTGTTTCGACTCGCTCTGAGTCTTGTAGGGCGGCCTTGGAATGTTGTTGTGCGCCGCGCGCAGGGCCGCCGACCAGCGCGAGCGGAGATCGTGGAAATAGGGCTCGCCGGCCTCGATGCGGTGGTTGAGGTCGGCCTCGCAGGCCTCCGCGCGCACCACCAGCACGTCGATCGGAAGGCCGACGCCGAGATTGGAGCGCATCGTCGAGTCCATCGAGATCAGGCCCGTCTTCAGCGCCTCGTAGAGCTCGACGTCGTAATGCATGGCGCGGTCCAGCACCGGCTTGCCGTATTTGTGCTCGCCGATCTGCAGATAGGGCGTGTCGGTGGTGCATTCGATGAAGTTGCCGGCGGTGTAGACCATGAACAGCCGCATCCGCGAGCCCTTGATCTGGCCGCCGAACAGGAAGGAGACGTCGAACGAGATGTCTTCGGCCTTCAGCGCCGGGCCTTCGGTGGCGTGCACCATGCGGATCGCCTTGCCGATGCGCTGTGCGGCCTGAAACATCGTCGGCGCGTTCATCAGGGTCTCGACCTCGCCGGTCTCGGGGTCCTCCATCCCTTCGGTCAAGGTCGAGAGCACGGACTGGCTGACGGCGAGATTGCCGGCGCTGGCGACCGCCACGATGCGCTCGCCCGGATTGGAGAAGATGTGCAGCTTGCGGAAGGTCGAGACGTTGTCGAGACCGGCGTTGGTTCGGGTGTCCGCGATCATGACGAGGCCGTCACGCACCAGAATTCCGCAGCAATAGGTCATCTCAGTCCCCTCGAGCCATTGCGCGAATTACTAGCGAAAATCGCCCCTTCGTCCAACCCCGCACTTCCGTAGCCCGGATGAGCGGAGCGACATCCGGGATCTCACGCGCTGTCTCGGTGAACCCGCATGTCGCTTCCGCCTTCGCCCTTGCGGGCTTCGGCGGACAAGCCGCTCATGCGGGCCACGGGAAGACCGGCGGTTCCGGAATTCAGGACTGGCGCTGCGACTGCGATTGCGACGGACCGCCGCGGCCGACCTGCTCGACCTTCACCTTCACGGTGAGCGTTTCGGTCCCGCCGCCATAGCGGGTGCCGCGCACCGGGGCGGCGCCGAGATAATCGAGCCCGATGGCGACCCGGACATGGGCGTCGGTGGTGCAGATGCAGTTGGCGGCGTCGAAACCGACCCAGCCGAGATTCGGCACATAGGCTTCCGCCCAGGCATGGCCGGCTTCTTGGTGCACTGCACCATCAGAGCGCAGGAAGTGGCCGGACACAAAACGCGCGGGGATGCCGGCGGCGCGCGCGCAGGCGATGAAGATGTGCGCATAGTCCTGGCAGACGCCGCGCTTCAGCACGAAGGCTTCCGCCGCCGAGGTGCCGCTGTGGGTCGGATCCTCGTCGAAGGTCATGTGCTCGTAGACCTGCACCATCAGGGTGTGCAGAAGACCGAGCACGTCGCTGTCCGATTCCGCGCGCAGATCGCGCACGACGGCAGCCATGGCGGCATTGGCAGCCGTGAGGGGTGTCTGCCGGAGGAAGAAGCTGGGCGGGAAGCGCTCGTCCGCTCCCTTCAACACGCCGCCGGTGTCGTGCGTCTCGACCAGGCCTTCGGCCGTGATCGTGAGGTCCTCGAGTGCGCCATGGGTGATCACATGGGTGACGTTGCCGAATGCGTCTTCATGCATGTCGAGGCGGGCATCGGTCGACACGTCGATCTGCCACTCCGCCACATATTGGCCGTCATTGCTGCCGGGCGTCATGCGGATGATCTGGATGGCGCCGGTCGCCGCCGGCTCGTAGCGGTAGGTGGTGGAATGGGAGATACGCAGGCGCATGGCGGTCGACCAGTCTTCGTCAGATGTGCTGTCCGCGGTAGCTCGTTTCACCTCTCCCTGAAAGGGGGAAGGAGGACCCCTCGGGCGAAGGGGAGGGCGCCCGGCGCCGGACGTGGTCTCGCAGACACAGGCCGACGGCCGCCCATCGCTGTTTCCGCTGCGCTCCGGGCGCTCAGATCAGATACTGCTTGGTGATGATCTCTCCAAGTCGCGAATTGTCGGCGATGAACTCCTGGATGAACTCGTGCACGCCGCGCTGGAAGATGTCGTCCATGTTGGAGTGGTCGAGCCGGTTGCGGACGCCGCGGGCATGGCGCTGCGCCGCCCCCTGGCGGCCATAGGCGACGCCAATCTGGTCGAGATTGCGGACGAGGTTGCCGTAGCAGCTCGCCAGCGAGCGCGGCAGCGTGTCGTTGAGGATCAGGAGGTCCGCGATCAGCCAGGGCTTCAGCGTCTCGCGATAGACCCAGTGATAGGCCGTGAGCGCCGACACCGAACGCAGGATCGAGGTCCATTGATAATAGTCCAGCGGGCCGCCGACATGCTCGTCCTCGGGCAGCAGCACGTGATATTTGACGTCGAGAATACGCGCGGTGTTGTCGGCGCGCTCCAGATGCAGGCCGAGCCGCGAGAACCAGTACGCGTCGTTGCGCAGCATCGTCCGGTAGGCCGAGCCGTCGAAGCGCAGCGAGGTCTCCTGCACGAAGCGCAGGAAGCGCGCGAGATCCTCGCGGGTCTTGGTGCCCTTGCTCCAGACTTCCTGCAGCTCGATCCAGGAACCGTTGAGCGTGTCCCACATCTCCGAGGTGAGCGCCGTGCGCACCGAGCGGGCATTGAGACGGGCGGCCTCGATGCAGTTCTTGATCGAGGACGGGTTCGACGGATTGAACGAGAGATATTCGACGACGTTCTGCTCGTTGGCCTCGGAGTAGTGCTCGTAGAAGCTGACATTGACGCCGGCGGTCATCAGCGCCGACTCCCACTCGTTGGTCTTGCCGATATAGGCCGCGGGAAGGGCGGTGACGCGCAAGGTGGCGTCGATGGTGCGGGCGAGATACTCGGCGCGCTCGACGTAGCGAGCCAGCCAGTACAGGTTTTCGGCGGTGCGCGACAGCATGGGCAATCTACAAGCTGCGGAGTGATCCCGCCTCGGTGGCGGGAAAGGCAAGTATGGATCGAAGGTTTGTGAGGCGAGGCTTACTCATCCAGCACCCATGTGTCCTTGGTGCCGCCGCCCTGGCTGGAATTGACCACCAGCGAGCCTTCCTTCAGTGCCACGCGGGTGAGGCCGCCCGGCACGATGGTGGTGTGGTCGCGTCCGGTGAGCACGAACGGGCGCAGGTCGACATGGCGCGGCGCCAGCCCTGACGTGACGCAGGTCGGGCAGGTCGACAGCGCCAAGGTCGGCTGGGCAATGAAGCCCTCGGGCTCGCGCTTGAGCTTGTCGCGGAACGCCTCGATGGTCGCCTTGGTGGCGGCCGGGCCGATCAGCATGCCGTAGCCACCCGAGCCGTGCACCTCCTTGACCACGAGTTCGCCGAGATGGTCGAGCACGTAGGACAGATCCTGCGGCTCGCGGCAGCGCCAGGTCTGCACGTTCTTCAGGATCGGCTCCTCGCCGAGATAGAACTTCACGACGTCCGGCATGTAGGAGTAGATCGCCTTGTCGTCGGCGATGCCGGTGCCGACCGCGTTGGCGAGCGTGACGTTGCCGGCGACGTAGGCCGACATCAGGCCGGGCACGCCGAGCGCCGAGTCGGGGCGGAAGGTGAGGGGGTCGAGGAAGTCGTCGTCGACGCGGCGGTAGATCACGTCGACCCGCTTCAGCCCCTCGGTGGTGCGCATGAACACCTCATCGTTCTTGACGATGAGGTCGCGGCCCTCGACCAGCTCGATGCCGAGCTTGTCGGCGAGAAAGGAGTGCTCGTAGTAGGCGGAGTTGTAGATGCCGGGCGTCATCAGCGCCACCGTCGGCTCGGCCGAGGCGCTGAGCGGCGCGACCGAGCGCAGCGCCGACAGCAACTCGTCCGGATAGCGCTCGACCGGCGCGACGCGGTGGCGCGCGAACAGGTCTGGAAACAGCCGCATCATGATCTCGCGGTTTTCCAGCATGTAGGACACGCCGGATGGCGTGCGCGCGTTGTCCTCGAGCACGATGAAGTCGTTGGCGTCGACGCGGACGATGTCGATGCCGGCAATGTGGACGTAGACGTCGTGCGGCACGTCCTGCCCGTTCATCTCCGGGCGGAACACGGGATTCTGAAAGATCAGGTCATCCGGCACGACGTTGGCGCGCAGGATGTCCCGGCCGTGATAGATGTCGCGCAGGAACATGTTCAGCGCCTTGACGCGCTGCTTCAGCCCCTTTTCCAGTAGCGCCCATTCCTTGCCCGACAGGATGCGCGGAATGACGTCGAACGGGATCAGCCGCTCCTGCGCCTCCGCCTCGCCATAGACCGCGAAGGTGATGCCGATTCGCCGGAACAGCAGCTCCGCCTCGTGGCGGCGATACTCCAGCGCCTCCGGCGGCGTTTCCTTCAGCCACCGCGACAGCTCCTGATAAGCCTGACGGACCTCGCCGCCCGGCTCGTTCATTTCGTCGAACGCAACTGCCATAGATGCCCGTGTGTCCCAGCCTCGCCATACACTGCATGACTCTGCATGACGGTAGCAAGGGCCGGGCCAGCGCGATATGCATTCTCCTGCGGCATTTCGTGGGGGTTGCTGAAGCCATGCCCGAAAAACCGGCTGCGTCGTGCTCAAATCCGCGGCATAGACTGCGACGTTCCGGATGACATTGGCGCCGTGGCGGGCCAAAAGAGACGGCAGATGCGAGGAGAAACCATGAGCGAGATCGTCACCGCGGGGTTGCTGGTCATCGGCGACGAGATCCTGTCCGGCCGGACCAAGGACAAGAACATCGGCTTCATCGCCGAATACCTCACCAATCTCGGCATCGACCTCAAGGAAGTCCGGGTGGTCTCGGACGACGAGCCGGACATCATCGCGGCGCTCGACGCGCTGCGGCATCGCTACACCTATGTGTTCACCACCGGCGGCATCGGTCCGACCCATGACGATATCACCGCGGATGCGATCGCGAAGGCGTTCGGCGTCGGCATCGACCACCATCCCGAGGTGGTGGCGCGCTTCCGAGAGCGCTGGAGCGAGCAGGAGCTCAACGAGGCGCGGCTGCGCATGGCGCGCATCCCCGACGGCGCCGAGCTGATCCAGAGCGCGACCATTCTGGCGCCGGGCTTCAAGCTCGGCAACGTCATCGTCATGGCCGGCGTGCCCTCGATCATGCAGGCGATGATGGACATCGTGGCGCCGAAGCTGAAATCGGGCGTGCGGATGCTGTCCGAGACCGTCCGAGCCAACGCGCGCGAGGGCGATATCGGCAGTCCCTTGCGCGAGATCGCGAAGGCGCATCCGGACGCCATCATCGGCAGCTATCCCTTCATCGACGAGGACCAGAAGCCGAACACGCATCTCGTCGTGCGCTCGCGCGACCAGGACAAGCTGTCGGCCGCGATGGCTGCGGTGAAGGAGATGCTCGCCGGGCTCAACGTGACGCGCTAAAGCAGGTGCAGCTTTCGAGAAACTCACGGACGAGATGAGATGCCAGACAAGACTTTGAGTGCAGAGGAGCGCGCGGGCCGGGCCTTCCCGGTGTCCTGGGACCAGTTTCATCGCGATTGCCGGGCGCTGACCTGGCGGCTGAACGAGATCGGGCCGTTTCATGCCGTGGTGGCCATCACCCGCGGCGGACTGGTGCCGGCGGCGATCGTGGCGCGCGAGCTTGGCGTGCGGGTCATCGATACGATCTGCATCGCGAGCTACGACCACACCAAGCAGGGCGAGCTTCAGGTTCTGAAGGGCATCTCGCTCGACACCGCGCAACTCGGTGGCGGCACCGGCAAAGGGCTCCTCATCGTCGATGACCTCGTCGACACCGGCAAGACCGGACGCATGGTCCGCGAAATTCTCCCCGACGCGCATTTCGCCACCGTCTACGCCAAGCCGAAGGGCCGGCCGCTGGTCGACACCTTCATCACCGAGGTGTCGCAGGACACCTGGATCTTCTTCCCCTGGGACACCGCGCTGTCCTTCGCGCCACCGCTGCGCGACGGGGCGGCGTGAGGAGGGGGCGAATGGCGAATAGGGAGTAGCGAATAGGGAATTCGGGTGGGCGAGGCGTTCGCTATTCGCTATTCGCTACTCGCTATTCGCCTGCTCCGGAGCCGAAGGCGGAGGAGACGGATGCCTCTGCAGAACCGCGTGACGCCTACAGGCGACATCGTCGCCACGCCGCATCGCGGCCTGTTCACCGGCAATCGCGGCATCATCCATGATCCCGCGACGAAGACGCTGCTGCGGAAGCGCTGGTCGAGCCCCGCCTGGCTGGTCTGCCTGTGCGACTTCCGCGGCCGCCGGCGCGAAGTGATGGCGGGGCGGAGCTGGACCGAGCTGTTCTTTCTCGACGAGGCCACCGCCTTCGCCGCCGGTCACCGGCCCTGCTTCTATTGCCGGCGCGACGACGCCAAGAGGTTTCGCGCGGCGTGGGAGGAGGGCAACGGCGTCAGATCTCTGCGCGTCTCCGAGATCGATCGGGTGCTCCATCGCGAGCGTCTCGATCGCGGTCGCAAGCGCCTGCATCCGCTGCCGATGCCGCTCGCCGCCTTGCCCGACGGCGCCATGGTGCAGGCGGGCGAGGAGAGCTTTCTGATCCGAAAAGGCTGGGCGCTGCCCTGGTCGGCGGCGGGCTATGACGCGCCACGCGCAGAGATCACCGACGCGTTGCTGCTGACCCCGCCCTCGACGCTGCGCGCGATCAAGGCGGGCTACGCGCCGGTGCTGCATCCGAGCGCGATGACCTGACCGTCGGGTGATCGGGCCGCCGCACGGATGTGCCGCGCGGAGCTCCGCGCGTCACCACGTGTAGCGCACGATGCCCTTGCCGGCGTAGCTGCGGGTCACATCCGAGAACTCACCCTCGAAGCTCGCGCCGGCCGACCAGCCGTTCCGCCACTTCATCTCGGCAGAGACCGTCGTCAGCGCCGAATTCTGCGCCTGCCGCGCGCCGTTGACGACGAAGGATGCGCCCGGAAGGGCCTGGAACGTGGCCCCGGCCGACCGGCTGGGGTTGAAGTCATAGGCCCAAGCGAAGCGGCTGCGCAGCGTGAATACGCCGTCGGACACCGCATAGGATTTGTCGGTGCGCAGGCCCAGCTCCGACCGCGTATCGGTGACGTTCTGTGATCCGAAGCGGAGCGCGAAGGTATTGGCGCCGGCGACCGCATTCTCCGCATAGCCCGGCAGGCTGAACGTCGTGAACTGCGCCGCGGCGTAAGGCGTGATCCCGAACCCCATCCAGGGCGACACGAAGCGATAGCCGCCTTCCAGCCGGCCGGCAAAGGTGTTGGCGTCGAAATTGGCGCGCAGCTGGTCGACGCCGGCCACGGTCACAGTGCGGTTGGTGGTGATGTTCTGCCAGCCATACGCCAGTGCCCCCGAGATATAGCCTGCGCCGATATTGTGCCTGACGAAGGCGCCGGCCTGGAACAGGTCGGACCGGCCGCTGCCGCCATTGGCGACGCTGAACGTGGTGCCGCCGCCGGCCATCGAGAAACCGGCGATGGTGAACGGCGAGAAGCGATAGTCGGCGCCGACGGCCGTGCCGTAGAGGTTGCTGGTCGTGTTGTTCGAGCCCAGCGCGGTGTTGCCGTCGGTGGTCTGCGAGCCGCCAAAGCCGGCCGCCCATACGCTCCAGCCCGGTCTGGCCACGGGCGCGGCCGGCGCCTTGGTGTAGATCGCGGCCAGGGCGTCGTTCGGATTGCGCTTGCTGGCATAAGCGAGCGTCTCCTCCGCATAGCCGATTGCTCCGCCGGGCGCAGATCCCGAGTCGCCGCGACCGGCAACGAACGGGTCGGTCATGACGCCCATGAACTGCGTCATCGCGTTGAACGTCGTCTGCTGCGAGCCGGTCGAGGTCTCGCCGGAGATCTGCGTCAGTCCCGTTGGTGTCAAACCGGTGAAGACTACGGGGATGCTGCCATTCGTGTTGAAGTAGTTGGTGAGCGCGTTGCTGACGTTCTGCTGATTGATGTTCCCCGCCGGCGTGCCCATCGAGAGGTTGAGGAAAACATCGTTGCCATCATAGCTCAGCGTCGAGGTGAACCCGGCTGGGAGGTTGGTGTTGGTAATGCCGCCGAACGTGCCGCTGATGCCGCCGGTCGCGGTCAGAATGGTGTATTGTTTGGAGATGTAGCTGCCGTTCGCGAAGGTCGCGGTGACGGCGGCGCCACCGAGCGTCGCAGTGCCCGTCACGGCCGCGAACGACGCCGTGCTCGGATTCACCTGCACCAGATATTGCGCACCCGACTGGAACGCGAGGTTGCCGGTGATCGCCATGGAGGAGGCCGGGGTGCCATTGCCGGGCGAGAACGTGCCCGAGATCGTCGCGTTGGCGCCGGTGACGGTGCCATCTCCGCTCAGCGTGCCGAACGTCTTGTTGAAGCCGTTGAGATCCAGCGTGGCGCCGGACAGCACGCTGAACACCGTGCTGGCGCCGAACGCGCCGGCCGAGCCCGCGCGCAGCGTACCGGCGTCGACATTGGTCGCGCCGGTGTAGGTGTTGGTGCCCGAGAGCAGCAGGATGCCGCCGCCCGCCTTCACCAGGGTGCCGGCGGAGGCGCCGTCGCCGACGATGCCTTGCAACGTGGTCGTGGTCGCGCTGGCAATGTCGAGCGTCGACAGCCCGGCAATCTTGAAGTCGCGGCCGTTGGCGAACGTCGTCGTGCCGGTGACCGCCAATGTGCCGCCGTTGGAAATGATCACGTCGTTGGCGACGTTGCCGAGATTGGCGGTGGCGCCGACCGAGAGCGTGCCGGCGCTGATGTTGACGTTGCCGGTGAACGTATTGGTCGCCGACAGCACCAGCGTCCCTGCACCGGTCTTGTTGAGTGCCGTGTTGACGCCTCCGGTCGTCAGGCCGGTGCCGCCGATCGAGTCGCCATAGGTCACGGTCCCGCCGGACACGCTGATATTGGCCATCACGCCGCTCAGGAAGATGCCGGCGCCCTGCGCTGCGCCGGCCGCCGCTGAAAATCCGTTGATCGCGCTTGGCCCGATCCCGATGCCGGGGGTGCCGGCGGTGCCACCGGTGACGGTGTTGCCGGAAATCGGCGAGTCGAGAATCGTCAGCGTGCCGCCGGTGGCGACATAGATGGCACCACCATTGGCTGCGCCGCCATTGCCGCCGGCGCCGCCGTCGGAGCCGGGCCCAGGCCCGCCCGAGCCGCTGGCATTCGTAGCGCCGTCGCCGCCGGTGCCGCCGTTGCCGCCATTGGCGTTGCCGGTGCCGCCGCCATTGTTGTTGGTGTAGGTGTTGCTGTTGGTGGTGCCGGAGCCGCCGCCACCACCACCGCCGTCACCGAGCGCGGCGCCCGCGGTGCCGGTCGTGCCTTGCGTGCCGGTATGTCCGCCGGTGCCGCCCGCACCGCCGCCGCCGCTGGCGCCGCCGTTGTTCGCGGCACCGCCCGTGCCGCCATTGCCGCCGTTCACCGGGTCGGCTGCCGCGTTCTGTGCGCTGCCGCCGTTGCCGCCACTGCCGCCGGTGGCGCTGTTGCTGGTGAAGGTCACCGCGGCGATCGTGACGTTGGCGCCGCTGCCGACCAGCAGGCCGCCGCCGGCACCAAGACCACCGCCGCCGCCGCCGCCGGAGCCATAGGCCAAGCCGCCGCTGTAATAGCCGTTCTGTCCGTTCTGACCATTGCCGCCGATCGCTGCCATGTTGGCGATCGACAGGCTGGAGATGTTGACGGTCGGCGCGTTGGCACCGCTGACGACGATGCCTTGAAACGAGGAGGCGCCGTTGATGGTCTGGCCGTTACCGGTGATGTTCACCGTGACGTTGCTGTTGGCGGCCTGCAGTTGCGCAAGCGAGCTCGACAGCGTGAAGCCGCTGGTGATGTTGATGGTGACGGTCGAGTTGGCGCCAGCGGCGGCGACCGCTGCCACCGCCGCATTCCAGTCGGTCTGGTTGGCGACGTCGATCGCCAGGGCCTGGGTGCTCAGGAAAGTGCTTGCGCACAGGATCGATAGGGCCAGCCATCGCCGAGACTTTGATTTCGGCGCAGCAGTAATCGTTCTCGCAATGCAAGTCATCCCCATCCCCAGCAATGAAGGCAAACGTCAGATTTGAAACTGATGCAGGCGGCGGAAGCTCACCGCGTTAACAGGTAGTAACGAGATGAAATTCTCGTACACACATTGTCAAGAACGCGAAAGACACAGTGCTCTGCCAACGATGTTGCTGGGTATTTCGCTACCACGGTTGCCGAAGTTGATCACGACGAGATGTCGTCCCGTCGGCCGAGAGCAGCCCCAAACTAACAGTAAGGTGCACATGAGCGCTGCGCGCAGCGGGCGCAACGCTGCTGCTGATTCATCCGGAGTCTTACCGGCCGGTGCGCTCGCGCGAGCGCTCGTCAGCGTGCGAGAGGAGCCGACCGGGAGACAGACGGTGACCTGTGATGCTCCGGAGGCACCGCGTGAGTGGCGATGGGCGCCAGCATCGGTCGGCGTGCGCCGTCAATCGTGGCCGCTCAAGCGAACCGCTGCCGTGCCAGCTTTGCGCCGGTGCCGAGCGCCATCAGCTTGGCCTCGGCGATCTCGCGCCGCATCGGCGCCATGCCGCAATTGGTCGTGGCGATGATGTTCTCCTTCGGCACCACCTTCATGACGTCCTCGATGGTCTTGCAGACATCCTCGGCGGTCTCGATCGCGTCGCTGGCGACGTCGATGACGCCGGCCTGCACGATCTTGTTCTTGAGCAGGCCGAGCAGCTCGATCGGCACCTTCGAATTGCGGCATTCGACCGCGACCTGCTGGATGGTGCTGGCGTCGATGACCGGGAACGTCTCCTCATACTGCCGCCACTCGCCGCCGAGCGTCTCCTTCCAGTCGGTGTTGGCCTTGATGCCGTAGCCGTAGCAGATGTGCACGGCCGTCGGGCAGGTCAGCCCCTCGGCGGCGCGCTCCAGCGCCTTGATGCCCCAATCGCGCACCTCGTCCATGTAGACGTTGAAGGCGGGCTCGTCGAACTGGATCATGTCGATGCCGTCGTCGTGCAGCGCCTTGGCCTCCTGGTTCAGCAGCTCCGCGAAGGCGAACGCCATCTTGACGCGGTCGCCATAGTAGTTGTCGGCGATGGTGTCGATGATCGTCATCGGCCCCGGCAGGGTGAACTTCACGGCGCGCGTGGTGTGCGTGCGCGCGATCCGCGCCTCGTCACCATGGACGCGGCCCTTCAGCGACAACGGCGCCACGACCTGCGGCACCATCGCCTTGTAGCGATCCTTGCGGATGCCCATCTCGACCTTGTGCGCGAAGTCGATGCCCTCGACCCGCTCGAGGAAGCCGTGCACGAAATGCTGGCGCGACTGCTCGCCCTCGGTGAGGATGTCGATGCCGGAATCCTCCTGCAGCTTCAGCGCGAGAATGGTCGCGTCGCGCTTGGCGCGCGCAAGCTCATCGCCCTTCGACTTCCACGGGGCCCACAGCACGTTCGGCTCGGCCAGCCATTCCGGCTTCGGCAGCGAGCCTGCGATGGTCGATGGAAACAGCATGGTCGAACTCTCCGTCGGCGTATGGGGCGGTCAGGCTTGAGCGCCTGTCTGCCATGGCTTACCCTTCAGGTACAGAAGAACGAAGCCGCCTCGCGTGTTCCGCGGCGCGGCATAATGGTCCGGGGAAGGAATCGGGGAAAGCATGATCGATCTCCATTACGCGCCGACGCCGAACGGCTGGAAGATCTCGATCATGCTCGAGGAACTTGGGCTGCCCTATACCGTCATTCCCGTCGACATCCGCGCCGGCGACCAGTTCAAGCCGGAGTTCCTGGCGATCAGCCCGAACAACCGGATTCCGGCGATCGTCGATCATGCGCCGGCCGATGGCGGCGCGCCGTTCCCGGTGTTCGAGACCGGTGCCATCCTGATCTATCTCGCCGACAAGACCGGCCGTTTCCTGCCGCAGGAGACGCGGGCGCGCTCGCGCGTGATCCAATGGGTGATGTGGCAGATGGCGGGGCTCGGGCCAATGATGGGGCAGCACGGCCATTTCGCTCTGTATGCCGCCGAGAAGATTCCCTATGCGATCCAGCGCTACCGCGACGAGGTCGCACGGTTGTTCCACGTGCTCGAGGTGCAGCTCGGTAAGACCGGCGCCTATGTCGCCGGCGACGACTACACGATCGCCGACGTCGCCTGCTTTCCCTGGATGATGACGCACAAGGCCCAGGGCTTCACGCTCGACGACTACCCCCACACCAAGCGCTGGTACGCGACGTTGCGCGCGCGGCCGCAGCTGCAGGCCGGGCTTGCGATCGGCAAGTTCGTCAAGGAGCCGTTCAACGAGCAGTCGCGTCATGTGATGTTCGGCGCGCGCGCGAAGGAGATGATGGGGAGATCGTGAGCGAGCTCCGCGGCATCGCGAGGAGCATGGGGATAAGCGGGGATAAGCCATCCAGACCGTATGTTGCAGCCCCTGGATTGCTTCGTCGCTACGCTTCTCGCAATGACGGAGAGAGTGATGTGCGCCAACTGCCTCCGCCGTCATTGCGAGCGCAGCGAAGCAATCCAGGGGCGACACTAATGGTCTCAATGACTCCGTGGCGCTCTCGATGACGAACGCATCAAGACCTTGAGGAAACACACATGATCGAATTCTTCTTCGACTGCTCCAGCCCCTGGACCTATCTCGCCTTCCACAATATCCAGCCGCTCGCGCGCGAGTTCGGCGTCGACATCGTCTGGCGGCCCATTCTCGTCGGCGGCATCTTCAACACCGTCAATCCCAGCGTCTATGCGCAACGCGAGAAGCCGGTGCCGGCCAAGGCGGCCTACATGCTGAAGGACCTCGGCGACTGGGCGCGCTCGGCCGGGCTCAAGATCAAGATGCCGCCGACGGTGTTTCCGGTGAACAGCGTCAAGGCGATGCGCGGCTGCATCTGGCTTGGGCAGGACATGGTGCCGTTCGCGCGGACCGTGTTCGAGATCTACTGGGGGGAGGACCAGGACATCTCGCAGGATGCCGTGCTGACGGAGGTGTGCCGGCGTGTCGGCATCGACCCGAAGGCGTTCTTCGATGGGATCGCCCAGCAGGGCGTCAAGGACCAGCTGCGTATCAACACCGAGGAGGTCGTCAAGCGCGGCGGCTTCGGCTCGCCGACGATCTTCGTCAATGTAACCGACATGTATTTCGGCAACGATCGGCTGCCGCTGATCCGCGAGGCGCTGGCGAGGGCGAAGGGGCGCGCCAGCTGATGCCGCGGGCGATCGTCTGCCGCGAGCTCGGCCCGCCGGAGAAGCTGAGGCTGGAAAGCCTGCCGTCTCGTGTGTTGGCTGACGGCGAGGTGCGGGTGAGGATCCGCGCGGCCGGCATCAATTTCCCGGACATCCTCATGGCGGCGGGTGAGTATCAGCTCAAGCCGGAGCTGCCGTTCACGCCCGGCGTGGAGGCGGCCGGCGACGTCATCGCCACCGGCGCGGCCGTGACCGGCCATGCCGTCGGCGACAAGGTCATCGTTCGGATGCGCTTCGGCGCTTACGCCGAGGAGGCGTTGGTGGCAGGGAGCCAGCTCACGCCGCTGCCGTCGACCTTCGACTACGCGGAAGGCGCGACCTATCTCGTCGGCCATGGCACCGCCCATCACGCGCTGGTCGATCGCGGCCAGCTCAAGCCCGGCGAGACTCTGCTGGTGCACGGCGCCGGTGGCGGCGTCGGCCTCGCCGCCGTCGAGATCGGCAAGCTCTTGGGCGCGACGGTCATTGCAGCAGCGTCCTCGGAGGAGAAACTCGCGGTGGCACGCGCGCGTGGCGCCGATCATCTCGTGCTGTATGCGCGCGAGCCGTTCCGCGACGCCGTCAAGCGCATCACGGATGGGCGGGGCGTCGACGTCGTGTTCGACCCGGTGGGCGGCGAGGTGTTCGAGCACAGCGTCCGCTGCATCGCCTGGGGCGCGCGGCTGCTGGTGATCGGCTTCACCGGCGGCATCGGGCTCGCACGCACCAATTTGATCCTGATGAAGGGCGCCAGCGTGCTCGGCGTGCGCGCCGGCGAGGCCGTGCGCAGGGACCCTGAACTCGGAGAGCGACGCATGGCGGCGCTGCTGGCCTTCGCCGAGCAGGGCAGACTGCGGCCGAACGTGTCGCACCGCGTGCCCTTCGACAACTACGCATCGGCGATGCGGCTTTTGATCGAGCGCAGGGCGACCGGACGCGTCGCGCTGGTGATGGATTAGTTTGCAGGCGCCTGCCCAAAAATGTGGCGGACGGGTCTATGTATTTTTTTACCACTGGATTCATAGAATGATCGGACAGGTTGAGGCCGATCATGTTGAAGACGTCGAAGATACTTCACCGCATTGCCCTGTCTGCATTGCTGCCCATCCTCACATTGGCTGCGTTGGCGGCCTACGAGATCTCCACGAAATGGGCGGTGCGCGTCGAGATGACGCGCATGCAGCCGGTGGCGGAAGCCGTCGGCAAGCTCAGCCGTTTCGTTCATGAGCTGCAGCGTGAGCGCGGCATGTCGTCGGCGTTTCTCAGCAGCAAGGGCACGCAGATGCGCGCCGAGCTGGATCAGCAGCGCAGGCTGACCGATGGCGAGCGCGCGCATGCAGTCGCCGCGCTGGACGGGCTGCGCCGGAGCGGCGCGCTGGCCGAGGCGGCGCAGGCGAGCGAGCAGGCGTTGGCGCAGCTCGATCGCCATCGCGGCGACATCGACGCGCAAGCCATAACGCCGGCGGCGGCCGTCAGCGCTCTCACCGAGATTGTCGCCCGGCTGACCAGTCTGATCAGCAGCATGTCGACGCTGAGCGATGATGACGACATCTCCAAGGCGATCATCGCCTATGGCAACCTGACGGAAGGCAAGGAGCGCGCCGGCCTGGAGCGCGCGGTCGTGGCGGGAGGACTTGCCGCCGGTCGCTTCGAGCAGGCCGCCTATGCGCGTGCAATAGGGCTGGCTGCAGCGCAGGACAGTTATTTCGCGGCATTTCGCGCCGCCGCCTCGGCGAGAGGGCGTGCGGCGTTCGATGCGGCGATGACCGGACCGGCGATCGACGGCGTCGTTGCCATGCGCAAGGTGGTGGAGCAGGGCGGCGTCAGCGGTGATTTCAAAGGGCTCGCGAGCAAAGCCTGGTTCGATGCGGCCACGCTGCGGATCGATCTCCTGAAGCAGGTCGAAGACGCTCTGGCCGCCGAGCTGTCGGAGCTGATGGCCGGCAAGCAGGCCGCGGCCACGGCCAGCCTCGCCGCCGTCGGCGTGCTGCTGCTGCTCGCCTTGGCGCTGAGCCTCGCGATCGTCGTCGCGCTGGCGCGCAGCATCACCGGGCCGATCAACGCGCTGGCCGATACGATGACGCGGCTGGCGAAGGGCGATGTGAGCACCGCGATCGATGCGGTCGATCGGCGCGACGAGGTCGGCCTGATGGCGAGGGCAGTGCAGGTCTTCAAGGAGAACATGATTCATGGCGCCGAGCTCGCCGCCAGGGATGCGGAAGCGATGAGCCAGCGCGCCGAAAAAGCCAAGCGCGTCGGCGAGCTGACCGACCGTTTCAGCGGCGATATCGCGGCCGTGATCGATAGCGTGATCTCAGCCTCGGCACAGCTCGAATCGACGGCTGCCGTGATGAACCGGACGGCGAGCCGGACCTGCAGTGAAGCGAGCAGCGTCGCGCAGGCGACCGAGGCCGCATCGAGCAACATGCAGACGATGGCCGCGGCGACGGACCAACTGTCGAGCTCAGTCGCGGGCATCGGCGGTCAGGTGACGCAGTCGGCCGACATGGCGCAGAAGGCGGCCGCGGAAGGGCAGCGGACCAACGAGACCGTGCAGGGCCTTTCCAGCATGGCCGAACGGATCGGCGACATCGTGCGGTTGATCAGCGACATTGCCGGCCAGACCAACCTTCTCGCGCTCAATGCGACCATCGAGGCCGCGCGGGCGGGCGAAGCCGGCCGCGGCTTTGCCGTCGTCGCCGGCGAGGTGAAGCTGCTCGCGGAGCAGACCGCCAAGGCGACGGGCGAGATCCGCGCGCAGATCTCCGGAATGCAGGAGGTGTCGAGCGAGGCCGTGCGGGCCATCCGCGGCATCACCACGACCATCGGCGAGCTGAACGAGATCGCGTCGTCGATCGCGAATGCCGTCGAGGAGCAGGGCGCGGCCACGCGCGAGATGGCGCGCAACGTCCAGCACGCGGCCAAGGGGACCGACGAGATTTCGCAGAACATCCAGCAGGTCACGGCCGCCGCAAACGAGTCCGGCGTCACCGCCAGCCAGGTGCTCGGGGCGTCGGCGGAGCTGCTGCGCCAGTCCGAGAGCATGCGCCGCCATGTCGATGCCTTCATTCGCGGCATCAACGCGGCGTGAGCGATCGCACGCGATGGGATTGGCTGCTCATCGAGCGAAAGCGGCCGAGCGCGTGGCGCCGATGATCGTGGCGCTGATGAAGGAGTGACGCGGGCGCCACTCGCTGTCGTCCCGGCCTCAGCGCCGGGACCCATACCGCGTGATCCATCGTGCGGCACCCTGGACGTCGTTCCTCGCCAAACGGCATCCGGTGGCTGTTGATCCCGGATCGGCGCGCGCGTGCCGCGCGCTTGTCCGGGATGACAGCGTTCTATTTATACTCCCGCTCGTCCCACCACGGGAAATAGTCCGGCATGTCGGCGGTGACGGTGTTCTTGAACTGCGCCGGGCGCTTCTCCAGGAACGACACCACGCCTTCCTTGACGTCGTCGGAGCGGCCGCGCGCGTAGATGCCGCGGCTGTCGACCTTGTGCGCCTCCATCGGATCGTCGGCGCCCATCATGCGCCACATCATCTGACGGATCAGCGCGATCGACACCGGCGCGGTCTTGTCTGCGATCTCGCGCGCCAGGGCGCGCGCGGTGGGCAATAGTTCCTCCGGCGGCACCACCTTGCTGACGAGACGGCCGGCGAGCGCTTCCTGCGCCGGAAACACGCGGCCGGTGTAGCACCATTCCAGCGCCTGCGAGATGCCGACGATGCGCGGCAGGAACCAGCTCGACGCCGCCTCCGGCACGATGCCGCGCTGGGAGAACACGAAGCCGAACCGCGCGCCCTCCGAGGCGATGCGGATGTCCATCGCGAGCTGCATGGTGACACCGATGCCGACGGCCGGGCCGTTCACCGCGGCGATGACCGGCTTCAGCGACTTGAAGATGCGCAACGTCACCTGGCCGCCGCCGTCGCGCACCTGCGGATCAGAATAGTCGACGCGGCCATCGGCGTGGCGCTTCACCGGCCCGCGCTTGGCATCGCGATCGAACGTGTCGGCGCCGGAGGAGAGGTCGGCTCCGGCGCAGAAGGCGCGGCCCGCTCCGGTGACGATGATCGCCCTGACGCCGTCATCCTTGTCGGCGCGGTCGAAGGCGTCGATCAGCTCTTCCATCATGGTGCCGGTGAAGGCGTTGAGCTTCTCCGGCCGGTTCAGCGTGATGGTGAGGATCTTGTCGGCGACGTCGTAGAGAATGGTCTGATACGCCATGGGTGTTTCCTGATGTGTTATTGTTCTCGTTGTTAGAAACGTCATTCCGGACCGATGCGCAAGCATCAGGCCATGCGGCAAGTGCGTATGGTATTCCGTAGGGTGGGCAAAGGCGCGGCGCGCATCGCGCGCGGCGACGTGCCCACCATTTTCACCGATGGTCCGGCGGTGGGCACGGCGCCCGTCAGCAGCGGTGAGCGTGGATAGCGCCGTGTACGCGCCTTTGCCCACCCTACGAATCCGTCAGGGCGCCACCGGCCATGGCCGCTGCTCGCTGCGCAATCCTTCGAACGTCTTCGCCATCCCGAGCACGCCGACATCGTCGAAGCGGCGGCCGATGATCTGCAGGCCGATCGGGAAGCCGTCGGCGTCATAGCCGGCATTGACTGAGATCGCCGGGTTCTCCGACATGTTCCACGGCACGGTGTAGGTGATGTGCTCGAACGGCCTCTCGGGGTCGTTGACCGGCGAGGCGAGCTCGGCGGGGAATTTCACGCCGGGCGAGACCGGTGAGATGACGTAGTCGTAGTCGCAGAACAGTCTTGCTGCGGCGGCGCGCAAGGTCATCGTGACGTTGAAGCCCCTGATGACCTCGACGCCCGATAGTGCGGCGCCGCGCTCGGCCCATTGCAGGATGTAGGGCAGGGTCTTCGCACGCACCTCGGGCGCCAGCCGCGCCAGATCGTCCCACAGCCGCGCACGCCAGAAATTGTCGAGACCATCGAGCATCTCGCGCGTCAGGAAGCCCTTGACCTCGCTGATCACGGCGCCGGCGCCCTCGAACGCTTCGGCTGCCGCCAGCGTCGTCGTACGCACCGGCTCCTCGAGCGCCTGGCCGACGTCGCCGAGATCGAGCATCAGGCCGATGCGCAGCTTGCGCACCGGCTTCTCCGCGACCTTCCAGTGCAGGTCCGAGGGCGGCAGGCTGGTGCCGTCGCGCCTGTCCGGCTTCGACAGCACGCTCATCATCAGCGCAGCATCGTCGACGATGCGCGTCATCGGACCGGCGACGCGGCCGACATAGGGCGGGTCGATCGGCACGCGGCCGAAGCTCGGCTTGAGGCCGACGAGGCCGCACCACGACGCGGGCAGCCGGATCGAGCCGCCGATATCGGTGCCGACATGCAGCGGGCCATAGCCGGCTGCGGCCGCGGCACCCGCGCCGGCGCTGGAGCCGCCGGGGTTCATCCGCAGGTCCCACGGATTGCGCGTCAGCGGATGGAAGCTCGACAAGCCCGACGACAGCATGCCGTAATCGGGCATCGTGGTCTTGGCGAAGATGATCGCGCCGGCCTCGCGCAGCCGCGCCACCGGCGGTGCGTCGGCCGCCAGCGGCGCGCGCGTGACGCTGGCTGCGCCGAGCGGCATCGGCTGGCCCTTGGTGGCGATGTTGTCCTTCACCGTCGCCGGCACGCCGTCGAGGACGCCTGCCGGCTCGTCCTTGGCCCAACGCTCGGTCGAGGCCTTCGCTGCCGCCCGCGCCCCGTCGACATCGAGCAGATACAGCGCCTTGATATGCGGCTCCCACACTGCGACATGCGCCAGCACGTCGTCCATCACCTCGGACGGCGAGAACTGGCGCGCGCGATAGCCGGCGATCAGGTCGACGGCGGAGAGATCGTGCAGCGACGTGATGTCGTCAGAGGCGGGCTTGTGCATGCTGGTGCTCCGTTGCCGAAGTTCATCTCAATTCGCGCCCGCTCATTGACGTAGATCAGCGCTAAGCTGCCGGCAGACGAGTCTCGATGATGCGGGCGAACATGCTGGCGCCGATCGGCAGGATCTTGTCGTCGAGCACGTAGCCGGGATTGTGCACCGGCACCGAGCCGTCATGGCCGACCCAGAAATAGGCGCCCGGAATCGTCTGCAGCATGTCGGCGAAATCCTCGCTGCCCATCTTCGGCGTCGAGCGGGTCAGCACCTTGGACGGCTCGACCACGGTGCGCGCGACCTGCTCGACGACCTTGGACTGCTCCTCCTGGTTCACCAGCACGCTGAACGTGTCGCGGATGTCGACATCGATCTCGCAATTGAACGCCGCCGCCATGCCGGCGCAGATCGCGCGCATGCGCTCGCGCACCAGCGCGCGCACGGGGTCCGAGAACGCGCGCACGGTGCCGCACAGCCAGGCATCGCCGGGAATGACGTTGTAGGCCGAGCCGGCATGGATCTGCGTGATCGAGACAACGGCCGCCTGCAGCGGCTCGACATTGCGGCTGACGATGGTCTGGATCGCCTGCGCCACGCTGGTCGCGATCACCACCGCGTCCTTGGAGCGCTCGGGCATCGCGCCATGGGCGCCGTAACCGGAGATGCGGATGTCGAAGAAATCGGCGCCGGCCATGGCCGGGCCGGGCAGGATCGCGATCTCGCCATGCTCCAGGTCGGGCGCGTTGTGCAGGCCGTACAGTTCGTCGCACGGGAACTTCTGGAACAGGCCGTCCGTGATCATCGCCCGCGCGCCGCCGAGGCCTTCCTCTGCCGGCTGGAAGATGAAGTGCACGGTGCCGTCGAAATTGCGGGTCTCGGCGAGATAGCGCGCGGTGCCGAGCAGCATCGTGGTGTGGCCGTCATGGCCGCAGCCATGGAAGCGACCGGGGATCGTCGAGCGCCACGGCAGGTTGGTGTTCTCCTCCATCGGCAGCGCATCCATGTCGGCGCGCAAGCCGATCCTCTTGCCGCTATCGCCTTTGCCCTTGAGCACGCCGATCACGCCGGTGCCGCCGAGGCCGCGATGCACCTCGATGCCCCATTGCGCGAGCTTCTCGGCGACGATGCCGGAGGTCCGCGTCTCCTCGAAGCCGATCTCGGGATGGGCGTGCAGGTCGCGGCGGATGGCGGTGAGTTCGTCGGCGTAACCTTGGATGCGATCGATGGTGGGCATGGGTGCTTTTTCCTGGAGAGGTTTAAGCTTTGAACGCCGGACCGTTCGGCTTGAGGCGGACGCCCGGACGCAGGCTGGTCCAGGGCAAAGTGGAGGGATCGGCGGGCATCGCGCCGGGCGCGGCGCAGATCAGGAGATGTTCCGCGATCGGTTCGAAATCGGCGCGGAAATGCACTGAGCTCTTGTTGACGAGAATCGCCTGCGCGGTCGGCTCGATGCCGACGAAGCGGTACATTTCCTGGTCGGCGAGCTGGGACTTGTGCGAAGCCACGACGACGCGGACATCGCCAATGCGCAAGCACGCTGACGGTCCCATTTCCATCTTGCGGCCTCCGTAAAACGGACCCGGCGCGACGAAACGTCCATCGGACAGCTTCTCGACGATGAAGCTCTCCTCGAACGGCGCATCGCCGGGAATGCCGCTCTTGCCGCCGAGCGACAGCGTCACGGTGGCCCCTTCGCCGGCCGCGTGCGCGGCGAGCGCCGCTTGCGGATCGTAGATCATGCCGATCGCGGCGCGGCTGGCGCGGTTGCGCACCAGCGCGCGCAGCATGCCGGTCGTATCGGAATCACCGCCCGCGCCGGGATTGTCCTGGGTGTCGGCGATCACGATCGGGCGTGTCGCCGTCTTCGCCAGCGTCATCGCATGGCGCACGCCGTCATCGGGTGCGTAGATGCGGCCGTCGAAATCATCCTCGTGGCCCGCGACGATCGCCGCGATCGCATCCGCCGCGGCGTCCGCGTCGGCCTGCGTCCGGCCATAGGCGAACACGCTCGGGCCGCAATGCGCGAAATCGGCGGCGGGAAAGCCGGGCGCGAACGACAGCGTCGGCACGGCCTCGCTCTGCAGCGCCGCAAGCTTCTCGTAGATGCCCTTGGTCGGCTGGTCGTTGGTGCATTGCCAACTGATCGGGATCAGGAACGGCAATTGCCGGAAGGCTTTCGCCAGCGGCGCCTTTGCGCGCAGCAGCAGGGAGAGATGCTCGGCGCTGGCGCGGCCGGTGTCGGCCATGTCGGTGTGCGGATATTTCCGGTAGGCGATCAGCGCATCGGCATGTGCCATCATCTCGGGCGTGACGTTGGCATGCAGATCGAGGCTCGCGACCAGCGGCACGTTCGGGCCGATGACCTTGCGCACGCGCGCCAGGATCTCGCCTTCGCCGTCGTCAAGATGCTCGGCCACCATCGCGCCGTGCAGATCGAGATAGACGCCGTCGAGCGGGCCGGCGGCCTTGATGCGCTCGACCATCACGGTCGTGATGCGCTCGAACGCGTCCCTGGTGACATGCGCCGAGGGACTCGCCGCGCAGGCGATGGTGGGCACGACGTCCCAGCCGTAGGATTCCGCGACCGCCATGAAGCCGGCCTGGCCGGCATTGATGCCGCGCATCGTCGTGAGCACGGAGGCCGCATCGGCGATCGAGGCGCGGCCGCCGCCATGCATGAACGCGTCGTAGTCCGCTTTCGTCCGTGCGAATGTATTGGTCTCGTGCAGAAAGCCGCCGATCGCGACGCGCGTCATCACTCCGCCTCAGGCTGTTGGTGGTGCGATGACGTTAGACCGCGTATCGCGGCCCACGCAAGCGATCGAGCGATGCCGTTTTGCATGCGGGCCACGATGACGGCGCGTTGGCGCGGTGGCGTCTCGTCGTGGGTCCTTGCCGGCTCAGCGACGCAGTTCAGAGTCCCCGGGCCGCCTGGATTGCTTCGCTGCGAAGCAAGCCAGGATCCGTCTAGATATCCAGTCTGGATTGCTTCACCGCTTGCCGCGACGGCGGTGGGTGGCGTTGCTACGCCACTGCTTCCGACACCGGCCGGAAGTTGGCGAAGTCCCAGTTCCGTCCCGGCGCCGCTTCGAGCAGCGCGCGCGTGTAGGCTTCCTTCGGATGCGTCAGGATCTCGCCGGCCGGACCCTGTTCGACGATGCGCCCCTTCTGCATCACGACGACGTCGTCGCAGATCTGCGCGGCAACGCGCAGGTCATGCGTGATAAACAGGATGGCGATGCCGAGCCGGCGCTGGATCTCGTCGAGCAGCTCCAGCACCTGCGCCTGTACCGAGACGTCGAGCGCAGACACCGCTTCATCCGCGACAAGCACGTCGGGATCGAGCGCGAGCGCGCGGGCGATAGCGATGCGCTGGCGCTGGCCGCCGGAGAACTGGTGCGGGTAGCGTGAGATCGCGTCCGCGGGCAGGCCGACCAGCTCGAGCAGCTCGCGCGCCCGCGCCATCGCCTTGTCATGCGAGGTGCCGTAGTTGACCGGTCCCTCGGCGATGCTTTCACCGACGGTCAGCCGCGGGTTGAGCGAGCGGTAGGGATCCTGGAACACGATCTGGATCCGCTTGCGATGCGGCTGCAGCAGCCGGCGGGTCAGGATCGAGATCTCATGGCCGGCGAGGCGGACGCCGCCGGAGGTCGGATCGATCAGCCGGACGATGCAGCGGGCCACCGTCGACTTGCCGGAGCCGCTTTCGCCGACGATGCCGAGCGTGCGGCCCTTGCGCAGGGTGAGCGTGACGTTCTGCGCGGCGACGACTTCGCGCGCTTTGCCGAGGAACGAACGCTCGCGATAGACCTTGCCGAGCTCGTTGGTCTCCAGCACCACCGGCTCGGTGCTGTCCGGCCGCGGCGGACGCGGGATCAGGCTGGGCACGGAAGCGAGCAGGTTGCGCGTGTAGTCCATCTCGGGCGCCCGCAGGATCTTGTCGAGCGCGCCGGTCTCGACCAAGCGTCCCTGGCGCATCACCGAGACGCGATCGGCGATCTCGGCGACCACGCCCATGTCGTGGGTGATGAACAGCACGGCGGTGCCGTGATCGCGCTGCAACTCGCGGATCAGCGAGAGGATCTGCTTCTGCGTGGTGACGTCGAGTGCGGTGGTCGGCTCGTCGGCGATCAGGAGTTTCGGCTCGAGCACCAGCGCCATCGCGATCATGATGCGCTGGCGCTGGCCGCCGGACAGGCGATGGGGATAGGAGCCGAAAATGCGCTCGACGTCGGGCAGGTGGACCTGCTCCATCATGTCGAGGATGCGCTTGCGCCGCGTGCGCGCATCGAGGGACGTATGCGCGCGCAGCACCTCGTCGATCTGGCGGCCCACCGGCACGACCGGATTGAGCGCGGTCATCGGCTCCTGGAAGATCATCGCCATCCGGGTGGCGCGCAGCTCGCGCAGCCGGCGATCGCTCGCGGTGAGCAGCTCTTCGCCGACCAGCTTGACGCTGCCGCCGACGGCATGCAGCGCGTTCTTCGGCAACAGGCCCATGGTGGTCAGCGACGTCACCGATTTGCCGGAGCCGCTTTCGCCGACGACGCAGAGCGTCTCGCCCTTTTCGACCTTGATCGAGACGCCGTCGATGATGCGCGGGCCGTTCGGGTTCTTCGTCTTGCCGACGGTGACGACGAGATTGTCGATGTCGAGGATGGTGTCGGTCATTTCAAAGCTCTCTGTGTCGTCGTTCCGCGATGGTCCGAAGGACCAGACCCGGAACCTCGAGATTCCGGGTTCGCGTCTCCGACGCGCCCCGGAATGACGTCGTCGTTTTTCGGTTCGCCCCAGGCATAGCCGTCACTTGCCGGCCTCGCGCTGCTTCATGCGCGGATCGAGCGCGTCGCGCGCGGCGTCGCCGATCAGGTTGATCGAGAGGATGGCGATCGACAGCAACAGGCCGGGCCAGAAGATCAGCGATGGCTTGATCTGGAAGTAGGAGCGGCCCTCGGCCATGATGTTGCCCCAGGTCGGCGTCTCCGGGCTGATGCCGGCGCCGAGAAACGACAGGATCGCCTCGGTGAGAATGGCGGCGGCGCAGATGTAGGTGCCCTGGACGATCAGCGGCGCGATCGTGTTCGGCATCAGATGCCGCCACATGATCTTGGGCATCGACGTGCCCAATGAAATCGCAGCTTCGACATAGGGCTCCTCGCGTGCCGTCAGCACGACCGAGCGAACCAGGCGCGCGACGCGCGGGATCTCGACGATGGTGATCGCGATCATCACGGTGCCGACGCTGGCGCCCGACAGCGAGACGACGGCGATGGCGAGCAGGATGCTCGGGATCGCCATCAGGCCGTCCATCACGCGCATCAGGATGGCGTCCACCCAGCGGAAGAAGCCGGAGACGAGGCCGATCACGAGCCCGATCGCGATCGAGATGATCGCGGCGCCGACGCCGACCAGAAGCGAGATGCGGCCGCCATAGATCGTGCGCGACAACAGGTCGCGGCCATAGGCGTCGGTGCCGAGGAGGTGTTGCGCGCTCGACGGCTTGAGCCGCTGCGCCGGAGCGAGCAGCACGGGATCGTGCGGCGCCAGCAGCGGTGCCAGGATCGAGATCAGCACGATGAGCGACAGGCAGACGGTCGCCACGGCGATGATCGGGGTCGAGGTGAGAAAGCCGAACCGGGGACCCAGTCGCGTGGTGACCGGGATCGACGGCTCAGGGGTGGTAACGATCGCCATCGGATGAGGGCCTCAGTAGCGGATGCGTGGATCGAGCAGGGTGTAGGCGAGGTCGATCAGGAGATTGACCGCGAGATAGATGAACGAGGTGAGAAGGATCATGCCCTGGATGACCGGATAGTCGCGCGCCAGCACGGCGTCGACGGTGAGGCGGCCGATGCCGGGCAGGTTGAACACGCTCTCGGTGACCACGACGCCGGAGATCAACAGCGCGAAGCCGGAGCCGATCACGGTGATGACGGGCACGGCCGCATTTCGCAATGCGTGGCGCAACAGCACCGCGATCTCGCTGACGCCCTTGGCGCGCGCGGTGCGCACGAAGTCCTCGCCGAGCACGTCGAGCATCGCGGCGCGCGTCATGCGCGCGATCAGCGCGACGTAGATGAAGGACAAAGCGCAGGTCGGCAGGATGATGCGCTCGAAGAACGGGCCGAAGCCGGCGCTGAGACTCTTGAAGCCCTGGACAGGGACCCAGCGCAGGTTGATCGCGAACAACTGGATCAAGATGTAGCCGATGACGAATACCGGCACCGAGAAGCCGATCACCGAAAGCGCCATCACGAAACGGTCGATCCAGGTGCCGTGCTTCCAGGCCGCGATGACGCCGAGCGGGACGGCGACGAGGATCGACAGGATGATGGTCGAGATCGCGACCGAGATCGACGGCTCGATGCGCTGGCCGATCATCTGCAGCACCGGCACCTTCGAGATCAGCGATACGCCGAGATCGCCATGCAGCAGCTGATTGATCCAGGTGAAGAACTGGATGTAGAGCGGCTCGTTCAGTCCGAGCGTGGTGCGGATGCGCTCGAGCTGCTCAGGGGTCGCGTTGTCGCCGGCGAGAATCGCGGCGGGATCGCCCGGCGTCAGCCGCAGCAGGAGAAAGACGAACAGCGCCACCACGCCCATCACGGGGATGGATGCGAGGATGCGGCGAAGCAGATAACCGATCATCTCGAGAGAACCGCCTTCATGGTGCTGGGGCGACGCGCGCAACGTCGTGAGAGAGTGTGCATGTCACCGATATCCATCGCTTTCAAGGTCTCCGGTGTTCGCTCATCTGCTCGTGCACACGGGACGACACGGTGTTCGTGATCCGCGCGAACCGTCGCATTTGCGAACAAAGTCGCAGCACTTTGCGGCGAACCTTCGCGCGGAAACTTTGCAAGCCGCATGCCATCATGCGCGCGCCGTGGAGCCGTTGTCTACTCACCGTGCTGGTCCCGGAAAATGAAACCGTGCTGCTGCGCAGCAGGCGGTGCGTAGCCGGGAGAGCGAAGCGACCCCGGAGTCTCGCGCGTTGCGGCGATGACCCCGCATGACGCTGCGCTCATGCGGGCTACGAGATCTTGCCCGGAGGCAATCCTACGCCAGGGTCGCGAGCAGCCCCGCCATCAGGCGGCCACGCTCGGCGAGGCTGTCGATCTCGATGTGCTCGTTCAGGGTGTGCATGTCGGTGCCGCGCACCCCGAGGCCATCGAGGGTCGGAATGCCGAGCGCGCCGGTGAAGTTGCCGTCCGAGCCGCCGCCTGCCGAGCCGTGCGGCAACGCCATGCCGAGCTGCTCGGCGATGCCGCGCGCCTTCTCGTACAGCGCCATGGTTCCGGAATCCGGCTCCCACACCGGCCGCGTCACGCCGCGCGTCACCTTGAAGGTCACGTCGTCGGCGGTGCCGGACAGGGACAGCATGCGCTCCACGCCGCGATCGAGGTCGGCCTGCCGCTTCGCCATGCTGAGCGCTTCGCCGGTGGCGGTGGTGGCGACGCAGTTGATCCACTGGCCGCCATGAACGATGCCGACGGAGAAGGTGCAGTCCTCCGTTGTCATGCCGTCGATGGCGAGGATCTGTCGCGCCATTTCCCGGATGGCGGAACGACCCGCGCCGAGCCGCGCGCCGGCATGGCTCGGGCGCCCGATCGCCTCGAGATTGAAGCGGGCGATGGCGTAGCGGCCGGTCACCACGCCATTATCCTGACGGCCCGGCTCGGGCACCAGCACGTATTTGTTGCGCTGCGCCTCGGCTTCGATGATGTCGCGGGTCGAAGGCGTGCCGACCTCCTCGTCCGGCGTGAACAGGATGGTGATCGGCAGCGGCGTCGCAATGGAGGCCTTGATCAGCTGGCGGATCGCTTCCAGCGTGAGATAGTTGCCGCCCTTCATGTCGCAGATGCCGGGCCCATAGCATTTGTTGCCCTCGCGGCGCCAAGGCAGCTTGGCCAGCGTGCCGACGGGGTGAACGGTATCCATGTGGCCGGCGATCAGGATGCCGGGCTCACCCTGCCGCGGGTGCGGGAATCGGGCGCGCACGCAGCCGGCGAAACCCTGGCGCCCGGCGATGCGCTCGATCGTCGCACCCAGGATCGCCATGTCGCGCGCGGCGAGATCCAGCATGCGCTCCACCGCGGCGGCGTCCCAGGTCGGACTTTCGCACTCGACCCAGCCGCGCAAGCCCTGCAGCATGATTTCGGTATCAAAGGGAAGATGGGCTGGATTCATTGGTGCTCTCTCAAGGCATTGTCGCGATCTCATGACACGAGACGCAGGCGGGCGCGCTTTGTAAAGCGAAAGCTATGCAGACGTTAACGGCATTGTCAGCCACGGGCCGCATGCGCTGAATGCGGATTGACGCGAAAGGCGACCTCTGCAACTGTCGAAAGCTTGCGACTTACAGCATGTTAGTTCGCACAAGGATTGATCTGCACGCCCAACGAATGATCTGGATCTGATCAGTTTCAGGTCAAACCATCCACTCAGGAGACCTCGTAATGTTCCACAGCCCGCGCTGGAAACGTCTGACGCTCGCGACGAGCCTCGCCGTTTCCGTGCTTTCGCTCTCGACGGCGCTGAGCACCCAGGCCATCGCAGCCGGCAAGAAGACGATCACGGCGGTGATGCATTCGGATCTGCGCGTCATCGATCCCGGATTCACGACGGCCTACATCACCCGTGACCATGGCTACATGGTTTACGACACGCTGCTGGCGACCGATTCGAATTTCAAGGTCCAGCCGCAGATGGCGGACTGGAAGGTCTCCGACGACAAGCTGACCTACACCTTCACCCTGCGCGACGGCCTGAAATGGCATGACGGCACGCCGGTGACCGCCGAGGACTGCGTTGCTTCGCTGAAGCGCTGGGGCCGCAACGACGGCATGGGCCAGAAGCTGATGGACTTCACGGCGAGCCTGGAGGCGCCCGATGCCAAGACCATCGTGCTCAAGTTGAAGGAGCCCTATGGACTCGTCCTGGAGTCGATCGCCAAGCCGTCCTCGCTGGTGCCGTTCATGATGCCGAAGCGTCTCGCCGAGACGCCGCAGGGCCAGCAGATTTCCGAGCAGATCGGCTCGGGCCCGTTCAAATTCGTCAAGGCGGAATTCCAGCCGGGCGTGAAGGCGGTGTACGAGAAGAACACCGACTACGTGCCGCGCAAGGAGCCGGCGAGCTGGACGTCCGGCGGCAAGGTGGTGAAGGTCGACCGCGTCGAGTGGGTCACGATGCCGGACGCACAGACCGCGGTGAACGCGCTGCAATCGGGCGACATCGACTTCATGGAGAACCTTCCCTACGACATGCTGCCGGTGCTGGAGTCGAACTCCGAGCTCAAGATCGACGTGCTGAACAAGTTCGGCTACCAGACGCTCGGCCGCATGAACTTCCTCAACCCGCCGTTCGACAACGTGAAGGTGCGCCGCGCGGCCTTCCTCGCGCTGAACCAGAAGGACGTGCTCGACGCGCTCGTCGGCAACGACAAGTATCAGAAGATCTGCGGCGCCGTGTTCGTGTGCGGCACGCCGCTCGAGACCGATGTCGGCGCCGAGACGCTGATCAAGGGCAACGGCATGGCGGAAGCCAAGAAGGCACTTGCCGAGTCCGGCTATGACGGCACGCCGATCGCGATCATGGCGCCGGGCGACGTCACCACCTTGAAGGCGCAGCCCGTGGTGGCGGCGCAGCTGTTGCGCGAGGCCGGCTTCAAGGTCGACCTGCAGGCCACCGACTGGCAGACGGTGGTGACACGGCGCGCCAGCCAGAAGCCCGTGAAGGAGGGCGGCTGGAACATGTTCTTCACCAACTGGGTCGGCGCCGACGTCGCCAATCCCGTGGCGAACGTGTCGATCGGCGGCCGCGGCACCAAGGGCGGCTGGTTCGGCTGGGCCGAGGATGCCGAGATCGAGAAGCTGCGCGACGCCTATGCGCGGTCCGCCTCGCCGGAGGAGCAGAAGAAGATCGCCACCGAGATCCAGAAGCAGAACTACGAGAAGGTGATCTACATCCCGCTCGGCCAGTATTTGCTCCCGAGCGGCTGGCGGAAGTCGCTGACCGGAGTGCTCGACGGCCCGGCCACGCCGGTGTTCTGGAACGTCGACAAGAGCGAGTAAGGCCGCGCGCCGAACTCGTGACGCAACGAGAGACGCGGTGAAGCGGAGACTTCGCCGCGTCTCTCTCTTGTTCTTGCGCTCGCCTTGTGCATGAGCCGCGCGTCAGCAGTGCGGATCGCGGACCGCTTCCAGACCGTCGACCATCAAGGGCGGGCTGGTCTGATCCTGGGGTGGCGTCTTGCCGGTGCGGATAGGTGCGGTCGGACGTCGGCCATTATCCCGCGGTTCGGTGACTTCATTCGGCATCGTCAAGCTCCTTGCTGGTGCGCATAACGGACCAGGTGCAGCCGAGTTCCAGATGGCGGGACGCCATCGTCGCAGCCGCGCCATGTGCATCCGTGCGATGCGGTGACCCATGCGCCCATGGCGATTGACCTGCGATGGAACTGCTGCAAGTCTCCTTGCCGAGACTCTTTGCTCCGCGTTTGCAGACGCGACGCAAGACGCCTCGTCAGGCCTTGATCGGTATCAGGGCCCTCGGATGGAAGCCACGCCAAGAGAGATCGCATGTCACATACTTCGCGCCGGACCTCATCCGCGCTCGTTTCATGGTTCGTCGCCTCGGTCATGGCCGTGTCGATGGCGGGCGTAACGACCCAGGCCCTCGCCGCCGGCAAGAAGATGATCACGGCGGTGATGCATTCGGATCTGCGCGTCATCGATCCCGTGTTCACGCCGGCCTACATCACGCGCGACCATGGCTACATGGTGTACGACACCTTGCTCGGGACCGACGCCAAGTTTCAGGTCCAGCCGCAGATGGCGGAGTGGAAGGTCTCGGACGACAAGCTGACCTACACCTTCACCTTGCGCGATGGCCTGAAGTGGCACGACGGCGCGCCGGTCACCGCCGAGGATTGCGTCGCTTCGCTGAAGCGCTGGAGCCGCAACGACAGCATGGGCCAGAAGCTGATGGAGGCCACGGCCTCGCTGGAGGCCACCGATGCCAAGACCATCACCTTGAAGCTGAAGGAGCCTTACGGCCTGGTGCTGGAGTCGATCGGCAAGCCGTCCTCCTACGTGCCGTTCATGATGCCGAAGCGTCTCGCCGAGACGCCCGCGAACCAGCAGATTTCGGAGCAGATCGGCTCCGGACCGTTCAAGTTCGTCAAGGCGGAATTCCAGCCGGGCGTGAAGGCGGTCTATGAGAAGAACGCCGACTACGTGCCGCGCAAGGAGCTGCCGAGCTGGACGGCCGGCGGCAAGGTGGTGAAGGTCGACCGCGTCGAGTGGGTCTCGATGCCCGATGCGCAGACCGCGGTCAACGCGCTGCAGGCGGGCGACATCGACTTCATGGAATTCCCGCCGCTCGACCTCGAGCCGGTGCTCGCCGCTAATCCCGATCTTTCGATGAACGTGCTGAACAAGTTCGGCTACCAGACCCTGGGACGCATGAACTTCCTGTTTCCGCCGTTCGACAATGTGAAGATCCGCCGTGCGGCGTTCCTGGCGCTGAACCAGAAGGATGTGCTCGACGCGCTCGTCGGTAACGCCAAGTACTACACGATCTGCGGCGCCGTGTTCGGCTGCGGCACGCCGCTCGAATCCGACATCGGCTCGGAGACGCTGGTGAAGGGCAACGGCATGGAGCAGGCCAAGAAGCTGCTGGCCGAGGCCGGCTACGACGGTACGCCCGTCGTGATCCTCGCGCCGGGCGATGCGATCACCCTGAAGGCGCAGCCGGTGGTCGCCGCGCAGCTGTTGCGCGAGGCCGGCTTCAAGGTCGATCTGCAGACGACGGACTGGCAGACCGTGGTGACGCGGCGTGCCAGCCAGAAGCCGCCCAAGGAGGGCGGCTGGAACATGTTCTTCACCAACTCGGTGATCGCCGACTCCGGCAATCCGATCGGCAGCACCTTCGTCGGCGCACGCGGCCAGAAGAGCCCGTTCGGCTGGCCCGACGATCCCAAGATGGAGGAGCTGCGCGACGCCTTCGCCAAGGCCACGAAGCCGGAGGACCAGAAGCGGATCGCCGCCCAGATTCAGCAGGAGGTGTACGACCAGGTGATCTACGTGCCGCTCGGCCAATGGTTCATGCCGAGCGCCTGGCGCAAATCGATCACCGGCGTCCTGGAAGGGCAGGCCGTGCCGGTGTTCTGGAACGTCGACAAGAGCGAGTGACGAGATGTCGGCCGCGGCCCGTAGCCGCAGCCCGGATGAGCGATAGCGACATCCGGGTTCAAACGCGCTGTGGAGGAGACCCGGATGTCGCCGCGCTCATCCGGGCTACGCGACTGCCGACGGGGCCGGCTCTCTCGCCGTCATTCCGGGGCATCGCGCAGCGATGAGCCCGGAATCCATATCCACGCGCCGTCATGTGGCGAAGACAAGCGCCACGGCCATCTCGCACCACGCTCTGTCCTGTGGCTATGGATTCCGGGCCCGTGCTGCGCACGCCCCGGATGACGCGCGGATGGAGTGACGTGACGTCGGCAGCAGCCTCGTAGCTATGAGGCCCTGATCTCGTCCAGCGCCGCCAACACCTCGCTGGAAGCGACCTCGACCTTGCCGATCTCGTTGAGGGCTTCATCGATGCGCCCTGAGCTGAACAGGCGCGCGGCTTCCTTGCCGTGGCGATGCACCGCCTCGTGAGGGCGTTCGAGGTTGCGAAATGCCGGATCGCCGGCCAGACGCTGGCCGCCTTCGCCATAGTACCATTTGCCGAGCCGGCACGTGTGATGATCGGAGAGCTCGTCGGCGCGAAGTTGCAGCCGGCCGACCGACATGTCCACCAGCCGCTTCTTCCAGATCACGTGATCGGCCTTGGCCAATCTCACCACCTGGTTGTCGAGCGAGAGCTTGGCGATCTCGCCCAGCATCTTGCCGACCTTTGCGCCCGTCTTGCCCATGGTGTCCGCGAGCGACATCACCTCGTTGGCATTGGCGGTCGCGAGATCGGCGATGATGGTGATGCCCTGCGCGACCTCGTCGGTTGCGGCGGACTGCTCGGCGAGAATGCCGGAGATCTCGTCCATCTTGGTGCTGACCACCGCGGTCCGGGTGCCGGCCTGATCGATCGCCTGCGCCAGATCGTTCATCTCGGACATGCCGACCTCGACCGCCTTGGCGCCGCCGGCCATGGCCTCGACGATGCCGCTCATCTCGGCCTGCAGCCGCTCGATGCGACCCTTGATGTCCTCGGTCGCCTTGGTGGTCTGCTGCGACAGGTTCTTGACCTCGGCTGCGACCACCGCGAAGCCCCTGCCGAATTCGCCGGCGCGCGCCGCCTCGATGGTGGCATTGAGTGCCAGCAGGTTGGTCTGATTGGCGATTGCGTCGATGGTGCCGACGATGGATCCGATCTCGGCGGAGGCGGCGCTGAGATCGGCGATCTTCGCCGAGGTGTCGCGCACGGAGCTGGCGATGCCGTTCATCGTCTGCAACGTCCGTTGTACCGCGGTCACGCTGTTCTCGACGGCCCGGCGCGTCGCGGCGGCCTCGGCGGCGGCTTCGGTCGACGTCGACCGGATGGAGTGTACGGAGGCCTGCATCTCGACCGATGCGGAAGCGAGACTCTGGCAGCGTTCGGACTGATTGTTGGAGGCGCCGATCAGGCGCGCCGCGCTGATCGAGGCTTCGTTGCTGTTGATGCAGAGGTCGACGACCGAATCGAGATCCTGGGACGCGCGGGCCGCGAGCGCGGTGCCGAGACGATGGATGGCCTCGATCAGTTGCGGCTTGAGCTTGGCGCGCAGCGCGGCAGCATCGACGCCTCCGATATCGCGATTGAGCTTGCCGTCCGCCCAGTCGCCGAGGCACTGCGCCAGCGCGTCCTGGAAGGCGTCGTGTGCGGAGGTGTCGGACGCAAGCGGGGCGTCCGATGGTTCGTTCTTTCGGCGGAATCCCAGCATCGTGCCTCTCATTGATGGCGAGCCCGGCTGGCCTGAGCGAGGTCACACGCAGTGACCGGCCCGGACGCCGGCGGCCGTTGGTTCCACCCTCGTCGGTTGTGGTTAATGGCGGGTTTCTTCCTGCAACCGGTGGTGGCGAGATCTGCTGGATCAGGCTCTCGCGTTCCCCGACCTGCCGCCCTTGACCATTATGTAAGTCGCGGCTTACAGTAAGCTATGGCTTACGGAACGGCGCTGAACGTGTTGGCGGACCCGACGCGGCGGGAAGTGCTCGAGCGGCTGCGCGGCGGGCCGCGCCCGGTCCATGCGATTGCGGCCGGGATGCCGGTGTCGCGGCCGGCAGTATCGCAGCATCTGAAGGTGCTGAAGGATGCCGGGCTGGTCGAGGAGCGCAGCGAAGGCGTGCGGCGCATTTACTCGTTGCGCCGTGAGGGGCTGGCCGAGCTCCGCGACTGGCTCGACAGCTTCTGGGACGACGCACTGCTCGCCTTCAAGATCGAGGCGGAGCGCACGCATCGGCAGACGAAAGGGAGGATCGATGAGTGAGGGTGCCGTGATCGCGCCGGTTCGGAAGCTCGTCCATGTCCGGGCGCCGATCGACCATGCGTTCGACGTTTTCACGCGCGGCCTGACGCGCTGGTGGCCGCATACGCATGGGGTCGGCCGCAAGCCGATCGAGAAGGTGCTGCTGGAGCCGAAGCTCGGCGGTCGCTGGCTCGAGATCGCTGAGGACGGCACGGCGACCACGGTCGCGACCATCACGCTATGGGAGCCGCCGCATCGCTTCGTCATGCTGTGGCAGATCGATGCGCAGTGGAAGCCGGACGCGGCGATGCGCTCGGAGGTCGATGTGCAATTCGTCGTCGAAGGCGCGGACGTGACCCGCGTCGAGCTGTTGCACCACAAGTTCGAAACCATGGGCGGCGAGGCCGGCGCATCGATGCGCCGGGACGTCGAAGGCGGCTGGCCGGGGCTGCTGCAGCGTTTCGTGGCCGAGGCCGAGCGGCCGCCGACGTCATCCTGAGCAAATCATCATAAGAGTGGAGAGACCGTGATGTCCGAGTTCGTGGTCCATTCCGTGCCGGGAAGCCCGTTCGGGCGCAGCGTGCTGATCGCGCTGGAGGAGAAGGGCGCGCCGTATCGGCTCGCCGCGCTGGCGCCGGGGGACTCCAAGGGAGCGGCGCATCTGGCGCGTCATCCCTTCGGGCGCGTGCCGGTGCTCGAGCATGACGGCTTCGTGTTGTACGAGACCCAGGCGATCCTGCGCTATCTCGACCGCATGCTGCCCGAGCCGGCCCTGACGCCCGCGGACGTCAGGCAGGCCGCGCGTATGGACCAGGTGATGAACATCAGCGACTGGTACCTGTTCCAGGGCGTCTGCAACGTCATCATCTTCCAGCGCATCGTCGGCCCGCAATTCTTCGGCACGACCACCGACGAAGCCGCGATCGCACGCGCGATGCCGCAGGCGAGAGCCGTCATCGCCGAGTTGTCGCGGCTGCTCGGCGAGCAGCCGTTCATGGTCGGCGACCATCTGTCACTGGCGGATCTGCAGGCCGCGCCGCAGGCGAGCTTTCTGTCGTTGACGCCGGAATGGGCGGAGCTGACCGCCGGCCACCCCAACCTCGTCGCCTGGATCGACCGGCTGGAGACGCGGCCGAGCTTCAGATCCACCACCATGGCGGAGCTGACGGCGCGAGCGCAGGCGGCGTAGCCTCCGCAGGTCGTTTAGGTGCGACGAGCCGAGCGGGCCTGCCGCCGCGGAACAAGCCGCCGGTCGCGCCGTCATCGGCGAGCAGGGCTTGCCCCACGCCGGAGCCGTAGATCAGATCACTGCAGATCAGATACTGATGGAGCGACGTTGCGTTCACGTCGAATCAGGCGGGCGTCAGCTTGTATCGCGCCGCTGATCCGAGTCCGCTGTCCTGTTCGGGACAAAGCCGGGCCGTATCGGCCTCCTGAACGAGGCTGCAGGACTGCTCTTTCTCTTTCGCCAGGTCGGCTCTCTCATCCTCATCGTCGCGGAGTTCTCACCTTGATTGTCGCCGCGCTCGCGCGGTGATGTGGCCGGGGGAGAGGTTCCGGGGGCAGCCTGTTGAAGAGTTCGTTCCCCCTTGGTTTCGTGGCGCCAATAAGGAGGGCCTTGATCGACAGCTCAGCGACGAATCGGAGTTTCCGTAAGGGGTCTTCATGGAGCATCCCGAATCCTTCCCGATATGGGATGCGCAATATGTCTCGCCGTTTGGCGATGCGCTGCAGAAGCGCATTGGACTGGTGCGGCTTGCTCTCTACAATCCGCGCGTAAAGTGTGAAGAAGAGTTGGACAAGTACGCAGCGAGGACAGTCGGATATCCAGATTTGACGAAGAGCAAGCTGAGCGCCACGGCCGGTATCGATGGCGAGATTCGATCTTGCGAACGTACGCGGACCCCGAAAAGACATTGCAGATATTTGTTGGCTCGGCGGACAAGGCAAACTGCAAAGTTTACTGAAAGAGGTCAAAGTCATTCCAAAGGAGTGACGTCGAGTGCAATGGGTTTGAGACGCAATAGGAGCACGCCAGAATGGGTTTTCGGTGAGGTGAAGGCGACCCCGCACCCGGTTCATCTATTGGCGCGATCGCTACGACGCTGGCCATCGAGGGCTATTAACGACACTCTGCGTCGCGATGGTAAGCTGGCGCGTGAGAAATGGCGCTACGGCCTCGATGCTGGGATCGCCTGTCCGAGTATCGAATAGAGAATTTGTTGGTCGATGGCGGACGTAGGTCCGGCGCTGGATCCAGGTGTCGGTCGACCCATACTTAGTATCAGAGTATTTGTATCCTTGCGCGTGCCTGAGAGGAAATTTCCCGAGGTGGGTGCCGTCACCCGCACCAATTTCCAGGTCGGTGTGACGCTTCCCGTCAGCGTTATATAGAAATTGACTGTTTCACTTATGGTTGACACCGGATCGAAGACCGCCGGGCCTTCTCTCTTCTTTTCCTCCTGTATCTTCTTCGTCTCAACCAAACAGGTGAGCATGGCGTCTCTCATCGTATTCGTGGCGACGACGACCTTGTCGCGGGCCTCAATCAATTTCTTGAGATCAGCCGCGGATTGCTCCGCGGCTTCCTTCAATCTTTCCTCGTCCGCTTTAGATGGAGGCGCTGCGCTCGGATGATCAGAAGTGAGTTCGGCCGCCTTGTCGATATTGATAACGAACGTCGAAACGTTGGCTGATTGTGCAATGGCCTCAAACTGCGCTTCAGCGACCGGCTTTAGGCACGATCCGTCGAGCGCTCCCTGCGCAATACTGTAACGAGGCTTCACCACATTGTTTATGATGGCCTGTGTCTTCGTCTCGATGCGGGTGGCTTCGGCCGAGTTCGCAAGAATCTGTTTGATCCGTTCCGCGCTTTCATTCTTCGGCGACGGTGCCTCCGTCAGCTCCTTGGTGGTCTTATCCGCCAGTTCAGGAATGTTGAATTTCTGAATGAGCTGAGTTGAAAATTGCCTCATCTTTTCGGACTGGGCCGCAATGGTTCGTATGGAATCCTCAGGTATGGCCTTCGGATCGACCTTTCGCCGTTCGGCAACGATTGTCGGGAGGTCCAGTTTGGGAATGGCAGGCGGCGGCGATGCGCCCGGTCCAAAATTGTTGCCCGGTCTCAAAACGCCGGTCTCGACCGGCTTGAGAGCCGCGTCAATGAGGCGGTCTAAACCCAGATCGCTCTCGAGCAGCAATCCAGGATCGGGACGACAGAAGTCGTAGAGCCCGGTCTTCAGACGTCCGCTGTCGTTCTCCGCATCGAGATCCCTGAACGACATAAGAAACTCTACGTCCTCCTGCCTGATCGCTTGCGTCGTCAAACCACCTCCCGCGCCGATCGTGAAGGTTTGGGCGACATTGTTCACGGTGCGGAGTGGCTGCGTGTACGAGGCTCCCGGATTGATCTGGAAGCTATCGTCAATGGCGACCGTCAGTCGAATCTTGGCAGCCCACGAGCGCAAAAAGAGGAAGGGCTGCCGCCGTTCGGGTAGCTTTTCTTCCGGGAAGAGTGAGTACGCCTTATCCAGAACAGCCCTGTTAAGGTCGCACTTAATCCGTTTGACGACAGCATTGACGTCCACGGCAGCGATCCCATCCCGGCGCGGGACCTGCACGCAGCTACTGGCGGCGCATGCAAAAACAATCAATCCCGAGGCAGTAGCAAGCAAAATTGTGCGCAAGGTGAGGCCCCCCGGTCCCACGTCCCGAACGAATGGAAAACCACTCGATGCATTTGGCTAGTACAATTCGTCCCGCAAAGGTTGTAACCTGCTGCGCGTAGACGAGGAAGTCAATCCGGCCGCGCGTATGGACTAGCGACTAGTACCTGTTCCAGGGCGTCTGCAACGTCATCATCTTCCAGCGCATCGTCGGCCCGCAATTTTTCGGCACGACCACCAACGAAGCCGCGATCGCACGCGCGATGCAGCAGGCGAGAGCCGTCATCGCGGAGTTGTCGCGGCTGCTCGGCGAGCAGCCGTTCATGGTCGGCGACCATCTGTCACTGGCGGATCTGCAGGCCGCGCCGCAGGCGAGCGTCCCGTCGTTGACGCCGGAATGGACGGAGCTGACCGCCGGCCATTCCAATCTCGTCGCCTGGATCGACCGGCTGGAGGGGCGGCCGAGCTTCAAGTCCACCACCATGGCGGAGCTGATGGCACGAGCGCAGGCGGCGTAGGCGCCAGCCGCGTCGATCATTGCTTGGGCGTGAGATCCGCGTCCAAACGACTGATCGCGCCGTGAAGGCCGCCGGGGCGGACGAATGCGCGACTTTCAGCCACGTCATTAATCCAAGTTATATCGCTGCGGACCGGTTCCATCTTAGCTGTCAGGCATGCCGGAGGCTTCGGCATCCGCTCACTCGGAGCGGCCGCCGCTGCGTGCCGACGGCCGCGCGACGAAGCCGGCCCTGCGGACAGATTGGACACAAGCACCCCCCTTGATGCTGCGATCAGACCCCGATCTAGCCGCCCGCTGCGTCTCCTGCACTCACCTCAATTCCGGATTCTGTGCCGCGCTGTTCAATGCCTGCGGCGAGCAGTCGGCGCTGCCGCGGCTCCATCAGCAGTTCTTCACCGTCCGGGCGGGCCAGCAGATCAAATGCCAGAGCGAGGCGCGCGACGAAGTGCTCGTGCTCTGCACCGGCTGGGCATTCCGTTACATCCAGTTGTCGGATGGCGGCCGCCAGATCCTGCGCTTCCTGCTGCCGGGCGACATCTTCTCGCCGGCGGCGATCTTCGCCAAAGGCATGAGCTTCTCGGCCAAGGCATTGACCCAGGTCCAGGTCAGCCGGCTCGATGGCGAGGAGGTCCGCAAGCAGTGTCGCGCCGACGAGCTGGTCATGATGGAGGTGTTCCGCTCGCTCGGCGACAACGGCCGGGCCTCCTACGAGCTCATCACCGTTCTCGGCCAGCGTCCGGCCGAGCGTCGGATCGCACATCTGCTGCTCAGCCTGATGCGGCGCGTCGCGGCGCACAGCGTTATGCAGAATCACCGCTATCCGTTTCCCTTGAAGCAGCAGCACATCGCCGACGCCGTCGGCCTGACATCGGTCCATGTCAGCCGCGTGCTGGCGCTGTTTCGCGATCGCAAGATCCTGACGATCTCGGAGGGCACGCTGGAGGTCACCGATCTCGCCGAGCTCGAGCGGCTGGCGGCGTTGAACTGAGCCGGGCAGGGCGGTCAAGGAAGGCGCGCATAGCGCTGGTGCGGACGGTGGGACTCGAACCCACACGACGTTGCCATCGAGGGATTTTAAGTCCCTTGCGTCTACCGATTCCGCCACGTCCGCGCTTTGATTTCAGAGACCTGGCGCACCATCCGGCGAGGCCGGACGAGGTTGCACTTTGGTTCTGAAGCTCATCCTCTGCTTAAGCCAGCGAGAGCGCCTTGGTAAAGCCTCAATCCGGCCGTCACCAGCTGCTTTGAGATGCCTTCGCGTTGAAGCGCTTTGCCAAGTCTGGGATCACGTGGTGCAAGACATGGACGAAGCGGCCGTTGTAAGGCACGGACCCATCACGAGAAAACGATTCGGATCCGCATGCCTTGCGGACCGGTCGCTGGGCGAGGTGAGCGTGACGAATCCGAAGACCATCGCAGAGGCGAACACTGCCGCCGTTCGCGGCCGATCGGCCCACAATTGCGTCGACGTCTCGAGGCCGCCGCATGATCGAGGCTGCATGACCACCGATCGCCTTCGTTCCCGTCGCCTCGCGCTGGCCGCGGGACTGTTCGTGTTGGGTGGGCTGCTCTCAGGCTGCGCAGGCATGAGCGACAGCGTGTCGACGGCCTTCGCGGATCCCGCCAAATACGATCTCTACGACTGCAAGCAGCTCGAAGCCGAGCGCAAGGCGCTCGCGGCGCGCGCGGCCGAGCTGCAGGGCCTGATGGCCAAGGCGGAGACCGGAGCCGGCGGCGCCATCGTCGCCGAGGTCGCGTATCGCAACGATTATGTCGCCATCAGGGGCCAGTCGCAATTCGCCGAAGAGGCCTGGCGCCGCAACAAATGCGTGGAAACGCCGCCGGCGCCGGTGGCCGCGAAGGGTGGCAAGCCGGTCAAGCCGGCGCGCAATGCGCGGCCGATGGCCTCGAGCAATTCCGGCGCACCATCGATCTTGCCGCGCGACGGCTCGGTCTACTGACCGCAGCCGCAGCGGCAATCTATAGCCGCCAGTCGTAGATCCAGCTCTGCCGCGCCGACAGGCGCTGCGGGCCGAGCGCCTTGATGCTGAGGTCGCGGGCCAGCGCCAGCGGCCCGGTCATGTGATAGAGGCGGCCCTGATTGCGCGCGGTGCGCTGCACCTGGCCGACGCGCGGACGGCGCAGCTTGGCGTAGCGTTTGAGCGCAGCCGGGATCGCGCCGGGACCGTCCGGGCGTGCCTCGCTCAGGCTCTTGGCGAGCACCACCGCATCCTCGATCGCCATTCCCGCGCCTTGCGCCGCAAAGGGCAGCATGGCATGCGCGGCATCGCCCAGCAGCGCGACGCTGCCGTCGGTCCATTCGATGCCTTCGGGGACGCCGAACAGCGCCCATTTGCGCCAGCCGTCGACCGCGTTGAGCAGCAGGCGCGCCGTCGCAGGCCAGCGCGGTGGGGCGAACGCCGCCTTCAGCTCGCTCGGATCACCCTCCGTGCTCCAGCCCGGCCGGTTCCAGGTCCCCGGCACCACCGCGACCACGTTGACCTGCCGGCCGGCAGAAATTGGATAGGCGACGAGATGGGCCTCGGGACCCATCCACAGCTGCACCCGTGCTGCGGTCAATTCGCGTGGCAATTGCCGGGCGTCGAGCGTGCCGCGCCAGGCGATCAGGCCGGAAAACGCGGCGCGGACTTGCGGAAACAGATGGTGCCGGACCGCCGACCACACGCCGTCGGCGCCGATCAGCGCCAGCGCCACGTCCTGGCGGCGCTCATTGCCGCGGCGATGCACGACGGTCAGGCCCTTGGCGTGGGCGGCGACGTCCTCGAACTGGCAGCCGAGCCGCAGCTCGACGTCCGGATGCGCCATCACCTCCGCGGCCAGCGCCGCCTGCAGGTCGGCGCGGTGGATGACCCAATAAGGCGCGCCAGCCGCCTGGCTCGCGGCCTCGCCGAGCGGCAGGCGAGCGATCTCGCCGCCGGCCCGCGCGCTCATGATGCTGACGGCGTCGGGCACCACGGCGCGCGCGGTCAGCCGCGGCCCCAGGCCGAGATCGAGCAGGATGCGGCTGGCATTGGGCGACAGCTGCAGGCCGGCGCCGACTTCCTCGAGCCGTTCAGCCTTCTCCAGCACGACGACGCGGAAGCCCTTGGTGGCGAGCGCGAGCGCAGCCGTCAGGCCGCCAATCCCGGCTCCAGCCACATAGACGGTACGCGATGCCACGACACGCCGATCAGGCAACGTCCTTCAGCACGCATTCCGGCGGCCGCGCTTCGCCCGCGGCGAGGTCCGGCGCATAGCGGTACAGCGTCGAGCAGTACGGGCAGATGATTTCCTTGTCGTTGCCGAGATCGAGGAACACGTGCGGATGATCGAACGGCGGATTGGCGCCCACGCACATGAACTCATGCGAGCCGATCTCGATGACGGGGACACCGGCATCATTGTGGAAATGCGGGACGATGTTATCGGCCATCGGTATCACCTCGCGTGGCAACGGGAGCGTATGCGGTCAGCACGACGGAGCAGGACGGGACTGAGGTCGCAGGGCCGCACGCGTCGAAAACGGCGCGACCATACTGAGCCTTAAGGCCAATTCCTAGTGTTGGGAACCCGCGTTTGGTGCAACGCACGCCGTTATGTTGTGGCCTGTGGATTCGACACAAACTCAGGCCCGCCGAGAAGCCCTTCTTTCGTCGGGGCCGTTGTGTCAGGCACGGGACATCCTATGTCTTTCGGCATCGTCCCCGCGAAAACGTGAAGGCGGCGTGATCTCGAAGCGAATCAAGCTGGGAATCAGTCTGGCGCTGGCCGGGCTTGCCGTCAGCGCCGCGGTCGGCGCTGCGATATGGCCGCACGCCTATGGGGCCGGAGCCATCATCGTGGCGCAGGATGATCCGGCGAGGCTGTCGGAGCTTCAGATCGCGTCCGTTCTGCAGAACGATCCGGCGCGGATTGCTCGCAACATCGAGGATGCGCTCGCGGCTGGCGATCCCGATCTGGCCGAGAGTTTCGTCGCGCTCGCACAGGATCATCGCGTTGCGCTCGACGAGGCGCTGATCCAGCGGGTGAGCGATGCCGTGGCCGCCGAGAAGGCGCCGGGGAGTGTCGCCAAGCGCTTCGCCAGCGGGCTCGTCACCGGCCAGGCCGATGACGTCGCGAGCCTGTCCGGCACCGTGGCGGGCGACCTCTTCGTGTTCGGCGACATCCGCGACGCGGTGCGCGAGGGCAAGCATCTGGTGATGGGCGAGGAGACCGACCGGCTGGTGCTGGGTCTCGCGACTGCGGGCCTTGCCGTCACGGCCGCGACCTATGCCTCGGTCGGGACTGCCGCGCCGGTGCGGGCCGGGCTGACGCTAGTCAAGGATGCGCGGAAAGTCGGCCGGCTCGGCGAGGGGCTCGCCGCCTGGGCCGGGCGCTCGGCGCGCGAGGTGGTCGATGCGCCGCTGTTGCAGCAGGCGGTGGCCTCGGGCTCGGTGCTGCGGCCGGGCCAGACCGCGACCGCGATCCGGGCTGCGTTCCGCGCCGAGAAGGCCGGCGCGCTGGTGCGGCTCGCCAAGGATGTCGGCCGCATCACCGAAACGGCCGGCACACGTGGCGCGCTCGATTCGCTCAAGCTTGCCGAAGGGCCGAAGGACATTGCCCGTGCGGCCCGCCTGGCCGAGGCCAAGGGCGGGCAGACCCGCGCGATCCTGAAGCTGCTCGGTCGCGGCGCGCTGCTGCTGACCGCGGGCGCATTCAATCTCGCGCTGTGGCTGTTCGGCGCGTTGATGACGCTGCTCAGCTTCGTCGCCTCGCTCAAGGCGATGGCCGAGCGGGCCACCCAGGCCTGGCTCGACCGGAGCAAGCGGCGCCGCCTGCGCCAGAT
The DNA here is from genome assembly GCF_032381175.1 of Bradyrhizobium sp. SZCCHNR1093. Taxonomy (NCBI): domain Bacteria; kingdom Pseudomonadati; phylum Pseudomonadota; class Alphaproteobacteria; order Hyphomicrobiales; family Nitrobacteraceae; genus Bradyrhizobium; species Bradyrhizobium sp. SZCCHNR1093. Next base: position 483,134 of record NZ_JAUHJJ010000003.1, read on the forward strand.
GCAGGCCGCTGCGGTCCGTCCCGAACTGGTCGCGGCCGCGCCCTGCGGCTAGACTGCGGCTCAAGATCAATCCTTGCACATTCCGGGATCCGCGACCGATGCCGAGCTTTCACAACGGCGCTGTTGAAATTGCCTTCATCGACGAGGGGGAGGGCGATCCGATCGTGCTCGTCCACGGCTTCGCCTCGACCAAGACCGTCAACTGGGTCTATCCGTCCTGGATCTCCGAATTGCGCAAGGACGGCCGCCGCGTGATCGCGCTCGACAATCGCGGCCATGGCGATTCGGCCAAGCTGTATGATCCCGCGCTGTATTCGATCGCGGAGATGGCGAGCGACGTCACGGCGCTGATGGATCATCTCGGCCTCGCCAGCGCCGACGTCATGGGCTACTCGCTCGGCGGCCGCATCGCCGCGCATATTGCCTTGAGCACGCCACAACGCCTGCGCTCGGCGATCTTCGGCGGCATCGGCATGGCGATGATCGAGGGCGGCGGCCCCGGCGAGAACGTCGCCTCGGCACTCGAGGCGCCGTCGATCGACGACGTGACCGATCCCGTCGGCCGCACCTTCCGCGCCTTCGCCGACCAGACCCGCTCGGACCGCCTGGCGCTGGCCGCCTGCATGCGCGGCTCGCGCGGCCTGATCTCGCGGGAGGAGGCGGGCCGCATCGCGGTGCCGGTGCTGGTCGCGGTCGGCACGACGGACGAAGTGTCGGGCTCGGGGCCCGCGCTCGGTGCGCTCATCCCGGGCGCAGAGGTGCTCGACATTCCCAACCGCGATCACATGCGTGCGGTCGGCGACAAGGTCTACAAGGCCGGCGTGGTGGATTTCCTGGCGCGGCGCTGAACGCGAAGCCCGGGCGAGCGGAGCGCCCCCGGGTTCTCAGGAGCAGCGCGTGTGAACCCGCATGTCGCTTTCGCCGAAGCCTCGCGGCTTCGGCTGTCGCTCATGCGGGCTGCGGGGCCCTCATGCCGTCGGCACGTCCGCACGCTCGCCGCCGAACCAGCGCGCGGCTGCGATCAGCGCCGTGAAGGTGGCGATCCACACCAGCCGCGCGCCATAGCGGTCGTGCGGGCCGGAGATCACGCCGCAGATCACGGCGTTGCCGAGCAGCGCGAGCGTCACGGTGCTGGCGAGCAGGGCGACGTCGTCGCGCCGCCGCCGCCAGATCGCGTGAGCGGCAATCGCTGCTGCCGCGAGCATCGAGCCCAGCGCGACCGGCACGTGCAGCCAGTTCACGACGGCGAAATTGATCTCCCAATGCTGCTGGTGCGCCGCACGCATCTCCCGGACCTGCGAGGGGATGTAGCGCTCGATGATGCCATAGGTGTGCGGCACCCAGCCGCTGGTGCCTTCACCGGTCGCCACATGTATCAACTGCTCGGCCGTGGCGACCGCGGCGGCCTTGGCCTGCCACAGCGGGTAGGCCGCGAGCGACTGCTTCACGATGAAGCCCATCTCGTCGTTCATGCCCTCGAAGCGGCCGAGCTTGTTGAACATGCTGTTGCCCCACAGGAAGTCGTCGGCGGTGGGCGGCAGCTCGTTGCGATAGGGGCAGAGCTTCAGCTTCTCGCGGGCGCAATGATCCTTCAGATATTGCGCCACGATACCGTCCTGGAGCATGCGGCCGAAGGCGACGCCGGTGCCGCCCGGCGTCCACGCCAGCTGGCCGGACAGGGCAAAGTTGGCCGCGAGCAGCATCGCCGCCCCCGCGACGATGGTCATGCTGGCCTGGACGAGGCCCGAGAGCGCGATCTGCCGGCGCAGCCGGGGATAGGCGATCCAGCCGACGCAGCACAGGCCGAACAGGACGCCGAGCGTGGCGCTGTGGGTGGCGGAGGCGAAGGCCACGAAGCCGAACAGCGCGCATTTCTCCAGCACGGAGGTCCGGCGTGCCTGCGTGACCATGATGTACAACGCCAGCACCGACAGGCCGGCGAAGATGTCGGTCAGCAGCATGCTGGCGAGCCAGGGCAGGGCGGTGGTCAGGACCAACAGCAGGCAAATCCAGAGCAGGCGCAGCGGCTGGGCCAGTCCCAACACGCGCAAGGTGAGCTGCAGGATCCAGAGCGTTGCCAGCGCCTGCAGACCAAGATTGAGCCAGAAGCTCGAGCCCTCGCCCCAATGCAGATAGAGCCCGAACACGGTCGAGCGGCTCGGCACCAGATAGCCTTCGTACCAGCGCGCGAGGTAGCCCCCGGTGTCCCACTGCAGCAGCGGGTAGCCGTTCCACAGCGCCGGCGCGACCAGGAAGAGCGGGATGACGATGACGGGGAGCCAGGCCGATCCGGCCTCGGTCGTGCGTTCGTCCAGGATCTGAGTGTTACTGATACCCGTGTCCCCCCGATCAGGAGCACCATGGCCGCAATATGGTCAGGGCGATATTCACTAGTAGACGCAGAGCGATGGATGGTAAAGCCGATCCCGGGATTGAACGGGGGAATGGTCGGCCTTCTGTGCCCGGGTGGTTCCTTTTGCCGCAGCCACGGTGTCCGCCGCTTCTTCCGCCACGATCGTCTTGATTTCGGGTTCCGGCTGCCCACCTTGAGCCGACACGGTGCCGAACGGCATGGCGGCGCAACCGGGACGTCACCGGCGGGGCGTAACGGAAATGTCTCAATCCCGTGTTCTCTGGGAGGCGGGCTGGCTGGGATGGATCGCCGGCCTCGCGCAGCCCGCGGAGGACATCGTTCCCAGCGCCGTGCTATAAGGCCCGCCCACTGAAACTGCGAGAAGCAGCCATGGCTATGCACCAGACCAATCCGCAGCAGGGCAGCAAGCTGGCGACGCTTGATCCGATCTGGGATCGGATCCGCCACGAGGCAGAAGAGATCGTGCGCCGCGAGCCTGAACTCGCGACCTTCATCTATTCAACCGTTCTGCACCATGGCCGGCTCGAGGATTCGGTCGTGCACCGGGTTGCCGATCGTCTCGATCATTCCGCGCTGTCGGGCGACCTGATCCGCCAGACCTTCGACGATGCGCTGCGCGACGAGCCGGACCTCGGCCATGCGTTTCGCGCCGATCTCGTCGCCGTCTACGATCGCGATCCCGCCACCTCGCGCTTCATCGATCCGTTGCTCTACTTCAAGGGCTTTCACGCGCTGCAGACGCACCGGCTGGCGCATTGGTTGTATCGCAAGAGTCGCAAGGATTTCGCGTTCTATCTGCAGAGCCGCTCCTCGGCCGTGTTCCAGACCGACATCAATCCGGCGGCGCGCATCGGCCGCGGCATCTTCCTCGATCACGCCACAGGCTTCGTCTGCGGCGAGACGGCCATCATCGAGGACAACGTCTCGATTTTGCATGGCGTGACGCTCGGCGGCACCGGCAAGGAGAATGAGGATCGGCATCCCAAGATTCGTCACGGCGTGCTGATCGGCGCCGGCGCCAAGGTTCTCGGCAACATCGAAGTCGGTCATTGCGCGCGCATCGCTGCCGGCTCCGTCGTCGTGAAGCCGGTACCGAACAACGTCACCGTCGCAGGCGTGCCGGCGAAGATCGTCGGCGAGGCCGGTTGTGCGGAGCCGTCGCGCACCATGGATCAGATGATCAACGCGATCGGGATCTGAGCCGCGAGCGCGTCGGCGACAGCGAAGTCAAGACCTTCTCATCCAGGGAAATTCGTGCCAACACATCGGCGTCTGTGGATTTGACGATCCGCCGTTTGTCTTGGCGGAGTGAATGTGAGATCCACGGCGTCCCTTTCAGGTCGTTCGACATCGCCAGCTCGTCTTGCCTCGATCGGTGGGCCGGAATGTCGAAATCACAATGTCGAAATCACAAGGACACGGACGTTCGCGCTGCAACGTCCTCATCATCCGCAAACCTCGCTGTCGATTGGAGATCACCGTGGACGTTCAGGAAGTCAGGAAGCTCGACGCGTATCTGAAGCGCGTGTTTGGCAATCCCAAGATCCGTGTAGTGCCGCGGCCGAAGAAGGAGGACTCCGCCGAAGTCTATATCGGCGAGGAGTTCATCGGCGTGCTGTTCGTCGACGACGAGGACGACGATCGCTCGTTCCAGTTCCAGATGGCGATCCTGGAAGACGATCTGGTGGAGTAAGTCCTAGAGCGCGTAGCCCGCATGAGCGCAAGCGACATGCGGGTTCACACGCGCTGGGCGAAAGACCCCGGATATCGCTGCGCTCATCCGGGCTACGACTGACTACTGACTACTTCGTCGCATGCATCTGCGCCGTCAGCCGCTCCATCGCGGCGGCGACGTCCTGCCACTGTGACAGCCAGCTGCGCGGAAACCGGAAGATCAGATCCGCGCCCTCGACGCGGCGTTCGCTGAGGCACATGCCGGGCGTGGCGGCGTCACGCGTGCAGCGGGCGACCAGCAAAGGCTGCTCGGCCGTGAACAGATCCTCCACGTCGTACGGTGTGCCCGCGCGGAAGCTTCGCATGCTCAGCCCGTCCTGCACCGACACGGCAACTGGATTGAGGTAGCGCGGATAGATTGTCTTCAGTCGCGTCTCGGGCGACATCGCGTCGTGATGCGCCGATATCGAGACGAAGATGCGATCGATCGGGTGCGGCGCCTGATCGATCTGGTCGGCGCTGACGTGATGCGGCGCCTCGGGCGGCGTGAGCGAGGGATATTCGAAGCCGAGATCGACGCGCTCCTGCGGGCCGGTGTGGCGCTGGACCTTCACCCGGATGGCGGCCGCCGGCACGTTGAACACGGTGCTGCCGATGCTGACCGGCAGGCGCTCGGGCCCCTTGAAGGTGCTGGCGCGCCAGGTCGGCCAGAGCAGGTAGGCAACGAGGGCGATCGCCGCCGCCGCCAGCACGCAGCCCAGGATGATCGGCACGGCATGGCCATGTCCGTTCGAAGGGCGGGCACTGCGGACCGAAAACATCGTCATGGCGGGCAGGGGATCTCAAGGCCGAATCAGCGGCGACTATGCCACGGCGATGCGGCATTCTGCAGAAACTTACCTGCAGGGAGCCGCGCACCGGCTGCGGCCGCCGTTAACCGTTCCTTAAGGATAATGTGGCGGGCGCGAGCACTTTTTGCCAAACCAGCATCGGGCTGTTCTGCAAGTGTGTGAGTGCGTACGATGTCGGCAGAGGCGTTCAATTCCCTGTTCTCGCTCCTCATCGGTTTCGCCTTGGCCGGTGCCCTGGCGAGCGGCTATCAGGCCTATGCCGAACGTCCGCCGGGCTTCGAGCTGCTGCAGGAGGGCGTCACGCCCCGGCGCTTCGCCGCGGTGCCGTTCCTGGTGTTCGCCGCGCCCTTCATCATCATGCGCAACACGCTACGCGGCGCGCGCATCGAGCGCCGCCGCTTCGAGTTCGTGATGCTGGCGACCGTCATCGCCGGCTTCTGGAGCATGATGTCCGGCACCTTCGTGGTGATGACGCTGCGCGCCGCGGGCGTGCTGACCTAGTTCCCGTGCCGGGCGCCGCCGCCGCGGTTGCTTGAAATCGCTCTGGCGGCTGTGCCAAGGTCACCTGCGAACGGGAGACCTCGATGGCCATCTACGAACTCGACGGGCAGGCGCCCGAGCTGCCGGCGGACGGCAACTACTACATCGCCGACAATGCCACCGTGATCGGCCGGGTGAAGCTCGCCAAGGAGGTCACCGTCTGGTTCGGCGCGGTGATCCGCGGCGACAATGACTCGATCGAGATCGGCGAAGGCTCCAACATCCAGGACAACGCCACCTGCCACGTCGATCCCGGCTTTCCGCTGCGCGTCGGCCGCAACGTCACGGTCGGCCACAATGTCATCCTGCACGGCTGCACGGTCGAGGACGACGCCCTGATCGGCATGGGCTCGATCATCATGAATGGCGCGCACATCCGCCGCGGCAGCGTCGTCGGCGCCGGCGCCATCATCACCGAGGGCAAGGATTTTCCGGAATACTCGCTGATCATCGGCGCGCCCGCGCGTGTCGTGCGCACGCTGGAGCCGGCGCAGGTCGAGCGCATGGGTATCGCGGCCAAGGCCTATGTCGCCAAGGGACCGCGCTATACCAAGGGCCTGAAGAAGATCGGCTGACCTCGCCGCCGATCGAACTGTCGGGCTATCGGAGATCCCTCACGTCCCTTCGGACTCGCCAGCTTCGGCTGCGCTGGCGACACGCTCGTGGCCGCTCGCCCACAGCGCATGCTGCTCGCTGCCGTCGTGATAGGGATTGGCCTCGGCCGGAATGTTCTCGCGCGCGGCGCGCTCGCCCTGCTCGAAAGGATCGGGGTCGGTGCTCATGCTGATGCCCTGCTTCTCTGCTTCGGTTTGCGCTTCGACTGGTTTCTGGACTTGTCGTCGGTCTCGCTTTTCCGTTTGCGCGCAGGCTTGCCTGTGCCATCGCCATCCTCCGCAGCGCTCTTGCGCAGCGCGTCCTTCAGATCCGCCGGTACGCCGTGCTTTTCCAACAGGTCCATGAACGCCTCGTCGGCGAGATCCTGCAGACTCAGCATCTGATCGCGGCCCAGCTGCTTGAGCTTGCCGAACGTGTCCTCGTCGAAGGCGATCAGCTTGCGCACGGCTCCTCGGTCTCCTCGCCCCATCAATCCTCTCCGATCAACATTCGTTCCGGAACGCGGTCCGCCCGGTCGGGTTGAAGCGTAAAGGGAGACGGTCACATGGCCAGATTTTCGTTGGGCACTTTGATCGTGATTGCAGGCCTCAGCACGCCCACAGCGGTGTTCGCGCAAGGCGGTCCGGGCGGTGGAGGAGGCGCTGGCGGCGGCGCGCCGGGTGCGGGGGCCGCCGGCACCGGCACGACCGGTATCGCCGCAGGATCAGGGGACGCCGCCGGTCTCGGCAACGCGCAGAACGGAGCCGGAAGCGGCAACAATCCCTCGCGGCTGTCGCAACCGGGGGCGGCAGGCACCAACGGGACTAACAGCCTCGGCACGGCGCAGTCGTCCGGTTCCGGCGCGAGCGGGTCGGGGTCGAGCAATTCCGGCGTCACGACCGGCACGGGTCGTGGAGCGGCGGGAGGCACCGCGGCAACGGGACCGAACCGCGCCGGTGATGCGACCGATGAGCAGATTCAGCAGGAGAACAAGACGGTCGACCGGAAGGTCAAGAGCATCTGCCGCGGTTGCTGAATATTGCCCGCGGCTCCGGACGTCACGCAACGACATCGAGATCGCGCAGATGTGAGCGGGGTTGCCCCCGCGCCGTTCCAAATTCGGCTTAGAGACATCCGGCTGAGAGTACCGAGTGCAATGACATTGTCATGCCGGTTGAATTTGGAGACGGATCGATGCGCAAGAGATTGATGGGATTGCTGGTGGGTGCCGTGATCGCGGCGGCGATGGTGCCCGGCATGGCATCGGCGCGCGGGCCGGGCGGCTTTCATGGCGGCGGTTTCCATCACGGATTCGGTTATCATCATGGCTTTGGTCCAGGCTTCGGAATCGGGTTCGGCTTCGGCTATCCCGGCTACTACGGTTACGGAGGCTATCCTTACTACTACCCGTACACCTACGAAGATCTCGGCGGCTGCTACGTCGCCCGCAAGCGCGTGCGCACGGCGCACGGCTGGCGCTATCGGAACGTCGAGGTGTGTGAATGAAGCTTGGGCGAGGTGACCGGCCGATCCGGTCACTTCGCCTTAACGACATCTCGTCACCTTTTGTTGGCGCTCCGATCGGCGGCGCACAACGGAGAAGTAGCTGGCGCAACGCTTGCATGGGATCCAGGCATGATGAACACACTCACATCCCCTGAACTCACGTTGGTCTTCATGGGCGTCGTCGTCGGCCTGGGCGCAGCGCTGGTCTGGATGGCCTGGGAGCTCGAGCAGGGCGGCAGGCAGCTGGCGAAGATCCGTCGCGACGATCATCGCCTGCGCTAACCGCCGACAGCCCCGAGCCCGCATGAGCGCAAGCGACATGCGGGACGTCTTGCGGGGGCAGTCTTCCCCGGTTCGCTCGCCCGGGCGGCGGCCGTCAGCTCAGCACGCCATATTTCTTGAACCACGCCTGCATCTGCACCCAGCCGTCCTCGGCGGCGTCCTTGCGATAGCTGGGGCGATAATCGGCGTGGAAGCCGTGCGGCGCGCCGGGATAGATCTTGAACTCCGCGGTCTTCTTGTTGTCGGCGAGCGCGGCCTTCATGGCCTCGACGCTGGCGACGGGAATACCGGTGTCGGCCTCGCCGTAGAGGCCGAGGACGGGCGCCTTCATCTCGGGTGCAAGCTGCGTCGGGCTCTTCGGCCAGGCCGGATTGGGCGGATCGATCAGCGGGCCGTAGAACGCGACGCCCGCCTTCAGCACCGAACTATGCGCCGCATATTCCCACACGTTGCGGCCGCCGCGGCAGAAGCCGACGATGCCGAGGCGCGAGGTGTCGCCGCCCTGCGACTTGGCCCAGGCCACGGTCGCGTCGAGGTCCGACATCAGCTCCGCGTCGGGCTTGGCATTCACGATCGGCAGCAGGTCCTTGATCTCGGTGATCTTGGTGAGGTCGGTCCCGCTGCGGAAGTAGTAGTCCGGCGCCACGGCCAACGCGCCGAGCTTGGCGAGACGGCGGGTCACGTCCTTGATGTACTGATGCAGGCCGAAGATCTCCATCGCGACCAGCACGACGGGCGGGTTGCTGGCGCTGGCGGGGCGGGCGAAATAGGCCGGCATGTCGCGGTCGCCGACCTTGATCTTCGCATCTCCGGCATTCAGGCCATTGCTGTCGGTGGTGATGACCTCGGCCCGCACCGGGCCGGCAGCCAGCGTGTAGCCGGCCGTCACGGCAGCGGACGCGGTCATGAAGCCGCGGCGTGAGAAGGGGGCGACCGTGGTCAGCCCGATGACATCGGAGGTCAGTGCTGGATCGGCGGACATGGGGGCTCCTCTGCGTCTTGCGGGCGCATTGAGCCGAGAATTGGCTGGGAAAAGCAAGTCACCAGCCGGAGAGCCGCGGCAGTCGGGTCCGTTCCGGGCGGTCGAACGCGATCCCACAAAGAACAAGGCCGTCGGCGCAGTATGGCGCCAACGACCTTGCCAGCCCCGGATATTGAAATTGGCCCTGTGCCATCCTGAAATTGGCTCGCCATCCGGTGAAGGCAGGATGGCGTGACTCCAGGTTTCAATCTGTGAAGCACTTCACAGGGGCCCGGGAAAATTCGGCGGGAAATTCTACGAGCAGGTGTCAGGACCGGCCATATCAGGACCGGTTGCGGCGATGCCGATGGCCGCTGCGGCTGGCATGGGCGCGGGCGCGGATGCTGCGGTTGCGCGGGGCCGGCGCGGCCTGCTCCGAGCTCTGGGTGCTGGCGAAGGACTGGCGCAGGCCGTCGATGGAGTCCTTCAAGGTCGAGACCTGGTCCGAGAGCCGCTTGGTGTCGGCCTGCTGGGCGGCGAGCAGGCGGCGCATGCTCTGCATCTGCTCCTGCATCATCTGCAGCTGGTCGATCGATTCCTGCTGGGTGGCTTCCAGGCCCTTGGTCTTCTCCACCAATTGCTCGGACGCCTGCACAGTGCGCGCCTGCAATTGCCGCGTCACCGCGCCGCGCTCGGCTTCCGGCGCGCCCCCATGGGCACGCCACAACATGATGCCGCCGATGCCCGCGACGAGCACCACGAGCGTCGCGGCTGCGAGCGCGATCGGCTGGGCGCCCTTGACGGGGCTCGGGCTGAGCTTCTCGGGGTAGCGTCTGGTGTCGCGCGTCACCGGATTCATCACGAAACCACCCAAATTGAAAAAGCTTCGGATGCTCCTCCCGAAAACTGGGAGAGGCGAAAACTCGAGCAGAGAACGCTGTTCGCCCAGCCCACAAATCGAGCGTCTGACGGACGAACCAAGTCGTCAAGGTTTGATTAGGAAATCCGACAAAAGCGAGGCCTGCAAGTCCGAAAGCGCGCCGCCGCGCCATGCACCATGCCGGTTCCGTGCGGCGGTCGCGACCAGCCGAAAAATGCGGCGGGACAGATGCTTACTGCGTTGCGCTGCAGTTCCGGCAGATCGTGAGCTTCTGCTTGAGGCGGGCCTCGTCGGCGAGGTCGGCCGCCTGTTCCTCCTCCCAGCTCATCCGGCCCCGATAGCCGGAGCTCGACTGCGCGGACATCACGTCGACCCGCGAGTCGCCACGGCGCTTGGCGCCTTTGCGCGGCGTGCCGATGTCCGGCTCCGTCGCAATCTCGGTGTCGGCGTCGGAGGTGGCGACACGGCCGTCCCAGTCGGCCGCAGCGCTCGTCGGCTGCGCGGCAATCACGGCGGGCGCAGCGGCCATCGCCGGCGTGGCTGCAGGTGCGCCGGCCGAGGCCAGCGGTCCCGAGCAGCCGGTGCCGGACATGCAGCAGTTCGCCAGCGTCAGGGCCGCGGCCAGCAGGGTCGCGCTTCGCAGGATCATCATCATGCCGACAACCTAAACCCGACGGTCAAGGGAAAACAAGGTTGGCCGGCCATTGCCGCGCCCCGCCTGCGACATATCGTCAAAGCAAGGCCAAAAAAAGTTGCGCATCGAGACGGCCTTACGCGAGGCGATGACGTGCCTCCCACCGTCCGCGACCCACGGCACGACGCCGAACTACGAAGTCCGCGACCCCGCGCCGCGGGGCTTTTTTTGTTCCGGCAGCTCACCACGGCTTGTCGGAAACTCGGCTTAGATAAGTATAAAAATACCGCTATTGATTGCGTCAGACTCTGAATTCAATCTTAAGTCGATTTTTTTGCGCGTGACGGCCAACCATGTGGTATTTGCTAACCGTTGTTCCGGCCGGCAGGGGGCGCGTGCGTGCGTGATGGGCACAAACTTCGGTTGTTGATCTATATTGCCATGATCGTTGTATCGGGCTGCCTGGCGGCTCCGATCGCATATAGCGGCAGGGGGATCTCGATCGCGGGATGCAAGCCGGCGCCGGAGCCTGATCAGTTCATCAGCTACTGTAGTGCGCGCCGATTTGGAGACTTCGAGCATGCTGCGTTTTGGTTCGGGATCGAGCGCAGGGCGCTTGCCAACCTGAAGGCAGCCGATGTGGTCTTTACTGGGTCGAGCCGCACGATGTTTGCTTTCAGCACGGCCGAAGTGCGGTCGTATTTTGCCGCACGCGGTCTACGGCAGTTTAATCTCGGATTCGGCTATGAGGACCAGCAGACGTTCTTCTCTGCGCTTGCGGTGAAGCACCATCTGCGTCCGCGTGTGCTGGTGATTGGCGTCGATCCCTATTTCAACGATCGGGTAAGCGAGCCCGCCCTGGCCGCGCTGCATGATGGATGGGAGCTCGGGCGGGCTCTGGTCAAGAAGGGGGAGATGTGGGCCCAGCCAGCCCTATGCAATTTACGGTTTGTCGACTGCGAAATTGCGCCGACGGCCTTCAGATCCTCAGTGGATGGCTATTTTCGTTGGCGGGATGTGCTGATGGCGGATCGCCAGCGTCCGCGAGTTCGTCGGAGCCAGTTGCGGGACTTTCAGGTCAATGTGCCGCTCTCGGCGATCGAGGCAAACAACTTCTTGAAGCGAATTGGCATGCCTGCCGACTGTGTCGTCCTGGTCCCGATGCCGACGACCGAAATCTGGCCAAAGCCGGATCCGACCAAGCAACTCGCCGAGACGATCGGGGCGATGTATATCGATGCTGATACCGGCGACGATCTCACCTTCGTCGACGAGGCTCATCTGTCATTTGACAGCTCGAAGCGGTTCTCGTCGGAGTTTGTTCGCGCGTTCGACCGACTGCCGCAGACGTGCTTGAACAATGGTCCATTGCCGGCTCAAGCCTCCGTGCTTCCTGGCGGGTGATGGAGCTAGGACGGTCGAGATCGCCGCTGGCCTCTAACGGCGGACGCTTGCATCTGCTCTCAGCACGGCGTCGTGGAGAGATTCACGGTGACAGTCGATCGTGCCCGACGCGCGAGAGATCCTGGCCGCAGCCTTTGCCACGGCCTGGTCGATTGAAGGCGCGGCTGCGCCCGATGGCAGACACTGATGCCAGCTACGCTTCTCTGGCATCACAATTCGAGAAACGGTAGGCCACTTTTCGCTATGGCAGCCGGACGGGGGCGCGCGCGCTCCCACGCAGCAGAGCGTAGTTCTTCTGCAGCCAGCGGATAAGGCGGGGGCTCACCGTTCTGCCGAGTTCCGACTCAAGCGCCTCGATGCGATCCTGCAACTGGAGGAGGTCGCTGTAGCGAGCTCGCATCCTTTCGCTCAGTTGGCTGTGGGTCGTAGCGATCTCGAGCGAGGGGCGGAACGCCTGGTCGATCGTCTTCCGCAGGACGACGTGCAGATTGAGCTGGGGGACGCGATTGTTGTCGGCGAGATGGGCCGGCTCATTCAACATCGTATCGCCGCCGAGACAAGTGATGCCGAGAGCGTCGATCCGGTTTTCGCCCGCATGGGTGACTGCGAGGCACTCGATCTCGTAGCCGTTGGCCTGGGCAAGCTCCCGGAAGAAGAGCGGCGTGTAGCAGAAGTATCCGTGGTCGAGATAGCCGCTCGCTGGCAGCTGATGGTAGATCACGCCGCCGACCTTCATGGCGTCATGCATCACTTCGAAACAGTTCCACTGATTGACGATGTGCTCGGTGGTACCGAAGTTGAGAACCACGTCGAAATGGCCACGGAGCTGCGAAGGGAGTTCGTCGAAGTTGAGATCCAGGATGTTGGTGTTCTTCAGCCCGGGACAAACATCGATCGCCTCATATTCGATGTTTGCGAGATCCGTGATCTCGGAAAGCATCGTCGTTCTCTCGTCCGCTCTTGGCGTCGAGAAGTGGACGAGCCGATCAACGGTTATTGCGTCAGGACGCGGCTGTCCCAGGCGCTCGACGATTTCCGTGATCTGCTCGGCGCGTGCGAAATAGATGGTCTGCGGCCCGATATCGAGAATTCTGTTTTTGCTGCCGGTCAGATGTCCGTTCCGCTGCAAGTAGATCACGGCATCGAGGTTCATCCCCATAGCAATGCCCCGCGCTAAAGTGGAAGCACTCTAGCACCACAGTCTCAGCGCGATCAATCTTCGCGTGTTGATTTGGAACGCAGCTGATCTTGGATTGTATGGCGGGGCTGCAGCAGCCGCCAACTCCTCAAAAAACGAGTATACTGAAAGACTTGCGCCTCGCGTACGGGCTCGAGGAACTGCGCGATCAGGTCAGTCGGGCCTGGCCCGAGCGGCCGAAGTGACGGGTGGATCGGCGAGCGGGACCGGAACGGTGCTGCCAAGCCGTGGAATTCAAGCGGTTTTCGTGAATTTCGGCTGGCTCAAAAAAGTTGCGGCCAGGCCTTGGGGGAGGCCTGGCCGCGCGCGAACCGGTCTGGGACGGGGAGGGGTGGGGATGTGACCGGGTCGCGTAACTCGAATTCGTGTCTCGCCTCTCTGATCAGCGTTCGCGGACGCCTTAGCGTTCTCTTGCGCTGGCGGTGGCCACTGCCGGGCGACCGTCGCCGAGCGAGACCCAGACGTTGGGATCGCCCTGCGACTGCCGCTTGACGAAGCGGTAGCCGGTCTCGGTCCAGGCGACGACGCTCTCGTTCTGATTGTCGAGCACGTATTCGCCCTTGTCGGTCTTCACGGTGAGGACGGCGTGTCCTTCACCCTTCTTGTCGCGCACCACCGTGATCAGCAGCGCCTCGCGGGGCCAGCCGGCATCGATCAGCAGCTTGCGCTTCAGCAGCACGTAATCCTCGCAGTCGCCGTAGCCGTCCGTCGGCAACGACCATTTCTCGACCACGCCCCAATGGTCCATGTCGGTGATGGGCTTGACGTTCTCGTTGACCCAGCGATTGACCTTTAGCAGATCGCGCCAGGCGGTCTGGGACAGCACGATGTCGCGGGGCTGCGACGCGCCGCCGCGGCATTCCTCGGGCGTCTCGGTGCAGAACTCGACCCAGCCGATCGGCGCCCGTGCGGTGTCGCCAAGGCTCGCATAGAGCACCCGGTCATCGCCGGCATGCGCCATCCCGCCCATCGCCATCAGGAAGGCTGCGACCGCCCACCCTTTTGCCTGTCCCGTCCGCTTGACCATTTTTGGCCCCCCGTTTTCGTTGGGACCATGTGTCTCATAAAGATTTTTCGCTGCCGCTAAATCGCCACGATGGATTTGACGCAAATCCAAGTAAAACAAAGGGCTTATTCGACTTTCACTTGAATCGAACTTAGCTAAAATTTGAATCGTTCGGGGTTGAATCGAATGCGCGGCATTAAGCCGGGAACCGCTGCCGTTGCAGGGTCTGCCGCGCTTTGCCCGCCAGCCATTAACCGCGCCAGACCACCTGTGCGCTGGCCGAACGCCACACGGCGCCCGCGGTGGCGGACGCCGTGTGCTCCGTGAAGTTGCGGGATTTCAGAGGCTTGCGGCTTTACCGCGCGGTAACGCTGTCTTCGAGCGTTTCGGCGATCTGGGCGTGCAGGAACTCGATCGCGAAGCCGCCTTCGAGATTTCGCACCACGCGCGCCTGCACGCGGCCGAGCATGACCTGCGATTTCAGCGGCGGCCGGGTCTCGGCCGCGATCGCCGCGCCCGACAGCGACATGTCGATGATGCGGCAGGTCATCTTGGTGCCGTCCTCGAGCGTCAGCACCGCGATCGGGTTGCGCGGAATGATACGGTCGTGGCGGCGATCCTCCGGCAGGTTGAGGATGTCGCGGTTGGCGAGCCAGGTCAGCTGCGCGGCGAGCTTGTCGCGCTTGCGCGCGGTGGCGCCGATCGTCATCGCAAAACCGTTGTCGATGATGCGGGTGATCTTGCCTTCGACGCGGCCGATATGGTCGAGATAGGCGATCACGCGGTCGCCGACATTGCCGATGCCCGGCGCGAGCAGCGCGAGGCCGCCCGGCGACATGTTGATCACCTGGCAGGGAAACTCACGGCGGTCCGGCAGCATGTAGCGGCCGAGCAGGTGGACCTTGACCCGCTGGAAACGGCGGCGCTCCTCGGCGGCCGGAAGAGAGAGTTTTTTGTTCGGCAACGCCATGTTTCGCCACTCAAAGCCGGCTCTTAGCGTGCCGGATGATCCAGTGTTGAAACTAAGTCCTGCACGGTTAATTCAGCGTTACGTTGTGCTCCTGCAGCACGCTGCCACGGCCTTTGACGAGCTGATAGAATGGGCAGGCGCGGCATCGCGCCAATGACACCAGTGAAGACGGGAGAGACGTTCATGCGGAGTTGGTTGGGAGCCGTGGCAGTCGTGGTCTGCGCAGCGGTTGGATCGTCGCCGGCCGCGGCGGCCGAGATGAAGGTGACCCTGCTCGGGACGGGCACGCCGACGCCGCGCCTGTCGAGCTTCAGCGCCTCCACCCTGATCGAGGCCGGGCCGGAGCGGCTGCTGTTCGACCTCGGACGCGGCTCCACGATCCGCCTGTTCCAGAAGAACATCCCGCTCGGCAGCGTCACCGCGCATTTCCTCACCCATCTGCATTCCGATCACGTGGTGGGGCTGCCGGACATGTGGCTGAGCGGATGGATCGGCACGCCCTGGGCCTCGCGCAAGGGGCCGATGGTCGTGTTCGGACCGAAGGGAACAGTGGCGATGACGGAGAATCTCACCAAAGCCTTCTCCGAGGACATCCGCATCCGCATCGATGACGAGCACTATCCGCCCGAAGGCGTCGCCTTCGCCGCGGCCGATATCGGGCCGGGCGTCGTCTACGAGCGTAACGGCGTCAGGGTCAGCGCCATCGAGGTCAATCACGGCGAGAAGATCAAGCCGGCGCTCGGCTATGTCGTCGAGTTCGACGGCAAGAAGGTCGTGCTGTCCGGAGACACCAAGCCCGATCCGCGGGTGGAGAAGGCGGCGAAGGGGGCCGATCTTCTGATCCATGAGGTCGCCGTCATCGATCCGGAGCTGCTGAAATCCTACCCGAACTACCGCGCCATCGAGGACCACCACACCTCGCCCGAGGAGGCCGGCAGGATCTTCAGCGAGGCGAAGCCGAAGCTCGCAGTCTACTCGCACATCGTGTTTGCGACCGTGAAGCCGGTCCAGGACGTGCCGGAGGATGCGCTGGTCGCGCGCACGCGCACGGCCTATCAGGGCCCGCTTGTCGTCGGGCGCGATCTTACTTCGTTCGTCATCTCGGATCATGTCGCCGCGTTCGCTCCCGACGGCAGTCTGCTCACCCCGCTGACCGGCTCGCGGTGAGGCGCGGGACGTAGCCCCGATCGCGTGGCCCGCATGTGATGCGACCACAGGTCGTCGCGACAAGATCCACACTCTCCAGACCGGATCTGGCGGCCTCCCGTCCCTCCGGTGACTTCAGCGGGAGGTTACATACCGTAAACAATGCTCTTGAAAGTAGAGCTTGAGCGCAGCACATTGTTCTGTGGAGCAATGAGGGGCACCGAGACGACGAGCCCATCGGCTTCAACGAGACGTCGTGTGCCGATCGTCGGCCGGGCGGGCACCTCAGTTCGCGCAGGATCTGGTGCGATGATACCGGGCATCGATTTCGGCGAGTTCCAGGAAGCGCTTGTCGCAGCGTTCAATCCTAGAGAATTGGAGATGATGGTCCGCGTTCGATTAAACGAACGGCTGGAAGACATTGTTACACCCGGTCCGAACAACTACGTGGCGTTTCAACTGATCGACTGGGCGGAGCGAAAGGGCGCGACGATCGTCGTCGATTTGGCTCGCGCTGCGTATCTTACGAAGCCTGACCACGAGAAGATACGACGCCTTTACGAGAAATTCGGCATGGCGCCGACGATGTCGGTACAGAACGCGGGCAAGTCCGTCACCGCGGCACCCGAGCGTGCCACCGCAAGCGGCCTCGAAGCGATCGTGCGTCCGCGACTTAAGACCTTCGATATGGGCGTGTGGCGGGGATGCATGGCACAGATCGAGGGCCAAGTTTGCCGCATTGAGTTTGACGGCAACGCGATGGGGACCGGCTTCTTGATCGGACCGGATCTCATCCTGACCAACTATCACGTGCTCGAGTCCGCGATCGAGGGGACGGCACGTCCGGCCGCGATCGCCTGCCATTTTGATTACAAGGTTCTCACCGATGGCTCGCGCTCGGAAGGAGTTGTCGTGCCGCTGCACGATTCAGATTGGCGCATCGACTTCGCGCGTTACAGCCAGGCCGAGGCCGAAGGTCAGCCGGACCGAGATCTTCCAGCGGTCGACGAACTCGATTTCGTACTCGCCCGCTTGGCGCGATCCATCGGCAACGAACCGATCGACAAGAACGCCGGCTCCGGTGCCCCGCGACGGCGCTGGATCGCAATGCCCAAGACACAGCCGCCACTTGAGATCGACATGCCGCTGCTGATAGCCCAACATCCGGACGGGAGCCCTTTGAAGCTCGCCGTGGACACGCAAGCTGTGCTCGGCGTGAACGGCAACGGCACACGGGTTCGCTATGCCACTAACAGCGACCGAGGCTCATCGGGGTCCCCGTGCTTCAATATGGAATGGTCGCTGGTTGCGATGCATCACATGGGCGACCCTGCCTGGGGCTCGCCGAAATTCAATCAGGGCATTCCGATTGGAATGATCCGCCAGCGGCTTGCAGGCAAGATCGAGTTCGAGGCGCCATGATGCGCTGGGTCCGCTTCGCTTCAAGTGAAAGGGCGTAGAGGCCATGGTCGAGACAGACGCTGCCGGCTCCGCGAAAGGGGCGGACTCTCTCTTGGACAAGAAGCTGCTCCATGGCATCTGCGATGCGTTCAACATGAACGATCTGAAGATCCTGGTTCGCACGACGATGGGCAAAGTCGTTTTCAATCGACTGTCCTGGGATCAGCCGAAACCGAACATCGTCCTCGATCTCCTGGATATGGTCGAAGGGGACGGCCGGCTTCTCGACCTGCTCAATGGCATCAAGAACTGGGAGGATCAACAGTCCAACGAGGCCCTTCAGAGGGTTGTCGACGAGCACCTTGATCGCATTTCCACCCCGGCCAGCGTCAAGACGCTCAACACCGGGATCAATAGCCTGCGTCGGGAAGTCGAGGAGGACGCCGGGATACGCTCCGTCGTCGCCGCCTCGCGCAAAACGCTCGACCAGGTCAGCAGCAGAATCGACGCTCTTTTTCATTACAAGGAGCTGCACGATTGCCTGCACGACATCCAATTGCGACATTACCGCGAGATCATCGATTGTGCCAAGGAACTGGGGCGCGATCCGCAAGCATCGTTCGGGCTCCAACAACACGTCATCGACCTCGCGAAAATCTGCAGCCGCGTGCGCGAGGCGGCCGAGCTGCTCCCGGAGGTCGGCGCCGATAGGACGCATGTGCGGGGCTGGATAGAGGAGCTCGAATCGGCGATTCCGAAATTGCGGAAGGCCGTTCGCGACGAGGATACGCACGATGTGATCACTGCGGTGTTCCCGTTTCGGAGCGTGATCGTCTCCGAACAGAGCAGGGTCAATGCATCGCTCAACCGATATGCCGAAGAGCTCCCGTTGCGAGAGCTGAGCGAAATCCTCGCCAATGCTGTCGCCGCCAAACCGGCAGGGGATGCGTCGGCTGCCGACCTTCAAGAGGCGATCGCATCTTTGAGGAACATCAAGTCGCAACTGAGTAGCCGGGTTGCGGAACACGACAAATGGCAGAGAATCGAGAAGGATTTCTGGGAGGCTGAAGACAACATCGAAAAGAACACACCGGAATCGCTCGACCTGTTCAAGGAATTCTGGCCGGCGATCAAGTCGCGCGTCGACGAGATCGCATCCACGCAGGCTGAAGCGGACTGGGCGAAGGATGCGAAGGAGTACGCCAGCCGGGTCGACGAGACGATCGCCAGCCACGTTACCAATTTCGGCACGCTGCGCAGAAATTTCAAACTATTCCGCGATACGGCGCTTCTTCACTTCTTCAATGTCGATCGAGATCTCAAGGCGCAGTGTGGAGACATCCTGAAGATCCGTGAGCCTTTGCGAGAACTGTCTGACAAGGTGTGAGCCATGTCGAAAGATCACCAAGTTGCGCCGGAAGCCTCAGGACCGGTGCCGTCAACATTCACCTCGCTAACCGAGTTGCGCGCCGAACACATCGCGTTGATGCGCGCGGCCCGCGATCGAGAGAACGACCAAGATCTGCTTGCCGACGTCCATAAGTTCGTCGATCGGGCGCAGGCGGCGGGACGATGGATAGATTCGCCGGCCGACCGCGAGGCTGCCCAGAACATCATTACCTACTGGACGTCGTATCAGTTTTCGGCCGGCGATCGGGAGGCTCTCTCTGCCACGCTGCCCGCCCTCGCCCCCTTCGACCCATCGCACGCCCCGGACCTCACCAGCGCCGCCAATCCCTACATAGGGTTGAACCCGTTCGACGAAGGCGACGCAGGGCGCTTTTTCGGGCGCGAGGAGGCTGTCCGAAGACTTCTGGAGCAGCTTCGCGAACAGCGAGTAGTGCTCGTCACCGGCCCGATGGGAAGCGGCAAGACATCGATTGTAATGGCCGGCGCCATCCCAAGGATGAAGTCGCAGATTGTCGGGGAAGGCAAGAGCCCGCTCGTTCTGGTCGTAGTTCCGAGAGCAGATCCGTTCGCCGCGTTGCTCACGAGCATATATGAGGCGGCTGCCAATCCCGCATTACCCAAACTCGAAACATGGATCACCGAGCAGAAGCAGAAGCTCGAACGTTCGCCAGAGCTTTTTGGCGCCCTGCTCGACGGCGTATTTCCGGGGCGGCCCGTTATCATGGTTGTCGATCAGCTCGAGCAGATCTTTACGATCTGCTCGGACGAGAAGACGAGGGAGGGCTTTGTTCAGGCACTGGTCGGAGCGCGTGGCCAGCCGGACCGGACCATCCTCATTATCGAGGAGCGGTACCAGCAACCGGCGCTTCAGCTCGCCGCGCTCAAGTCACTCGGGGAGAACCCGGCCGCGCGCTTCTCGCTTGCGCCGCCCAACGCTGCCGAAGTGCAGCACATCATCGAGAGCGCGGCCACCACGGTCGGGCTCAAGTTCGACGAGGGAATCGTCGAGGACCTCGCCAAGAGTGTTGCCGGCGATGCGGGCGCGCTGGCCATGCTGCAATTTGCCCTTGGAAGGCTGTGGGACCAGCGCGAGCGCAACCGCATCACCTGGGAAGCCTATCATAAGGTGGGCAAGCCGCGAGACGCTCTGATCCGTACGGCAGAAGCGATTTACGCCGGTCTGACGTCTGACGACCAGGCGGCCGCGAGGTGCGTCTTCCTGCAACTGGTGCAGCCCGACGTGGAGGGGTTCATCCGCCGCCGGGTGCGGCGGGACGTTCTGGTGCAGATCGCGCCTGCCGGTCGCGTCGACCATGTTCTGGAGCGATATGTGGATGCCGAGCTCATCCGGCGTAGTCCAGGCGTCGGCTGGGACGACGATCGCTTCGATCTGGCCCACAGCGCGCTGATCGACGGCTGGCCGCGATTGCGCGACTGGCTGCAGGACGAGCGGAACCGCTCCAAGGCGAAGCTGCAGCTCATCGCGACGGCGCAGCGCTGGCAGGCATCCGGCTTCGACGCCGGTTATCTGCTCTCCGGCGCCGCTCTGGACGACGCGGCGTCCTACATGGAGGGCGCGCCGGAGCTCAAGGAGCTCGTGGCGGCCAGTCGGGCCCACAACGAGCTGCAGGCGCGACGATATTCCCGCGCCAGGAACGGCGCGCTGATTGTCATGGCGGCCTTGCTCGTTTTTGCGGTGTGGGGCTGGCGAAAGGCGGATTTGGAGGAGCAATCCGCGCTGCGGAGCGCGAAAAGTGCATTTTCCGTCGTCGGGAGCGTGCTCGATGTAATTCAGGATCAGCTCAATACCGGCGCAATCCAGGTTTCGAGTGCTGAACGGCTGCTGCGCGGCGCCGAGAAGATCTTCGGTGCCGTCGAGAATCGGCCGGAAGTCATGGAGTATCGCGCCAAGCTGCTGACGAAGTTCTCGGATGTGTACCTGCTGGTTGGAGCACATGACGCTGCCTTAACACAAGTCGAAGAGGCCAAAGACCTCGCTGACCAGCTCCTCGAGAACGACGCCGAGAACGACGAGTGGAAGAAGCTGCGTTATGAGGTTGCGTTCCGCCTCGGAGACGCCTTCGAGGGCCGTGACCTGAAGCGATCCGCAGCGGAACTTGATTACGCGCTACGGATTGCGCAGCGGCTGGCTGACAAGAACCCCGCGGACGGCGCAGCGCGCCCAAGAATCGCATTCGTCGAGAACAAGATTGCGGACAGCCTCCTGAATACGGACTGGAAGGGGGCTCTGGATTGGTACCGGAAATCCCTTGCGATTGGCACCGCTCTCCTGGCTCAGGACCCGAACGATCCGGATGCGCAGAAGGCCGTGGCGGATGCTCGGACCCGGATCGGCGATGTCCTTGCTGCGCACGATCGTCCGAAGGAAGCTCTGGCGGAATACGAGCAGGCAATGACGATACGGGAAGCCCTGGTCCGCAGGGAGCCGAAAAACAACATCTATCGATCCAATTTGTCGAGGATCTACGAGCAGATCGGCCGAGTGCACAAGATGCAAGACCAGCTCGACGACGCACTGAAGTACTTCCAGATGGCAGTCGACCTCTCAGCCGGCCTCGCCCGCGACGATCCCGACAAGGTCGACTGGAAAATTCGCCTCGCCCGGCAATACGTCATCATCGGCGATTCGGTGGCAGAGCAGGACCCGGCGGGCGCGATCGAAAGATACCGCAGTGCCCTGGCAATTCGCGAGGAGATCACCGCAAAGGACCTCAATAAAGTGGCATGGACGCGCGACGTAGCCGACACACACGATAGGCTTGGGAGCGCCTGGCGAAGGCAGCACGACTTCGTAAACGCGCTCAAGGAATATGATGCCGGTCTGCAAATCCGGCTGCAGCTCGCGGGAAGGTTTCCCGACGATAGCAAGCGTCAACTTGAGCTGGCGGAAGGCTACGAGCGCATCGGTGACGCCGCGCGCGAGCAGAGCGAGCCGGGAAAAGATGACCGCTCCCTGCAAGACGCCGTCGACGCCTATCGCAAGGGCCTCGTCGTCGTCAACGCACTCATAGCCAAAGACCCGAAGAGCGGGGCAGAGAAGGTGCGCGAAAGGTTCCAGGCGAAACTCTCGGCCCTTACAACAATCCGCTAGCGGTAACGCAATTGGAGTATTTGCGGTTGCTTCTGCACAGAAGTCCTAACTACGCGAGCCGTAGTCAGCGCAGGCCCTCATACACCATCAAGCCGCGGGCGAGCGCGAGCTTGCGCAGCGCGCGCGGCACGATCGGCTCGGCCGGCGGATGGATGTAGCGCCATGACACCATCTCCAGCGGTCCGAGCGCGCCTCGCGGCGTCTCGAACGGGGCGAGCAGGCCGGTCAGGCTGATCGGCTCGTGCGCGCGCGTCGCGAACGGCAGCAGCAGCAGCTCGAAATGCGCCGTCGTGCGATCCGGTCCCTGCGCCTTGACGCCGGCGATCGCCGGCAGCGTCTCCTCGCACACGACCATCGTGATCTCTTCGATCTCGCGGCGGCTGGCGGGCGCGAACTGCGCCGGGAAGCTCCTGTCCTTGACGTCGCCGCCGAGCAGGGCGCACAGCCGCGTGCCGGCCATGCGGAACGGAAAGCCGCTGTCGGCGTCGCAGGACAAGACGAAGATGTCGCCGAGCAGCTCGCGCACGGCCGACGGCTCGAAGTCGCAGCGCTCCGGCGCCTTGGCATGGCCGCGCCTGTCGTTCCAATAGGCGAAGAGCTCGCGATTGGACGGATGTTTCATCTCGGTGATCCCTCGCGCCCTCGACGTCACGGAGGACATTGCTGTCCCGCTTTCGTCCAGGCGCCTCCCTGGTTTGTTTTCGCAGGAGGGGCGGTGCAGCGTCCATGCCGATGGTGCGATCGTGCCGGCTTTCCCCCGGCCTTCCGCGCGTTAAGGTTAAATTAACGATGAGCTTGGCGGCCGCCGAGCGATCGTTAACAATGCGTTCATCAGATCGCGGCCGGACGGTGGAAGGTCCGCCGCGATACGGTGAGGTACACGCAGGCGGCGTCAAACAAGTCTGGTCGTCGCGACGGGGCGGGGTGGGGAAAACAAACCCGGGCGCTCCGGACGCGGCAGAGGCCGGCAAGTCTCGGAGGGAGGGTTTTCTCAGGACCCTCCCTCGTTCTTTTTGCGGATCCGCCGCCCTTTCTCCGCCGCTGCCACCGCGCCGCACGTCAACTCTGCCGCCGTGCGCTTGCACAGGCCGGCCAAAGCCGCCTATCTGACGGATCTGTTCCTCTCGTCGAAGGCGTGCGTTCCGTTGGATTCCTCCTCGTCAGACCTCACGCAGGATCCGCCGCTCCAGCAGGCGCGGGAGCCGATCCTCAATCTGCCGGGCGCACTGACCGCCTACATCCTGCTGATCGCGGTGATCCATCTGCGCGTGCTGTTGCCGGACGAGTGGAACGGCTGGATCATCGACCTGTTCGCCTTCGTCCCGAAACGATACGACCAGACCCTGATGGACGGGGCGTTTCCCGGCGGCACGCCGGCCAAGATCTGGACCTTCGTCAGCTATTCGCTGCTGCACGCCAATCTGGCGCATATCGGCTTCAACGTGCTGTGGCTGCTGCCATTCGGCAGCGCGCTCGCGCGCCGCTTCGGGGCGGCCCGGTTCTATCTGTTCATGGCGGTGACGGCGGCGGCCGGTGCGCTGGCGCATCTGCTCACCCATGAGCACGCGCTGGCGCCGATGATCGGCGCCTCGGCCTCGGTGTCCGGCACCATGGCGGCCGCGATGCGCTTTGCCTTCGTGAGCGGCAGCTTCCTGTCGTTCACTCGCGGCGATGCCGAGGCGGCGGCCAGGGTTCCGGCATTGTCGCTGTCGCGTGCGCTGCGCAATCCGCGCGTCCTCGGCTTTCTGGCAGTGTGGTTCGGCGTCAACATCGTGTTCGGCATCGGCGGCATCACGCCCGGCGCCGAGGGCGCCGACGTCGCCTGGCAGGCTCATATCGGCGGCTTCATCGCCGGCCTGATCCTGTTTGCGCTGTTCGATCCCACCCCGCATGTGCGTGACGATGCTGCGCCTGCGTTACCGTCCGACGTGGTCGACCGTTAGTTGCCGCAATCCTGCGCTTGCGAGCGCAGGTGATTTCATTCATCATTTGCGTCCACTGCAACCGGAGCACGATTCCGGATGAACGAAAGCAGGCCATTTTGTGCCGCGCAGGCCAGCCTGCCGAGTGCAATGCAACCAAGGCGTGATCGGGAGGATTGGATCCGTTGCGTTGCCAGACTGTTGATTGAAGACTCGCTTGACTGACGATCGCTGGAAGCATCGGCCGCAACGACGCCTCGCTCAAGAAGGCACACCGGCCCCTGAAGGAGACGAGCAATGACAGTACGTGCGATCCTCGACATCAAGGGCCATCAGGTCGAGAGCGTCGAGTCCCAGACCACACTCGCCGAAGCCGCCAAGCGGCTCGCCGACCGCAAGATCGGCGCGGTGCTGGTGATGTCGGGCTCCCGGATGGAGGGCATCCTATCCGAGCGCGACATCGTCCGCGCGCTCGGCGAGCGCGGCGCCTCGGCGCTCACCGAGCCGGTGTCGAACGTGATGACGCGGCGGGTGGTGAGCTGCAAGCCGGCGGATACCGTCGCCTCGATCATGGAAGTGATGACGAACGGCAAGTTCCGCCATCTGCCGGTGATCGAGGGCGGCGTCGTCGTCGGCCTGATCTCGATCGGCGACGTCGTGAAGTGGCGCGTCCAGGAATACGAGACCGAGCAGGAAGCCCTGCGTCAGTACATCAAGACGGCGTAGTCGTCGCTCCGCCGCCGGTCGGCGTCACCGCGCCGGTCGCCTGGCCGATGGTCTCCTGGATCGAATCCAGCGCACGTTCGGCCGCCCTGGTGCCGAACGCGATGAGGTCGGCCGCGCGGTGGAAGTCGAACCAGCCGATCTGGCCGACGCGCGGCGAGATCAGAAGGTCCGGCGGATCGCCGGCGAGACGTGCGCGGGTGATGCGGTCCTGCATGATGTTGAAGGCATCGACCATCACCGACGAGATGCCCGGCCGGCCGCCGCCGCCGAAGAACTGCCGCTTCACCGCGCGCTCCGGCGAGAACAGCCTGCCGAAGCGGCGCTTGGGCGGCGCGCTCTCCATCACCGTCTCCGGCACCTCGACCGGCTGGCCATGCGAGTAGATCGTCGTCGAATGCGTGAACACGTCGCTGGACAGGTTGGCGGCGATCACGATCTCGGCGCCGAGCGCGCGCGCTGCCGACACCGGCACCGGGTTCACCATGGCGCCGTCGACCAGCCAGCGGTCGCCGATCAGGACCGGCGCGAAGATGCCGGGCAGGGCGTAGGAGGCGCGCATCGCATCGACCAGGCTGCCATGGGTCAGCCAGATCTCGTGACCGGTGCGGATTTCGGTCGCCACGGTTGCGACCTTCATCGGCAGCTCCTCGATGGTGACGCGGCCGAGCGAGGCTTCGAGCTGGGCGGCGAGCTTCTCGCCGCCGATCAGGCCGGAGCCGTTGAGGCGGATGTCGAGATAGCCGAGGATGTTGCGCATCTGCAGGCTGCGCGCCCATTCCTCCAGGGTATCGAGCTGGCCGGCCGCATAGGCACCGCCGACCACGGCCCCGATCGAGGTGCCGACCACGACGTCGGGCACGATGCCGTGCGCCATCAGGGTTCGGAGCACGCCGATATGGGCAAAGCCGCGCGCCGCACCGCCGCCGAGCGCCAAGCCGATGACCGGCTTGCGGATCGTCCCAAGACCGACATCGGAACCTTCGGTTCCGCTCGCACGGCGTCCTTTCAGAATATCCAGCACCGAGATCTCCACGCCTACGCATACTGTGTGCAATGAGTCGGCAACGGACTCATGACGCATGACAGCCTAGCACCAGCCTACCAGAAGCATCCTTTATGCCGGGTCGACGGAAGCATCGGATGCCGCTGATGTGAACGCTCTCCTGGACGGAACTGCGCGCTCCGGCCGCTCACCGCCGGAGAATGCGACCAAGTCGCGCGCCGCTCATGCGGTTCCTCGGGGACAGTTGAGTAGAGGCTTGAATTTGCCGCGTTTTCGGTCAAAAGCAGGACGATGACGACAGGTCGCGGGTTCACCAGATTCCGGCGCAGCAGGCGGCTATGGCTTGTGCTTGCCTTGTCGTGCCCGCTGACCGGACTCTCAATGTCGCCGGCCGCAGCGCAACTGTTCAGCGACAGGCCGCCGCCGGTTCCGCCGGCCTCGGTGCCCGATCCCGGGGCAGCGGTCAGCCTGGCACCACCCTCCGGCCCCATTCCGCCGCCGGCACCCCAGGCGCTGCCGGGACCGCCGGTCGCCGCGATTCCACCCGGCGCGCCGGCTGCGATCCCCCCGGTTGCCGCTCCGCCGGCCGCAGCCCCCAATCAGGGCGTGCTGTCGCTGTCGGCGCGGTTCGGCAAGGACCTGCCGAACATCAATGGCGGGCTGGTCTGGCGCGTGTTCGCCGACCGGCCGGACGAATCCGGCGCCTTCAAGATGCTGCGCGAGGATCGCGGCGCAACGCCGAACATCGTGCTGCCGCCCGGTACCTATGTCGTTCATGTCGCGCTCGGTCTCGTCAGCGCGGTCAGGTCCGTGAACCTGAAGCCGGAGACCGATCGCGAATCCTTCGTGCTGCCGGCCGGGGGCCTGCGTCTCGAGGGCAGGGTCGGCACCAGCAAGATCCCGCAGAACCAGATATCGTTTGCCATCTATAAGGGCAGCCAGTTCGACGGCCGCGAGCGGGCGCCGCTGGTGCCGAACGTCGCCGCCGGCGACATGCTGATGCTGCCGGAGGGGACCTACTACATCGTCTCCAACTATGGCGACGCCAACTCGGTGGTGCGCTCCGACATCCGCGTCCAGGCCGGCAAGCTCACCGATGTCACGGTGACGCATCGCGCTGCGGTCATCACCTTGAAGCTCGTCTCCGACAAGGGCGGCGAGGCGCTCGCCAACACGGCCTGGTCGGTCATCAACCCTGGCGGCGACGTGATCAAGGAATCGATCGGCGCCTTCCCCAAGGTCGTGCTGTCCGAAGGCGACTACCGCGCCATCGCCAAGAACGAAGGCAAGGTGTTCGAGCGCTCCTTCAGCGTCGTCAACGGCGTCGACGGCGAGGTCGAGGTGCTCGCGCGGTAAGCGGCTCGCACGTGAAATGGCCCCGCAGAAGGACACCGACTCTCCCCGCTATCTATGAGAGCCAATCTCTGGGAGAGCCGCATGCAGATATGCCACATCATCCGCCAGGCCATCGAGATCGGCGAGCGCAAGGGCTGGATCACGTTCGACGAGCTGAACGCACTTTGCCCGGGTAACACAGTCGAACCCGAGGACATCGAGCGGATCATGCAGGCGCTGAGCGACGCAGGCATCCGTCTGGAGGAGGAGTGATGCAAGAACAGCGTTTTTGGCAGGAGCGCGCCTGACCACGGGTGTCGTCCCGGCGAACGCCGGGACCCATACCGCGGATGCTATCGGGGGACGTCGCTGTCAGTGGCCCGCATCACCGCGGCCGGTGACTATGGGTCCCGGCTCAAGGCCGGGACGACAGCGGTGATTGTCGAAGCAGTGGTGCGCGACACGACTCGCTAAGTCGTGCCACATCTGCCCGTCGGGTTACTTTGTCGCAGTTATTTGTTCTTGTGTCGTCGGGCAAATCAGGTCGATCTTTCCGCGCATCCCGCCTCGAGATGAGGGGCGTATCGCGGTCGTCACGAGACGCGAGGCGGGGAGCGGTGGGCGTGGTGGATTGCAGCGCGGGTTGCTCGCGCCGACGAACAATTCGCCACGCACGGTCAAGTCGCGCGGTCCTGATATCCCGATGCTGATATCAACTCACGTTGAGGCTTCGCTTCGCGTGGGGATGGTGGCCAGAAAGCCCGGCGCACCAGGGAGAACGCGAAGCAGCCGTTCAGCCATCGCGCAGGGAGGGCCGGGTTTCCGGCTGACCCGTGGTACCTGCCGCCTGCATTTTTTTCGCAGGCGGGCCACGGACCTCAGTCGAGGTCCGGCTCTCCCTGCGCCCTCTGTTCGAAGAGGGCGGTTCGATCAGCAAAACTCGGGCCGATATTGTCGCGAGATCGCAGGTTCACATCCGCATCTATGCCGTATCGGTATCGACCTCGCCGTTGCGACATAGGCGACGAACGTGAAGCGATGCTGTCACAGTCGCTAATGCGCGATAACCATGGAACCACTTAAAACTGTCACAATCGCTGCGCGCCACGCGCGAAGCCAATGCATTTACAGCTCGTTAAAGCCGCGTCTGCTTCAGATACCGCCGGGACCGACAGGGTGGCGATTGAGTGGGAATGATGAGTGCCGCGACGACCAAGGCGTTGACGACGATCAGCAGCGATCTGTTTGACGACATCCCGGTGCTCAGGCGCAAATGGCAGGCCGCGTTGAAGCCGGGCCAGCGCCTGCCGCGCTACGAGGACGTCATGCTGGGCAGCCTCGGCCGTCTCGCCGATCATATCGCGGTGCTCAACAACGAAGACGGCGGTCTGCAGATTTCGCGCAGCGGCCGCTACGTCCAGCAATGGCTGCAGGACGAACGCTGGGGCGTCGCGGTCGAGGCCGTGTCGCCGGATTGCGCCACCGTGCTGGTGGAGGCCGCCAACTGCGCGCTCGCCAGCGGCCAGCCCTATCTCGCCCATGCGCATTGTGTGCGCGACGGCATGGTTCGCAGCTATGACGTCCTGGCGCTGCCGACCAACTCGCGGTGGGGCAGCACGCTGGTCGGGACCTACGTCAACGAGCGCGACGCGCAATATAATCTGCTCGATGCGATCTTCTCGACGACGGATGACGGCGTGGTCTCGCTCGCAACCATCCGCGACAGCGTCGGCATGCCCTGCGATTTTCAGGTCGTCCATCACAATCGCGCGGCGGCCGAGCTGCTCAGGCTGCCATCGGCGACGCTGCAGTGGCATCGCCTGAAGCAGGGCGGCAACATGCTGTGCACGCCCGAGGTGATGGCGCGGCTGTTCGACGTTGTCACGCAGGGGCGAAGCGACCAGTTCGAGCTCGACAGCGAAGCCCGCAGTCTCAGGCTCGGCGCCCACGCCTTCGGCGACATCATCTCATTGACCATTGCCGACGTGACCGCGCTGAAGCGGCGCGAGGCCTCGTTCCGGCTGCTGTTCGACGCCAATCCGGTGCCGATGTGCATTCTCGACGCGAAGACCGCGCAGATCCTCAATGTCAACGATGCGATGGTCGGCCACTACGGCTACGGCCGGGCGGACCTCCTTTGCATGAACGTCTGGGATCTCTGGCCGCCGGGCGAATGGGAAAGCCTGGATGACGCGCTGTTGCGGCTTGCCGACGGTGACTTGTTTCATCGCGACTGGCGCCATCGCAAGGCCGATGGCAGCGAGATCGAGGTGCTGACCTACGGCCGAGAGATCACCTTCGACGGCCGGGACGGCGTGCTGGTCGCGATCGTCGATATCACCGAGCGCCGTCGCGCCGAGGCGCGCATCGCCTACATGGCGCACCATGACGGGCTGACCGGCCTGCCGAACCGCGAGTTCTTCCAGCAGCGCCTCACGCAGGAGCTCGACGGCGCCGGCGCGGCCGACCGGCGCATCGCGGTGATGTGCATCGACCTCGACCTGTTCAAGACCGTCAACGACTCCTTCGGTCATCCGATGGGCGACCGGCTGCTGCAGGCGGTCGCCGGCCGCCTGACGCAGCAGATGCATGGCGGCAAGCTGGCGGCGCGGCTCGGCGGCGACGAGTTCGCGGTGATCATCAGCCAGAGCAGTGGCGTCAACGACGCGAGCGAATGTGCCGCCCGCCTGATCGCGGCGCTCGGCGCGCCCTATGACATCGACGGCAATGAGCTCGTGATCGGCGCCTCCATCGGCATCGCGCTGTCGCCGGGCGACGGCGCGAGCTGCGAGGAGCTGATGAAGAACGCCGACATGGCGCTGTATCGCGCCAAGCAGGACGGCGGCCGCGTGCATCGCTTCTTCGAAAAGGAGATGGACCGCCAGGCGCAGAAGCGGCGCGACATGGAGCACGATCTGCGCCGCGCCTTCGCGCATGGCGAGTTCGAGCTGCACTACCAGCCGCTGGTCGATGTCGCGACCAACGCCATCTCTGCCTTCGAATGCCTGCTGCGCTGGCGTCATCCCGACAAGGGCATGATCTCGCCGGCCGACTTCATCCCTGTGGCTGAGGACATTGGCCTGATCGTGCCGCTCGGCGAATGGGTGCTGCGCGAGGCCTGCCACGAGGCGGCACGATGGCCCGATGGCATCAAGGTGGCGGTGAACCTCTCCGCCGTGCAGTTCCGCAGCCGCAACCTGGTGCAGGTCGTGGTCCAGGCGCTGGCGCAGTCGGCGCTGGCGCCGGAGCGGCTCGAGCTGGAGATCACCGAGTCGATCCTGCTCGCGGAGACCGAGGCCAATCTGGCGACGCTGCATCAGCTGCGCCAGCTCGGCATCCGCATCTCGATGGACGATTTCGGCACCGGCTATTCCAGCCTGAGCTATCTGCGCAGCTTCCCGTTCGACAAGATCAAGATCGACCGCTCCTTCGTGAAGGACCTCGCGCAGCGCTCCGACTGCCTCGCCATCGTCCGGGCCATCTCCGGCCTCGGCAAGAGCCTCAACATCATCACCACCGCCGAGGGCGTCGAGACATCGGATCAGCTCGACTGGCTGCGCGCCGAAGGCTGCAACCAGGTCCAGGGCTTTCTGTTCAGCGCCGCAAAGCCGGCATCGGAGATCGCGGGGTTGCTGGCGCAATTCGGCGCGCGGTCGTCGAAGGCAGCGTGATGGTTGACGAGTGCGCAGTGCGTAGCCCGGGCGAGCGGAGCGGCCCCCGGGAACACCGTCCCCCGCATGTCGCTTCGCTCATGCGGGCTACGGACTGCGGGCTTCGTTGTCAGAACCGCGTCACGATCTCCGCCAGCGCCGGCCGCGGGCGGTCTTCGTTCGGCTTGGTCGGCTTGCCGATATGAATGAGCCCGGCGAGCTTCTCCTCCGGCTTCAGGCCGAGCCCGTTCATCACATCGCGATCGAACATGAACCAGCCGGACAGCCAGCAGCCGCCATAGCCGAGCGCGGTGGCGGCGGTCAGGATGTTCATCGCGCTGGCGCCGGCGGAGAGCTCCTGCTCATAGGCCGGCACCTTGGGATGCGGCCGGGTGAAGCTGACGAGGCCGATCACCAGCGGCGCCTCCATCAGGCGGTTCTTCTCGACCTCAAGCTCGGCCGCGCTGGCCTGCGGGTTGTTCTTGGCGAAGACGGACGCGATGACCTCACCGGCGCGGCGGCGGCCGTCGCCCTCGAACACGATGAAGCGCCACGGCGCGAGCTTGCCATGGTCGGGCACGCGGGCGCCGATGGTCAGGATGGTGTCGAGCTCGGCGGGCGAGGGGCCGGGGCCGCTCATCTCGCGCGGCTTCACGGAGCGGCGGGTTTTCAGCAGTTCAATCGCATCGGTCACGTCGTGATGTCTCGTTGGTTGCACGCGGGACAGATAGCATGCGCCTTCGCCTGCAACGAGACCACGGAACAGCGTTTTGATCGGTTCTACCGCGTGTTGCCGCAGCCGCAGGCGGCGCGCGCTCTGCTCAAGCTGCCGTGCAGCCGTGACGTGAATCCTGCAATCTCTCGCCTCACACGGCGGTCCCGGCCTGGTTGGCTGCGGCCATCGGTCCGCCGCCAGCCTCGGCCGTGGCAATTGTGGAAATTTGGGTGGATCGGTAAAAAGATGACGCTGGAGACCGCAGCTCGCGGCCGGCCGGGGCAGC
Organism: Bradyrhizobium sp. SZCCHNR1093; assembly: GCF_032381175.1. NCBI lineage: Bacteria > Pseudomonadati > Pseudomonadota > Alphaproteobacteria > Hyphomicrobiales > Nitrobacteraceae > Bradyrhizobium > Bradyrhizobium sp. SZCCHNR1093. Next base: position 514,714 of record NZ_JAUHJJ010000003.1, read on the forward strand.
AGACTTGCGGTGGGAATGACAGCGCTGACACCTTCAGTTGATGCCGTCGTGCGGCTGCGCCGCGAGCCGGGTTTCGCCGCGGCGATGCGGGCGTCGACCGAGGCTGCCGTCAGGCTCTACCGGGGCGATCGCATCCTCAATGCGCTGCTGAGCGACCGGGCGCGGGCGCTGTTTCCACATGTCGCGCTGTACCTGCACTTCGCCGAGCAGCGCGATGGCGAGCTCGGCCTCACCGTCGGCGCCATGAAGGAGATGTGCGTCAGGCTCGGCCTGTGCAGCCGCGGCCGCTGCGAGGCGATGCTGGCGCTGATGCGCGCGGCCGGGCTGGTCGCGTCCGCCTCCAATCTCGACCGACGCCGGCGTCCGCTGGTGCCGACCGACAAGCTCATCGCGCTGCATCGCGAGCGGTGGGGCGTGCAGTTCGACGCGATGAGCGCCGTGCTGCCGGCCGCCGTGGCCTATCGGGCGGCGCTGAACGATCCGGCCTTCGTGAAGACCTTCGTGCTCGAGCTCGGCCGCCGCTTCATCGCGGGTGTGCGGGTGCTCGATGGCGCGCCGGAGCTGGAGCCGTTTGCCGAGCGCACCGCCGGCATGGTGATCCTGTTCAGCCTGGCCCAAGGGGGCGAGCCGGACCAGCCGTTCCCGCCCGATGGTCCCGTGCCGCTCTCCATCAATGGACTGGCGACGCGTTTTTCGGTGTCACGCAAGCACGTGCTGACCTTGCTGCGGGATGCGGAGAAGAAGGGCCTGCTCGTGCGTGGCACCGACGCCATCACCATCCTGCCAAGGGGACGCGAGGCGATCGAGCGGATGCTCGCGACGATGTTCCTCTACATGGCCGAATGCGCCGAGGTGGCGCGGCAGGCGGCGGGCCGGGATGGGAGTGCGACGGATGCAGCGGCCAGCCTATCGGCATAGCAGCGCCCGTAGCCCGGGTGAGCGCAAGCGACACCCGGGGAAACTGTTCCCGCATGTCGCTGCGCTCATGCGGGCTACGAACCGGGACAGCTCACGCCGCCTCGCGCTGACGGCGCCGCACGTCGGGCGGCGTCGCCTCGTCGACCAGGGCGGCGATCGCCTCCGCGGTCGGCATCACGGTCTGGCCGTCGCGGCCGAGCCGGCGGACGGAGACCGAATGCGTCTCGGCCTCCTTCTTGCCCACGACGAGCAGCGCCGGGATCTTCTGCAGCGAGTGCTCGCGGACCTTGTAGTTGATCTTCTCGTTGCGCAGGTCGATCTCGGCCCGCAGACCCGCGCGCCGCAACGCCGCCAGCACCTGCTTGGCGTATTCGTCGCCTTCCGAGGTGATGGTGGTGACGACCACCTGCGTCGGCGCCAGCCACAGCGGGAAGCTGCCGGCATAGTGCTCGATCAAGATGCCGATGAAGCGCTCCATCGAGCCGCAGATGGCGCGGTGGACCATCACCGGCGCCTTCTTGGCGCCGTCGGCATCGATGTAGAACGCGCCGAACCGCTCCGGCAGGTTGAAGTCGACCTGCGTGGTGCCGCACTGCCAGTCGCGGCCGATGGCATCGCGCAGCACATACTCGAACTTCGGCCCGTAGAACGCGCCTTCGCCCGGATTGATCTCGGTGCGGATGTGGTTGCTCTGCGCCTTGATCTCGTTCAGCACGGTCGCCATCACGCGCTCGGCGTGATCCCACATCTCGTCGGTGCCGACGCGCTTGTCCGGCCGGGTCGAGAGCTTCACCGTCAATTCGCCCTCGAAGCCGAAGTCCGAGTAGGTCGACAGGATCAGGTCGTTGATCTTCAGGCACTCGTCCGCGAGCTGGTCCTCGGTGCAGAACACATGCGCATCGTCCTGGGTGAAGCCGCGCACGCGCATCAGGCCGTGCATGGCGCCGGAGGCCTCGTAGCGATGCACGACGCCGAACTCGGCGAGCCGCAGCGGCAGGTCGCGGTAGCTCTTCAGGCCGTGCTTGAAGATCTGCACGTGACCCGGGCAGTTCATCGGCTTGAGCGCGAACCAGCGCTTGTCCTCGGCCTCGTCGCCGGCGGACTGCGCTGCGAACATGTTCTCGCGATACCAGTTCCAGTGACCGGAGGTCTCCCACAGCGACTTGTCGAGGATCTGCGGCGCGTTGACCTCGTCATACTCGCCGGCGAGACGCCGGCGCATATAGGCGATCAGCGCCTGGAAGATGCTCCAGCCTTTGGGATGCCAGAACACGACGCCCGGACCTTCCTCCTGGAAATGAAACAGGTCGAGCTCGCGGCCGAGCTTGCGGTGGTCGCGCTTCTCGGCCTCCTCGATCTGCTTGAGGTAGGCGTCGAGCTGCTCCTGCTTGGCGAAGGCGGTGCCGTAGATGCGGGTCAGCATCGGGTTGTTGGAATCGCCGCGCCAATACGCGCCCGCCACCTTCATCAATTTGAAGGCGTTGCCGATCTTCCCCGTCGAGGTCATGTGCGGACCACGGCACAGGTCGAACCAGTCGCCCTGGTAGTAGATCTTGATCGGCTCGTTGCCCGGAATGGCGTCGACCAGCTCGACCTTGAACGCCTCGCCCTTGTCGCGGAACACCTGCTTGGTCTTCTCGCGGTCCCACACCTCCTTGGTGAAGGGTTTGTCGCGGCCGATGATCTCGCGCATCTTCTTCTCGATCGCGGCGAAGTCTTCGGGCGTGAACGGCTCGTTGCGGAAGAAGTCGTAATAGAAGCCGTTCTCGATCACCGGACCGATCGTGACCTGGGTGCCCGGCCACAGCGATTGCACGGCCTCGGCGAGCACGTGCGCGCAATCGTGCCGGATCAATTCCAGCGCGCGCGGGTCGTCGCGGTCGACGAGCTCGAGCTTGGCGTCCTCGGTGATGGGATCGTCGAGGTCGACGAGGTCGCCGTTCAGCGCCATCGCGACGGTGCGCTTGGCGAGCGAGGGCGAGATGCCTTTGGCAATGTCGAGACCGGTGGTGCCCCTGGGATATTCACGCCGGGCGCCGTCTGGGAAGCTGATGGTGATCTTCTCGACCGGGGTGGCGGGCTTCAGGTTGCTGAGGCTGTATTGGAAATTGGACTTTTGCTGGTCGGACTTGGAATCAGGCGATTTCGGATCGGACATGGGTCACTCCTTGAGCTCACTCCTGCGAACGAGCGCAGGTAAGCGGGAGCAAGGGGTATAGCAGGGGATTTTCAGGCTGCAACCGGGAGAGGGACGGGAAAACCGCCCAATTGCGGCCGGTGGGGCGATGCGGAGATTGCCGCCGCGGGCCGGTATGATACAACTTCAAGTGTTCGGGGCGTGGGGACGCGTTTGGCGATGGAGTCTGCAGGGGAGGCGCCGCTCTCCGTTTGTCGGCGCGGCGGCATTCATGTTGGGGCCGCACTGATCATGTGCGTGCTGTCGAGCCTGTCGTCGCTCGCGGCCGTTCCGGCGGCAACAAGGCCCGCGGACCAGTCCAGATCCATGATCCAGCCGAGGCCTCCTTCGCAGCAAAAGGCTTTGCAGCCGAAGCCGGCGGCGCAGCCTAGGCCCCCGGCCAGACCTGCAACGGAGTCCAGGCCGGCCGCGCGCCGCGCCCCGTCGCCGCGGATCGCAGATGGCTCGGCGCCGATTGCGTTCGCGCTCGTCAAGGGCTCCTCGGACGCCTGTGGACATGGCTGTGACAGCTGGATCGCCGCCGAAGGCAAGATCGACGGCGGCGCCGCCGCGCGCTTCCGCAAGTTCATGAAGCAGATCGGCGAGCGCAGATTGCCGATCTACTTCAATTCTCCAGGCGGCAATCTGCAGCAGGCGCTCGCCATCGGCGACATGCTGCGCGAGCGCAAGGCCGCCGTGCGGGTGGGACGTACCACCTTGCGCGAGTGCGGCTTCGAGCCTCAGGAGGGCGAAGCTTGTAGCAAGCTGAAGCTGTCCGGACGCGAGCTGCATGGCGAGGTCTGGACGCGGGGGGCGACGTGCAATTCGGCCTGTCCCTACCTGCTGCTCGGCGCGCCCACGCGTGACATCGCAGCGGATGCGACGCTCGCGGTGCATTCGCCGCGCGTCATCCTGAACTTCACCGGCGGCGTGCCGACCCGCGAGATGCGGGCGCAGGCGATGCAGCAGGCGATGGCGCGGGCCGACAAGATGGTGCTCGACTACATCACCAAGCTCGGCGCGGATCCCGGTCTGCTGACGGTGGCGCGGTCTGTCCCGTTCGAGAGCATGCGCATCCTGACGCGGGAGGAGATTGCGCGGTTTGCGCTCGACAGGCGGCAGCGGGTCGAAAGTCCCTGGATGTTCGAGACCGCCAGCCGTGGGATTGCCTACAAGACCATTCTCGCCCGCAAGGACGGTGAGAGCACGTTCCAGACGACGCGCTTGCAGATGGTCTGCTTCGATCAGGACCGCTTCGAGCTCGACGTCGAGCGCATCGCGCCGTCCGGCTCGCCGCCAGGTCCGCTGGCGATGGCGAGCGGAGATCTGCGGCTCAATTTCCTCTCGCCGCCCCGGCGGTCGGGCGATCGCGAGACCTGGGGCGTGTTCCTGAATGCAAGCCAGGTGAAAACGCTGGCCTTGATGCCGTCGGCCGAGCTGAGCGATGCCCTGTTGACTGTCGCGCGTCGCAATGTCTCGACATTTCCGGTGAGCAGCGAAGGCCTGCAATCTGCCCTGAAGATGCTGACCGAGAGCTGCCCGCCGTCCAAGGCCACCGTCCGTCCGACGGGGACGCCGGTTCCGTGGACGCAGATTCCCTCGCCGCAGGCCTCGGCGGCGCAGCCCGTCCCCGCGCCCTGACGAGAATGGCGGCCAGGACGAAGGAGGCAGGACGAGAGAAAGTCATGGACGGCATGAGACATTTTCATGCAAATGCATGAAATTCTCTGCTATTGAGGCGCGATGACATCCACATCCGCTCCCGGGCGCTTTGCGCCGACCGCGCTCATGCTCGGCAATCTCGTCACCGGCTGCTCGGTGCTCGCGCCCGCCGGCCTGCTGCCGGAGCTCGCCTCGGATCTTGCTGTCGGCGTTCAGACGGCGGGGCTCCTGATCACCTTCGGCGCGGTGGTGCTCTGCATCTGCTCGCCCTTGACCGCCTGGCTGACGAGCCGCTTCGACCGCCGCCGTCTGCTCGCAGCGACGCTCTTGGTGCTCACGCTCGGCAATCTCGGCTCGGCGTTTGCGCCCGATTATGCGAGCCTGCTCGCGCTGCGCCTCGTGATGCTCGCGGTCGGCGCTCTCTATACCCCGCAGGCCGCCGGAACGGCGGCGCTGATCAGCCCGGTCGAGAGACGCGGCAGCACCATCGCCTATGTCTTCCTGGGCTGGTCGCTGGCGGCCGCCGTGGGGCTGCCCATGATCACCTTCATCGGCAGTCATTCCGGTTGGCGAGCCGCCTATCTCGCGGTCGGTGCGGCCGGCGCGGTCAGCTTCGTGCTGCTGACGTGGCGCCTGCCATCCGGCCTGAAGGGCGCGCCGGTCGCGTTGAAGACCTGGACCGAACTCGGCCGCAACCGCCTGGTGGTCCTGCTGCTCCTGGTCACGACCCTGCAGATGTCGGGACAGTTCGTGATCTTCACCTTCATGGGACCGCTGCTGAAGCGCCTGACTGGCGCCGACTCCAACCAGATCGGCCTGGTGTTCGCGATCTACGGCGCCTGCGGCTTTCTCGGCGTCGTCATCGCAACCCGGATCGTCGATGGCTGGGGAGCCTACCGGACGTCGCTCTTGTTCACCTGCCTGATGTTCGCCGGCGTGTCGGCCTGGACGCTGGCGGCAGGCACCTACGGCCTCATGGCGGTGGCGGTCGCCATCTGGGGGTTGGGGTTTGCGTCCACCAATTCGATGCAGCAGGTTCGGCTGGTGGCAGCCGCGCCGCCGCTCGCCTCGGCTTCGGTGTCGCTCAACACCTCCGTGCTCTATATCGGCCAAGCCATCGGCTCCGCGATCGGCGGCAGCCTGTTCGCGCGCGACCTGCTCGGCGCCGCCGGCTACGTCGCACTGATGTTCCTGACCCTGGCATTGCTGGCAATCCTGGCCAGCCGCCAGCGCGCGCGGATCGCGGTTCCGGCCTGAGCAGCGGGTTGACGCTTGGCAAAGCCGGCCCGACCGGATTAAAGGCCGATGTCGTGGGGGCTGCTGGGGCGTGGATTCTGCCACGGCCGGCGAGTAGCATCGACGGACGTCCTCGCGTGCCCACGGGTCGGATGAGAGAGATATGGCATGAAGAAGATGATGTTGAGCCTGGCTGCAGTGCTGCTGTGCACCCCTGCGCTGGCCCAGAGCGCGCCGATGGTCGGTGACCGACCGCTGGTGCAGGTCAAGCCGAAGGGGACGAAGACCGCCGCCGCAGCGCCGGCCAAGCCGCAATCGGCGGCCGCCAAGCTCCAGGCCTGCCTGGAGATCGATGACGGAACCAAGGAGCGCCTGAACTGCTACGACGCCGTCATTCCGCCAGCCGCCAAGCCGAAGGCGATGAAGGCCAAGGCGGTCGGCGACTGCAAGTTCACCAAGGAAGAGGACGAGCGGCTCGCCTGCTTCAACGGCTTCGTCGAGAAGCTGCCGAAGTCCTGAGGCGTTGCGGCGGCCGCTCTCTCAGCGGCTCGACACGCGGTTCGACATGTCCTGGGCTCCGGCCGCAATCCGGATCGGCGGCTGGGCGGCCGCCATCTTGACCAGCACATCCTTGATCGGGTTGCGAGTCCAGGCCTGCGTGACGTAGTCGCGATGGGTGATGCCCTCGTCGGTCTCGACGAAGACGACGCTGCCCGGGCGCAGCGGCCGGTCCATGTCTTCGGAGACTTCGATGCCGCGATTGCGCAGCATCGCCATCAGTTCCTGATCATGCCGCGCGGTATAGCGCGTGTAGGAGCTGATGAAAAAGCCGGAGCGGCTGCGCTCGATCCAGTTGGCGAACTTGTCGAGCTGGCCGTAGACCGCATCGAGCAGCACGACGCCGCGCACGCGGTCGCTGATGCCGCCGACCTCGAGGCTCCATGCCGTGGGGAGGAAGCCGCCGCTGTAGCCGACGATTACGATGGGCATGCCGGCGAAAGTCTTCGCGCTTGCCGGATCGCCGGTCAGGCGGGCGAGGCTGGCCGCGGCCTCGTCCATGAAGCGCTTGAAGCCGCCGGGCTGCCAGAACTTGCCGGCGCTCGAATCGGCGGCGTCGACGGCCATCTGCGGCGCGAGCAGCACCGCGTTGACGCCGGCCGCGGTGATCTGCTGCGGCACCAACTGGCGGTCGCGCACGTCGCGCTCCAGCGTGGCGCCGTTTCCATGGAAGAACACGACGATCACGCCCGGCTTGCGCACATCGAATTGTTCGGGGACGTGCACCAGCACACGGCTGTCGTTGTAGGTCTGGTCCTGCCAGTAGACGCGGCCGGAGAAGCTGCGGTGGCCGCGGCGCTCACCGCTGCTGACGTTCAGGAACGGTGCGTCGGACGCCGGATTGTTGCCGAAATAGGGAAAGGCCGACGACTTCATGCTGATGAGGGTCGTCAGTTCCTCACGCTGCGGCCGTCCCGGCCGCTGCGGCTCCAGCGATGCGATCTGAGAGGGCGCCGGCTTCGGGGCGAAGTCGGAGGGCGTGTGAAGCCGAAAACTCTCCTGCGCGGACGGGAAACGGTCGCTGAATTCAGGTGCCGGAAAACGATCGTCGAAGGTCAGCCCCTGGGCCGTCGACGCGTTGGCGGCCAACGCCTCGGGATTGGGGGCCTTGCCGCAATGCGTGAACGAAAGGCAGATCGCCAGCGCCAAAGCCGCGCGCCACCAGAGGCACCAACCTCTGCGCACAGACCTCAAGACGTTATGGTCTTCCCCGATCATCCGTCCCCAAAGACGAGTTCGAGCCGCAACACGGCTCTTCAACCAGCGGATCTCGTTCAACCTGCGCCGCCGAAATTGAGGTCGCGTTAAGGATCGTGTCCGGCCAACCCCGGGCGCACCGGGACACACCACGCGAACGTGTCGCGATTGTGGGACGCCTGGCGGCCCAATGCAATGTCGCAGCCCAGCCTGTCCGAAATCGGTTCATAAATACCCTTGATGAAGGTCATATTTAACGCCCGTTAACGATGTTTGAATGCTTCGGCGGGAACCTGGGCTGAAGCAGAGGAAGGGGCGCCGGGCGTCCTTCGACGAGATGGCTGCATCCGAGGCGGACGATCCCGGCCGGGGCCGGACAGACGGCGACCGGGTTCCATCTGTGTCGCTTCCGGTCGCGACTGCTATCGTCATCGCCGACATGATCGGGGTCGGCGTCTTCACCAGCCTCGGCTTCCAAGTCCGGGACATCCCGTCGGGCTTCTCCATTCTGGTGCTGTGGGCGGTCGGGGGATTGGTGTCGATCTGCGGGGCACTGTCCTATGCCGAACTCGGCACGATGTTTCCGCGCTCGAGCGGCGAGTACAATTTTCTCACGCGGGCGTTCCACCCGGCGATCGGCTTCATGGCCGGGTGGGTCTCGGCGACGGTGGGCTTCGCGGCGCCGGTGGCGCTCGCGGCCATGGCGTTCGGAGAATATGGTCGTGCCGTCATCCCGGGCGCTCCGCCGCTGCTGCTCGCCACCGGCGCTGTCTGGCTCGTGACAGCAGTGCAACTCGGCGGCATCAGGCAGTCGAGCCGTTTCCAGCTGTTGTCGACCGTGCTGAAGCTCGGGCTCATCACCGCCTTCCTGATCGCCGGCTACACCATCGCCACCCCGCAACCGGTGACGTTCCTGCCAACCGTGACCGATGTCGGTCACGTGACGAGCGCGGCGTTCGCGACCGGACTGGTGTTCGTGATGTACGCGTTCTCCGGCTGGAACGCGGCGACCTACATCATCGGCGAGTTGCATGCGCCGGAGCGGACCTTGCCGCGCGCGCTGCTGTTGGGCACGGTGATCGTTCTGGTGCTCTACATCGCGCTCAACGCGGTTTTCCTGCGAGCCGCACCGATGGACGCGCTCGCGGGCCAACTCCAGGTCGCGAGCATCGCGGGCAGTCATATCTTCGGCGAGACCGGCGGGCGCTTCGTGGCCGCGATGATCTGCATCGGACTGGTTCCTTCCATTGCCGCGATGATGTGGATCGGCCCGCGCGTGCTGATGACAATGGGCGAGGACATTCCGGCGCTGTCGGTGTTCGCGCGGCGCTCGCGCAACGGGGCGCCGGCATATGCCGTCCTGTTCCAGCTCACGGTGGCCACCCTGATGCTGTTCACGGAGAGCTTCGAGGCGGTGCTGGATCTCGTCCAGTTCTCGCTCTTGTCCTGCTCGTTTCTCGCTGTGCTCGGACTGTTCAAGCTGCGCATCGCGCAGCCCGAACTCACGCGACCCTACCGCGCCTGGGGCTATCCGGTCACGCCGTTGATCTTCCTCAGCGTGACCTTCTTCATGATGTACTATCTCGTCGCGACGCGGCCGTTGCAGGCAGGGCTCGGCGCAGGCGCAATGGCGTCGGGATTGCTGATCTATTGGCTCGCTCACGCGCGATCGCGCCGTATCACCGCAACGCTCGCATCGGGTTCGGATTGAAATGCTGTTGGCCTCGAGAGTCTGGTTCGCCGTCGCATGTCTGATCCTTGCCATGAGCTTCGAGGCTCGAGCTCAGACCATCACGCCGGACGATACGGCGCGGGTGCTGGCGGGCATGGCGCCAGCGGCGGGCTCGCCGCTCGTGCCCTTCGTGCAGGATCCGGCATGGCGGCGGCACGCGGCGTTCTTCGACAACGCCTTCAATCAGCTCGAGCAGCGACAATTGTCGAAGATCAGGGCCTGGGCGGATGCCAATCTGGCCGCGCCGCGGCCGGCGATGTTCTATTTCTTCTCGGGGCCGGATTTTCTCTATGCCGATGCCTTTCATCCGAAGGCAACGACCTATGTCCTGGTGGCGCTCGAGCCGACCGGCCCGATCCCGGACCTGACCAGATTGCCCCGAGGCAGCATCGGCCCGGCGCTGTCCTATGTCGAACGCTCGTTGCAATCGATCCTGAGTTTCTCCTTCTTTATCACCAAGGACATGAAGGTCGACTTGCGCGAAGGCGAACTCGAAGGGACCTTGCCAATTCTCTACGTCTTCCTGGCGCGCACCGGCAAGACGATCCGCGAGGCCAGTCTGATCTGGTTGGACGAGAATGGCGGATTGCACGGAAACAACGAGCCGCCGACGCGCAATGCGACCAAGGGCGCGCGCATCCTGTTTGCCGGCGCCGACGGGGTCGCGAAGACGCTCTACTACTTCTCCGCTGATCTCTCCGATTCCGGCGTGAAGGCCAGCGGGTTGTTCAAGTTCTGCGAGCCGCTGGGGCCGGGCGACAGTCTCCTGAAGAGCGCGTCTTATCTGTTGCATGAGAACGGCTTCGCACGGGTCCGCAGCTGGCTGCTGAAGAACAGCGCCACCGTCATCCAGGACGATTCCGGCATCCCGCTCGCGAGCTATGAGGCGCTGGCCTGGCGTTTCCTGCCGTTCGGGCGCTATGCGGGGCCGATCGACAAATTCCCAGACATGTACCAGAGGAGCTATGCGAGGCTGTTCGAGCGTGCGCAGCCGCTGGAATTCGGGATCGGCTATCGTTGGCGCACGCGTGAATCGAATGTCCTGCTCGCGGTGAGATCGCCTCCGGCCGACGCGACGGTCTCGGCCGAAGCGAGCGCCCCTGCAGAAACGGATTACCAGCCACCGCCGCGCGCCCGGCGCGTGCCGCGGCCGCTGGAGCCGGTTCCTCTCTATCCGCCGCCGCGGCGCGACGATTTCATCTTCTGGCCGAGATGGTAGGGGGTGAATATCACCAGTGCACGCTCTGGCTGGGCACGATGTAGGACGTCGTCGGCGGGGGCAGGGCGGTGCTGTCGGCAAGATAGCGCCAGGCACCGACAATGACGATCAACAAAGCGATGATGCAGAGTAGATCCACCTGGCGTGCGTCGTGGTGGCCGGCCTGATCTGGACCGATGCTCTTGCGGGAACGGTTGCTTCTGGGGCTGATTGTCCAGCGCATCGTTGTTTTCCTCCCGAAGGAAGCATCACATCAATGCAGGTCGAGGCAGCGCGGTTCCTGATGGGAGCGCCGGCTCGTGACGTAAGGATAATCGTAGCCCGAGATTTCGCCAGGGCCATGTGCTGCAGATCAATTGACGAGCGCGACGTCTGTTGCGCTGCACATCAGCCCGGGCCGTTGACGCCGCGCCATCGCGCGTAGCGCCAAGGCAGATACCAGTGAGCGCCTGTGGGAGCCGTTGTTGGGACGTTGTCGATGCCCGAGGTGCCAAAGGGCTGGCAGCGCAGCAGACGGGCGAGCGTCATCCACCCGCCCGCCCAGAGTCCGAAGCGTTCGATGGCCTCATCGGCATAGACCGAGCAGGTCGGCAGGTGCCGACAATTGTAGCCGACCAGCGGCGACAATGTGTGGCGGTACAGCCAGATCAGCGCGTGAGCAGCGCGCCGCGGGAGTCGGGCCAGCAGCGACCCGATGTGCGCAGAATGGCAGCCGATGTCAGAGCATGAGTGCTTCATGAGCGCGATGCCAGATGGATGTGCGAACTTTTGACCGGTTCCTCGGCAGGGAACCCGGCTCGCGTTCATTTGTGGTGATGTGATGCAACAATGGCCGGTTTTCAGCGGCGCCGCAGCACGCCGCAGCTGGACGGTCGGTGATTGCCCGGATACGTTTCCCGACAAGGATGTGACAGACTAATAACGGATTTGAGGCCAGGTTGTCAGGTCTTTCCGCGAGAAAACCGAGGAACTGCGTACCGAGCTTGACGAGGGGGACGGATTGCGCGTGAGATTGCTGCGGTCGCGTGAATTGCGCTGGATGCTACTTGGTGTTGCAGCGCTTGGTGTGGTGGTCGGTAGCGCGATCACCATCATGTCAAACACGGCGCGCGCCGGCGGCGCGCTCGAAGAGCGCAAACTCCCGATGCGGTTCGGTTGGGTCGCCTGCGAGCCGAATTGCGGCTGGGTCAGTGCAGTCGGGATCGTCACCGGCGATACGCCGAAGGATTTCGAGGATTTCGCGAGGGATCGCGACCTGACGGGGGCCACCCTGGTGCTCGACTCCAGCGGCGGCTCGGTCAACGACGCCATCACCTTGGGCCGCCGGTTCCGTGGGCTGAAGATGCGCACCACCGTCGGCATGACCCAGCGTCCGAGCCGCGCGGGTGACCGGCCGCGCGTCATGCCCGAGGCCTATTGCGAGTCGATGTGCGTGTTCCTGCTGCTGGCTGGAACCACGCGTTATGTTCCGGACACGGCCCATGTCCGCGTTCACCAGATCTGGATGGGAGACCGCGCCGACGACGCCAAGGCGGCGAGCTATACGGCGCAGGACCTGATGATCGTCGAGCGCGACATCGGGCGTCTCGCCAAATACACCTTCGAGATGGGCGGAGCGGGCGATCTGCTGTCGCTGGCGCTGAACGTGCCGCCCTGGGAGGACCTGCATGAGCTGTCACGCGCCGAGCTGCGGCTCACCAACGTCGTGACCACGGATCTGGTTGCCGAGGTGCTGCCGCCGAAGGGGGCCGTGCCGGTCGCCGAGCTCGCACCGAAGCCGCAGGCCAAGGACAAGCAGCAGGACCGCTTCTCCGTGGCGCTGGACCGCGACAAGGGGCAACTGTCGCGTACCGCCGAGGCTCTGCCGCCAGCGACGGTCGCCACGACGCCGCAGCAATAGGCATCGACGTCGCCGGGGCGAGCCGGACCTCCGCGTCCAATCATGAGCTTGCCGACGACCGCTCCCGCATGCCGGTGCGCTCATGCGGGCTATGGATCTGTCAGTCTGCACGCACGGGTGGGAAGCGGTGCCGCCTCAGCCCTGAGCCGCGGTCGGCTGCTCGCCGTTGGTCTTGGCCTCGATCTGGCCGATGGCATCCACCACGGCGTCGAACGTCAGCATCGTGGAGGCGTGGCGGGCCTTGTAGTCTCGCACCGGCTCAAGCAGGGCAATGTCGGCCCATTTGCCCTCCGGCGGCGCACCGTTCTCCTTCAGCATCCTCCGGACCGTCTCCCGCAGCTCGCGCAGCTCCGCGGCGCTGGAACCGACGACGTGGCGGGCCATGATCGAGGAGGAGGCCTGGCCGAGGGCGCAGGCCTTCACGTCATGGGCGAAGTCGGTCACCACGGGCCCGTCCATCTTGAGGTCGACCTTGACGGTCGAGCCGCACAGCTTGGAATGGGCGGTGGCAGTGGCGTCCGGGTGGTCCAGCCGTCCGAGCCGCGGAATGTTGCCGGCGAGCTCGATGATGCGCTTGTTGTAGATGTCGTTCAGCATGTGCCTGACGTCCCGGAATTACCGGCGTGGCGGCCTTGGCGGCCGGGTTTCATCGCCCTATATTGCGAGTATATGGAAACGATTGGCAGGAATTCCAGCCACATCCACAGGCGTCCGGCGCGAGAGGCGCCAAGCCTGCGTGTGGCACCTCTGCAGGTGACGCCCTCAAGGTGATGCTGTGCCGGTGACACTCCGGTCGGACCGCCGACCGGTCGAACGGAGTTGAGATGGACACTTTGATCAAGACGTTGCGTGCGAACAAGCCCGAGGGCAAGCCGTTAGACGCCAAGCTGACTGACGCTCGCGCTGCAGAGCTCGATCCCGCCGAGTTTCTCGCTGCCGCCGTGCGGCCCGACCGTGCCAGGCCGTCGCGGGCCGAGGCCGAGGCCGCAGTCTATACGCTGTTGAATTACATCGGCGAGGATCCGACCCGCGAGGGGCTGGTCGATACGCCGCGCCGGGTCGTCGAGGCCTATGACGAGCTGTACCAGGGCTATCACCAGTGCCCGGCCGAGGTGCTCGACCGCACCTTCGGCGAGACCGCCGGCTACGACGACTTCGTGCTGATTCGCGACATCGAGTTCACGTCGCAATGCGAGCATCACATGATGCCCTTCTACGGTCGCGCGCATATCGCCTATACGCCGGTCGAGCGGGTGGTCGGCCTGTCCAAGCTGGCGCGCCTGACCGACATCTTCGCCCGCCGCCTGCAGACCCAGGAGCATCTCACCGCCCAGATCGCGGCCGCGATCGACGAGGTGCTGAAGCCGCGCGGCGTCGCCGTCATGATCGAGGCCGAGCACACCTGCATGTCGGTGCGGGGCGTCGCCAAGCACGGCGCCATCACCTTCACCAGCCGCTTCACCGGCATGTTCAGGGACAATCCGGCCGAGCAGTCGCGCTTCCTGTCCATGGTGCGGTCGCCGCAACGGTAAGCCTGCCAACCCGTTGAGCAGAGAGTTTCGTGTCTTCATCCTCAGTTGAGCGCGAGGAGGGCTTGGCCTTCCTGCCCAAGTTCGACGCGGCCGGCCTCGTCACCTGTGTGACGACCGATGCCGTGAGCGGCGACGTGCTGATGGTCGCCCACATGAACGAGGAGGCCCTGCGCAAGACGGTGGCGACCGGCGAAGCCTGGTATTTCAGCCGCTCGCGCAATGCGTTGTGGCGCAAGGGTGAGAGCTCGGGCCAGACCCAGCGCGTGGTCGAGATGCGCACCGATTGCGACCAGGACGCGGTCTGGCTGCGCGTCGAGCAGGCCGGCGCGGCGTGCCACACCGGCCGCCGTTCCTGCTTCTATCGCAAGGTCGAGCGATCGGATGACGGCAGTGGCGCGCGGCTCGTGTTCGTCGATGCCGACAGGCTGTTCGATCCCGCCGAGGTCTATCGCAAGTAGGCCAGCGACCTGCGTCCTGACGTGCCCGGTCGTTCATTGGCCCGGTCGGGCCCTGCGAATTAACCCGCCATTAACCATATCCGCCGCATTTTGCCGGACGTTTCCGGCGCGTTCGTCTGCCAGCGAATCTGCAAACAGCGGGTCTTCCCATGTCGGTCGACGCATCCAACTCCTCGTCCACCGGTTTCCTCGATGGCGTCCGGGCGAAGGTCGCCGGCGCAATCAAGCAGGCCGCGGACAGCGTCGGCACCAGCTTCGAATATCTGTTGTCGACCGCCAAGATGGAGTCGGACTTCAATCCGACCGCCGGCGCCTCGACGTCATCAGCGCGCGGGCTCTACCAGTTCATCGACCAGACTTGGCTCGGCACCGTGAAGGAAGCCGGCGCCGATCTCGGCTATGGCCAATATGCCGACGCGATCACCCGGACATCGTCCGGCGACTACACGGTCAGCGATCCCGGAATGCGGCAGGCGATCATGAAGCTGCGCGACGACCCGCAGGCGTCGTCCGCGATGGCCGCTGCGCTCACGCAATCGAACAGCTTCCAGCTCGCCGGCAAGATCGGCCGTCGGCCGACCGATGCCGAGCTCTACATGGCGCACTTCATGGGTGTCGGCGGCGCCGCGAAGCTGATCACCAGCACCCAGGAGACGCCGAATGCGTCGGCCGCGCGGATGTTTCCCAGCGCCGCCGCGGCCAACCGGCCGATCTTCTACGATCGCGACGGACAAGCCCGCAGCGTGTCCCAGGTCTATGCGGTGCTGAACACGCGCTATGCCGGCGCCGCCAACTCCTCGGCGACGCGCGGGGCGCTCGCCCTTTATGGAGGGGCATCGGCGAACGTCGCGGCCAATGCGGCCGGCGGTGGTGCGCTGCCGACGACGGACACCGCCACCTTCCTGTCGATGTTTCCGGATGCGCGCGGCTCGTCGCAAGCCGCATCTTCGACGACGGCCGACGCATCGGCCGCCAACCGGCCGGCGGACCCGATGTTTCGCTCGCTATTCCAGGTTGACGGCCAGTCGAGCCAGGCGGTCTCGCCGACAGTGCGCGAATTGTGGGGCCGCTCATCGGTCGCTAGCGCGGCCTCGTCGGAGGGCGGCGGTAACGATGGCGGCGGCAATGGCCAGCGCAGACTCGACCTGTTCAGCGATCCCCACGGCACCTTTTCGGGCTGATGTGCCGGCTAAGGCGGTCCGCACTCGTCGCTGAACCATTGATCAAAAAGAACTATTTTCGACCTTCCGCCACGGCTTGCACTGCCGGCGGCGGCCGCATTTCGCCCGTTGGATTACGGCCAAATGAGACATTCAGAGGTAGCATAATATAGTTTTAATTTCCCTCCTTAACAAAACATCAACAAAACCAGCTACTTATGGTGAACGCTTTGTTAAGCGTCGTGGTTTATTTTCGGTGCTGTTGAGGCCCTCGTGGCCTTTGTCTGCAAGTTGCGTAAGCCGGAAAGACCATGATCGTTCGGCAGTTTCTCAGTTGGGTCAGAACCGCACCCGCCGGTGAGCGGGCAGAGGCCACCAGGGCGCTCGCGCGGGCGTGGTTGTTGTCGGATCTCTGCGATGAGGATCGCGGCGCCGCGGAGGGCGCGCTCCTCATGCTGCTGGACGATCCGTCGCCGTTGGTGCGTCAGGCGATGGCGGAGGTGTTCGCCCGCTCGGAGGAGGCGCCGGCCGCCATCGTCCAGGAGCTCGCCACGGACCAGGCTTCTGTCGCCGCCATCATCCTCGAACATTCGCCGCTGCTGATCGATGCCGACCTCGTCGACATCGTCGCGACCGGCAACTCCGACACACAATGCGCGATCGCGCGCCGCGTCGGCCTGCCGGCGCCGGTCTGCGCCGCGATCGCCGAAGTCGGAAGCGCCGCCGCCGCACTCGAGCTGATCGAGAACGCCTATGCCGAGCTAGCGCCGTTCTCCTGGGACCGCATCGTCGAGCGCCACGGCCATCTCGCCGCCATCCGCGAAGCGATGCTGGTCCTGGACGACCTGCCGGCCGCGACGCGGGCGGCGCTGGTCGACAAGCTCTCCGAGACACTGGCGCAGTTCGTCGTCGCCAGGAATTGGCTCAGTGCCGACAAAGCAGGGCGCATCACCAATGAGGCGCGCGACCGCTCGACCATTACCATCGCGGCGCGGTCGCGCGGCGAGGAGCTGCGCGGGCTGGTCCAGCATCTGCGTGCAACCTCGCAACTCACCGCGGGCCTGATCCTGCGCGCACTTCTCTCCGGCAACGTCGAATTGTTCGAGATCGCGCTGTCGGAGCTCGCCGACATGCCGCGGGCCCGGGTGTCGGCGCTGCTCAACGATCGCGGCCGCGCCAGCCTGCAGGGGCTGCTGCGCAAGGCGGGCATTCCCGACACCACCTTCGAGGCCTTCAGCATCGCGCTCGAAGTCTGCCGCGAGAACGGATTTGCCGACACCTTGAGCGGAGCA
This sequence comes from Bradyrhizobium sp. SZCCHNR1093, assembly GCF_032381175.1. Taxonomy (NCBI): domain Bacteria; kingdom Pseudomonadati; phylum Pseudomonadota; class Alphaproteobacteria; order Hyphomicrobiales; family Nitrobacteraceae; genus Bradyrhizobium; species Bradyrhizobium sp. SZCCHNR1093. The sequence continues at coordinate 531,754 of NZ_JAUHJJ010000003.1, forward strand.
GCGATCCTGCGCCGCAAGATGGTGGAGCGCGTGCTCACCCATTGCGCCACCGACCGTGATGCCGCCGAGCCGTTGCTGATCCTGCTGCGCCGCTTCGCCACCGAATCCGCCCGCGACGAGGCCCGCGAGTTCTGCGACGAGGTGATGGCGGAGGATTTCGTGGCCGGGCTGGAGTTCGGACTGATCGCGGCGTGAGCCGCGTCCGCTGCCGTAGGGTGGGCAAAGGCGCGTCGCAGATATCGCCACGTTCGAGCGCGCGGTGGCGCCGTGCCCACCGACTTGCCGAGAGATTGCTGATCCATGGTGGGCACGCTGCCGCCGCTTTGCGGCGGCGGCTTTGCCCACCCTACGTGATCGCCATCCGATTACGGCTGATCGCTCGGCACCAGGCTCGGCGCCAGGATCGCTTCGAGATGCTCCGGCCGGTTGCGGTTGACCTGGAGCAGGTAGTCGTCGGCGACGCGGCGCAGCCGGCGGCTCAATTCGGCAGCGACGGTCGGGCTGTGGTACTTCGTATGGTCATGCACGATCGCCTGGATGGCGTTGACGTGATGCTCGAACAACTCGACGGGGACCTTTTCGAGATCCGGCGCGTGCTCGATGATCCGGCACAGGCTGTCGGCGACCTCGGCGGCCGCGGGATAGCCGAAGGTCGCGGCATCGCCCTTGATGTCGTGGGCGGCGCGGAACATCTCCTCGCAGGCGTCGTCGTCGAAGCCATTGTTCAGAACGGCACCGTAAGCCTTTGTCAGGCGATCGGCCTCGGTGTCCATCCACGACTTGAACTCGCCGGATAGCCCGGCAAGCGCGGCTTCCGCGCGCGCGATAGGATCGTCGAGATCCTTCTCCTCGGCGCGGCGCAGCACCTTCTTCAGCGGATTGGGCTGGGTGATGACGTGATGCGAGGTGTAGGTCTTGACCTGGATCGCCGAGGCCTTGTCTTTCGCCATCTCGATATCCCCTGATGATGCCGACCAACGCAAATCGACTCATTGCCCCGATTCATAGCCGAGGAATTGGGCGCTCTGGGCGTCGATCCCCGGATTGCGTTAACGCGGGCTCACTGCCGCGCTCCTAAACCGCGGAGCGCGCCTTATCCAGAAGTGACGGTTGCTGGAAGATCTCGGCCTCGCCGCCGATCCGACGCTCTGGCCCGATATAAGCGGTGTTGGTGTTGCGGCGCCGGTCCGGACCGAAGTAGGTCTTGGTCTTGATGAACGGACGCGGATTGGCAACCACGTTGAGGATGCGCTGATACAGTCCCTTCGCCGAGATCGGCTTGGCGAGGAATTCCGTCACTCCGGCATCGCGCGCGACGGTGACGCGGCGCTTCTCCGAATGTCCCGTCAGCATGATGATCGGCGCGTAGGGGTTGCCCTTGGCTTCGGGCTGCCGGATCATCTGCGCAAGCTCGAGCCCGTCGAAGATCGGCATCGCCCAGTCGGTGATGACGATGTCGGGGGAGAAATGAGTATACATCTCGAGTGCGGTCGCGCCGTCCTCGGCCTCGTTGACCTCGCGGGCGCCGAACGAATGCAGCAGCGTGCGCAGGATGCGGCGCATGTGCGGATTGTCGTCACAGACGAGAAAGCGCAGCTTGTTGAAGTCGATGCGGTACATTTGGCCGGCCTGAAAGGATCACCGGTGATGGCGGTATACCCGCATTAACCATACGGAGCCGCGGGTTAACAAAGCGTTGCCCGGGGCGGCGAAGGAGGAAAAAGGCGCGGAAAAGCGCCCGATGTTAGTAGCCGAACTGCTCGCTCAGGATCCGCTCTTCCAGGCTGTGGCCGGCGTCGAACAGCATCCGCATCGAGATCGTCTTGTCCGAGAGCACCTCGACTCGCTGGACGTTGCGGACCTCGTCATGATCCGCCACCGCCGCGACTGGGCGCTTGTCGCCTTCGAGCACCTCGATGATCACATAGGCCGTGTTCGGAAGCAGGGCGCCGCGCCAGCGCCGCGGCCGGAAGGCGCTGATCGGCGTCAGCGCCAGCAGCGCGGCGTTGATCGGCAGGATCGGGCCCTGCACCGAGAGATTATAGGCCGTGGAGCCGGCGGGCGTCGCCACCAGCACGCCGTCGGCGATCAGCTCCGGCATGCGCTCGCGCTCATCGATCAGGATGCGCAGCCGCGCGGTCTGCGCCGTCTGGCGAAACAGGTAGACCTCGTTGATGGCGTGGTGGATGTGAACGACGCCCGCGGCATCGGTCGCCCGCATCAGCAGCGGATGGATCACCGATTCCTGCGCCGCTTCGAGCCGTCCGTGCAGATCGATCGTGCTGAACTCGTTCATCAGGAAGCCGACGGTGCCGCGATGCATGCCGTAGATCGGCTTTCCCGAGCGCATGTGGTCGTGCAGCGTCTGCAGCATCAGGCCATCGCCGCCGAGCGCGACCACGACGTCCGCCAGGTCCGGATCGGAGTTGCCGTACAGCGCGGAGAGCTGCGTCAGTGCGGCCTGGGCTTCGGCACTCGGACTCGCGACGAAGGCGATCCGCTCATATCGCTTGGACGTGGTCATGCGTCGCAGGGCTCGCTGGTCGGTTGGCCGGTGACAGGCGCCGTGTCGTCTAGCCGACCTTGCCCGTGCTTGTCCATCGCGGCCGGTATCCCGGGGCAATGGGGCCGGGATGAGGCTGATATGGCCCGGAAGTGCGCGCACGCGCGGCCGTCATCGCCGCGTCATTTTTCCTGCAGGCTGCGCACGGGGTCCCAGGCCAAGGAGCCGGTCCCAAAGGTTGCTTTCACCCGCTCCGCGAAGAAGTGGCTTGGAGCATCGCTCGGTGCGCCCCGCGCGAAGCAGTCGACCGCTTGCGGCAGTTCGCCGGCGCGCCAATGCGCGAGGCCTGCGGCGTAGCCGGTGAGGAGAGCCTGTTCCTCCGGCGTGAGCTCGGCTGCGCGGCCATGCAGCTCGTAGATCTTCAACGACTGCTCGCGCCCCTTGACCCGGATGGTGTCGAGCTCGCGCCAGGCAAACTCGTTTCCGGCGAGCGTCACCGTGCTCTCGGAGGCAATGATCGTGGTGCCGTAGAACTTGTTGGCGCCCTCGAGCCGCGAGGCCACGTTCACGGCGTCGCTCATGACGGAATAGTTGAAGCGACGTTGTGAGCCGAAATTGCCGACCAGCGCGGCGCCGCTGTTGATGCCGATGCGCTGCGCCACCTTGATGCCCTGGAATGCCGTCGACATCAGGTTGAGCTCGGCGAGCTTCGCCTTGCAGTCGAGCGCCGCACGCGCCGCGCTGCGTGCATGGTCGGGATCGTCGAGCGGAGCGCCGAACACGGCGACCACGGAGTCGCCGATGTATTTGTCGACATAGCCGTCGTGGCTTTCGATGACGTCGGTCATGGCCGAGAGATATTCATTGGTGAGCGCCATGAGCTGCTCCGGCGTCATCTGCTCGGCGAGGCGCGAGAAGCCCTCGATGTCGGAGAAGAATACGGTGACCTCGCGGGTCTCGCCGCCGAGCTGCGGCAGCCGGCGCGAGGCCAGCATGCGGTCGATCTCGTGCGGTGCGAGATAATAGGCAAAGCTCTTCTGCAGCAGCCTCCGGTCCTTGTCGGTGACCATGAAGCGATAGCCGGTGGTCGCAGCCAGCGCGAGCACGCCGGCCGCGAGCGGCTCCACCAAGGGCAGCGCGTAGGCATGGTCGAAGAGGGCGGTGGCGAGCGCGGTGTAGAGCAGCGCGAGCCCTGCCAGGATGGCCGCCGCAGAGGCGGGGCGCAGCAATCGCGCGAGCAGCGCAGCCAACAGGGCGATGGTTGCGGCGATGGCGAAGATCGCTGGGCGTCCGAGCTCGGTGGCCGCGTCCTGCCGCACCAGATTGTTCACCGCCGTGGCGTGGATGTAGACGCCGGCAATGGTGCTGCGGGCGAACGTCTCGTTGATCCTGCGCTCGTCCAGCACGCAGCGCGGCCGGCGCGCGCCCTCGGCGCGGGTCGCGAAGCGCTTCGAGGTGAGCCGCCGATCCTCGATCCCGACGGTGCCAAGCAGGACGACCTTGCCGGCGAACTCGCGGCGGAAATAGTCCTTGTCGCCCTTGAGCGCGCAAGCGCGCAAATCGGCGAACGAGTACGTCGGGATATCCTGGGCGCCGCCCGAGAAATTCAGGGTCATGGTGCCCGGCACGCTGCCGGGCACCATGTACGCACCGAGTGCAATGCCATCAGCGGCAATGACCGGCGCGGTGCCGGTTGCGCGCCCCGCCAATTCCAGCGCCATGCTCGGAACTGCCTTGCCATCGACCGACAGCGTCAACGGATGGCGGCGGACGACATCATCGCTGTCGGTATAGGTGTTGAGCGGACGAAGGTTCTGCTGCTGGCGCACCGCGATGCGCTGGCCGGGCGCGGGCAGGATCGGCGGCTCGGCAAAAATCTCGCCCAGCACCACCTTGCCGCCGGCGGCCGCGGCAGCGAGCGCGCGCAGGAAGTCGCGATCGAAGCCACGCGTCTTCTCGCCAAGGGTGCTGTCGCCGAGCGGAATCTCCGACTGCTCGATCGATGTCTGGAACACGATGTCGAAGCCGACCACCTTGGCCCCGCCGTCGAGGACGGCCGTCAGCACGCGCCCGATCTCGCCGGTCCAGGTCAACAGCGGCGCGCCCTTGAAGGGGGGCGCCTGGTAGCTCTCCTCGTCGACCGCGATCACCACCGCCGGACTCGCTGCTGCATCGTGGCGGTTGCCGAAGGTCTCGAAGCGCAGCCATGTCAGCGCATCCAGCGACAGGCCGCGGCCGCGCTCGAAGAGGGGCGACACGAACAGGCCCGCGCACGCCAGCGCGATGGCGATGACGGCAAGCGCGTCGCGCGTCCGACGTCCGATCGCCACCGACGGGAGCCTTCGGTCTCAGTTGAACCGGATCAATCGCCCGACCGCAGGGCCTGGGCCCGCCTTGGCCTGTGCGTCGACCTTGAACACGATGCGCAAGTTGCTGAAGCTCGCGACATAGGTGCCGCCGGGAGTGAGCGGGTGACTGGTGCCGGCGAAATCGTAGAATCGTCCCTTGTACTGCCGGCCCGAGAGCTCGACCTGCTGGCGCTCGCCGGGCTGGTCGAGCCGCTCGACGATCAGCGTGCCGCGCCCCTTGGCCTCGAAGATGGGCGACGCGCTGTAGATGATCGCTTGCGCCATCGGCGTGCTGTCCGGTCCGACGCTGCGCACAATCGTGGCCGCGACCTCGCTGGTCTCGCGCGAGGTGGCCTGTGCATGGCTGGCGTCGCAATTGACGATGTCGCTCTTGAGCGTCGCGCCGTCGACCGTGCTTTCGCCGGGGCCGACGGTGACACTGCCGGCGCCGTTGACCGTCTCGCGCCGGCAGGATTTGAGGTAGCTCATCACCACGGCGCCATCCGGGCCGAGCTTGATCACCTGGCCGGGCGCGACATAGTCCATCAGCTCGGCGCCGGCCACATCCCCCTGGACGTCCTCGACCAGCGCCGCCGGCGGACCGGCCCAGGCCGCCGGCGGTCCAATCATGGCCGGTCCGGCGAGCCCGATGAGGGCTGCGATGATGAGCGTCGGCAACTTCATGATGAACTCCGTGATCGCAATCGGCGGCGCGCCTCTTGGCCCAAACCTGGGTGTCCCAGTGGTGGGACGCCGGAGGCGATGGAGAGGTTCGAGCCCATAACACACCTTACGAAGAACGGGCACTGCTCCGGATGTGACCTGGATCACGGAAGAGTTGGTTGAGCTTGGTCCCAAGCCGCGGTTCATGCGTCTGTAAAGCAAGCGATAAAGGGTAGCGCGTTGCGCCAATCCATCGCCCAGGGAGTGAGTTGATGGCAGGTTCGAGATCGTCCGTCGTGTGGTCCCGTGTGATGGCCCTGACCTTGACGGCGCTGCTCGCCGGCCAAGCCGTATACGCGCAGGACGCGCCGCCGGCGGCGCAGGACACCACGGCTCCCGGCGCGCACCGAACCGGATCGGCCGGCAATCGCGCCGCAAGCCCGCCGAGCTCGCCATCGGCAGCCGAGCAGCACAAGCTCCCGGCGGATTCCACCACGACCCAAAAGCTCGAGCTGCCCGATCGCACGCTGTCGTTCACGGCGACTGCCGGTTCGATCCGCCTGTTCGACGACAAGAGCGAGCCGCAGGCCGACATCGCCTATACCTCCTATCAGCTCGATGGGGCCGATCGCGCCAGCCGCCCGGTGACCTTCTTCTTCAACGGCGGGCCGGGTGCCTCGTCCGCCTATCTGCAGCTCGGCAATGCCGGTCCGTGGCGGATCGGAATCGATGCGGCCAGCGTGACGCCCTCGTCGAAGCCGGAGCTGATGCCCAATGCCGACACCTGGCTCGACTTTACCGATCTCGTGTTCATCGATCCTGTCGGGACCGGCTACAGCCGTTTCGTCGCGACCGGCGACGAGGTGCGCAAACGGTTCTTCTCGGTCGACGGCGACGTACGTTCGCTGTCGCTCGTGGTGCGTCGCTGGCTGGAGAAGCACGACCGGCTCGCCTCGCCCAAATTCATCACGGCCGAGAGCTATGGCGGCATTCGCGGTCCGAAGATCGTCAACAACCTTCAACATGACCAGGGGATCGGCGTCAGCGGCCTGATCCTGCTCTCACCACTGATGGACTTTCGCGATTATTCCGGCTCGAGCCTGATGCAATATGTCGCGAGCCTGCCGAGCTATGCCGCCGTCGCTAAGCAGGTGAAGGGGCCGGTCACCCGCGCCGATCTTGCCGACGTCGAGCGCTACGCCAGCGGCGACTTCCTGCTCGACCTCGTCAAGGGCGAGGCCGATACGGAAGCGACCAACCGGCTCGCCGACAGGGTCGCGAGCCTCACCGGCATCGACCAGGCGGTCAGCCGCAGGCTGGCCGGCCGGTTCGACGTCTCGGAGTTTCGCCGCGAGTTCGACCGCAAGAACGGCCGCATCGCCGGACGCTATGACGGCTCGGTGCTTGGCATCGATCCCTATCCGGATTCGAGTCGCTCGCGCAGCTCCGATCCATCCGGGGATGTGCTGACCGCGCCGCTGACCAGTGCCGCGGTTGAGCTGACGCGCAGGCTGAACTGGCACCCCGACGGCTCCTACGAGCTGTTGAGCGGGGCTGTGAACCGGTCATGGGATTTCGGCCGGAGCATCAGCCCGCCGGAGTCCACCGGCGAGCTCCGGCAGATCCTCGCGCTCGATCCCAAGCTGAAGCTGCTGGTCGGCCACGGCCTGTTCGATCTCGCCACGCCGTATTACGGCTCGAAGATCCTGCTCGACCAATTGCCGGCCTTCGCGCGACCGCCGCGGGTCAAGCTCGTGGTCTATCCGGGCGGGCACATGTTCTATTCCCGCGACGATGCCCGGAAAGCGTTCCGCGGTGAGGCCGAGGCCATGATGAAGGAGGGCAGGGAGGAGGCCCGATGAGTGCAGCGACACCCGGGCTATGAGTCCTTCTTGCGCCGGCCCTTCGGATACTTCCGCTCCATCTCGGCCTTCACCACGCGCTCGGGCCGTATCCGCGCGCCGGCGAGCCAGATCTCGCTGACGCCGGACTTGGTGCGCACGCGCCGGACGGGCTCGCCGTGGCTCGCATAGCCGGTCGCCTGGACGATGCGGCCGGTGTCGCGGCCGGTCACCTCGATGCGGGCGGCATCGATGAACGGGTTGATGAAGACCGGATTGGCGACCATCACCTGCGCGCCGAAGGGGACGAGATCGACGGCGCCCCACAGCGTCCACCAGCGCCCGGTCCAGTCGCGCGTCTTGCGCGACGGCGCGCCATGGGTGGCGAAGGCCTGCAGGATGAACTTGACACCGTTGGCCCAGCCCGGCGCCCAGCCGTCGACGGCATTGGTCAGCACGGTGATCGTGATCTCGCGCGAGGGGATGACTGACGTCCGCGAGATGTAGCCCTGGAAGCCGCCGCCATGGCCGAACCAGTCGAAGCCGGCCGTCGTCCCGCTCATCAGGGCCAGGCCGTAATAGGCCTCTTCGATGTCCTGTGGGACGCGCCATTGCCTCCGGACCATCTCGCGGCGGCTCGCGACCGACAGCAGGCTCTTCTTTGCGTTCGGCGCGAGCTGGGCGAAGAAGCGGGCAGTGTCCGCGGCGGTCGCAACGATGCCGGCGGCCGCCATGATGGCGTGGGTCGGATTGTCGCCGGGAATCACGACTCGGCGGCCCACGGGCACGATGCGCGAATGCCCGCGCGCGAACGGGACACCCTTGCCGAGCAGCGTCATGTCGGGCGCGCTTTCGCGCAAGGCCAGCGGCGTCATGATCTCGCGCTGCAGCCAGGCCGGGTAGGGCTCGCCGGTGATCGCCTCGATGACCAGGCCGAGCAGGCCGTAGCCATGGTTGGAATATTTGAACCGGCTGTTGGGATCGATCGCCGGCGGCTGCTTCAGCTCGGCCAGCAGCTCGTCCTTGTCGAGATAGGATCGGCCGTCGGTGAACTGGCCGGAATCCTTGCCGTCGCGGATCAGGCCTGCCGTGTGCGACAGCAGCTGGTTCAATGTTGCTGCGGCGACATCCGGATGCAGATCCTTGACGTAGCCGCCGACCGGATCGTCCAGCTTCAACCGCTTCTGCTCGCGCAGGCGCATGATTCCGGCGGCGGTGAACGCCTTGGTGTGCGAGGCGATACGGAAGCGGTGCCGCGGCGTCAGCTTCTCGCCGCTGTCGAGATTGGCGTGGCCATAGGCCGCCTCCAGGACGATCTCACCGCGATGGGCAATCGCAAGGATGCAGCCGGGTTGCTCCGAAACGGCGACCTGAAAGGCCAGCCAATCCTTGATGTAATCGAGTGCTGCGCCCAGCCAGGACTCCACGAGGCAATCTCCCGTTCAAAAGACGTGATGAAAATGGACTGCACGACATCCCATCCATAGCGGACGAAGGGCAGCGGACAAAGAAAATGGCGCAACCCCTTCGGGTTGCGCCACTGTCGAGATCGGATCTAGTCCGATCGCGTCTTAGTAGACGAGGCCGGTGCCCGGCTGCTTCTCGAGTGCGTCGGCCAGCGAGCGATATTCTGCGCTGTTGGTGCCGGCGAGCTGCGCCACCTTGTCGAGGTGGTACTTGGCCTGCTCGCGGTTGCCCTGTTCGAGCTGCCACAGACCGTAATACTGCCAGGTCCGCACGTGGTTCGGATCATCCGCCAGGGCCTGCTCGTAGTACTGCTTGGAGGCCTGGTAGTTGCCGAGCTTGCGATAGGAGTAGCCGATCAGGTTGGCAACGTCGGCGACGTCCTCGCGGTTCAGCGCCTTGAGCTGCTGGATCGCGGTGGCGTAGTCGCCGCGATCGTAGATCGAGGTGTAGGCCGTGCGATAGGCCGCCAGGAACTTCGGATCTTCGATGCTCGAGCTCTTGTCCTTCTTCTTCTTGCCCGAATCCGACGCCGGCGGCGACGACGGGGTATCGCTGCCCGCGGCATAGGCCTTCGACAGAAGCAGCGGCCCGGAGGCCACGGCCATCGAGAACAGAGCCAGCGTGGCAATCCTGATCGCAGACTTTTTCATTCGTATCTCCCGAGTTGTCGATCCAACAGGTGACTGCGTACGGAGAAGAACTCCCGCAGCTGCGAAATATTCCCGGCCATTTGCGCGGATTTTGCGCCGCGATCGGTTCATTATACGGACGACATGATGACAGACCAGTCACCTCGATGACTATCCCTTCATGTCCATGAACTGAAAACACCGCTTTACTTCAGGGGCGGTTCAGTGCCGGTTCCCTATCGTCGCCTCCATGATCACGAGCCCATCCAGACTGGATGGTGCCTCCAGATCTTCACATCACGGAGACGACCATGCTGAAGTCAATGTCTGTTGCTCTGCTCGCCGCGTCGATCCTGGCTGCGCCCGCCTTCGCTGCTGGTCCTGCAAAAACCGATACGTCCGCGAAGTCCAGCCAGACCACTGGCACCGCGAAGACCGATGTGAGCAAGACCGATGCGGCCAAGACCGACGCCACCAAGCCGGGCGCGGCGCAGGCCGGCGACAAGGCCAACGAGATGAAGCCCACCGTCGGCAAGACGAAGACCAAGCCGCATGCCTCGCTCGTCCGCCACAAGCATCGCCACGTGGCGCATCTCAGCCATCACAACAAGGTGAGCTTCAAGCGCGTGACGCCGGCGACCCGCCGCGGCTGATCCGGCCAAGGCCACGCAGAGCCGATCTGGTCGTTGACCGCCGGAGCGCGCCAGAGCGCTCCGGCGGCAGCGGCTTGACGAAGGCGTGAGCCGGGACGGATTTCCCGGCCTCCGGCTTTGAGCTAGAACGGCCGCGGGATTGGCTTTCAAGAGTTGGGCGCCTTGGGGATGGGGAGAACGAGCTGGTGGCCGGCAACCGCGCTGGCGCTGCTGTTGGCGGGGTGCGCCAGCGGAGGTCCCGCCGCGTTCATGAGCGAGGACAATCGCGGCATCTCCTACACCGGCGATCGTGGCGTCGGCAGCCAGCCGTTTCCGGCCAACCACCGCAGCGAGATCCTGTCCTATCTCAGGACCTACCTGAACAATCCGGTCGGGGTGCGCGACGGCGTCATGGCGGAGCCGTTGCAACGGACGGTCGGTGGCCGGCTGCGCTATGTGAGCTGCCTCCGCTATGCGGCGCGCGAGTCCGACGGCAGCTACCGTCCGGCGCAGGAGCGCGCGGCGGTGTTCGTCGACGGCCGGTTCGATCGTCTGGTCGAGGATGCCGGCGAGCTCTGTGCCGGGTCGACCTACGCGCCATTCCCGGAGCTTGCCGGCCTCACGCGTTAGGCCGCGACGTCTTCGGCCGCCTGCCACGTCGTCGCAGCACCTTGCCAAGCGGCTTGCCCGATCACAAATCGGGGATGGCCCGAACGCTTTGCCGCCTCGCGGCGACCAAATATCGGGCGCGGCGTCAGCTTCACGAAATATTCGGGAAGCCTATGGAACAAAAGGCCTTTGTTGCCCTCTGGTGACACCGCAGCAGCAATCACAGCTGTGTCACCGCCGCCGGGCAACCCAAATGCGGCCATGATGTTCGATAGATGTCGCAGACGAATAACGGGGACGTCCCATGAAGCGGTTTTTATTCAGTGCAGTGGCCCTGACCACATTGGCTGCCCCGGCTTTCGCCGCCGACATGCCTCCGCGCACCTACACCAAGGCGCCCGTCTACACGCCGCCCCAGGCGATCTACAACTGGACCGGCTTCTATCTCGGTGGTCACCTTGGTGGCGCCTTCGCGGGCAATAACAGCCTGGAAGGCAACAACGGCCGCTTCCTCGGCGGCGTGCAGGGCGGCTTCGACTACCAGTTTGCCCCGAACTGGGTGCTCGGCATCGAAGCCCAGTACAGTTGGATGGATCGCAATACGACCAATTTCGGCTTCCCGGGGGCTGCGGTCGTGACCTCGACCGGTGCCAACCAGCTCGGCTCGGTCACCGGCCGTCTTGGCTACACCTGGGGACCGGCCTTGCTCTATGCCAAGGGCGGCTACGCCTGGCGGGACGGCAACAATCTCGGGGTGAGCGTCGCCGGCGCGCCGACGGGCTTCACCACGTCGGGCAATACCAAGGATGGCTACACCGTCGGTGCCGGCCTCGAATACATGTTCGCACCGAACTGGTCGGCCAAGGCTGAGTATCAATATTACAATTTCGGCAATACGACCTTCACGGCTGGGCCGGCTCCGGTTGTGGGCAGCCGCTTCAACAGCGACGAGCATACGGTCAAGGTCGGCGTGAACTACCGCTTCGGCTGGGGCGGACCGGCCGCCAGCAAGTACTAAGCGAGGTCACCGAGCCCGCGGCCGGCGGCTTCCGGCGGGGACCGGTTCACGCCTCACTTCCAACACGCCCGCGCCATCTGGTGCGGGTGTATTGCTATCCGGCGGTTGGCCGTCGATGGTTTCGGGATCGCTCACGCAGTGCAAAAAAATTTTCAAACCTTCGTGAAACTTTCGCCATCAGTTGATATTATCAGCCCGCTGGTTTGATGGATCATCCCACATGCGTATCTTGGTGTCCGTGCTGTTGTTGTCGGCGGCTGTTTTGCCGTGCTCCGCCCAGACCGTTCTGAAGTCCGAACCGTTGATGCTGGCCCCCTACGAGGTAGCGCTGGTGCAAACCGCGTCCTGCCCGTCGGGCAAGGTTCTGAAGGTGACCGGTGCAATCCGCGGTGTCAGCCGCAAGCGCGCCTGTGTCGCCCTTCCGGCCGAGACGGTATCGCTGGCGACGGCGACGCCCTGAGAACGGGCTTCATGGCGACCTTCCAGCTGCAGCTCCGGCTGCCCGCTGATCGCGGGTCTGTCTGTCGAAAAATCTTTGATGAAAGCAAGCCGTCCGCGGGAGCGGACGGGCATAACGGCGTGCATGTCTTCTGCCGCGTGTGACCCAAGGCGGGCTTCCGCCGCAGCCGGTCAGGATGCGAACGGGATGTTGAACTCCTGCTCGGCTTCGGCACGGTTCTGCCAGGGATCTTCCTCGGGCTCGGCGGCGCAGGGTCTGATCTCGTAATCATTGTCGAGCTGCAGATGCGCGGTCGATCGCGCATTGATCATCACGTCCACCACAAGCCCGCTCTGCCGCGCCAGCCGCCAGACATCCCCCTCGGTCGGATAGGCTTTGCTCAACTTGGCGTCGTTGCAAAATAGCGCGTAGGGCATTCCAAGCAGCTCCAGAGAAGCGAAGGATGAACCGAGAATGAACGGCACGTGTAGCGAGACACTGGCGCGCCTGGGGCAGGAAAGGGGCCTTTTCGGCGCGGCCGAGTCGTAAACGAGTCCTAAATTTTTGAAAAAAGAATCCGTGGGACTCCGGGGCTAGAATCGCCAGATGGTTAAGCTCATGGGAACCGATCTCCACATCTTTTGCGGGCGGATCCAGCTGACGCTCGCCTTTGGGCTGCTGCTCGCCTTCGTCGCCAATGTGGCGCTGCTGTGCGCCTGGCTGTGAGCGGGCGCGTCGATTGCGGGATTCGTTCTTTTGTGCACTCTCGGCCGTTGTGCACCTCTGGCGCGGCCGGCTTTAGTCCTCAGGGAGGGCGCTCCGTTCGGCCGATGCTTTCAGGCGCGCGAGTGTCGCGCTGAAATATTCCTGGCGCTCCCGGTTGAAGCGCTCCTGGTGGGCCCGGAAGCGAGCAACCCGGGCACGAATCTCTGCCTGCATGTCGCGCTGCAGATCGAGCTGCGAGGCGATGCTCGTGAAACGCTCCGGGGGGGCTGGGCTCAGGGCTGAGGACGAAGCCTCGGACGCGATGGAGTGGGGCGCACTCGGCCTTGCAGCCTCCGCGACCGCGCCGGGGATCTCGCCTTGCGCGTTGCCGCCGCGCCATGCCCCGATTTCGGCTCGGGCGGCGAGCACACGCTCCAAGGTGACATGCGTCGGTCGCTCGACCGCAGCCTGCTGCGGCGTAGCGGGGGTGTCGGCTGGAACGGCAGGCAGCTCGAACTGGGCGAAGTCGGCAGGCTTTCCGGTGACCGACTGCACGAAGGCCATGGTCTGCGCGATCAGTGCATCACGCTCTTCCTTCCACGTCATGACGCTTGTCCCCCGATGCCTCAATTGCAACAAAAGCGGCTGACGAAATCAAGTTGAAGACCAGTGACTTCTGGGGATAAGCAGGAGTTCTAGATGAGATGTGACAACAATGTTGCCACAGTCTGAACTCGTTTCGTCCCCCACCCGCGGAAGGTGATAGCAGAAATTCAATCCCGCGCAGATGGTTCCTGAGGCGCGGCGGTTTTTTCCGGAGCTCTTCTTGACAGAGGAGGGTGGCTCGCCCCTATGACGGAGCCGCCTCGGTGTCGGGGCATCTTCCTGCTCGCAACCTTCGTGCGCCGCCCGGGCACTTCGCAGTCTTCGATGGACAACCCTTCACGCTCCGAGCGGTCGCGCAAGGCCGCGCTCACCGCCGCCCTTACCATCATCGCCCGCGATGGTCCGGGGCGGCTGACGCTCGACGCCATTGCCCGCGAGAGCGGGCTGAGCAAGGGCGGGTTGATGCACCAGTTCCCCAACAAGGAGGCGGTGCTCAAGGCTCTGCTGGAACAGCAATTCCTGCATTTCGACGAATTCGCCACCAGGTACAGGGCTGAAGCCGGCAAAGCGGTTGATCAGCCCGAGCTCGCGACGCAGATCGCGATCTCGCGGGAGCTGATCGCCCAGCAATATTCGGTGGCGCAGGCCATGCTCGGCGCGCTCGCCCAGGAGCCGGGATTGCTGGCCGATGCCCGTGCCAAGGATGCCGAGAGAGTAGCCGAGATCCGCGGCGAGGCCGAGGACGCCGATCTCGCGGTCCTAAGATGGGCGGCGGCCCGTGGGCTTGCGTTGATGACGATGCTGCGCGTCTCGCCGCTGGAGCAGCCGGACCTGGACCGCCTGTTTGCCCGCCTGCTCGACGACCGCCAATGGACGGGGTTCGAGCACCGCGTCCCGTCCGACCGCTGATCTGCCTCGAAAGCCGCTTCTTCGGCAGGCGCCGGGTCGCATCCCACCGAGACGTTAACGCAATCTTCACCGAGCTTCTTTACAAACCGTCTGGTCGGTTTTATTGATTAGGCGCTGGTTGTGCTTCGCAACAAGCCGCGCAGGTGAGGAGAAAGGGAATGACGGTTCGACTCCGGGTGTCCGGCTTTGCGGCGATTGCCGCGGCGGGTCTTTGCGCCGGCTGCAATACGGTGACGCCGGTGGCCTATTCCGAGGTGGCCTCGGCGCGTTATCTGGCGCCGAATTCCGCCGACCCTTCGGGGCGGGTGCCGTACCGCTACGCGGCTGCCGCGGACTGGCGCAGCTATGACAAGGTGATGCTCGATCCGGTCGTGATCTATCGCGGCAGGGATCACCAGTTCGGCGACATGTCCGAGCAGGACAAGGCGAGGCTCGCCGCCTACATGCGGTCGCGGTTCCTGGAAAGTCTGTCGGCGCGCTTCCGGGTCGTGAGCCAGCGAGGGCCGGCCACGTTGCGCGTGCGGCTTACCCTGACCGGCGCCGTCGCCAACACGCCGGTGCTCGGCACCGCCTCGCGCTTCGATCTCGCCGGCGCCGTCTACAACGGTGTGCAAAGCGCCCGCGACGGCGAGGGGCTGCTGACCGGCTCGGTGTTCTACGCGGCCGAGATCTTCGATGCCGCGAGCGGGCGGCTGCTGAACGCTTTCGTCAGCAAGCAATATCCCTCTCCCTACGACATCAAGGCCAGCGTCGGCGCGCTCGCGGCCGCAGAAGCCGGGATCGACAAGGGGGCCGATGCCCTGGTCGCGCAGCTCCAATGAGCGGGCAGTGCAGACGAATCGACCGGGGCCCCAGAAGGCGGCCCGCCGCGCAGCCGTCTTTCGCGCGCTTTCGTATCGAGGGCACCGGCAAATGTCCGGCAGCCATTGGCGACGTCAATCTCGCCGTACGAGCGCGTGGCTCGAGGCCGTGGAGACAACGGGGTCCCTGGACATGACATTGAGATTCGTTCTGCGCGTCGGCCTGCGCATCGTCGTCAGCCTGCTGCTGTCGATGGCGGAGGGCCGCGGTCATGCCGCCCCCGTCAGCGATCCGCTCGGCACATGGTTGACCGAGGACGGCCGCGCCCGCGTCCGCATCGAGCGTTGTGGCGCCATGGCCGATCGCGTCTGCGGCTACATCGTCTGGATGAAGGAGACGGCGGATGCCAAGGGGCAGCCGTTCCGTGACCGGCTGAATCCGGATCCGGCCAGGCGCGGCCGTCTGCTGCTCGGCCACCAGATGCTGCTCGGCCTGAAGCTGAACGCCGACGGCCGTCACAGCGGCGAGGTCTACAACGCCGAGGACGGCAAGACCTATGCCGTCTCGATCTGGCGCGAGGGCCCGAAGATGCTGGCGGTCAAGGGCTGTCTGCTCGGGCTGTTCTGCGCGACGCAAGGCTGGGTGCTGGTGACGGATCAGGTGCCCGGCCAACTCATCGGAGCGACCGGCGAGGGCGGCGGGCCGTTGCCGGATCCAGAGTGGACTGCGCCCAAGCCGCCGTCGGCGACCGGCATCGCCAAGCCAGCGGTCAGGACGAGGGCGAATTGACGCCTAAGGCGATAGCGATTGCCGCAGCAAATCCCAACTTCACGGAAGCTGGTGCCGGCTGAGGGGATTGAACCCCCGACCTTCGGTTTACAAAACCGCTGCTCTACCGCTGAGCTAAGCCGGCGAATGCACATTGGTGGCGAAGATCTCGTCCTCAGATTGCGACGAGGTCTCGCGAAGCGCGGTGTTCCTACCAGAGTTGATGCAGTCCGGCTACTCCCCGCGTGAGGGCCGCTTCTCCCATCAACCCAGCAAAATGGGCGGCCGTTGGGCCGCCCCTGTCGGAGCCGATCATCGAAGCCGCTCCGGCGCGATCTTTACTGGCAGATGTGCATCAGCCCGTCGCTGCCCTTGAACATGGTGCCGGGGCGGCAGACCAGACCGTTGCGGGTCGCGTAGCTGTTCCAGTCGCCATAGTAGCCGTTCGGGCCGCGATCATAGCTCGGTTGGCCGTAAGAGGGGCCGGGACTGTAGGCATAGGCATCCGCGGTCCGGAACGGCGCAGTGGCGATGGCGCCGGCGGTTCCGATGGCTGCGCCTGCGATGCCAGCAGCGGTGCCGACCGCTCCAGCGGCGACGTCAGCCGGCCAGAAGCCGCTGTTGCGGCGATCCCAGCCGTTGTTGTTCCATCCGGTACTCCACCCGGCATCGGTGCGCTGCTGCATCATCGCCCCGTCCTGGCGGGCCATGTGCCGATGCTGCATCATTCCTTCCTGCTGGTGGTTCATATGCCGGTGGTGCATGTCGCGCGCCATGGCCGGGCCGGCGAGCGCCGTTGCGAGTACAGCAGCCCCAAGAATAGCAAATCGTGTCATGGAATACTCCGTCGTTGCGCCCCTCCTGCTAAGCGCAAGCTGGTCCCGTCGTTCCCGCCGCGCCGGGAATGTTTTGGAACGACATGAGGCCATTGCTTTGCGAGGCCGGAGCAGCGGTTGCGGTCCGGCTTGCTCCGACCCGAAGGCTGTTAGTCTCGCGGACAGGGCAGGCGGGGTTGATGCTGGCAGTATTGTCGCTCTCGGCTGATGATCAGCCATTAACCCTCGCGCTCGAACCCCAGCGGGGCTTTAACCCGGAATGGTGGCTCGCGCGTTAGTCTTACCAGCAGATTGATGTGCGCGTTTAACCCATCGGGGCGCGCGTTGCGGTATTGGTAGGATGGCAACCGGGGCGTGAATTCATGCGTATTACAACGGCTCTTGTGATTCTGATTGGAGCGTCTTCCGTCGCGCTCGCCAGCGAAGGCTTCGAGATCGT
The DNA here is from genome assembly GCF_032381175.1 of Bradyrhizobium sp. SZCCHNR1093. NCBI lineage: Bacteria > Pseudomonadati > Pseudomonadota > Alphaproteobacteria > Hyphomicrobiales > Nitrobacteraceae > Bradyrhizobium > Bradyrhizobium sp. SZCCHNR1093. The sequence goes on from NZ_JAUHJJ010000003.1 coordinate 548,967, forward strand.
CATTCCGCAGCGGCCCGGCGTGCCCGTCGTCATCAACGGCATCGATGCGTCCTACGCCGTTGTCGAAGGCCAGTACGGTCTTGGCAGGGGCAACTACATGCAGCCGACGATCTATGGCGGCCGGCCGGTCGAGCCCGAGCCCCATGTCGGCCATTACTATCCGACTCTCGGAGCGAGGCCGGGCTATGGCCGCATGGAGATCGAGCCGCCGGCCGATCGCAAGCTGCCGAAGCCGGCCGAGAGCTATTCGCGCTCATGGGGTGCCCAGTCGCAGATGCAGCCGCCGGAGCCGGCGGTGCCGATGTATCCGCCTGCCGTCATCCTGGCTCCGCCTGATGGCGGCCCGCGCGGGTATTCTAATTCACCGCCGGCCTACCGCCGCTAGCGAGCAGCTCACCATCAACAGTCAAATCAAGCAAAAATAGATCAACAGGAGAGAGTTATGCGTGGAATAATTTCAGGAGTAGTCGCCATTGCCGGTCTGGCCGTCGCTGGCAGCGCGTCGGCCGCCGCCTGCGGCGCCTCCGCCTGCGCGCCGTGCGGCTACGCCACGCCGTGCGCGCCGCAGGTCGCCTATCAGCCGACGGTCACTTATCAGCCGACCGTGACCTACCAGCCCACGGTGACGTATCAGCCGCAATACTTCTATCAGCCCGGCTACACCTATGGCCACGGCTGCGGTGCCTGCGGCGCGAGCTATGAGCGGCTGCCCGAGCCGACGCGGCAGTACTACTATGTCAACCAAGGTCCGACCTACAGCGGTCCCGGCGCCTTCGCGCCGTATCCGGCCTATGAGGAGCAGGCGCTCCCGGTCTATCGCTATCACCACCGCCGGTATGCTTATGAGGCGACTCGCGTCGCCCCCGAAGTGGTATATGCCCAGCCCCGCCCCGCCTATCGCTGGGGCGCCTCGCCTTATTATCACGGCCAGCGCGTGCTGCGCCGCTACTACTGATCAGCCGCACCTTCGTTCACGCCAGCGCCCGCGCGCCGCATGCGCGCGGGCGCTTCGTCATTTCGGCATCAATCCGATGCGGGTCGCGCCGACATAGAGTGCGAGCACGGCGGCATTGGAGACGTTGAGGCTCTTGATGGCGCCGGGCATGTCGAGCCGTGCCACGACGCTGCAGGTCTCGCGCGTCAACTGCCGCAGGCCCTTGCCCTCGGCGCCGAGCACCAGCGCGAGCGGCTCGCGCAAGGCGACCGCCGCGATGTCCTCCTCGCCCGCGCTGTCCAGCCCCACTGTCTGAAAGCCGCGTTCGTTCAGCCGCGTCAGCGCGCGGGCGAGGTTCTGCACCGTGACGATCGGCACCAGCTCCAGCGCGCCGGAGGCGGACTTGGCCAGCACTCCGGTGGCCTCGGGGCTGTGGCGCCCGGTGGTGACGACGGCCTTCACGCCGAACGCCGCCGCCGAGCGCAGGATGGCGCCGACATTGTGCGGGTCGGTGATCTGGTCGAGCACCAGGATCAGCCCCTCGGCGGCGAGCGTGTCGATGTCCGGCGAGGGCAGGGGATCGGCCTCCGCCAACAGGCCCTGGTGCACGGCGTCCGGGCCGAGCCGCTGGTCGATCTGGCTGGGACGCACGATCTCGGGCGTCACCCGTGTCTCGATCCCCTCGTCGGCGAGCCGGCGGGCAGCGTTCTCGGTCAGGTAAAGCTTGCGAATCCTCCGCTTCGGATTGGCCAGCGCCAGGGTCACGGTGTGCCAGCCATAGAGAATGACGGGGCCATCCGAGTCCTGACCGCGCTCCCGCCACGGCTGGGGGCGCTCGAATCCGCGCGGTTTGCCGGAGAATTTACCGCCCGGACGGCGAAAAGGTGGCTTTCGGTCGCGTTCGCTCATGGCCCGAGCTTCTGTCACGGCCTGCGGATTCTGGCAATTTGGCACCGCTGAGACGGGAAAATTCGTCGTCCCTTGGTTGACTTCGAGGGGCGGGTTCGATCATAACGACCTCGGCCGCGCGCGCCCACTCATCCGGGCCCCGCGGTCTTACCGTCTCCATGGCGCTGAGGGTCCCGACGCTGCTGTTCCGCGGCCGGCCCGAATTGCCGTCGATACGGGGGAGTGTCCCGAGTGGCAAAGGGAGCTGACTGTAAATCAGCCGCCTCATGGCTTCGCAGGTTCGAGTCCTGCCTCCCCCACCAATTTACTGCCTCTCAACTCCATGAGATTTTGCAAGGATCGGGGACCCCCTGGGCATTGCCGCCGCATTCCCTGCAGACGGAGCGCCGAAATCAATGGGTCGCATCTGGGTCATGGCGAGATCCGGAAATCCAACGGTCGATCGTGACCTCCATTGTATCCTTGGTTGTTCCTCGATCCCTCGGCGGCAATCGCTCACGGCTGCCATGACGACGCGCCAGAACCCAGGCTCCGGACAAGCCGGCTTGGCAACGGTGGGCTATTGATCGCTTGTTGCCGGTCCACCCCCGCGGGGTGAGGTTCCGGCTGCCACAGCCGAGTTAATGCCGCGAAAGCGATCGATATATTGAAGCAACCACGGAAAACGCGACATTCTCTGTCGCGAGATTTTTCTTTATGAAAAAAATAGCTGGATTTAAATCAACCGCGTCGGCTTCGCGTCATTCCCACCGCATTGATTTTGCTTCAGAATCCTGAATCTTTCGCCTCGAAGAATGTGGCGGAGCGTAGCTATTCTGCCACAACCGGGCGGTTTTTCGTCGCAACTGTGGCGAGTCGCGTTGCGAGCTGATCTCACGTTTGTTATCGGTTCCATATGTTCAAGAGCATATATACACCGATTTTGATATGTGTTGTGGGAATGAGCTTTAGCCCGGCATTGGGCGCTGAGCCGTTCACCATCCAGGACGCCATCAACCAGGCGGTGAAGACCAATCCCGGTGTCGGGGAGGCCGCCGCCAGCCGGCGGGCCACCGAAGCCGAGCTTCGCCAGTCCCAGGGGACGCTGCTGCCGCAGGTCCGGCTCGATGCGAGCGCCGGGCCCGAGATGCTCAAGCAGTATGTTTCACCGGCGCCGGCCAATAATGGCCGCTACCTGCGCGGCCGCGAGGCCGGCGTGGTGGTCCGTCAGTTGCTGTTCGATGGCTTTTCCTCGATCAATGAAGTGTGGCGCCAGGCCGCGCGGGTCGATGCCGCCGCGTACCGCGTGCTGGAGCGAACCGAGCTGATCGGTCTCGATGCCGCCGAGGCCTATGTCGACGTGGTGCGCTACTCCAGGCTGGTCGCGCTGGCCGAGAAGAACCTCAAGGTTCATCTCGAGCTGCGCAGGAACGTGCTGGCCCGTTTCCAGGGCGGCCGGGCCGGCGAGGGCGACACCCAGCAGGCCGAGGAGCGGGTCGCTGCAGCGCAGGCCGTGCTCGAAGAATTCCGTCTCAGCCTGGAAGTGGCGCGGGCGAAGTATCGCAAGGTCGTCGGCGTCGAGCCCTATAACCTGCGTTTCCCGGGCCGGCTGTCCGACATGCCGAGAGACAAGGCGGAATCGCTCGACATCGCCTACAAGTTCAATCCGACCCTGCGCGCCGCCGCGGCGGATGTGACGGCTGCCAAGCGGGGCTTCGATGCGACGACCGGCACCTTCCTGCCGACGCTTTCGCTCGAAGGCCGCGCGACGACCGGCAAGGAATCGATCACCTACACCAATCGCTACGACGAGGTCAGCGGCAAGGTCGTTGCGTCCTGGGATATCTTCAACGGCGGTCAGAACAGCTGGCGCCGTGAGGAAGCCGCGCAGCGGATGATCCAGGAGCAGCAGAAGCACGCTCGGCTGCAGCGCGATGCGCTGGAGTCGATCGACAAGGCCTGGGCGGCCCGGATCATCACCGCCGATCGCGTCGCCGCCCTCGTACGCGATGTCGAAGCGGCCCGTCGCACCTTCGTCGCCTACAACAAGGAATACGAACTCGGCCAGCGCACGCTGATCGATCTCCTGAACTCACAGAACCAGTACTTCAATGCCAACGTGTCGCTGGTGTCGGCGCGCGGTGTGGTTGTGTTCGCTGACTATCAGCTGCTCGCCGCGATGGGCCAGATGCTCAACTACCTGAAGACCGGGCATCCTCCGGAGACCGAGCCGGTGGACACGCCGAGCGGCTTCATCGGCTATAGCCTGGCGCCTGTTCGGCTGAGCGCGCCTGCGCCCGGACCGCAGCCGCTGAGCTCCGCCGGTCCGGTGCCGATGTTTGGCCTGCATGATGGTACGCCGAAGCATCCTGCGCCGATTACCTTCGGCGATCGGTGGGCCTCGAGCGATCCTGAGGATACGACGCTATTCGTCGCGTCCGGAAAGTACGGCGGATTCGCTCAGAGCCCCAACGGGCACGCGCCGAAATAGGTGAGACTAACAAAGCCGGTGCATGTCGCGCCGGCTTTTCACCATACGCATTTACTTTGCGCTGAGATTGTCGAGAAGCACCTGCAAAAATCTTGAAAAAGCCAGGTGCGAGCCAAAGAATTGGGCTAAGGCAAATTATTAGCAAGAAGCAATGGGTGCAGGTCCGCGCTGCTCGGTGGGCCAGATGGGTTTTCGAGGCGTCGTTGAATATTCGTCCGACAAGGTTCGAGCTCGAAGAGACGGCCCACGTGATGCCGCAGATGAGCGCAGCCGCAGCAGCAACTGATCCTCTCAGCGACAGTCTGCTTTACCTCGCAGCTCATCATGGCCGCGCCTTGAGCCGCAGCGCGCTGCTATCCGGACTGCCGCTCGACAGCGGCGTGCTCAGCATCGCGCTCTACGAGCGCGCCGCGCAGCGGGCCGGGCTCGAGGCGCAACTGGTCGAACGGCCGCTGAGCGAGATCCCCGCGCTGGTGCTGCCTTGCGTGCTGATGTTTCACGACGGCACCACGCGCATCCTGCTGACGATCGACGAGGCCGCCGGCCGCCTCACCATCGTCGATCCCTCGCGTCGTGAACAGCCGGCGATCGAGCGCTTCGAGGTGGTCGCGGCGCGATATGTCGGCTTCGCCTATCTGGTGCGGCCCGCCACAGTCGCCGATCCGCGCGTGGCGGCCGCCGGCGAGGTGCCGAAGACGCACTGGTTCTGGTCGGTGGTCAGCCGCTTCGGCGCCAATTACGGCCATGTCGCGATCGCCGCGTTCATCGTCAACATCCTGGCGCTGGCCGCGCCGCTGTTCACGATGAGCGTCTACGACCGCGTGATCCCGAACGGCGCGATCCCCTCATTGGTCGCACTCGGCATCGGCCTTCTCCTCGCCATCGGATTCGACTTCCTGCTCAAGGTGGTGCGCAGCCGCATCATCGACATGACAGGCAAGAAGATCGACGTGGTGCTTGCCGCGAACATCTTCGAGCACGTGATGTCGCTGAAGATGGACAAGCGGCCGCCATCGGTCGGCATCCTCGCCAACCAGCTGCGCGACTTTGATTCGGTTCGCGAGTTCTTCACCTCCGGCACCGTGGTGTCGGCGACCGACATGCTGTTCGCGGTCGTGTTCATCATCGTGCTGTTCATCATCGCGGGTCCCATCGCATGGATTCCGCTGCTGATGCTGCCGGTGATGATCGCCGTCGGGCTGCTGATCCAGCGGCCGCTCGAACGCGCGATGCGGCAGATGCAGGCGCAGTCCGCCGCGCGTCACGGCATTCTGGTGGAATCGCTGAACGGAATGGAGACGGTCCGCGCGGTGGCCGGCGAGAGCCGGGTGCAGACGGTGTGGGAGCGCTCGGTGGCGGCGCAGGCGCGCTCCAGCGAGGACGTCCAGTTCTGGGCGTCGATGGCCATGACCGCGGCGAGCGTCGCCAGCCAGTTCTGCAGCCTGCTGCTGGTCGTGGTCGGCGTGTTCCTGATCCTCGACGGCAAGCTCTCGGTCGGTGCGCTGGTGGCGGCCAACATGCTGTCGGGTCGCGTGCTCGGTCCGATCGCAGGCATCGCCGGCCTGATGACGCGCTTCACCCAGACGACGTCGGCGCTGCGCTCGATCGACCGGCTGATGTCCCTGGACCGTGAGCGTCCGCCGGAAAAGATCTACGTCGCGCGTGAGATCAACCAGGGCCGCATCCAGTTCAAGAACGTCAGCTTCTCCTATCCGGGAAGCCAGACCAAGGCGCTCGACAACGTCTCCTTCGATATCAAGCCGGGCGAGAAGATCGGCATCATCGGTCGGGTCGGCTCGGGCAAGACCACCGTCGGCCGCCTCGCCACTGCGTTCTATCCGCCGACCGAAGGCAGCATCCTGATCGACGGGATCGACATCCAGCAGTACGACCCGGCCGATCTGCGCGCCGGCATCGGCTTCGTGCTGCAGGACACCGACCTGTTCTACGGCAAGCTGCGCGACAACATCACGCTCGGCCGTCCGGCGGCGACCGATGAGGAGGTGCTCGAGGCAGCGCGGCTCGCCGGCGTCGAAACCTTCATCGCCGGCCACCCGCAGGGCTATGAGATGATGATCGCCGAAGGCGGCCGCAGCCTGTCGGGCGGGCAGAAGCAGGCGATCGGGCTGGCGCGCGTCCTGATCCGCAAGCCGCGCGTGCTATTCCTCGACGAGCCGACTGCACATTTCGACGTCCGCAGCGAGGGCGAATTCCTCGAGCGCCTGAAGTCGCTGGCCAAAGGCGAGATGTCCATCATCGTCTCGACCCACCGGCCTTCGTTGTTGTCGCTGGTCGACCGCATCCTGGTGTTCGACTCCGGCAAGATCGTCGCCGACGGTCCGACCGCGCAGATCCTCACCATGCTGCGTCCGCAGCAGCCCGCGGCGGCGCCGGCCGCGAGCCACGCGGTGAAGCCGGTCCAGGGGACGCGGTGACATGGCGCTCAGCGATTTCGCGTTCTCCAACGACATCAGGGCTGCCGTCGAGCTGCGCACGCCGAAGACGGCGCGGATGCTGCTGCTGGCCTCGCTCGGCCTGTTCTTCACCTTCCTGATCTGGGCGCATTTCGCCGTGCTCGATGAGGTCAAGCGCGGCAATGGCAAGGTCGTGCCGTCGCGCCAGACCCAGGTGGTTCAATCGCTGGAAGGCGGCATCATCGCCGATCTCCTGGTGCAGGAAGGCGCGATCGTCGAAAAGGATCAGCCGCTGGCGCGGATCGAGGACACCAATTTTGCGTCGCAGTTCGGCGAGATCCGCGAGCGCCGCGGCGCGATGGCGGCGCGGGTGATCCGGCTGGCGGCGGAAACCGAGGGCCGCAGCCCGGTCGAGTTTCCCGAGGAACTCGTCGCGGACGCCCCGCGCGCGGTGCAGACCGAGCGCGCCGTGTTCGACGCCCATGCGCGCAAGCTCGCGCAGGACATCGACGTCGTGCAGCAGCAGGAGCAGCAGAAGAGCAAGGAGATCGACGAGCTCAGGGCCACCGAGAAGCGCTTCTCGGAGACGTTGGCACTGCTCAATCGCGAATTGGGGCTGACCCGCAAGCTGTTCGACCAGAAGGTGGTGCCGGAGATCGAGATGCTCCGCGCCGACCGCCAGGCCACCGACATGCGGGGGCAGCTCGCGGTGGTGCAGGCGAGCATCGTGAAGACCGAGGCCGCCGTGCAGGAGGCGCGCGCGCGCCGGCTCAACATCGTCACGGCGTTTCGCGCCCAGGCCGAGGACGATCTCGCCAAGTCGCGCGGCGATCTCGCCGTGCTCGACGAGAACATCAAGTCGGCCCAGGACCGGGTGCGGCGGACCGAGCTGCGCTCGCCCGTGCGCGGCATAGTCAACAGGCTCAACGTCACCACCATCGGCGCCGTGGTCGCGCCAGGCGCCAGCCTGATGGAGATCACGCCGCTCGATGACACGCTGCTGGTCGAAGGCCGCATCCGTCCGCAGGACATCGCCTTCATCCGTCCCAACCACGAGGCGGTGGTCAAGCTCAGCGCCTATGATTCCTCGGTGTACGGCTCCTTGCACGGGCGCGTCGAGCGCATCAGCGCCGATACCATCACCGACGAGAAGGGCGACAAGAACGAGCGTGGCGAGACCTTCTATCGGGTGATGGTGCGCACCGAGAAGAACCACCTCGGCACCGCCCAGCAGCCGCTTCCGATCATCCCGGGCATGGTCGCGACCGTCGAGATCCTGACGGGCAAGAAATCGGTGCTGGACTATCTGGTCAAGCCTGCCCGCATGCTGCGCGACGAGGCGCTGCGGGAGCGCTGAGCGCAGGCGCGGGCAGCTCGTGTGAGTGCAGCGATACCCGGTTCTCCGCGAAAAGTATGTGAGATCCCAGAAGTCGCTGCGCTGATCCGCGGCTGAGCGAGCCGGCCTGCGTTACCAAATTCTGAATCGTTCAAATGCGACGCGATTTGGTCGGCCGCGGTTAGTCGCGTTCGCAGCTTGGCCGCGAACATCACCGCGGTTTAACCGGCCCGAAGCCGCGCCGGCCCTATCCCTGACCCGATAACGACCGGGACAGGGATCGACGCGATGACGTCGGCCGATGCCCCGGAGCATACAGGGCGTCACTGATGTTGCGGATCGATCGGCCGCGGGTTCGCCCGCGCGCGCTGGGGCTTGCGCTTGTGTTGTCGGTCGTGGCCGGTTGTGCCGGCGCTGCGTTTGCCGAGACTTCAAATCGTAGATCTCCGCAGGGCACTGCGGATAGCGCGCTGCCGGTGCCGCCGCCCGTCCGTTTCTTCACCATCAATGCCGTGCTCGCCAAGCACGACGGCCTGCGTCGCGCGGCCTCCGGGCCTGTGGAAGTGGCATCGACCGACCCGGCCGGCCGCGCCGGATCAGTCAGCGACGCCCCGCAGGGGCCGGCGGTCGCTAATCCCAGCGACGAGCCGTTCGGCCTGATGACGTTCCGCGCACCCGAAGGCGTGCTGTGGGTGAAATGGCGCGGCATCCAGGCTGCGATGGCGAGCGAGCGGATGTCGACCGACCGCTGCAACGGCGATGACGCGCGTTGCTCGGCGTCGGAGCGCTTCTTCGTTGCGCTGATGCGGTCGGCGGCTGCCGCCAGCGCAGGTCGTGCACGCGCGGAAATCATCAATCGCGGCGTCAACCAGGCGGTGCGCTACGTCAGCGACGATCAGCAACACGGCCTGCCGGACGTCTGGAGTTCGCCACTGCAGACCTTGCGCAGCGGCCTCGGTGACTGCGAGGACTACGCGATCGCGAAATATGCGTTGTTGCTGGCGGCGGGAACGCCGGAATCCGATCTCAAGCTGCTTCTGGTCCGCGACCTCGCCGTAAGGCAGGATCATGCGGTCGTCGCAGTGCGGCTCGACGGCAAGTGGCTCGTGCTTGACAATCGGCGGGCCGCTCTGATGGAAGGTCGCGATCTGCAGTCCTTCATGCCGTTGTTTGCGATCGATCACCGCGGCGTCAGCCTGTTCGCGGCGCCCTATGCCGAGCGGCCGCACCACGAAAGCGAGAGCGACGTCACGCCGGCGGCCGAAGCCGACATCGGCGGCGGCCGTGATCCGGGCCGGCCGTTGCTGCTCTGAATGTCGCAGCCGAACGACTTGTAGCCGGCGCCGTTTGCGGTCTTAATGCACGCCGGGAAGCTGGCGAGCAGGGGGCCGCGGTGAATATCAAGCAAGTCATGGTTTGCGGGGCAGTGGTCCTGTCGGCGATCGGTGGGATGATCGGCATCGCGCGGGCCGACGCCGTGGTGCTGCCGGGCGCGGCGTTTGCGATCGCCTGCGAGAATGGCGGCAGTTACGTGCTGCGCTCTCGTCCCGTGCTCGCGCCGGGCGAGATCGTCACCGCGCAGCTCTACCTCCATCCTCGCCACGCGATTCCGGTCCGTCTCGTTCCGATGGGCGACGGCTATCGCTACGCAGGCCGCGGCGTGTGGCTCGATGGTATCGGTGACCAGGCGCTGTTGTATTTGCGCAAATATGAACCGGTCGCCTGCGTGGTCAGCCGCATCTGAGGCATTCTGCCGCTGCACAACCTCTTTCAAGAATAGGCTCCGTCTTTCGCAAATAATTCGCGAGAGGCGGAGTTCCATTTCGGCCATTTCATGGCGCTCAGCTCATATTCACGACAGCGTGCGTGGTGTTCCGCAAGTATTGCGCGCGGAACAACTGCGGATCAGTAGTAATTCTCCAGGCCAAAACCCGATTTAATCTTGTCTTTCCGGCTGCGTCATGCGTAGCGCGGAAGCATAGGCGCGGACTAATTTACCTTCATAAATGCCGCTGCACTTGACTGCATTTACCCAAAGTCCCTAAAGTCTGATTAACAAGAACCGGTAATATTGACCCGTATTCTCGTTTAATAATAGTTTAACGATAGAAATGGGAGCGCCACCAAAGCGCCCCATATTTGGAGGTTTTGGCGCATGAATGCTCCTGTCCTGCTGGCCCAGTTGACCGGCACGTCCTCGCAGCCATCCAGCGCCTCTGCAAAGCACCTCAAGATCGGCAAACCGCCGGGCAACCAAGCCATTACGGTTCACCTCGACGGTCAGAGCCAGATCGATTTCAGCGACATCGCCAGCGAGCGGCTGACCTTCATCAAGATCGGCAACCGCCTCATCATCCTGTTCGACAATCAGTCGACGGTGTCCATCGACCCGGTTTTCGATACCAACGGCGCCCCGCTGAAGGACGTCAGCTTCGAGGTCGGCCCCGACCGAATCATCAATGGCGATCAGTTCGCCGAGCTGTTTCCCATCACCACCGACCAGTCGGTGCTGCCCGCCGCGGGAACGCCCGGTGCGCCGGGCGTGCCTGCCGGAGCGAACTTCGGGACGTTCAAGATCGATGCGCTGATCGGCGGCACGCCGCTTGGGCTGCTGGGAGCCGAGGACACCACCACCAAATTCGGCGACAATCCGGTCACGCCGAATCCGACGCCGATTGCCGGCGTCGCCGACAGCGTGGTGCTCAATGAGGACGGCCTGTCCGAAGGCCGGCCCGGCGGCAGCGGCGACATCGGCGGCGTGGCGACGAGCTTTACCGGTTCGCTGAACGTCGACTTCGGCACCGACGTGATCGGCCGCGCCTTTGCGTTTGCGGCGTCACAGCCTGGTCTTGCCGGGCTGACGTCCGGCGGCCAGGAGGTGCATTTTGCGATCACCACCGTCAACGGCCAGCCGGAGCTGATCGGCTATATCGGCAGTGATCCCTCGATCGTCGCCAACCAGGTCTTCACCGTCACGCTCGACGCCAACGCGACGATCGCGGGGACCTATACGGTCACGCTGCTGCAGCCGCTCGATCATCCGGTCTTCGGCACCGAAGACACGCTGAACCTCACCATCAACGTCATCGCCATCGACGGCAGCGGCGACACCGCGCCGGTGACGATCGTGATCGGCGTCAACGACGATTCGCCGGTCGCCGGCACCGTCGAGGCGATCAACGTCGCCGAGCACACCGGCGGCGGCAGCGAAGGCGGCGGCGAGAGCGAGCTCGTCGCCAAGGTCGTGGGCGGCGACGGCTTCGAGCCGACCACCGCGAGCGTGGATCTCCACATCGGCTGGGGCGCCGACAACGGCAACAGCAAGGTCGATGGCGGCTCCAACGGGACCGTGGTCGACGGCGACCGCTCGCTGGTGTTCGACGCGTCCGAGATCGCGACCTTGCAGGCGCTGGGCCTGACCTCGAACGGCGAGGCCATCTCCTACACGCTGTCGGCTAACGGCACCGAGATCATCGCGACCGCAGGTGAGGGTGAGGGCGCGCGCACCATCTTCACCGTGTCGCTGTCCGACACCGGCTCCGGCAGCGCCACCTTCACCCTGTCCGACAATATCGACCACAACGGCGCCAACGACGCGTCGCTGCCGCTGACCTTCAAGGTGGTCGCGACCGACGCCGACGGCGACCCCGTCAACAGCGCCTTCACCGTCAATGTCGCCGATGACGGCCCGAGCTTCGGCGAGAAGCCGAGCTATTCGGTGGTCGACGAAGACGGTCTCGGCAATGCCGGCAACAGCTACGCCGATGGCAGCGACGCCTATGGCGAAGACCTGACGGTCACCGATACGCTCGGAATCCGCTGGGGCTCCGACGACGCCAACAACAATGTCGACGGCGGCATCAACGCAACGCCGGTCAACGGCGACCGCGCCGTCACCTTCGCCGCAAACGTGGTGGCCTCGCTCGAGGCGCAGGATCTGACCTCCGACGGCTTTGCCCTGCGCTACGAAGTGTCGGGGAACGGCACCGTGCTGACCGCCTATCGCTATGATGCCGCGCACGAGACCTATGTCGATGCCAACGGCAAGCCGCTGGAAGGCGAGGGGCTGTCGGGCGCCGTGGTGTTCACGGTGTCGCTGTCCGACCAGGGTCATGGCTCCTATACCTTCGCGCTGTCGGGCAACCTGGATCACCCGGTGCACGGCACCGAGGATGACATCACCCTCAACATCGGTTTCGTCGCCACCGATTCCGATGGCGATGCGATCACCGACACCTTCACGGTGAAGGTCAATGACGACGCCCCGAGCTTCGGCGAGAAGCCGAGCTATTCGGTGGTCGACGAGGACGGCCTCGGCAACGCCGGCAACAGCTACAAGGATGACGGCGACGCCTATGGCGAAGACCTGAAGGTCACCGATACGCTCGGCATTCGCTGGGGCGCCGACAGCGCCAACAGCCATGTCGATGGCGGCATCGATGGCACGCCGGTCAACGGCGACCGCGCCGTGACCTTCGCGGCCGACGTGGTCGCGACGCTCGACGCCCAGAATCTCGCCTCGAACGGCTTCGGTCTCACCTACGTCGTGTCCGACAACGGAACGCTGCTCACGGCCTATCGCTACGACGCCGAGCATGAGACCTATGTCGGCGCCGACGGCAAGCCGACGGATTCGGCCCACGCGACGGTGTTCACCGTGGCGCTGTCCGATCAGGATCACGGCTCCTACACGTTCGAGCTGAAGGGCAATCTCGATCACCCGGTGCACGGCACCGAGGACGACATCACGCTCAACATCGGCTTCGTCGCCACGGATTCCGATGGTGACGCGGTGACCGACAGCTTCACCCTGAAAGTCAACGACGACGCGCCGGTGTTCGGCGATGCGCCGAGCGCCGGTGTGGTCGACGAGGACGGCCTCGGCAATGCCGGCGACAGCTACGTGGAAGGCAGCGACGTCGCCGGCGCCGATCTGACGGTGACCAAGACGCTCGCCATCCTGTGGGGCGCCGATAGCGCCAACAGCCATGTCGACGGCGGCATTGATGGCGCGTCGGTCAAGGGCGATCGCGCCGTCACTTTCGCCGCGGACACGGTTCCCTCGCTCGAGGAGCTGGGGCTGACGTCGAACGGGATTGCGCTGAGCTATCAGGTCTCCGAGAACGGCACGCTGCTGACCGCCTATCGCTACGATGCCGCCCACGAGACCTATGTCGACGCGAACGGCAAGCCGACGGAGGACCTCGCCAGCGCCACGGTGTTCACCGTCTCGCTGTCGGATCTGGACAACGGCTCCTACACCTTCAACCTTACCGGCAATCTCGACCATTCGGTCCACGGCAGCGAGGATAATCAAGGGCTGTATTTCGGCTTCGTTGCCACCGATTCCGACGGCGACGCAATCCACGGCAGCTTCAATGTCGAGGTCAATGACGACGCCCCGGTGTTTGGCGAGCGCGTCAGCTACTCCGTGGTCGACGAGGATGGTCTCGGCAATCCCGGCAATTCCTACGCGGATGGCAACGACGCTGCGGGCGCCAATCTGACGGTGACCGACTTTCTCGGCATCCGTTGGGGCGCCGGCAGCGCCAACAGCCATGTCGACGGCGGCATCAACGGTGCGCCGGTCAACGGCGACCGCGCCGTCACCTTCGCCGTCGACGTGGTCTCGACGCTTACCGCCCAGCATCTGACGTCGAACGGCGTCGCGCTGACCTACACCGTGTCCGCCGGCGGCACGATGCTGACCGCCTACCGCTACGATGAAGCGCATCACACCTACGTCGACGGCGAGGGCCATGCCACCGGTGATCCGGCCACGGCTGCGGTGTTCACGGTGTCGCTGTCCGACCAGGGGCAGGGGTCCTACAGCTTCACGCTGATCGACAACGTCGATCATCCGGCCCACAACACCGAGGACGACGTCACGCTCACCCTCGGCTTCGTCGCCACGGATTCGGATGGCGATGCGGTCTCCGACACCTTCAAGGTCAAGATCAACGACGACGCGCCAGTGCTGAACCGGGAGATGGCCACCGGCGTGGTCGATGAGGACGGGCTAGCCACCGGGCTCGCCGGCGGACCTGGCGATGTTCCCGGCCAGAACACGGTCGCAACGGGCGATCTCGGCATCTCCTGGGGCAGCGACAGCGCCAACAATCTCGGCAATGTCGGGATCACCGGTGCGTCATCGGTGAACGGCGACCGCGCCGTCACCTTCGCATCCGACGCCACTACCACGCTCGCCGCGCAGCACCTGACCTCGAACGGCGTCGCGTTGACCTACGGCGTCAGCGAAGGCGGCACGTTGATCACGGCCTACCGCTTCGACGGACAGCACTACATCGACGGCAACGGCAACTGGACCGGCAACAAGGCCAATGCCGCCGTGTTCACGGTGAAGCTGTCCGACCTCGATTCCGGATCCTACAGCTTCACGCTGCTCGACAATCTCGATCACCCGGTGCCCAACACCGAGGACAGCATCGCCCTGACGCTGAAATACGTCGCCACCGATTCCGACGGCGATCAGGTCAGCGGCACGTTCAAGGTCAGCGTCAACGACGACAGCCCGGAGGCGCATACCGGGGCGGCCAAGAGCATCAGCGAAGCCGGTCTCAACGCCGGTGGCGGCGATTGCGGCCCCGATTTCGGCGGTCACGATTTCGGCGGCCACGATGGCGGCAGCCGCGATCCTCAGGTGACCGGCGCGCTCAACATCAAATGGGGTGCCGACAACAACGACAGCGGCGCCGCCGATCGCTCGGTCCGCTTCGCCAACACGTCCAACGCTGCCGCCGATGTCCATGTGACCAACGGCAGCGATGTCGGCCTCAGCGGCCTGACCTCGGACGGTCAGCAGGTGAAATACGCCTTCGATCATGGCGTGCTGGTCGGCTACACCGGCAACAGCCTCAATTTCGGGCAGCGCGTGTTCGAAGTCTCGCTCGATGACGACGGTACCGGCACCTACACCTTCAAGCTGCTCGGCAATCTCGATCATCCGGCCGGGCAGGGCAGCAACGTCGTCAAGCTGACGTTCGACTACACCGCGACCGATTCCGACGGCGATTCGAGCAGCAGCACGTTCACCGTCACCGTGATCGACGACGTCCCGACGATCGGGCACGCCGAGAGCGAGACCGTCAGCGAAGCCAACCTTCCGACCGATCTCTACGACGTCCTGTTCCCGGATTCGCCGTACTCCACCGTGCAGACCGGCCGCCTCGCGATTTCCTGGGGCGCCGACGACAACGATTCCGGCGCGACCAACAACCGCTCGGTGGCGTTCTTCGACACGACCGCCCCGGACGGGCTGACGTCGAACGGCTATGCGATCAGTTACGTGGTCTCGTCCGACGGCACCACGCTGAGCGCGGTCACCACCGATCATCGCACCGTTTTCACCGTCACGCTGAGCGATGACGGCGACGGCAGCTACAAGTTCACGCTGCTCGACAACCTCGACCATGGCAAGTCGGGCACCGACAGCCTGGCGCTGAGCTTCGGCTTCAAGGCCACCGATTCCGACGGCGACAGCGCCACGAGCAGCTTCACGGTGGCGGTGACGGACGACGTGCCGACCGTCGGCTGCGCCGAGGACGAGACCGTCAGCGAGGCCAGCCTGCCGACCGACGGCTACGACACCAGCCATCCAGACGCGTCGAACTCGACGGTCCAGACCGGCAGCCTCGACATTTCCTGGGGGGCCGACGACAACAATACGGGCGTGGGGCACAACCGCGCGGTGGCCTTCACCACTGCCGCCGGCGCCACGGGCCTGACCTCCGACGGCTCGGCGATCAGCTACACGATCTCCAGCGACGGCACCTTGCTGACGGCCGTCACCGCGGATCACCGCACCGTCTTCACCATCCAGTTGTCCGACAGCGGCGATGGCAGCTACAAGTTCACGCTGTACGACAACATCGACCACCCGGCGTCCGGCCAGAACGACGATAGCCTGCCGCTGACGTTCGGCTTCAAGGCCACGGATTCCGACGGCGACAGCGTCACCAGCAGCTTCAAGGTCACGGTGCTCGACACCGCGCCGGTGGCGGCGGCCGGCGATGCCAGGACCGTCGACGAGGACGATCTGCCGGGCGGCACGGATGTCTCCAAGGCGCCGACCGCGGTCAGCGGCGACCTCAACATCAGCTGGGGCTCCGACGACAGCAACAAGACCTCGGGCGGCGGGCTCGGCGACCGCTCGGTCACCTTCCGCTACACGAGCGCGGGCGCGAATGTCGACGCCGAGGACAGTTCGGGCCGCAATCTGACGCTGACGTCGGATGGCCAGACGGTGAAGTACACCTTCGAGAACGGCGTGCTCGTCGGCTACACCGGCGGCGATCTCGCCCACGGCGCCCGCGTGTTCGAAGTGTCGCTGAGCGACCAGAACGACGGCTCCTACAACTTCAAGCTGCTCGGCACTCTGGACCATCCCGCCGGCAGCGGCGAGAACATCGTCAAGCTGTCGTTCAGCTTCACGGCGACCGATGGCGACGGCGACACGTCCAGCAACAGCTTCACCGTCTCGGTCAAGGACGACGTGCCGGTGCTCGGTTCGCCGACCGCCGCGACGCTGACCGAGAACGCCACCGGCTCTGCTGGCGCGGAGGTGTTTCAGACCCAGACCGCGGCCGATGTCGCGCTCAACATCAATTGGGGTGCCGACGACAGCAATTCGGGCGCGGCCAATCGCAGCGTCGCATTCGATAGCGCGATCCATACCGGCGACGTGGTCAAGACCACCGGCGCAGGCAGTCCGACGCTGACGTCGAACGGCACGGCGGTGCAGTTCATCCGCGTGTCGGACACCGAGATCTGGGGCGTCGCCAACGACAATGGCGGCCAGCTCACGACGAATGACCGCAAGGTGTTCCACATCACGCTGTCCGACGATGGCTCCGGCAGCTACACCTTCGAGCTCCTGGACAATGTCGATCACGTCGGCTCGGGCCAGACCAATGCACTGTCGCTGAAGCTCGGCTTCACCGCGACCGATGCCGATGGCGATACCGCCTCCGGCGGCAACTTCACCGTCACCATCAATGACGACAACGGCCGGCCCGCGATCGGCACGTCTGATGCCGGGACCGTCGACGAGGATGGGCTTTCCGGCGGCAACACCGGAGCGGCCACCGGCGACGTCGCCGGTGCCAATGTCACGGCCAACGGCTCGCTGGCGATCTCCTGGGGCGCCGACGACAACAACAGCGGCGGCGTGAACCGCGCGGTCGCGTTCAGCGGCATCATCAACGGCCAGAACGCCACTTCGGACGCGGGCTCGCTGACGGTCGGGGGCGTCCAGGTCAAGCTCTGGGTCGTCGGCAATACGGTCTATGGCTACACCGGCAGCAATCCTACCAACGGCAACCCGCCGTCGGTGGCCAGCCAGGTGTTCAAGGTCTCGCTCGATGATTCCGGTGCAGGCAGCTACAGCTTCACGCTGCTGAAGCACGTCGATCATCCGGCCGGCCAGAACGAGAACGACGTCAAGCTGACCTTCGGCTTCACCGCCACCGATGCGGATGGCGACAGCGCCAGCTCGTCATTCGCGGTGACGATCGACGACGATACCCCCGTTGCGACCGCGACGGTGTTGAGAGCCGCGGTCTACGAGAGCGAGCTGCCGAACGGAACGGTGGTGACCGCCACCGGCAACCATGGCGGCGACCTCAATGGCGACGGCAACGGCAACGATTCCTACTTCACCGGCAATCTGAGCTCGCTGGTGTCGTTCGGCGCCGACAAGCCCGGCACCTATACGGTCGAGAAGACCAACCTCGCGCCCGAGCTGCTGTCGCTGACGTCGGGCGGCGTGGCGCTGACCTACAGCATGGGGGTCGACAACACGCTGATCGCCAAGGCTGGCAGCGTCACGATCTTCGAATTCCAGGTCGATGCCAACACCGGCCAGTATTCGTTCCGTCTGAAGGGCGCGCTGGACCACGTCGGCACCGGCCATGACAACACGCTGACGCTCGACCTGTCGACGGCGGTGACCGCCACCGATTCCGACGGCGATTCCGTTGCGCTGCACGATCAGATCATCATCACCGTCAACGATGACAGCCCGCAGTCGCAGGACGTCGACACCGTCGCGATCTCGGAGGCAGCCGGCAGCGTCTCGACCGGCGCGGTCGATCTGCGCATCACCTATGGGGCCGATGGCGACAGCCCCGGGCCGTCGGTGACGTTCTTCGGCGCGTCGCCGGTGCGCGTCTACGATGCAGCCGACCACCAGCTCTCCGGACTGACATCGCTCGGCTTCGGCCTGACCTACGTGATGTCGGCGGATCACACGACGCTGACCGCCTATCGCATGAGCGGTGGCAGCTACATCGGCCAGAATGGTCTGGTGACGGGCAACGCGGCTGATGCGGCCGTGTTCACGGTGACGCTGTCGGAGACCGGCACCGGCTCCTACAACTTCACCTCGCTGCAGCCGCTCGATCATCCCGCGCCGATCGGGACCTCGAGCGCCGCCGACCAGTATCTCGACCTCAATTTCGCCTTCGCGGTCGAGGACCGCGATCACGACGTCTTCACCAACAATTTCACCGTCCGGGTCGATGCCGCCGGCACCGTGACCACGACGCGTTATGACGCGCCGAATTCGCCGGTGTTCGTCAATCTCGGCGACAGCGCGGCGACGGTCGTCGGCGAGACCGTCGGGGCTCACAGCGTGACCGACCGCGCCGCGGTGACCGACAAGGTGGTCGGCACCGACAAGCTCGGCAGCGTGACCGAGGCCCACGGCTCAAATGGCGACGACATTCTGGTCGGCGGCAACGGCGTGGGCGGCGATGCCCTGTTTGGCGGCGCCGGCAACGACATCATCATCGGCGGAGGAGGTGGCGACCGGCTGTTCGGCGGCGCTGGCAACGACACCTTCCTCTACACGGTGGGCGATGGCAGCGACGTCATCGACGGCGGCTCGGAGTCTGGCACGACCTTTCCGAACTACGACGTGCTCGCGATCACGGGCGATGGAAATGCGCGCAATTTCACCATCGGTAAGACCTCGACCGGTACCGAGATCAATCCGACGCTGAACGATCCGTCCGCCAGCAACGCCACCGACATTCTGGTGCGCTATGACGGTTCGAACGGCGCGACGATCCGCGCCGACGAGATCGAGCGCATCACCATCGCCGGCGGCACCGCCAGCGACACGGTGACGATCACCGATATCAGCGGCACGGCGATCGCGCCGTCGACCATCGTGTTCAACGGCGGCTCCGGCAACGACACGCTGGATCTCGTCCGGTTTGCCGGCAACACCAGCGTTGTGTCCGACGGCGGCTCTGACACCGACACGGTGAAGTTCGGTTTCAAGTTCGCCGAGGCGACCTACACCAAGGTGTTCGCGACGGACGGCGTGACGCTGATCGGCGTGCAGGTCACCCACAACGGCCTGACCGATACGTTCACGAATTACGAGAGCTTTGCCTTCACCGACGGCACCCGTTCGCTCGCGGGCGTCTTCAACACGCCGCCGGTGGCTCATGACGACGCGGTCCAGGCGAGTGAGGATAGCCCGCTCACCGTCAACGCGCTGCTCAGCCTGCTCAACAACGACACCGACGTCGACAACAACACCTTAACCGTCACCGGCGTGTCGAACGCGACGCACGGCACCGTTTCGCTCTCCAACGGCAATCCGGTGTTCACGCCGGACAAGAACTTCTCGGGCGTCGCCGGCTTCGATTACACGGTCAGCGACGGCGATGGCGGGACCGCGACCGCGCATGTCACGGTCGACGTCGCACCGAAGGCGGACGCGCTGACGCTGGGCTTCGTGGATCTCGGCCCGGCCTCGGGTGCCGAGGACACCACGATCAACCTGAAGCTCATCAGTGCCGCCGTCACCGATACCGACGGCTCCGAAAGCCTGCGGCTGCTGCTTTCGGGCTATCCGGCCGGTGCGACCTTCTCGGTCGGCCATGCCGGAACCGGCGCTGACGCCGGCAAGTGGGTGATCGATAGCGCCGCCGCGATCGCCGCGTTCGACAGCCACCCGCTGCAGATCACGCCGCCCGCGAACTACAACGGCACGTTCTCGTTGTCGGTGGTCGCGGAGGTCACCGACCAGGCTACGTTGTCGGACGGCAACGTCCACACCGACGTCGTCAACACCGCACTGCAGACGATCGATGTCACGGTGACCCCGGTCAACGACGCGCCGCAGATCCATGCGCCGACGCAGGTGACGACGAACGAGGATACGCCATTCGCCTTCACCGGCGCGAACGCGTTCTCCTTCTCCGATGCGGACGGCGATGTCGTCGAGTCCGTGAGGTTCGACATCTCCGGCGGCACGTTCGCGATCCCGTCTCTCGGCGTCTACAACGCCAGCCAGACGCTCGCGATGAGCGGGTTCAAGATCGGCGATCTGAACGCCATTCTGGCGTCGGCGGTGTTCACGCCATCAGCCGATAACGATGCGACGGGATCGGTCACGATCACCATCAACGACAACGGCAATGTCGGCGGTGGCAATCTGAGCGCGACGCAGACGATCACGATCAACATCAACCCGATCGAGGATGCTCCCACGGCCGTGGATGACACGGCCAGTGTGAACGAGGACACGACGTTGACCGTGTCCGATCCGACGCAGGGCGTTCTGCACAACGACCGCGACCCGGACACCGGCGACACGCTGAGCGTGGTGGCGGGCGACTTCACGACGGCCAAGGGCGGCACGATTCACTTCAATGCCGACGGCACCTATGTCTACAAGCCCAAGGCCGACTTCTATGGCGCGGATACCGTGGATTACACGGTGCGTGATGCGGCCGGACAGACGGACATCGGCACGCTGACGATCAACGCGGTGCCGGTCAACGATGCACCGGAGATCCATGCCCCGACGCACGTGACCGCCGATGAAGGCGCGTCGTTCGCTTTCACCGGCGCGAACGCGATCACCTTCTCCGACGCGGACGGCAATGTCGTCGAGTCCGTGAGGTTCGACATCTCCGGCGGCACGCTGTCCATTCCGTTGCTCGGCGTCTTCAACGCCGAGCAGACGCTCGCGATGAGCGGGTTCAAGATCAACGATCTGAATACCTATCTGGCATCGGCGGTGTTCACGCCGAACAGCGACCAGCCGGGGTCGGTCACGATCACCATCAACGACAACGGCAATGTTGGCGGCGGCAATCTGAGTGCCACCCAGACGGTCAGCGTCGAGGTCATCCCCGCCAACCACCCGCCGGTGGCGAACTCCGACACCCATGCGGTGCTCGAGGATGACACGCTCAACATCTCAGTTGCGAATGGCGTCATCCGCGGCTCGACCGGCGGCTCGGTGGCCGACAGCGACGTCGACAACCCCGTCAGCTCGCTCGTCGTGTCCGGCGTCGTGGCCGGCACCGGCAGCGTGACGCAGGGGGCGGGCGTCGGCACCTCGATCGAGGGCGCCTACGGCCATCTGACGCTGAATTCGGACGGCTCCTACACCTATGTCGCCGACAAGGCCGATGCGCTGGCGGCGGGCGTGCCCGCGGTGGACACCTTCACCTATACCGACAAGGATCCGTCGGGCGCGGTGTCGAACACGGCGACGCTCAAGATCACGGTCACCGGCGTCAACGACGCGGCCGTGATCAGCGGCGACGCCACCGGCACCATCGCCGAGGAGGGCGGCATCTCCAACAGCCAGAGCAGCCCGCTCTATGGCATCGCCCGCGGCGACCTCAATGCGACCGACGTCGACGGGCACAACGATGTGTGGCAGGCGACGTCCTCGAACACGGCCAACGGCTACGGCTGGTACGACATCGGCAGCGATGGCAGGTGGACCTACGGCATCTATAACAACGACCCGAGAATCCAGGCGCTGAAGGAAGGTGAGACCACGCTGACCGACAGCTTCACGGTCTACACGGAGGACGGCACCGCCAAGACGGTGACGATCCAGATCCTCGGCAACAATGATGCGCCGGTCCTGCAGAACGCGCTGACCGACCGCAGCTCGGCGGAAGATCAGCCGTTCAGCTTCACCATCCCGTCGAACACGTTTGCCGATGTCGATGGCCGCTTCGATGGCACCGCGAACCTGCTGACGCTGTCGGCGAACCTCAGCGACGGCAGCAACCTGCCGGCGTGGTTGCACTTCGACGCCACGACCGGCACCTTCAGCGGCACCCCGCCGGCCAATTTCGTAGGCACGGTCAACGTCACGGTCTACGCCAGCGACGGCGAATATGCCGTCTCGGACGCCTTCACGCTGACCATCACGCCGGTCAATGACGGCGCTGCGAGCGTGACGGTGTCGGGCACGGCGACGCAGGGCCAGACGCTGACCGCCAATCTCGGCAGCGATCCGGATGGCGCCGCGTCGAACGTCGTCTATCACTGGCTGCGGGACGGCGCCGTCATCAACGGCGCAACCGGCTCGACCTATACGCTGGGGTCCAACGACGTCGGCCACAAGATCTCGGCCAACGTTACCTATACCGACGGCCAGGGCTTTGCCGAGAACGTGACCAGCGGCCAGACCGGCTCGGTCACGGCGCCGAACCACGCGCCGACCTTCGGAGCCGGAACGACCGCGGCAAGCGTCACCGAGGACGCCTCCTATGCGGCGCCGAGCGGCAACCTGATCCAGAACGGCTCGTTCGGCTACTACAACGGCAACTTCTACACGCTGGATGCGTGGACGGTCGGGGGCGCCCATGCCGTCACCGTCGTGGGCGGCCGCACGGATGGCGGCTCGGCCGACTTCTACGGCGCATCGAGCTCGATGAGCCAGACCATCAGCACCGTCGTCGGCGTGACCTATACCGTCGACTTCTACGTGATGACCTACGGTACGGCCGTGACATCATCCGTTGATGGAACACCCCTTCTGACGACGAGCGCCTGGAACTTTGGCTGGACGGAGCAGACCTACCAGTTCACCGCGACCTCGACGTCGACGACGATCAAGTTCGCGAGCGCAGGTGGTGCCGTCATCGACGACATCTCGGTGCAACCCAGCACGGTCGTGACACCGGGCGTGGAGCGGGCGTCCGGCGCGATCGCCTTCACCGACGTAGACGGCGATGCCCAGACCGTGACCTACACGACACCGGCCGGCAGCAACTACTACGGCTCGTTCAACGCCACGGTCGACAATACCGGCCACAAGGTGAACTGGACGTTCACCGTCAACGACGCCGACATCCAGTCGCTGCGCGCCAGCGACCATATCGATCAGACCTACACGGTGAAGATCGACGACGGTCACGGCGGGACGACGACGCAGACCGTCACCGTCACGGTGAACGGCGTCAACGATGCGGCGTCGATCGCGGGCACGGCAAGCGGGACGGTCAAGGAGGACGGCACGCTGACGGCCGGCGGGACCCTGACGGTTACCGACGTCGATAGCGGGGAAGCCCAGTTCCAGACGCCCGCTTCACTGGCGGGGACGTATGGCACCTTCACCTTCAACGCGGTGACCGGGGCCTGGGGCTATACGCTGAACAATTCGGCGGCCAACGTCCAGGCGCTCAACAATGGCGACGTCAAGCACGACACGCTGACCGTGAAGTCGGTCGACGGCACGGCCAGCCAGGTCATCGACGTGACCATCAACGGCACGAACGAGCCGGCGCCGCTGGCCGTCGTGGACACCACGAGCGCCGACGGACGCTATGCGCTGTCGCAGAACACCGACTCGCCGAACGTGATCAGCCTGAATGCGGCAACGCTGTTCTCAGGCGGAACGGGGACGGTCACCTACACCTACAGCCTCGTCTACAGCTCGACCGGCGACGACAGCTGGATCCATCGGACCGGAAACCAGTTCACCGGCGATCCGAACAACAGCGATGCGGGCCTGTACGTTTACAAGGTGACGGCCACCGATTCGGTGTCGTCTGTGTCGACCTATCTCGCCTTCAACGCGCTCGACAATGGTGCGCTCAATCTCACCATCAACTCGCTGTCGGACAAGTCGTGGGTGGTCGGCTCGGCGCCGTGGCTGTCCGGCTACAGTGCCAACGACGGCGACGCGATCACCGCCACGGTCGACAACACGCTCGAGGCCAATGCCAACAACGGCTACGACGTGATGATCGGGTCGAGCGGCGGCAACAACTTCAACGGCGGCGCCGACGATGACGGCATCTACGGCCTCGGCGGCAACGACACGCTGCTCGGCGGCTCCGGCAACGACTATATCAACGGCGGCGCCGGCAACGACTCCATCCGGGGCGGCAGCGGCAACGACGTCACCATCGGCGGCTCCGGCAACGACACCTTCTATTGGGGCGTCAACGACGGCGTCGACACCGTCGACGGCGGCATCGGCACCGACACGTTCGTCATCGAGGGGACGTCGTCGCAGGATCTGATCTACGTCACGGTTGCCGGCGGCGTGATCACCGACGTCAACGGGACCAAGCTCAGCAATATCGAGGCCGTGACCGCCGATCTCGGCAGCAGCAGCAGCGATACGCTGACTTACATCACCAGCGAGGACGTGACGGTCAATCTCGGCGCCGGCACGGCCATCGGCTTCGGCTCGATCGCCAATATCGAGCGCGTGACCGGTGGCTCGGGCGACGACATCCTGATCGGCAGCAGTGCTGCCAACACGATCAATGGCGGCGACGGCGACGACATCATCCGCGGCGGCGGCGGCAACGACACCATCGATGGCGGGGCAGGGATCGACCTGCTCGACTTCTCGGATGCCACGGCCGGTTTTACGTTGACGCTGACTCAAAGCTCGACCGCCACGAATGTGTCCATTCCTGGTCTCGGCACGGACAGCTACAAGAATATGGAAGGCGTGATCGGTTCGAACTACAATGATACGATCAATGGGTCGGGCAGCGCTGACGTTCTCATCGGCGGCGCCGGCTCCGACCAGCTCACGGGCAACGGCGGGTCCGACACGTTCAAGTGGAACGCCGGCGATCTCGCCGGCGGCGGGCTCGACACCATCCTGGATTTCCAGACCGGGACCTCCGGCGACGTCATCGACCTCTCGGGCCTCTTGGCCAGCGTGTCCGGCAACCATGCCGACGCGGTGCGCTTCGTCGACAGCGGCGGGCACACCAGCCTGGCCTCGGCCAACGGCAGTGGCGTTCTGAACAACGGCGACCTGACGCTGCAGATCAACGCCGGCTCCGGCTGGACCAACGTCGCGACGATCAAGGACACCGGCGGCAACCTCACGGCCGGCGACGACGTGATCAAGATGATCATCGACAACAGCCACGCCCAGACGCAGGTCCACGTCTGACCCGGCCGGCTTGGGACAAGCAGAAGCAAAGGGCCGCCCATGAGGTGGCCCTTTTCTCAGGGAGGCGGCGTCGCCGATGCGCTGCGGCTCAGATCTTCTGCCCCGCCGGCCCGACGCCGACGTTGATCATGATCCGCTGCACTTCGGTGCGGCCCTGCGGGAACTTGACCTCGAGCGTCACCGTGTCGGTGCCGGCGAAGTCGGCCCTCGACTGATAGAAGGCGATGGAGCCCGGCACCTCCAGGGCGAGGCACTGCTTGTAGTTGGTCGCGCTGACCTTGCCGCGCTTGATCGTGACGGTGCCGTTGCCCGGCGCCGTCAGCAGACGGATGGAGGGAAGGGGGCCGGACGAGCAGTCGGGCTGGACGTTGAGATAGATCCCGACCTGGATCGGCTTGCCGGCGACGCCCTTGGCGTTGCGTTCGACCGTGGTCTGAGCGGGACCGGGCGCGGGAGCAGGCGTCTGGGCTTGCGCCGCGGCTGCGGTGGCTGCCGCCAGCAGCGCCGAGACGGCTATTCCCGCGAACGCTGCCCGCCATTCTCCTCGCAACAGGTTCATCACCGTCCTCAGCCCCGCATGGTCCCTCAGCGCCGCCAGATTGCCGTATTCGAGCTGATCGTTCAACGGATTGCCGAACTTGCGGCCGACTTCAGCAAACTTCCTTCACGTCCGCCACGGCATCGCCGGCGCGGTGTCATCGGATGGGTCCGATGACGTCATGACTGTTTCCTGCTGTTGCCATTCGTGTCTGCGCAACTCGTCCGCCTCGAGGAATGCGCGGAGTGGACGACATTGGAACGCAGTCATCGGGCTGACATCGATGCCCTTCGGGCGATCGCTGTCGTCATCGTCATTCTCTTCCATCTGAAGATCACGGGTTTCGAGGCCGGCTATGCCGGCGTCGACATCTTCTTCGTCATCTCCGGCTATCTCATCACCGGGCAGATCCTGCGCGACGTCGCCGCGCAGCGGTTCTCGCTGTCGGAGTTCTATCTGCGCAGGGCACGGCGCATCCTGCCGGCGCTGGTCACGACGACAGCGGCGACGTTCGCGGTCGGCTGGCTGTTCCTGTCGCCGGAGGCCCTGCGCCAGCTCGCCAAGGAGGCGACCCACGGGCTGCTCTCCATCGCCAACATCCAATATTGGCGCGAGGCCAGCGCCTATTTCGCGCCGAGCGCGGATCAGTTGCCGCTGCTGCATTTGTGGTCGCTGTCGGCGGAGGTTCAATTCTACGCGCTGGCGCCGCTGCTCCTGATGTGGGCCGGTACGCGTCGGCATGTGTTCCGTGCCATTGCGGCGATCGGGTTGTTGTCCTTTGCCGCGGCCGCACTCTGGTTGCCGCGCGATCCAGAGGCGGTGTTCTTCCTGACGCCGTTCCGGGTGTTCGAATTCGCGCTCGGCGCGCTCGCCATTCCGCTCGAGGCCCGCCTGGCAGCGTCGCCGCGCGCACGCTCTCTCGCCGCCGCCTGCGGCGACGTTCTGTTGTTCGGCAGCCTTCTCCTCATCGGCAGCCATCAGTCCCAGGCAGGCGTCGCCGCGCTGCTGCCCTGCATCGCCACAGCCGTCATCATCGCGGCCAATGCCCCGACGTCGCTGGTGATGGCTCGCCCGGTTCGCGCCGTCGGCGCTGCGTCCTATTCGCTCTATCTCGTGCACTGGCCCGTGATCTTCTTCGTCCGCTTCATCTTCGGCGATGCGGCGCAGACCGCGGCGGGACTGGCGGCGCAGCTCGCGCTGATGGCGGTGCTGACCACGCTGATGTTCGTCATCGTCGAGCGGCCGCTGCGGCGGCTGCCGTGGCCGAGGGTCGCGCAGGTGGCGAGCTTTGCGACCGTGCTCATCGTGGGTGCCGCGCTCACCCATGTGACGTTCCGCGCCAACGGCGTCGTGTCGCGACTGCCCGACGACCAGCTCGCGCTGTTCCAGCTGCAGGGCTTCGGCCTCAACAAATGCGGCCGCACCTTCGGCCGTCTCTGCGCGTTCGGCGATCTCGACGGCACGCGCGGCGTCGAGCTGCTCGGCGATTCCTACGTCCAGCAATATGTCGCCGCGCTCGATGCGACGCTGAAGGCGCGCGGCATGATCGGGCACGTCTCCACCATGAGCGGATGTCCCACGCTCGCGGGGCTCACCGCGGAGGGACCTCGGGCCCAGGTGTGCGCAGAGTTGCGCGACAGCGAGCTGCCGCGGATCCGGCAGTCGCAGGCCGATTTCGTGGTGATCGGGCAGGCGTGGCAGCATTATCTCGATCTCGGCGATGGGCCGGCAGCGCAGGCCCGCAACGCCGCGGTCGCCGCTCATCTTGCCGAGACGATCCGTCTGCTCGACCGGCCGGGCCGGCATTTCCTCGTCGTCGGCGGCCAGGTCCGTCCGGTGAATTGCGCCTTCGATCAGCTACGCATGCTGCCGGGGCCGCGCTGGCATGCGCCCGCCAAGCCGTGCGATGCCGTGCCGAAGGGCGAGGCGGTGGCGACCAACCGCATCATCGATGCCGTCCTGTCGGAGGCGATCAGGCCGTTGGCCAAGGTGACGCTGCTCAGGCCCTCGGAGGTCTATTGCGACCAGGATTGCCCGGTCGTGGAGGGTGGCGTGTGGCTGTTCCAGGATGCCGGCCATTTCACCGTGGCAGGGGCCCAGCGCATGGGCGAGCGCGCCGCGCCGGTGTTCGCGAGGTTCTTGTCGGACGATTAGGTGGCGCTATTCGCTCTTGGGCGCGAAGGGCGCGAGTGTGGGCGAGGCCGCGACGATGCGCGCGGCGGCAAGCTCGGACCCTTGTGCGGTGAAATGGCCGTCGTCCCAGGCAAGCGGTGCGCCGCTGGATGTCTGCAGAACGCAATCCTTGCCGGGGCAGAGAAGAGTGAGCAGCGACACGTAGTCGGTCTGCGGGAAATCCTTTAGCAGGGCTTGCAGAAAGCCGTCGATGCCGCTGAACGTATCCAACATGTGCCCGTCCGGGGAGATGCCGAAGCGTGATGCCGCGATGAGGAGATCCGGCAGTGGACGATCGAATTGCGGGCTCGGCCCGATCACCACCACGCGGCTGCCGGCCCGCGTGATCGCGTTGATCGTGGCGAGCAGGTTCTCGCGTGCGGTGGGCGCCATGGCCGTGCGCGTCCAGTTGCCAGACAGGATCACGATGTCGGGCGCGAGAGCGCGCACCAGTCCGGGCAGCCGGCCATTGAAGTCGGCGCAGGCGGCCGATTGTCCCGGCTCGTCGTGGGGAATGCATTGCGCTAGCGTCGCGCGCAACAGCGTAGCTTGAGGTAGCGCGCGCCTCAGGCCGTGAGCGAGGTGTGCGGCATGGCTGTCGCCCCACAGCAGGATGTTGGGGCGCGTCCCTTCGACGAGGCAGGCAGGCTGCAACATGTCGAACGTCTGGCCCGGGTAGAGGAAGCAGGTCCCCTCCTCATAGACGGTCTTGTGGTCGTAGCTCAGGAAGTCGACCAAGGCCCGCTGCTGCGGCGAGAAGCGCGCGGGGAAACCCGCGGACCAGATCATGATCGCGCAGGCCCCGATCGCGGTCGCGCCGATCGCCATGAGCGCACGTGCGGTGACCGGCCATGCGGCACGTCGGGCGGGCTGCTCGATCAGATAGAAGCTCGTCAGCGCCAGCGTTGCGCAGGCGCCGAGCAGCGCGAGCTTGTCCATGATCGAGCTCGGCGGGCCCCAGATGGCGGCCGCGAACGAGACCACTGGCCAGTGCCAGAGATAGAGCGAGTAGGACCACAGCCCGACCATGATCATCGGCTTGAAGGCCGTCAGCACGGCCTTGCTCGGGGTGGGATTGGCCCAGATCACCGCGGCCGCTCCGAGGCAGGGCAGCAGCGCGGCGACGCCGGGATAGGGCGTGCGCGGCGAGAACACGTTGGCGGAGGCGCCGAGCGCGATCCATCCCAGCGCGGCCACCGCGATCCTCATCCACTGTCCGCGGAGCGCCGGAACGGACTCGACGGCAAGCAGTGCTCCAAGCGCGAGCTGCCAGGCGCGCGCCGGCAGCAGATAGAACGCGGCCGCCGGCTGGATCCGGGTCTGGACCACGCAGAGCAGGAGCGAGACCGCGCAGACGGCGCCGAGGCTCGCCAGCATCAGCGAGCGACGGAGCGCAAAGACGGCCAGCGCCAGCGCCGGAAACAGCAGATAATACTGCTCCTCGACGCCGAGCGACCAGGTGTGGAGCAGCGGCTTGGTGATGGCCGCGGCGTCAAAATAGCCCTGTTGCAACCAGAACAGGATGTTGGAGCAGAAGGTCAGGACGGCCAGCGCCTGATGGGCGGTTGACACCGTCTCGCGCGGCAGCTGGATCAGGCTCGCACCGAGCAGTGTGGCGCAGACCATCGCGAACGCCGCGGGCAGGATGCGCCGGGCGCGGCGCCGGTAGAAGGCAGCGAACGAGAATGTGCCGGCCTGCGCCTCGGCATGAATGATCCGCGTGATGAGGAAGCCCGAGATGACGAAGAACACGTCAACGCCGACATAGCCGCTGCGGAACGGCGAGATGTCGTAATGGAACGCGATCACCGACGTGACCGCGAAGGCACGTAGGCAGTCGATGTCGGGACGATAGTCAGTCGAACTCAAGATGGCCGTCCGCAGGCTCGTATGCGCTGCCGTCGTGAATGGCCGAGCCGCGGCGCGTGCGACGGACCCTGGCACGCTCCAATTGCAACTGCAATGCGGGACGCCAAACACTGTCCGGTCGTGCAAACAGGACACAATGCCATCGAATTGACATCGCAGCGGGAATCCGCGGCTTGCCTTCACAGACTTGCCTCAATGGCGTGATGGCCTTGTCGGAGTTCATGCGTCGAGCGAGCGTGTCATGCGTACATTGGGGCGGAAGGCCGGCCGGGCCGGATTGTTGTGCGGCGTTGTTCTATTTCAGATTGCAGTTGGCGTTTCGCTTGCGCGAAGCGCCGAGCCGGGCGGCTCCTCACCATCCGCAGGCGAGGTGGCCAAGGATCAGGGCAAGGACAGCGGGCCGTTCGGCGGATGCGAGCCGATCGGGTTGACGGCGTCGGGCGAGCTGGTGTTCCCGCTGGAATGCAAGAAGCTGATCAAGAAGCCGGCCGAGGCGCCCGTTGCCGAGGACAAGATCCCTGCAGACGACAAGACCGCGTCGGTCAATCCCGGGCCGTCCGTTCCGAGCCAGGCTGCCAGCGCCGACATTTCGGCCAGTGCCGAGGTCAAGCCTGTCGCGGCTGCGGAGGCGGCTGCGACGACATCCGCCGCCTCGGCTGAGCCGAAGCAGGCCGCAGTTACGGACAAGCAGGATGCGGCTCCGAAGGCCGCCGCAGCAGAGCCAGTCGCCGGCAAGCCGTCCCTGACCAAGCCGTCCGTGAAATCGCCGTCGACGGCGGCAGCAGCGACCAAGCCGTCCTCTGCCAAGCCGTCCTCTGCCAAGACGGCCGCGGCCAATCCGCCCGCGACGACGCCATCCCCAGCCAGGGCCTCATCGGGCAAGCCGTCATCCGGCAAGGCGGCCCAGGCGCAGGCCGTTGTGGTCGCCGTCAGGGATGCAGCGGTCAAGGATGGCGGCAGGACATCGCGCATGGTCGCCAGCCGGCCGATGATCGTGATGGCGAGGCCTGCGGCCGCAACCCCGACCGCGGCCCGGCTGCATCCGGAGGACAAGCCCCGGCTGCGCACAGCGGGTGTGCCGGCCTGCGTCCAGTTCCGCAGCTACAACCCGGCGACGCGCAGCTATCGCGGCTTCGATGGCCACATCTATGCGTGCCGGTGAGGGCTGACGCTCGATCGCCGATTGTGGTCTGGAGGGTGGCGAGTGAAGTGACCGCTGCCGCCCAAGGGCGGCAGCGAGGTCGGGCGGTGCGGCGCCGGAGCTGCTATAGAACGTGAGGCTTCATCTCCGTTCCCCGCCGCGGTCGCTTCCGATTCGACATGACAGAGCCTCAGTCCCACCTGTTCGAGATGCGCCGGCTGGAATCGCTGTCCAACACCATCTTCGGTGTGGCGATGACGCTTCTCGCCTACGACCTGCCGAAGCCCAATTTCGCGCATATGCCCGGCTGGATCGACCTGGCGCATACCTATTCCGGCCGTCTCGCCGGGCTGGTCCTCAGCTTCATCATCGCCGGCGTGTTCTGGATCAGCCACCACCGGCGGCTGGCCCGGCAGCCGTTTGCGGGCCGGCCCGTGGTCATCCTGAATCTGTTCTTCCTGTTGTCGATCGTGCTGCTGCCGGTGACCAACGGGCTCTACGGCGGCTACAGGCTGAGCAGCGCGGTGGCCGTCCTCTATGGCCTGCATCTGACGATCATTGCGTCGCTGAACGCCGCGCTGTGGTGGCTCGCGCTTCCAAGCGGCCGCCATGCCGAGATCGCCGGCGCGATCTTTCCCGTCATCGTGTTCGTGCCGGGCATCGTGATCGCAGCGCTTGCACCGGAGTACGTGCAGTATTTCTGGATGCTCGGCTTCGGCGGCTTCCTGGCGCGGCGGTTCGTCCGCAGTGAGCCGGCGCCCCCGGCACCGTCCGCCGGGGAACGGGCGGAGGTGCCATAAAAAACGCGGCGAGCCGTGAGACCCGCCGCGCTTCCGTTCTTGAACTCGCTGGTCCAGGGCCGAGACCGCCCCATTGCCAAGCCGCGATGGCGCAATCCGCTGACGAATCACGCCCTTAAACGTCGCTCATGAAGAGCCGCTCAGCGGGCGATCCCAGCGAGGTGACAGCGCTTGGTGAAAGACACTGGATCACCTCCTTTCGTTGTTGATGGTCACGCCAATATAGGACGGTCCGGCCGGCGAGGGTAGGGGGCAGATTACGGAACCGGGCCGCCGCCGGCGTGCCGCGGTCTCGGTGTCGCGCGCTGCCATCGCTTCGGGCCGTTCCATCAGGCCAGATCCGGGACCCATCCGCTTCGAAACCCCGCCCCGAAGAGGTTGAGACCCGCCGCGGACCATGTTAGGGAACGCCGAGATGCGGGTGTAGCTCAATGGTAGAGCAGCAGCCTTCCAAGCTGAATACGAGGGTTCGATTCCCTTCACCCGCTCCAGTATTTTCAGCCACTTAGCCAAAGGTAGGTTCTCTTTGGTGGCAAGTATGGTGGCAACCATTTTACCTGACGATTCATTTTCAAATAGAACACTGATCCATGAGAATCATGCTGGACAGTAATGTGCATGATCTGGTTGCGGCCGATCAGGTTGTGATCGGAGCGATTCAGGAGCGCATCGCGGACGGTCAATTGACGCTCGTTAGCACCCACGTTCAGCGCGATGAGCTGTCGCTGGCTCCAGAGCCGAAGCGCGCTGCTTTGTTGGAGATATACGGACTGGCTGGGAAGGTATCGACAACCGGCGCAATTTGGGACGTTTCAGAGTGGGATGAATGCAGTTGGGGCCGCAATGCAGTCAACGCCTCAATCGTCGCGCACATGGCAGGAAATACGAAGCACGCGGAAGACGCGCTGATAGCTGCAACGGCTGCGGACGAGTCTGATGTTTTGGTAACAAACGAAACCCGGCTCGCCGCAAGAATTCATCGCGCCGGGTTTTCGGTCAAGGTTTGGTCGTGGAGTGAATTCGTCGGGTGGTTGACTGTTTGCCGGCCCGAACTGTGACCTCTTACTTGTTAGCCGTCACCACCGCTGCGTCAACGCCAGCCAGCATGACGCCGCACTAGATTTGGCCTGGTCGCTACGAACTCCACGTCAGCCCTTTAGCTGGTAGCCAACCTTCCCAATCCGGAGGCAGTTGGGAATAGCTCGCTTGTCTTCTGTAGCTCCCAACGACGGGTATCAGGTTGTCGCAGGAGCAGAACTTGTCGACGACAGCTTCCTTGATGGCATGAGCGGCTCTCTTTCCCAGTCTGGCTTCTTCGCTGCGGAACCTTGTCCAAAGCAAGACTTCGATGAACTCATGGACGAGAACGCTGTTGAAATCCAATCCCTTCATTTCCGGATAGCTTACGACCAACCGCGGCGCCATCGATGCGCCATTGTGCGACCCGCCCGGACCAAACTTGGTGACATGGACGCGCACGACCTTTGGCAACTGTCGCGTAAGCTGCGCAACGAAATCGGAAGCAAATCGATCCTCCACCCGCCGCCATGGCTGCACGACGCGCTCCAAACTGGCGCCCGGCAAGTCGTGACGCACGATCGCGTCGCGCAGTCTCTCATCTGAAAACTGAGCTATACCTTGCTCGATCTCCGCTTTGAGTGCATCTGGCCAGGTCACATCATATTTCTCGGTTCGAAAGAATTCGAGATTTCCAAGTTGGAAGCGGACGTGTGAGGCCTCGTCTTCGATCGTTGAAGAAAAGCGGAACTCCATGATGGCTACCTTCGTGAAACGCCAGTTGAACGACCGTCGACCGGAGCCGACGTGCCCCGATGCAAGGGTTCAATTCCCTTTATTTCAAATATTTCCAGCTCCGAGAAGCCGTTGCAGCGTCGGTCACATTGGCCGAATCGCCTAGTCGCAAGAGACGCGGTTGCCCATCCGTCGGCACGTCCTGCCGTCGCTGAAATAGGTCGTGTTTCCGATCGTATGCGCCGACGTGCCGTCGCTGTAGTAGGTGTGGTTGCCGATCTGCTGCGAGCTACTGCCGTCGTTGTTGTAGGTGAAGCGCCCGATCTGCTGTGACGAGGAGCCGTCGTTCCAATAGGTGTTGTTGCCGATCCGCTGCCCCGAGGTCCCGTCGTCGCACAGGATCTGGTTGCCGATGAACCGGCAGGTCTCGGCCTGGGCCGCTGTCGCCGCCCACAGGCCGAACGCGATCGCGAGAACGTTGCGCATGAGGTCGATTCCCGAGGTTGCAACATCCAATCGCAACCCACGTGCGAGCGCAACGGAAAACGATCCGCGGTGATCTGCGCGGATCAACGTCCGGCGCCGCGCGTCCTGGTCTTGCCGGCGGCTCCGCCGACCCGGAACGCCCGCATCTGGCCACTCAGGAAGCGCAGCAGGTGACCGGCGGCATGCGGCAGCTCGCGGCCGCGCCGGGTGATGACGCAGGCTTCGCTCGAGGCCAGCAGGCGGTTGTCGACCGGCACGGCAGCGAGTGAGCCGTCGGCAAGATCGGCGGCGATCGAGAAGGCGGGCAAGAGCGTCAGGCCGAGGCCGCTCTTGACGAAGTGGCGGAGCACGTTGATCGAGCTGGTGGTCAGCTTCGGCGACAGAGCGATACGTTCGGCGGCCTCCGCCATCGCCACGATCTGGCGCGTGCCGTAGCTCGGATGCATCAGTCCGAGCGGGTGGTCGGCGAGCTCGCGCAGGCGCAAGGGACGGCCGAGCCGCGCCAGCGCGTGATCCGGCGGCATGATCGCGCACAGCGGCTGCCGGCTCGCGGTGGCGATCCGGATGCGGGGATCGGCGCCCGGATTGAACACCAGCCCGATGTGATGGCGATCCTCGGCAACGGCATTGACGACCTCGTTGGTGCCGGCGAGATCGAACGCCATGGTGAGGTCGGGATGGCGCTGCCAGAACCGGCCGAGCGGGCCGGACATCAGGTCGCTGACGAAACCCTCACCGAGCACGATGTCGACATGGCCGCGCTTGAGGCCCTGCAGTTCGCGCAACTTCGCGACGGTGTCGGCCTGGTCGGCCTGCCATTGTCGGAAGCGCTCGACCAGCAGCGCGCCGGCCTCGGTGGCGCGGATGCCGCGGCTGAGCCGCTCGAGCAGGGTCAGGCCGAGCTCCTTCTCCAGCAGTGCGATCTGCCGGCTGATCACCGACGCGTTGACGTCGAGCGCTTCCGCGGCGGCGCGTACCGAGCCGAGGCGGATCGCCTCGTGCAGATAGTGCAGGCGGTGGTGATCGAGCAGGGCGGACATGGCTTCGGAAACTGTTGACCTCAGGGCAACACTAGCGGCGGAGGGCGCTGATGTCTGCTCCGGATTGGTGCGGCTACGCTGCCGAGGCAAATCCTGGCAGGAGGCCACGTGACGGCGATCGGCATCATCGGACTTGGCAAGATGGGGCGCGGCATGGCGCTGACGCTGAAGGGCGCCGGCTTTGCCGTCACCGGCTATGACGCGCTCGCCGCGACGCGCGCGGCGCTGGCGGCCGAGGGCATCGCGATTGCCGACGGCATTGGCGGCGTGATCGCCGCCGCCGACATCGTCATCCTGTCGCTGCCGACCGCCGGCATCGTCGCCGATGTCGTGGAGGGCGCCGGCGGCATCCTCGCGCAGGCCAGGGCCGGTGTCATCATCGTCGACACCTCGACCTCGCATCCCGAGACCTCGCGCCGGCTCGCAGCCCTTCTCAAGGCGCGCGGCATGGGCTTCGTCGATGCGCCCGTCAGCGGCGGACCGAAGGGCGCGGCGAGCGGCACGATGACCATGGTGATCGGCGCCGACGACGCGGATCTGGCGCGTGTGATGCCGGTGCTGGATCGCATGAGCGCCAAGCGCGTCCATGTCGGCGGCGTCGGCGCCGGCAACGTCGCCAAGATCGTCAACAATCTCCTCTGCGCCGCGCACCTGCTCACCGCCGCGGAGGCGCTGCGCATCGCCGATGCGGCGGGCGTCGATGCCGAGCGGCTGCTGGAAGGTCTGAATGCCGGCTCGGGCCGCTCCGGCGTCACGCTCGTCAACGTGCCCAATTGGATTCTCAACGGCGCCTTCGATTCCGGCTTCACCATGCAGCTGATGCGCAAGGACGTCAGGCTCGCGGCGCAGCTCATCGGTGAGCTCGGACTGTCGCTGCCGATGGCCGCCGACACCGCGCGCATCTGGGCGGACAGCGCCGCCAGCATTGCCGACACTGATGATTTCAACCGCATCGTCGAGCTGCGGCTCGGTTCGATGGCGAAGCCGTGAGCCTGCCGCCATGACCCATTTCATCGATCCCCGCCTGCGCGCCGCGACGCTGCCGTTCTGGCCTGACTTGGAGGCCGTCGGCTCCCATGTCGGCGGTGACCTCATCGTCGGCGATGGCGCGACAGTCTCGGTGAATGATCCCGCCACCGGCAGATTGCTGTTCAGCTACGCCGATGCCGGCGCCGACGTGGCGGCCAAGGCAGCGGCAGCTGCTGTGGCGGGGCAGGCGGAGTGGGCGAATCTGACCGCCGCGGGCCGCGGCCGCGTGATGCAGGCGGTGGCACGGGCGATCCTCGCCGCGGCCGAGCCGCTGGCGCATTTGGAATCGCTGTCCGCCGGCAAGCCGATCCGCGACACCAGGGGCGAGGTCGCCAAGGTCGCGGAGATGTTCGAGTACTATGCCGGCTGGGCCGACAAATTCCACGGCGACGTCATCCCGGTGCCTTCAGGCCATCTCAACTACACGCGTCGCGAACCGATGGGCGTGGTGCTGCAGATCACGCCGTGGAACGCGCCAATCTTCACCGCGGGCTGGCAGATCGCGCCCGCCATCAGCATGGGCAATGCGGTGCTGCTGAAGCCGTCGGAGCTGACGCCGCTGACGTCGCTGGCGCTGGCAAGCATCGCCGAACGCGCGGGCCTGCCGAAGGGCGTCGTCAACGTGCTCGCGGGTTTCGGCCACACCACGGGGCAGGCCGCGCTGGGCCAGCCTGCGGTCAGGAAGGTCGTGTTCGTCGGTTCGGTACCGATCGGGCGGCTGATCGGCGAGGCTGCGGCGCGCAGGCTGTTGCCGTCGGTGCTCGAGCTCGGCGGCAAGTCCGCCAACATCGTGTTCGCCGATGCCGATCTCGAACGCGCCGCCGTCGGCGCGCAGGCCGCGATCTTCGGCGGCGCCGGACAGAGCTGCGTCGCCGGCTCCAGGCTGCTGGTGCAGGGCGCGGTCTATGACCGCTTCGTCGATCTGGTCGCGAAAGGCGCGGCGAAGATCAGATGCGGCGATCCGCTGTCGGCGGACACCGAGATCGGTCCGATCAACAACGCCAAGCAATATGATCACGTGCTGTCGATGATCCGTGAAGGCGCGGCGGAGGGGGCCGAGGTCGTCGCTGGCGCAACTGGCGTGGCGCAGGACGGCGGATATTTCGTCAAGCCGACCGTGCTCAAGAACGTCACCAACGCCATGGGCATCGCGCGCAAGGAGGTGTTCGGTCCGGTCGTCGCCGCGATCCGCTTCGACACCGAGGCGGAGGCGATCGCGATCGCCAATGATAGCGAGTTCGGCCTCGCGGGCGCGGTGTGGACCAGGGATGTCGCGCGCGCGCATCGCGTCGCAGCACAGGTCAAGGCCGGGACGTTCTGGATCAACGCCTACAAGACCATCAACGTCGCCTCGCCGTTCGGCGGCTACAACAACAGCGGCCATGGCCGCTCCTCCGGCGTCGAGGCGCTCTACGAATACACGCAGGTGAAGAGCGTGTGGGTCGAGACCGCGGCCGAGCCGGCCGTGGCGTTCGGCTACGCGCCGGGCTTGCGCGATTGAGCCGGCATGGCATGATCGGTGCAAGAGCTGCGCGCCACGGAACGATCACTTAGTTCCGAAATAAGGAACGGAAACATGCCGCGCTTCGTCAACGTTGCCATTGGTCAGCTCGGCCCGATTGCCAAGAACGAAACACGCACCGCGGTGGTTGCGCGACTGATGGCGTTGATGCGGCAGGCGCACGCCAATGGCTGCGACCTGATCGTCTATCCCGAGCTGGCGCTGACGACGTTCTTCCCGCGCTGGTACATGGCCGATCAGGCCGAGATCGACCTCTATTTCGAGCGCGAGATGCCGGGGCCGGAGACGCAGGCCTTGTTCGCGCTCGCAAAGGATCTGCGCATCGGCTTCTGCCTGGGTTACGCCGAGCTGACGGTCGAAGACGACATCGTGCACCGCTACAACACGGCCATTCTCGTCGACAAGACCGGCGCGATCGTCTCGAAATACCGCAAGGTGCATCTGCCGGGACATGCCGAGCACGAGCCGTGGCGCAAGTTCCAACATCTGGAAAAGCGGTATTTCGAGCCGGGCAAAAGTTTCGGCGTCGCCAGCGCCTTTGGCGGCGTCATCGGCATGGCGATCTGCAACGACCGCCGCTGGCCCGAGACCTATCGCGTGATGGGGCTGCAGGGCGTCGAGATGGTGCTGATCGGCTACAACACGCCGGTGCACAATCCGCCCGCACCGGAGCATGACGACCTTTCGCTGTTCCACAACCGCCTGGTGATGCAGTCCGGTGCCTATCAGAACGGCACCTGGGTGATCGGCGTCGCCAAGGGCGGCATCGAGGAGGGCATCGACCACATCGCCGGCAGCTGCATCATCGCACCCTCGGGCGAGATCGTGGCGGCCTGCGCCACCAAGGGCGACGAGATCGCGCTGGCGCGCTGTGACCTCGATTTGTGCAGATCCTATAAGCAGACGATCTTCAATTTCGACGTCCACCGCCAGCCGCAAGCCTATGGCATGATCGTCGAACGCAAGGGCGAGCGGCTGATGGCGGATGGCTCGCCGGTGCGCAAGCCGTGATGCGGCCAGCTGGCACACTGCGTAGGGTGGGCAAAGGCGCAGCCGTGCTGTTTCCAAATGTGAGACCGCAATGGCGCCGTGTGCACCGTCTTGCGGCGGAGTGTGCGGCGCGATGGTGGGCACGGCGCCACGGTGACCTCGGACGTGGAGGGATTATCGCATCGCCTTTGCCCACCCTACGGCACCTGCGCCCTTGCGCCTCATGCCTCATTTGCGTTCAAATGAATCCCCTTCGCGCGCATGGCATGGGCCTTGCTTACAATTTCGGCAATTGAACTCAGGCAAGTTGCATCAGGAGAGAACATGGATCGCAGAACGGTATTGAAGGGATTGGCGGGCGCGAGTGGCCTGGCGCTGACGGGGTTCGCGGCGCCGGCGATCGCGCAAGGCGCGTCCGCACGGACGCTGCGTTTCGTGCCGCAGGCCAATCTCGCCAATTTCGATCCGATCTGGGGCACGCAATATGTCGTGCGCAACGCGGCCGCGATGGTGTGGGATACGCTGTACGGCATCGACGACCAGTTCGTGCCGCAGCGCCAGATGGTGGAATCCGAGCAGGTGTCCGACGACGGCCTGACCTGGACCTTCAAGCTGCGTCCCGGCCTGAAATTCCACGACGGCGAGCCGGTGCTCGCCAAGGACGTCGTCGCCAGCCTCACGCGCTGGTCGGCGCGCGATCCGATGGGTCTGATGCTGAAGGCGCTGCAGAACGAACTCACGGCCGTCGACGACAAGACCTTCAAATGGGTGTTGAAGCAGCCCTATCCGAAGATGCTGTTCGCGCTCGGCAAGGGCAATGCGCCCTGCGCCTTCATCATGCCCGAGCGCATTGCGCAGACCGACCCGTTCAAGCAGATGGCGGAATATGTCGGCTCTGGCCCGTTCAAGTTCGTCAAGGGCGAGTGGGTGCCGGGCGCCAAGGCCGTGTTCGAGAAGTTCACCGACTACGTGCCGCGCCAGGAGAAGCCGGTGTGGCTCGCCGGCGGCAAGCAGGTGCTGGTCGATCGCGTCGAATGGGTGATCATGCCGGATCCCGCGACCGCGGCCGCCGCGTTGCAGAACGGCGAGGTCGACTGGTGGGAGAACCCGATCACCGATCTCGTGCCGGTGCTGAAGGGCAACAAGAACATCGGCGTCGACATCGGCGATCCCCTGGGCAATGTCGGCTCGTTCCGCATGAACCACCTGCATGCGCCGTTCAACAACGTGAAGGCGCGCCAGGCGATCCTGATGGCGATGAGCCAGGAAGATTATATGCGCGCGCTGGTCGGCGACGACAACGCGCTGTGGAAGCCGCTGCCCGGCTTCTTCACGCCGGACACGCCGCTCTATACCGAGGCGGGCGGCGACATCCTCAAAGGCAAACGCGATTTCGCGGCGGCCAAGAAGCTGCTCGAGGAGGCCGGCTACAAGGGTGAGCCGATCACCTGCGTCGTCGCGCAGGACCAGCCGATCACCAAGGCGTTCGGCGACGTTACCGCTGATCTCCTGAAGAAGCTCGGCATGACCGTCGACTTCGTCGCCACCGATTGGGGCACCGTCGGCGCCCGCCGCGCGCAGAAGACGCCGCCTTCGCAAGGCGGCTGGCACATGTTCCACACCTGGCACGCAGGCGCCGACTGCATCAACCCGGCCGCCTACACCGCGCTGCGCGCCAATGGCGACAAGGCCTGGTTCGGCTGGCCGACCAGCGAGCCCGTGGAAAAGGAGATCACCAACTGGTTCGCCGCCAAGTCGCTCGACGAGGAGAAGGCGGTTGCCGCGCGCATCAACAAGGCCGCGCTCGACGACGTCGTGTTCGCGCCGACCGGCTTCTTCCTCGGCTACACCGCGTGGCGCAAGAACGTCTCCGGCGTGACCAAGGGGCCGATCCCGCTGTTCTGGGGCGTGTCGAAGACGGCGTAAAGCGAAAGACGTCTCATGCTCGCTTATGCGCTCCGACGAGTCCTGTCGACGCTGCCGGTGATGGCGATCGTCGCGCTGTTCGTCTTCAGCCTGCTGTACATCGCGCCGGGCGATCCGGCCGTTGTCATTGCAGGCGACCAGGCGAGTCCGGCCGACGTCGAGCGCATCCGCGCCAATCTCGGACTGGACCAGCCATTTCTGGTCCAGTTCGGCAGCTGGGTATGGCGTCTGCTGCACTTCGATCTGGGCACCTCGATCTTCACCAACCTGCCGGTGTCGGCCCTGATCGCCCAGCGGATCGAGCCGACCTTGTCACTGATGATGGTGACTTTGGTCCTCACCATCATCGTCGCGGTGCCGCTCGGCGTCATCGCTGCGTGGAAGGCAGGGACCTGGATCGACCGCATCATCATGGCCTTTGCCGTGTTCGGCTTCTCGGTGCCGGTGTTCGTGGTCGGCTACATCCTGGCCTACGTGTTCGCGCTGAAGTTCGACTGGCTTCCGGTGCAGGGCTACACGCCGCTGGCCCAAGGCGTCTGGCCGTGGCTGCAGAACCTGATCCTGCCCGCGATCGCGCTCGGCTGCGTCTACATCGCGTTGATCGCGCGCATCACCCGCGCCGCCATGCTCGAGGTGCTGCAGCAGGACTATATCCGCACCGCCCGCGCCAAGGGGCTGGGGCAGGGCGGCATCCTGTTCATTCATGCGCTGAAGAATGCCGCGGTGCCGATCGTCACCGTGGTCGGCATCGGCATCGCGCTTCTGATCGGCGGCGCCGTCGTCACCGAGAGCGTGTTCGCGATCCCTGGTCTCGGCCGGCTCACCATCGATGCCATCCTGCGCCGTGACTATCCGG
Source organism: Bradyrhizobium sp. SZCCHNR1093 (assembly GCF_032381175.1). Lineage (NCBI taxonomy): Bacteria > Pseudomonadati > Pseudomonadota > Alphaproteobacteria > Hyphomicrobiales > Nitrobacteraceae > Bradyrhizobium > Bradyrhizobium sp. SZCCHNR1093. The sequence goes on from NZ_JAUHJJ010000003.1 coordinate 590,363, forward strand.
TGATCCAGGGCATCGTGCTGCTGTTCAGCTTCGTCTACGTGCTCGTCAATCTCCTGATCGACATCACCTACACCCTGGTCGACCCGAGGATCCGCTATTGACCGCCACGACATCCACATCGCCGCCGCCGGGCCTCGTCCTCGCGCCTGTTCTGCCCGACCTGATGGTTGCGCCGAAGATCCGGCGCGGCGCCATCGGCTTCCTGCGCAACCATCCGACGGTGGCGATCGGCGGCGCACTGCTGCTTCTGCTCGTCATCATCGGCGTGTTCGCGCCATTCCTCTTCACCGTCGATCCCACCGCGATCGCGCCGGCCAAGCGCACGCGGCTGCCGTCGGCGGATTTCTGGTTCGGCACCGATGCGCTCGGCCGCGACATCTATTCCCGCGTGCTCTATGGCACCCGTGTCTCGCTCACGGTTGGCCTCGCGGTGGCGCTTGGCGCCTCCTTGATCGGGCTGACCATCGGCCTCGTCGCCGGCTTCGTGCGCTGGGCCGACGGCGTGCTGATGCGCTGCATGGACGGGCTGATGTCGATCCCGCCGATCTTGCTGGCGGTGGCGCTGATGGCGCTGACGCGCGGCAGCGTCGGCAACGTCATCCTCGCCATCACCATCGCCGAGATCCCGCGCGTGGCGCGGCTGGTGCGCGGCGTCGTGCTGTCGTTGCGAGAGCAGCCCTATGTCGATGGCGCCGTCGCCTCGGGCACGCGCACGCCGATGGTCATCCTGCGCCACATCCTGCCGAACACGACCGCGCCGATGCTGGTGCAGGCGACCTACATCTGCGCCAGCGCCATGATCACCGAGGCGATCCTCTCCTTCATCGGCGCCGGCACGCCGCCGACCATCCCGTCCTGGGGCAACATCATGGCCGAAGGCCGCGCGCTGTGGCAGGTCAAGCCCTACATCGTGTTCTTCCCGGCGGCGTTCCTGTCGGTGACGGTGCTCGCGGTAAATCTCGTCGGCGACGGCCTCCGCGACGCGCTCGACCCGCGCATGGCGAAGAACCCATGAGCAGCGCAGTCAGAGACCGCCGGGAGCTCAAATGATGCCATTGCTCGAGGTCGAGAATCTGCAGGTTCATTTCCGCACCCCCACCGGCATCAACCGCGCCGTCGACGGCGTGTCGTTCCACGTCAATCCCGGCGAGACGCTCGCCATCGTCGGTGAATCCGGCTGCGGCAAGTCGGTCACGTCGATGTCGATGATGCGCCTGATCCCGGAGCCGCCCGGCAAGATCGCCGGCTCCATCCGCCTCGAGGGCAGGGAGATCCTGACGCTCTCCGACCGCGAGATGCGCGCGCTTCGCGGCAACGACATCTCGATGATCTTCCAGGAGCCGATGACCAGCCTCAACCCGGTGCTGACGGTTGGCCGCCAGATCGGCGAGACCTTGCGGCTGCATCAGGGGCTCGACCAGGCGCAGGCGGAGGCGCGCGCGGTGGAGATGCTGACCCTGGTCGGCATCCCCGAGCCGGCACGGCGCGTGCGCGAATATCCGCATCAGCTCTCCGGCGGCATGCGCCAGCGCGTGATGATCGCGATGGCGCTCGCCTGCAATCCAAAGCTCCTGATCGCCGACGAGCCGACCACCGCGCTCGACGTCACCATCCAGGCGCAGATCCTCAAGCTGATGCTGGAACTGAAGCAGCGCGTCGGCGCTGCGATCATCCTGATCACCCATGATCTCGGCGTCGTTGCCGAGGTCGCCGAGCGGGTGATGGTGATGTATGCGGGCCGCAAGGTCGAAGAAGCGCCGGTGAGGGAACTGTTCCGCAGCCCCCGCCATCCCTACACGCAGGGCCTGCTCGGCGCGCTGCCGAAGCTCGGCTCGTCGCTGTCGGGCGAGATCAAGCGGCTCGCGGAGATTCCCGGCCAGGTGCCGGACCTCAAGCAGCGCATCGAGGGCTGCGTGTTCGCCGGCCGCTGCGCGCTCGCCACCGATGTGTGCCGGCAATATGCGCCGGGGCTGGAGCAGAAGGCGCCGCACCACATCGCTGCCTGTCACTTCGCCGCCAAGGAGCAGGCCGCCGCATGAGCGCTCCCTTGCTGCAGGTCAACGACCTCAAGAAGCATTTTCCGATCCGCAGCGGCCTGTTCGGCCGAGCCAAGAGCCGGGTGCACGCCGTCGACGGCGTGTCGTTCGAGATCGCGCGCGGCGAGACCCTGTCGCTGGTCGGCGAATCCGGCTGCGGCAAGTCGACCGTCGGCCGCGCCATCCTGCGGCTGTTCGACATCACGGCCGGACAGATCGTGCTCGACGGCCTGCGCATCGACGATCTCGGCCCGCACCGCCTGCGCGAGATGCGCCGCCGCGTGCAGGTCGTGTTCCAGGATCCGTTCTCCAGCCTCAATCCGCGGATGCGCATCCGCGACATCCTCGCCGAGCCGATCAACAATTTCGGCCTCGCCAAGACTGCGGCCGAGCGCGATGCGCGCATTGCCGAGCTGATGGAGATCGTCCGGCTGCCGCGCGACGCCGTGAACCGCCGCCCGCACGAATTCTCCGGCGGCCAGCGCCAGCGCATCGGCATTGCACGCGCGCTCGCCGCCAAGCCCGACCTGATCGTTTGTGACGAGGCGGTGTCGGCGCTCGACGTCTCCGTCAAGGCGCAGATCGTCAACCTGCTGCAGGATTTGCAGCGCGAGTTCGGCCTCGCGCTCCTCTTCATCAGCCACGACCTCGCCATCGTCGAGCACATGACGCACCGCGTCGCCGTGATGTATCTCGGCCGCATCGTCGAGCTCGCCCCGCGCCGCCAGATCTTCGCGTCCCCCGGCCATCCCTACACCAGGGCGCTTCTCTCAGCCGTCCCAATTCCCGAGCCCGGCGCCGAGCGCACCCCGATCATTCTCAAGGGCGATGTTCCCAGCCCCGTCAACCCGCCCAAGGGCTGCCGCTTCAACACCCGCTGCCCGCTCGCATTCGACCGCTGCCGAGTGGAGGCGCCCGAGCTGCGTCTGAAGGGCGAGGACCAGTGGGTGGCGTGCCATCTGGAGAATGTGTAGTTGTAGTCGTGTAGGCGCTACGCGGCGAAAGCCGCGCAGCGACGTGCCCACCGCCCGGTGCGAATGACAGCTTGATGCACGAGACCGTCGGGCCGATCGTCGTTGCAAGCGCAGCGAAGCAATCCAGAATCGTTCCGCGGCGGGCAGTCTGGATTGCTTCATTGCGCTCGCCATGACGGAGGAGAGATGGTGCGTTTCTCGCGCGGATCTGTCTGGGTGCGGCGCGTAGCCCGCATGAGCGATAGGCGGCGCGCGGGACGCGCGTCGGCGCCAGCGACATGCGGGGTCTCACGTGCCGTGTCGGTGAACCCGGATGTGTCGCTGCGCTCATCCGGGCTACGTGGCGACTGATCCGCGTCTCCGCTCTCCCGCCAACCTCCGTTGTCGTCCCGAGCAAGCCACGACGGCGCGAAGCGGCGGCGGGGCGCCGACCCGGGACCTATCCTCCGTAAAGAAAGGCCGCTGGGCTGCGGGCGTCGGGCCATCTCGTGTCACCAATCCCCCGTGGTTATGGGTCCCTGCGTACGCCGGGAAGACAGCGGAGTTTTGGGAGGCTGCGAGACTCTGCGGCGAGCGGCCGCGATGCGCGTGGGGGACCCTGGGACCCATCGGCCGCACCGGCCTCGTCAATCGACGGCACGCGGCCCCGTCTCCAGCGGTGGAAGGCGGCATCGCTGCGCCGCGTGCCGGCGCTGCACCCCATGTTTGAGGAACGGTACCACAGCCGTGCCCGGTTCCGACCAGCCGTCGGCTCACCGGGGTACGGCCTCGGCCGCTTTAGGCTGCAAGCGATCGACTGAATTTCGTCCAATAGAACGTCGCAAAGCGCGATCTGCGACAACAGGGTGGCCTCTGTCGATTGGAGCGACGTCGGCCGATCGAGGCGCAGCTTTGCTGCGCGGAGTCTACTTAGCGATTTCAATACAGCCTGATTGGACAGGTCGCCGCCTCGAATATCGGTCATTTTTTTCTGCACCACGACTACACCAGACCCGTCGCATCAGGACCGATTTGGTTCAAAGCAATCGGTATGCCACGAAGGGGGCCGGGAGCGGACAACGCGACCTTGCGGATCCCTTCGGCGTCTGCAAAGCAGCGCCCAGGGACATCAATTGGCGGTTTGCAGTCGGTTCCGAATTTAGAACCTGGCACGTTGAGTTGACGATTTGCGTGCCTGATTGGCAACTTATCGCTTTTGGTCGAGCGATTGGCGACCTGCTGATAACGTATTGCAGTCGTGCCAGACTGGAAGATGATCGCTGTGCCCGGCGAGGGGATGACCTGGTGCACTGCCACTGAACTGGTAATCCCTACAAGATAAGTAATAGAATGCAACGTGACCGTCTTGATAAGCATGATAAGGACTCACTTCATATCGCCTCATATCGACAGGCGTGTGGACGTTGCCAGGCTCGCGTTGTGACAAGGTCATAAGTTCATCGCTTCGGTGACCTGCTTCGCAATATCGAGTATCTCAAGCGCCCAGTGTCGACGGTTGGGCGGCGCTTGTCTTGATCACCTGATCCCCATTCCCTCAAAGCCGTCGAGCAGCACGCGAACGACGCCCGCTCAAGCTTGAGAGCCAATCATGAGGACTGTGTCCCATAGGAAACGTGAGACACTGGCGGTGTGTCAGTGGGCAGGATGATCACCGCCTCGTCCAGTACGGACCTCATGAGTTCCACGTCGTCGGGCTGAAATACTGGTCCCGTGCCGCCACGTTCGTCTCCTCTCTTGCGGCCGCAGAGAAGACCTGCGGCCTGTTCATCTCAACGAGATTGAAGCGCGTCGCGCAGCGATTTTGAAGTCATTCTCAAGTCCAGTCTCTGCAAACTTTGCTCAGAATTAGCTGCATCACTAGCCAATTACCCTTTCGAATTAACATGTGAGAAACGGGAACCTGATGGAACTGCGGCGCCTGTCGCCTGACGAAAGTGTTCGGAGGTTGACTTGGATCAGCCCCGAAGACGTACGCTCCAATATTTTGGCAAAAACCATATAAGAGTGGGGACCGATCCTCCGATGAACCTCGACCGATCCGTGAGCCTGCTGAGCCGCGCTCCCGTCATTCGTACAGACGATCCGGAGGCGATGGAGCACGCGTTGCGTACGGTCTACGGGGCAACTGGATTCGCAGTCTCCAACGCAGATGGCTTCCAGGGGGTGGGCAACTACCTTCAGCTTGCGAGCATCGGCCTCGGCTTTTGTGCATATGGCGGCGCAAGGTCAGTCGTCGAGTTCCCGGAGAGCGACTTCGCGCGCCTGCAAATTGGCCTTAAGGGCAGCGCTGTGACCATTCTAAATGGCACGGCGATCGCGATAACCGAGCGGCAGTCCTGCATAGTTGCGCCGGGAGAGCCCAACAAGATTGTGTTCGAGCCAGGTTATGAGCAGCTCATTCTTCGAATAAGCGCGAGGGCGTTGGAGCAGACATTGACGACGCTGCTCGGTGCAAAGCCAGCCGGTGTCCTCAAGTTTGATCCCATAGCGGCTGCGGTGCAGCCGAACGCTCTGGTCTTGCGCGATCTGGCGATGTTCCTCGCTCATCAGTTGGATGCTGCGGCTACAGAGCTGCCACGCACGGTGCTCGTCGAACTGGAGCAGGCTCTCATCGTTTCCTTCCTGTCGGCTCACCGCCACAATTTCAGCGAGCTGTTGGAGAGAGCCGAAAAGGACGTCGTGCCGCGGATCGTCCGGCTGGCCGAAGAGTATATCGAGGCCTCTTGGGACCGCGCCATCACGATCGAGGCGTTGGCATCACAGACAGGCGTCAGCATCCGCGCGCTCTATACTGCTTTCAAGAAGAGCCGCGGATACTCGCCGATGGCGTTTGCGAAAACGGTGCGATTGCGGCGGGCAAAGCAGATGCTCTCGGGGGCAGATCAGCGCACCTCCGTCTCTGCAGTCGCCTTCAATTGCGGCTTCGGAAATCTCGGACACTTCGCAAGAGACTATCGCGACATGTTCGGTGAGCTTCCATCCGAAACTCTGTCGCGCGGGCGGCGCGCCGCCTAGCTGTGGAGCCTCAAGAGGTTGTCCTCGGTCAACCCGAGTCTGCTGATCGGCGTTTGAGATTTTATACCACCGTGGGGCCGGTGCCAGTTGTATTGGTGCAGCCAGATCGGCAGCTCTTCGGCGCGTCGATCTGAGGTGGGATAGGCTTGGGCGTAAGCCCATTCCCGAAGTGCGGTCTGGATGAAGCGCTCGGCCTTGCCGTTAGTTTTTGGCGTGTAGGGCTTGGTGCGGATGTGCTTGATGCCCAGGTCCCGGCAAGCGTCGCGGAAGGCGAAGGACTGGTAGCAGCTCCCATTGTCAGTCATGACGCGCGTGACGGTGACGCCGAGGCTTCTGTAATAGGCTACAGCCGCCTTGAGAAAGGGAACAGCGCTGTCCGCCGTCTCGTCGGGCTTGATCTCGGAGAAGGCGACGCGGGAGTGGTCGTCAATGCAGACGTGGACGAAATCCCAGCCGGCGCCGCGGCTCTTGTTCGGACCACTCCGATCGCCGGTAATGCGGTGGCCGACGCGCTCGAAACGCCCGAGCTTTTTGATGTCGATGTGAATGATCTCGCCGGGGTTCTCGCGCTCATAGCGACGAACCGGCTCGGCCGGCTCCAGGTCGCGTATCCGGTTCAAGCCCAAACGGCGAAGAACACGGCTGACGGTAGCCGGCGACACCTCGACTTCGGCTGCGATCTGCTTGCCGGTGTGGCGCTGCCGGCGCAAGACCTCGATGGCTGTGCATGTGGCTGACGGGGTTTGGCTCGGCGATGAATGAGGTCGCGACGAGCGGTCGAGCAAGCCATCCACACCTTCTGCGCGGAAGCGCTTGACCCATTTGGCGACGGTCTTCGGCGTCGTGTTGAAGAGGTCAGCCGCGCCGGCCTGGCTCAGCCCACCCTCCACCACGCTTCGAACCATCGCCTCTCGACCTTTGGGCGTCAAAGGCGCATTCTTGTGGACGTTCATCTGGTCTCTCCTTGGAACACTGAAGCTTCGCAACCTCAGCTTCCTCGGTTCAGACCAGATGGACAACCTCCTGAGACACCACACCTAGCTCGCCTGACAGAAGCGCCGGCCAGGAGCATTCCCAAGAGCGCCGGGGCCGGCAACGCGCGGTGGGCAGGTTGTGCCCGGCGAAGCTTGCTGATGATGTCCAGTAGTCGCAGCCAGGCTGGGCCTCCGTGCTGTGTCTGGAGGCAAAGCGACCGAACTGCGACATTACGGGCGACGTGTCATAATCATTGCGCTCGGCGGCGGACATGCTGCAGGGCGGGTCAGGGCGTGCACGCGACGAATCGCCGGATAGCGACGTTCCATGGCGATTCACGCACCTCCCGCTCGGCGATGCGGGGCAGCGGCACCCCCGCTTGCCCAGCCTGCGATTGAGGGCTTCGCACCCTGCGACCGGCCTGCCACACCAATACAGCCAATCGTCCACATGCCGTGCCGTCGCCGGGCGGGTGCATTGTCAGGAGCCCTTATGGCGATTAAAGATTCCGACCCAGACCGCGTCGGCACCGCAAGCCTTCCCGCGCGGTCATGCGTTCGATGAGGCCGCCATGCATCTTGCCCATGATCCCACAGCGCCGGCGGCAGCAGGGATCAGCTTCGACCAGTTCCTGGTCGTCGACATCCGCGTCGGCACCATCGTCGCGGCCGAGCCCTATCCGGAGGCGCGCAAACCGTCGCTGAAGCTGACGATCGATTTCGGGCCCGGCATCGGCACCAGGCGCTCCAGCGCCCAGATCGCCACGCTCTACGATCCAGCCACCCTGATCGGCCGCCAGGTCGCCGGCGTCGTCAATTTCCCGCCGCGCCAGATCGGCAAGTTCATGTCCGAGGTGCTGACGCTCGGCTTCCCGGACGAGGCCGGCAACGTCGTGCTGTTCCAGCCGGACAAGCCCGTGCCGAATGGCGCGCGGCTGTTCTGAGCGCCGGGGAGAGCCGACCACCATGGATATGCTGCTCGAACCTGTTACGCTGCCGCCATTCCCCGAAGGATTGAGGATTTCGCTGCGGCAGATGCATCTTCTCCAGGCTCCCATGGGCGGCACCCTGGTGACCGGCGGCGCTACCTTCCGCGTGTTCGCGCCGCATGCCAAGGCGGTCTACGTCTCCGGCCCGTTCAACGACTGGGCGCAGGACGCGAGCTGCCGCCTGGCGCCGATCGGCAACGGCCATTGGGCGATCTTCATCCCCGGCCTGAAGGACGGCGACGCCTACATGTACTTCGTCGAAGGCGAGGGCACCTCGGGCTACAAGCGCGATCCGCATGCGCGGCTCTTGACCGTCGATCCGCCGTTCCCGCAATCGCATTCGGTGCTGCGTAATCCCAACGCGTTTCCCTGGCACGACACCGCGTTCACACCGCCGCCTTATAGCGAGCTCGTGATCTACCAGCTCCACGTCGGCACCTTCGACATGAAGGCGGGCAATCCCGACGGCTGCTTCTTCGACGTGATCGAGCGCGTGCCGCACCTGGCGAAGCTCGGCATCAACGCCATCGAGCTGCTGCCGGTGCAGGAATTCCCGACCATGTTCAGCATGGGCTACAACGGCACCGACCTGTTCAGCCCGGAAACCGACTATGGCGAGGCCGAGGAGGCGCATCTCGCCGCCTATGTCGCCCGCACCAATGATATCCTGGTCGCGGCTGGCGCGGCGCCTTACGCCGGCGTCGACACCGTGCGTCATTGCGACGACCAACTGCGCGCCTTGATCGACGTCTGTCATGTCCATGGCATCGCGGTGCTGTTCGACGTCGTCTACAACCACGCCGGCGGCGGTTTTGACGAGAACAGCATCTGGTTCTTCGACCGTCAGGCCTATGGCGATCCCAACCGCAGCCTGTACTTCACCGACCAGGGCTGGGCCGGCGGCCAGGTGTTCGCCTATTGGAACGCCGACGTGCGGCAGTACCTCGTCGACAATGCCGTGATGCTGTACCGCGAGTACCACGCCGACGGCCTGCGCTTCGACGAGGTCAGCGTGATGGACCGCTTCGGCGGCTGGGCGACCTGCCAGCAGCTCACCGAGGCGCTGCGCGCCGAGAAGCCCGACGCGTTCCAGATCGCCGAATATTGGCCGGTGAACCCGTGGGTGGTGAGGGACATCGCACAAGGTGGCGCCGGCTTCGACGCGACCTGGAGCGACGGCCTGCGCCTTGCTGTGCGCGGCGCCGTCGCCAGCGCGGCCGGAGGCGCCGGCGCTGCCGTTGCGATGCAGCCGATCGCCGCGGCGATCGCCGATCTCAGCCTCGACAAGCGCTGGCGCGCGGTGAACTCGATCGAGAACCACGACATCGTCTATGCCGGCCGCGAGCCGCGCATCCCGCGCCTCGCCGATCCCGTCGACAGCCGCTGCTGGTATGCGCGCAGCCGCAGCCGCGTCGCCACGGGCCTGTTGCTGACCGCGCCGGGCATCCCGATGCTGTTCATGGGCCAGGAACTGTTCGAGGACAGACCATGGAGCGACACGCCGAACCCCGACACAACGATCAGTTGGGCGCTGCTTGACGGCGAGGACAAGGTCACCGCCGATGCGATGCGCTTTACCAGCGAGCTGATCGCGATCCGCCGCACCCATCCGGCGCTGACCGCCGAAGGCTGCGCCATCGTCCACGTCCATGACGGCAACCGCGTGCTCGCCTTTCACCGCTGGGATGGCCAGGGCGACGACGTCGTCGTGATCGTGAGCCTGAGCGAGACGCCATGGCGCGACTACGCGATCGGCTTTCCGGCGGCCGGGCAGTGGAAAGAGGTGTTCAACAGCGACGTCTACGACAATTGGGTCAATCCGGATGTCGTCGGCAACAATGGCGCTGTGATCGCAGGCGGCCCGGCGCTGCACGGCCAGCCGTGCTCGGCGATGGTGACGATCCCGGCGAACGGCGTGCTGGTGTTTGCGCGGGCGTAACGGCCGTAGGGTGGGCAAAGGCGCAGCCGTGCTCTGTCCACGACCCAGATCGGGATTGCGCCGTGCCCACCATCTTCGCCGTCGAGCTCGCCGATCCACGATGGGCACGCTGCCGCCTTCGGCGGCCGCTTTGCCCACCCTACGGCAGCGCGCCCGCAGCGGCGACATGTGGAAGATGGACGCTTGGTCTTTCCTCCGTCATTGCGAGCGCAGCGAAGCAATCCAGAATCTTTCCGCAGAGACAGTCTGGATTGCGTCGCTGCGCTCGCAATGACGCGGCAAGAGCGCGTTACGCTGCCAACGACGCGACCTGCGGGACCAAACTACACGATCAGCCGGCCCTGCCGCTCCGCGATTCCGATCACCGCCTCGGTCCCGGCGTTGAAGTCGAGATGGTCGGCCTCGATGCCGTCGGAGAAGATGACGCCGTTCTCCGGCATCAGCGAGCGCAGCCGCAGGGTCTCGGCGCCCATGAGGCCGCCGCAGACCAGGGAGGTCTGCGAGGTCTTGCTCGGGAACGGCTCGCGCACGGCGAAACGAAGCGCGCGGGCGTCCCAGGGAAGGGGAGTGTAGTCGCCGCCCGTCGTGCGGCCACCGAAGCTGCCGGCGATGGCGAGCGCGCCGGTGACGATGCTCTTGAACCAGGCGGTCGAGCCGAGCCCCGTTGCCACGATCAGACCGCTGGAGGACTGCCGCTCATGGCTGTCGCGCGTCGCGATCTCGTAACGGGCCGAGACATGGGTGCGCGCGCCGATGAAGAGGTCGTTGACGGCGTGCAGCACCTGGCCGTCGGCGAGGCTTGCGCGTGCCATGGTCACCGCCTTGGCGGCGCGCTTGTCGGCGGCGACCTCGGGCAGCAGGCTCGCGAGGTTCTCCGGCGCGAACGGCAGCAGCACGCCGTCATGCCGGGCTGCGTCGGGGTTCAGGCCGAGCAACGGCTGGCCGTCGAGATATTTCATTGTGTTGACGACGAGGCCGTCCGGGCCGAGCGCCGCGACGATGTCGGCCGGGCCGAACAGGAAGTTCGGCAGGAAGCTGCGGTCGACGATCTGGTAGCGGCCCCAGCGTTCCAGCGTCTGGACGCTGGTCAAGCGCGCGGCCTGGTAGGCCGCGTGTTCGCGCTCATAGTCGGAGAAGTCGGCGCCGAGATGCTCGACACAGAAGCGGGCCTGGTCCGCGGTGAGGAACCTTGCGATCAGCTCCTCGAGCCGCGTCCTTCTCGTGACCAGCACCACCTTGCGGTCATTGCCGGACACGGGCGGCCTCCACGGGCTTCTGCATCAGACTGTTCAGCAGCTCGGGCGAGACGTTGAGCTGCCCGATCTTCTCGGCCTTCTCGGCGAGCCCCGAGAACGCCTGCGCGATCAATTGCCCCGGCTGCATGCCGGTGGCGGCCAGCGCCTGGATCACGCGGGTGTCGACGCCCTCGAAGATCTTCATCAGCGCGCCGACGCGATAGGCTTCGGCATCGGCCAGCGTGCGGGTGTTCGACGCATTCAGCGCGACGAAGTCCTTTCGCTTGGCCTCCAGCCCGATGTCGGCGACCATGCCGGCCTCGCGCAGCTCGTTCTTCTTCGCCGCGACGCTGGCCTCCGCGTCCATCTGCGTCTCGCGGATCGAGCGCTTCTTCTGTTCGACCGCGATCTCAGTGTCGAGTTCGCTCTCGCGGATCGCCCGCTCGCGCTCCACGGCAAAGTTGCGCCGCGCGAAGATCGCTTCATCGGCGGTCTTCAGAATCGCCTCGCGCGCCTCTGCTTCGAGCGCCTTGGCGGTCTCCGGTGTCGGCTTCACCGCGCGCACGGCGACGCCGAGGATCTCCAGGCCCAGCGCATCGATATCGGCGCGTTGCCTCAGTCCGGTCGCAATCGCCTCGGCAATGCGGTCGGAGGCGCGCAGTGCCTCCTTCAGGGTCATGTCCTTGACCGCCTGCTGTGCCAGCACCTCGACCGCGCCGAGCACGCGCTGCGGTAGCTCTTCCGGGTCGTCGGACTCGTATGTCTTGCCGTCGCGCTTGAGGGTGAAGTTCAGCATCGCCGCTGCCTTCCTCGGCTCACCGATGCGGTAGGTGACCTGGCCCTGGATCGTCAGCGTCTGAAAGTCGCGGGCGATCTGCTGGAAGATGAAGGCGGCGTCGCGGCTGCCAATGGGGATCGCGACCAGCGAGGTCGCGGGCCCGTAATAGAAGGTGGAGAGCCCGGCGCCTTCCTCGACCACGGCGCCGGCGCGGTATTTGAGGAGATAGGTGGTGGGTTGGGCCTTGATGAAGCGAATGCCGAACATGGCGGCCTCCTGACGTCTGATGGCATAAGTGTGTTACGCCAACTAAGTAAGTTGGACAGTACAACTAAGCGTGCTAGTGTCAAGGGGCAAAATTCGGCAAGGCGGTCAGGGGGCGGCATGGCGGGACGGCAAGAACCAGGCGGCGGCGCGGGCGAGATCGGGCGAGGCGGGGCCGGGCTTAATTTCCCGCGCCCGTTGACGACGGTCGACGTCGTCATCTTCACGATCCGCCTGGAGGCGCTGCACGTGCTGCTGGTGCGCCGCGGTCACGGCGAGGGTGAGCCGTTCCCGGACGCTTTCGCGCTGCCGGGCGGCTTCGTCGATGTCGACACGGATCGCGATCTCGAAGCCTGCGCCCGGCGCAAGCTCGTCGAGAAGACCGGCGTCGTCAGCCCGTATCTGGAGCAACTCGGCAGCTGGGGCAGCGCGAACCGCGATCCCCGCGGCTGGTCGGCGACCCACGCGTATTTTGCGCTGGTCCCGGCGTCAGCGGCGGAGACGGCGCTCGCCGCGGACGCGCAATGGTTTCCGCTCGACGGGACCGGCGTGAAGCCGAAGCTCGCTTTCGATCATGCGGAGATCCTGCGCGCTGCGGTGCAGCGACTGCGCAACAAGGTCGAGTACACCTCGCTGCCGGCCTATCTGATGCCCGAGGAATTCACCTTGCCCGAACTGCAGCGGACCTACGAGGTCGTGCTGGATCGTGCGCTGGAAAAGAGCGCCTTCCGGACCCGCATGCTGTCGGCCGACCTCATCGAACCGATCGCCAAGATGCGCAAGGGGCCGAACCGGCCGGCGCAGCTCTACCGCCTGAAAAAGACGGCTGCGCCGGTGTATTTCGCGCGGACGTTCAATGCGCCGGAGTGACGCCGCCGGTTTCTCCACGTAGCCCGCATGAGCGCTGCGACAGACCGCGGGCACAATGGTGAGACCGCCGGATCATGCCGAGAAGTCGACCACCAGCGACTTGCTGGACGAGCTCGACGAGCTGGTGCCGCTGGCGCTGTAGGACGAGGTCTTGCTGCTGTTCGAGCTCTGCAGCGCGTCGAGCAGCTTCTTCAACAGCTCCTCGACTTGAGACGATGAGCTCGACGAGGACGACGAGGTGCTCGACGTGGTGTCGCTGCTGGCATCGTCGCTCGGTGCGGGCGGCGAACCGCCGGAGAACGCATTGGCGAATACGTTCTTCAATTCGGTCGCCTGGTCGGAGGTGAGCTTGCCGCTGTCGACCTCGCTCTGGATGAGATCGTCGATCTTCGACTGCATCTCCTCGGGAGAGGGCGGCGTGCTGGAGGTCGACGACGAGGACGAGCTGTTGCCGCCGCTCTTCAATGCGGAGTCGATGTCGTCGAGCGCCGACGACAAGGCGGTCTGGTCGGTCGAGCTGACCTTGCCGGCCGAGACTTCCTTGGTGAGCTCCTGCTTGAGCAGGTCGAGCGGCGAAAAGCCGCTCATCGAGGAGGCAGAGATCGACGTCATGGTGTGCTCCGGTAAGACATCAAACCTGTCTCCAGCTGTGGTTGTAACGCTTAACGGCTCCTTGTTCCCTGTGTCCGGATGTGTCTGGACTCCCGTCGCACACAAAACGAAGCAAGAAAGTCGGCGCGTGCCCCGGTGATTGCGGGCGCATTCCCAATGGGTGCTACCGGTTCGGTGAGCCTCGCGAATCCTGGTGACATCCTGTGCCGGGCAAGGCCGCATGCCGCCAGCGCAGTGCTCCGGGGCACGAAATGGTGTATCCGCGGGTGACAGGCGGTGCCTCGCAGAGCAAATCCGCCACAAGGAATAAATCTCCCGGAGGAACTCCATGTCGGCCCTGCCGCTTTCTGGCATCAAGATTCTCGATCTGACGCGCGTGCTCGCCGGACCCTTGTCCGCGCAGATGCTGGCCGATCTCGGCGCCGAGGTGATCAAGATCGAGCGGCCCGGCACGGGAGACGACGCCCGCGCCTTCGGCCCGCCCTACCTCAAGGACCCCGAGGGCAAGGCCAACAATAACAACTCGTTTTACATCTGCGCCAACCGCAACAAGAAGTCGGTGACCGTCAATATCGCGAGCCCGGAGGGGCAGGAGATCATCCGCGCGCTGGCGAAAGACTGCGACGTCTTCATGGAGAACTACAAGGTCGGCGATCTCAAGCGCTACGGCCTCGACTATGAGGCGATCCGCGCGGTCAACCCGGACGTGATCTATTGTTCGGTCACCGGCTTCGGCCAGACCGGGCCGTATGCCCCGCGCGCCGGCTACGACGCGATCTTCCAGGCCATGGGCGGGCTGATGAGCGTCACCGGCCACATGGACGGCGAGCCGGGGGCGGGGCCGATGAAGGTCGGGCCGTCGATCGTCGATTACATGACCGGCATGAACACCTCGATCGGCATTCTCGCGGCGCTGTATCACCGCGACGTCAATGGCGGCGGCGGCCAGCACGTCGACGTCTGCCTGTTCGACACCGTGATCGCCTCGCTGTCGCACTACGCCCAGATCTTCCTGGTCAACGGCAAGTCGCCGCCGCGCCGCGGCACCTGGGGGAATGGCGGCATGCCGGCCGGCGTGTTCCGCTGCACCGACGGCGAATTGATGCTGGTGGTCGGCAACGATGCGCAATTCGCGCGCACCTGCGCCGTGTTAGGGGCGCCCGAGCTCGCCACCGATCCGAAATTCGTCAAGAACAACGACCGCGTCGTCAACGGCAAGGAGATCATGGCGATCTTTGCCGGCCTGTTCCTGAAGAACTCGGTGGCGCATTGGCTGGAAGAGCTCGAAAAAGCGGGCGTGCCTTGCGGACCCGTGAACGATTTCGCCCACGTGTTCGCCGATCCGCATGTGCGCTCGCGCGGCATGCAGGTGAAGGTCGAGCACCCGTTCGAGCCGCAGTTGTCCTTGATCCGCAATGCGCTCACCTTCTCGGGCACGCCGATCACGGAGTACCGCGCGCCGCCGCTGCTCGGTGAGCACACCCGGGACGTGCTGGCGCAACTCGGCTATGACGATGCGAAAATCGCAGCGTTGAAGCAGCAGGGCGTGGTGTAGCCGCGTAGCCCGCATGAACGAAAGCGACATGCGGGATCGTCACTACCGCCGGTGAGGACCCCGGATGTCGCTGCGCTCATCCGGGCTGCAGTTTGAAGCAGAGGACGTGGTGTAGCGTACGATCAGTGGGCGTGGCGGTGATGCCGGTGCCGCTTCGCCTTCCACGGAGAATAAGAGTGCGGCGCTTCGAACAACGGGGCCCGCGGCGGCGCGCCCAGCTGCTGCCGCGATTCCTGCAGGCGGCGCTGATAGCCCGGCGAGTTCATGATGCTGGCGGCGGCGCCGCGGGCCAGCACCGGCTCGCTGGCGGTCACCATCGCGAGCGCCGTGGCGGCGACGGCCATGATCAATCGCAGGCGCTGCGTCATCAGGCGAGCTTCCTTCTCATCCAGCGGAGCACGAGGTCTAGCGCGCCTCGCGCGCTGCGACCTTGGCCTGTGACTTTGCCGCCGGCACGCGCGTCGTCAAGCCGAGCACGGCACCGCGCACCACCCGCGCGATCACATCCTCGACATCGTCGAGGTCGCATCGGCCGTCGGAGAGCTTGGTCAGCCGCTCGCTCTCGCGGATGGTGTGATGCGCCATGGCGAGCGCAAAATGCAGGCCCCAGAACAGGTCGACCTCGGAGCTGTCGGGCAAAGCGCGCTTCATCGCCGCGGCGAACTTCCGCAGATGGTCGATTTCCTTGTTCTTGATGCGGCGGATTGGCGGCACCGATTCGATCGAGGCGCGGATCATGAATTGCGCCACCGCCGAACGCTGGTTCTCCGGCCCCAGGCAGCCGCGCAGGATCGGGCCGACCAGCGCGCGCAGGATGTCGCTGATGTCGGCGCGGCCGCCGCCGGCATCCTCCGCCGCGCGCAATTCGCGCAGCCGCTCGCGGTTGAGCGCGATCGAGCGCGTCACGAACAGTTCGGCGATCAGCTCGTCCTTGGAGCCGAAATGATAGTTCACCGCGGCGAGATTGACGTTCGCCTCCGCCACGATGTCGCGCAAGGTCACGTCGGAGAAGCCGCGCTCGGCATAGAGCCGCTCGGCGGCGATCAGGATCGCAGTCCGGGTCTGGTCGGTCGCCATGCTGGTCCTCCCGAACGACGAAGCAGGGTGGGGAGTTGCGTTTCAAACAATTGTATGAAACTATTGTTTGAGACGGCCGGAATGTCAATCGCGGTGCTTCCGCGAGACGACATTTTGGCACTGCAGCGACGGTTCGCGCGGTCGTGCCGCGCAAGATCACACTTGCAAGAACGCGACGTGCGGACCGACACTGCGGTCAAAACAATCTCGAGGAAACCCTGAGGAGAGTCCCATGGACTTCACGATGTCGGCGAAGCAGCAGGAATGGCTGGAGCGCGTGCGCAGCTTCATGACCAAGCATGTCCGCCCGGCGGTGCCGATCTACAAGCAGCAGGACGCCGAGGGCGATCGCTGGAAGGTGATCCCGATCCTGGAGGACCTCAAGGCCAAGGCGAAAGCCGAAGGCCTCTGGAACATGTTCATGCCGCCGTCGGAGCACGAGGATGACGAGTTCCGTGGCGCCGGCCTGACCAATCTCGAATATGCGCTGCTGTCCGAGGAGATGGGCCGCATCTCCTGGGCCTCGGAGGTGTTCAACTGCTCGGCGCCGGACACCGGCAACATGGAGGTGTTCATCCGCTACGGCTCCAAGGAGCAGAAGCGCAAATGGCTGCGCCCGCTGATGGACGGCGAGATCCGCTCGGCCTTCCTGATGACGGAGCCCGCGGTGGCCTCGTCCGATGCCACCAACATCGAAACCCGCATTACGCGTGACGGCGATCATTATGTCATCAACGGCCGCAAATGGTGGTCGTCGGGCGTCGGCGATCCCCGCTGCAAGATCGCGATCCTGATGGGTAAGACCGATCCGTCGGCCGCCAAGCATCAGCAGCAGTCGCAGATCCTGGTGCCGCTCGACACACCCGGCATCAAGGTCGAGAAGATGCTGCCGGTCTTCGGCTTCGACGACGCGCCGCATGGCCACGCCCAGGTGCTGCTCGAGAACGTCCGGGTGCCCAAAGAGAACATCCTGCTCGGCGAGGGCCGCGGCTTCGAGATTGCGCAAGGGAGGCTCGGTCCGGGCCGCATCCATCACTGCATGCGCACCATCGGCAAGGCCGAGGAGTCGCTGGAGAAGATGGTGCGCCGGCTGATGACGCGCCAGGCCTTCGGCAAGAAGATCATCGAGCATTCGGTGTGGGAGCAGCGCATCGGCGAGGCCCGCACCAACATCGAGATGACGCGCCTGCTGTGCCTCAAGGCCGCCGACATGATGGACAAGGTCGGCAACAAGACCGCGCAGGGCGAGATCGCGATGATCAAGGTCGCTGCCCCCAACATGGCGCTGAAGATCATCGACGACGCCATCCAGGCGTTCGGCGGCGCCGGCGTGTCAGATGATGCGGGTCTCGCCAAGGACTACGCCAACATCCGCACGCTCCGTCTTGCCGACGGCCCGGACGAGGTGCACAACCGCGCCATCGCCCGGCTCGAGATGAAGAAGTACGCCAACGAGCCGCGGCATTGACGCAGACCTTGTAGGGTGGGCAAAGCGTCGGCTCGGGCGCGAAAGCGCGCGGGCAGGCGCGTGCCCACCATTCCAGTCTCCGAGAAAAGCGGTGGGCACGCTTCGCTTTGCCCACCCTACGTTCAATATGACCCAAGGGAGTTCGTCGTGGCCGACGGCGTCAAGAAGGACGAAGAATTCTCCGGCACCAAGCCGGTCGAGGAGCGGCACCGCTTCGACGAAGCCAAGCTCGCGGCGTGGATGGCCGAGCATGTCGAGGGCTATGCCGGCCCGCTCACCGTCGAGCAGTTCAAGGGCGGCCAGTCCAATCCGACCTATCGGCTCAACACGCCGGCGCGCTCCTACGTGCTCAGGCGCAAGCCGTTCGGCAAGCTCCTGCCGTCGGCGCATGCGGTCGATCGCGAATTCCGCGTCATCGCCGCGCTCGGCAAGCAGGGCTTTCCCGTCGCCAAGGCCTACGCGCTGTGCAACGACGACAGCGTCATTGGCGCTGCCTTCTACATCATGTCGATGGAGGAGGGCCGGGTGTTCTGGGATCCGACCCTGCCGCATGTCGACGCGCCGCAGCGCCGCGCGATCTTCACCAGCAAGATCGAGACGCTGGCGAAGTTGCACACCTACGATCCCGCCGCAATCGGCCTCGCCGATTTTGGCAAGCCCGGCAACTATTTTGCCCGTCAGGTCGACCGCTGGACCAAGCAGTATCGTGCGTCCGAGACCGAGCACCTTCCCGAAATGGAGAAGCTGATCGAATGGCTGCCGCGCACCTTGCCGGCGCAGCAGCGCGTCTCGATCGTGCATGGCGACTACCGGCTCGACAACATGATCTTCCACGCGACCGAGCCGCGCGTCATCGCGGTGCTCGACTGGGAGCTGTCGACGCTCGGCGATCCCATGGCGGACTTCACCTATCTGCTGATGCAGTGGATCATGCCGGGCCTCGACGGCGTCGACCTGAAGGCCAAGAACATCCCGACCATGGAGGAGGCGGCCGCGATCTATCGCGGCGTCACCGGCACCGAGCTGCCGGACCTCAACTGGTACTTCGCCTACAACCTGTTCCGGCTCGCCGGCATTCTGCAGGGCATCATCGGCCGCATCCGCGACGGCACCGCTGCCAACGACAAGGCGATCGAGTCGGTCAAGCGCATGGTGCCGATGACCAAGCAGGCCTGGGCCTACGCGCAGAAGGCGGGCGCAGCGTAAGGCGCGGGCGGTTCGGCAGCCCGCATGAGCTGACGCCGAAGCTCGGAGAGCGACGGCGGAAGCGACATGCGGGGGCCTCTCGCGCCGGAATGCTGCGTGGAGCGAGCGACCCCGTGGTCGCTGCGTTCGCCCGGGCTTCGAGGCCGCATTCGTCAGCGGCCGCCGCCCCCACCGCCACCGCCTCCACCGCCCCCACCAGCCGTGATCATCGCGCTGCTGTAGCGCGGATCGGTCTGCTTCATGTAGGTCGGCGAGGTGTCGCGGCTGCGCGACCGGGAGGCCTGTTGAATCGTCGTTTCGGGAGTGCCGCAGGCGCCCCAGGAGACAAGCTCGCAGCGGGGCAGCTGGACCTCGCGCGCGCTGGCGCTCGTTGCAGCCGCGCCGGCCGCCATGGCAGCGATCAAGGCAAGCGCGGGCAGTTTCGATATCCTCGACATGTGATCCATCCTTCGGTTCGGCGAAGCCGGAATGGTCCGCTTGCGAGGTTCGACGGCGCGCAAGAGAGGGCGGTTCGAGACGCGAAGCAAAAATTGGTGGCAGGCACGCCTGTCGTGGTTTGAACCAGACGGTCGCTCGTTACGACATGGCGCGACCCTGAGCCCGGCGCCTCGCGATGACGGAAGACATGCCGCGCCACGCTCGTCATTCCGGGGCGATGCGGAGCATCGAGCCCGGGCTCCCTCTGGCGCTGAACTCCGCCGTCAAATGGAGTCCGGGCTCGCGCCTCGCCCCGGAATGACGTGTGTGAAGGGATCGAATGTCCAATCGACGTTTTCAACGTCGCAACTCGTCGGTCGATCCCGGAATGTGACACCGGGGATGACCGGCAAGCTGCCGCGCTCAATTCTTCCCCGTTGCCGCACCTTTCCTGGCCGGCGTCGGTGACGCCGCGGGGGCGGGCTCCGGCGCCTGCGGCGTCGCCACCGAGAGGCCGAAGATGCGCCAGTGATTGTCGACGTTCTGGAAGGTCAGGTCGAAATTGATCTGCAGCGGCCGCGTCGGGAAGAAGCCGGTCAGGCGCAGCATCTTGCCGGGATCGAGATAGGGCGGGGTGGAGAGCTGCGGCGCGGCCAACGCCACGGGATAGAGATCGACGTTGCGCCGGCGCAGGTCGATGAAGGCGATCGCGAGATCGGCGGCGGCGTTCCGGGCCTGGAAGTCGGGCGCGGCGAGATCGCGCAGCACCGAGTAGTTGCCACTGCGGTTGGCATCGTTGAGCGACAGCAGCGTCGAGCGGATCAGATAGAGCGCCTGCTCCGGGCTGACCGGCAAGGATGCTTGCGCCGGCGCCTGGGTCGGCGTCGGCGAGGCCGCGGGGCGCGGGTCCTGTGCCTCGGCCGCCGTTGCGGCGACAACGCACAGGATCAGGCCGGCCAGGAGCTTGCGGACGGGCTTGCCAACGAGCTTGCGCAACACCATCGCGAGGCGATCTACCAGCCCACCCGCACGCCGACGCGCGCGCCCAGCAGGTTCTCGTTGGCGCCATAGCCGAGGCCGGCATTGAGCTGCACCCGATCGGTGATCCGCGCCGCGGCGTTGACGGCAACGCCGTTGGTGCTCTGGAAATTGCCCCAGTTCATGGTCACGGCGAAGCGTTCCTGCGGCATTAGGGTCGGCACGCCGGCCATCGCGAACGCCATCGAGACGCCGTTCATCGCCTTGTTGTTGCGGCTCGACAGATCGTTCAGCCGCGTGTTGATGCGGTCGAGGTCGCCGGCCGAGGCAAGCCCCAGGCTGGCGAGCGTCGTGGTGGCGAGATTGCCCGAGGCGTCCGAGGTGACGAGCTGCACCGATCCCGACTGCGCGCTTCTGCTGGCGGCCGAGGTGATGCCGGCGAGCGTGTAGGTGCTGGCGGCGGTCCCAACGGCGACCTGGTTGGCGCGCGTGGTCGCGGCGCCGGTGCCGATCGCGGTGGAGTTGGCGAAGTTCGCGCTCGAGCCCGCGCCGAGCGCGGCCGCATTGTCGCCGGCGGCCGCCGTGCCCGCGCCGATCGCCACCGCATTGGTGCCCGCGACCGCGGTGCCGGAGCCGAGCGCCACGGCGCCTGCGCCGCTGACCGTGCTGTTGTTGCCCATCACCAGCGCACCGACGCCGCTCACCGTGTTGGCATTGCCGACCACCATCGCGTTGGCGGCATTGACGGTGTTGCCGCTGCCCAGGATCGAGGCGCTGTTGGCGCTCGCGGTCGCCGCCACGGTGTTGTTGGAGCCGATCACCTGGATGTTGTCGCCGAAGCCTGCGGCGGCGGTCGTGTTGATCGTGTTGTTGTCGCCATAGACGAAGCTGTTGTTGCCGTTCATCACGTTGGGATCGCCGATGGCGAAGCTGCCATTGCCGTTGACGTGCTGCCCGGTGCCGAAGGCGCCGCTGCTGTTGCCGGTGACGATGTTGCCGCTGCCATAGGCGCTGCTGTCGGTGCCGATGACGCTGCTGTTGGCGCCGACGGTGACGGCGCGGTCGCCGCTCGCCGTCGCCGCATGGCCGATCGCGGTGGCGGCGACGCCGGTGCCGCTGGCAACGGCATTGGTGCCGATCGCGATATTGTTGGACACCGACCCGCTGGCATTGGCGTTGGTGCCGATCGCGATGTTGCGGGAGTCGAGCCCGCTGCTGGCATCGGCGCCGCCGATGGCGATATTGGTCGAGTTGAGGCCGGAGGCGTTGGGGGCGCTGAAGCTCAATGCGCCGCCGCCGACCGCGACGTTGGCGGAGGCCGAGCCGCTGGCGTTGGCACTGACGCCGAGGCCGGTGTTGGCCGAGTTCACGCCGGTGGCGTCGACGCTGATGCCGCAGGCCACGTTGTTTGGCAGAGTCGAGCCGAAGGCGTTGCTGCCCTGGCCGCTGCCGGAGGTGCTCTGGCAGACGAACTGCGCCGCCGCCGGCGCCGGGTGAAGCAGGGCGGCACAAGAGAGCAGGACGGCAGCCGCGATCCATCGCAGGCGACCATGATCGGTACGGCGCGCGCGCATTCCAAACCTGCCGCCAGCCGCACGGCCTGTGCCCCGGATCACCTGCATCGAGAGTCCCCCAACCCCATCTGCTTCGGCCCACGAGTCGCCCTGCAAGACCGACCTGCCTGACCGAGAGCCCGGGCGCATCAACGTCGGCAACCCGACATCCGCGCCGCAAGCGCGAACAGTTTAGCGGGTTCCATCGCGCGCAGCTGTGGCCGGCAGGCCACATGGAATATTTTGAAATGCGAGGACGACAGGCAATGGGGGTGCGGCGCTCGCCGGGCCGGCCACGGGGGCGGGCGGAGGCGTCGCGTGCGTTTCTCCCAGTCATTCCGGGGGCGTGCCCTTTGGCGCGAACCGGGAATCCATCGGGCCGCGCGTGCTGTCATGAGATGGAGCCCAGGGCCGACGCCCCGGAAAATGAAATGGGAGGACATGATGGCGGCTTCGCTCCTGTCGCAATCGGCCTGAACATATCCTTCCAAGCGCGCATGGTCGAAGTCGGACGAACAGATAGTGTTGTCCGGTTTCGATGTGGCTGCGCATGTTGGAGGCGCACCATTCGGGCGTGCAAATCACGAAGTCGAACGACTCGTAGCGCTGTTCTCCGGGCGGTCCGATCATTGCGCTGACTGAAATGCCGAAGGCGCCATCAGGTGCAAAACGCTGCAGCGGATCGGCATCGCTGCTGGACAGGAAATTCAGCTCAGCTCTCATCGTATTTGCTCGGTCGCGGCTGGCATCAGGGTCAGTGCCTTGCCAGTTTATCCAACCCATTCGGCTCGCTGCACCTTGCGATCAGCTTCTCGATCATGTCGGCACATTGCTCCAGCTCGGCCACCTCCATGAACTCGTCCGGCTTGTGCGCCTGGGCGATGGCGCCGGGGCCGATCACCACGGAGGGAATATCGGCCATCGCGACGAACAGCCCGGCCTCGATGCCGTAGGACACCTTGATGTGGCTGTTGCGGCCCGCCAGGGTCTTGGCGATCGTCACCAGCGGATGGTCTTGGCGCCGACAAAAAGAGTTTGCGAGCGCGATCAAGGCGATCGTCCCGTCCAGCGGCGAAGGCGAAAGATTCTTCTTTCGCGTTTTCGGAATTCGTGATTTGCTTATCCCATTCCGCCTCACCGGATGGGCGTTGCGCGCGATCGTCACGACAGGCGAGGCGGGGAGGCGATGGCCGCGGATTGCCGCAGCATGCTTATCTGATGTGCGGACCAACGGCAGTGTGCGGACGTGAAGTCGCGTGGTCCTGATACCCCGGTGCCGAGGTCAAGTTGACGCCAGCGCTCGCGAGTTGCGTCGATCACGGGGGCAATCAAGCCGGTCCCCGGGGAGAGCACGAAGTAAGCGTTAAGACCGTCGCGCAGGGAAGGCCGGGCGTTCTCGGCTGCACCTGTGGTACCTGCCGCCTGCATTTTTTTCGCAGGTGGGCCGCAGGCGTCAGCCGACGCCTGGCCTTCCCTGCGCCCTCGATGCGAGAGGGCGGTGAAATTCGGGATCACTCGGGCGCGAAGGCGTCGCGGGAAGAATTTTGCATGATTGCACGCGGTCATCATGATTGAACTCCGTCGCTGCGCTCGCAATGACGGCTGCAGAAAGGAACGTCGCCTGACGGACAGCCGGCAGCCACGTTGCTCGCGCGATTCCGCGGTATGGGTTCCCGCGTTCGCGGGAACGACAGCGGAGTGTGTTGCGCGCAGCTGTGCTGAACGGGCCGCAGTGGCGCGGCAACAACAGCTGTCATCCCGGCGGACGCCGGGACCCATACCGCGTGATCTGGCGAGGGACGTCGCTGTCAGTTGCGGGCTTCATTCCGGCCAGGGGATATGGGTCCCGGCGTTCTGCGGGAGGACACCGGTGTTTGGCGCGGCAACCCGGCTAAATCGGTTTTCCCGCGTATGGCATCGATGCCGTGAGGCCACCGTCGACCGGGAAAGCCTGGCCGTTGACGTAGGACGCCTCGTCGCTGGCGAGGAACAGGGCCATCGCCGCGATCTCGTGCGGCTGGCCGGCGCGCTTCAGCGGATTGAGCTGGCCGATCTTGCCTTCGGTGCCGCGCTCCTTGGCGCCGTCGAAGATCGGCTTGGTCATGCCGGTCTCGATCAGGCCGGGACAGACCGCGTTGATCCGCACGCCGGTGCCGGACAGCGAATAGGCGGTGGTCTGCACCAGGCTGATGACGCCGGCCTTGCTTGCGGCATAGGGATGGCCCGAGGCGCCCGACTTCAGGCCCGCAACGGAGGCCGTGCAGACGATGGCGCCGCGCTGCTGCCGCACCATGTGCGGCATCGCGTATTTGACCGCGAGGAACGGCCCGATCAGGTTGATGCGCAGGATCTCCTGCCAGTGCTCGACGGTCTGCTCGGCGATCGGGATCAGCCCGCCGGAGATGCCGGCATTGGCCCAGATCACGTCGAGCTTGCCATAGGTCGCGACGGCGCGATCGATGAAGCCGCTGACATCGGCCTCGGAGCCGGCGTCGGCGATCACGGCTTCCGCGATGCCGCCCTGCTGCTTGACGAGCTCGACGGTCTCCTTGACGCCTTCGCTGCGATCGACTGCGATCAGCCGCGCGCCTTCCCTGGTGAACATCAGCGATGCGGCGCGGCCGATGCCGCTGCCGGCGCCGGTGATGATGACGGATTTGCCTTCGAGGCGGCCCATGTTTCCTCCTGCTTCAATTGTAATCAGTTGCGTGCCGCGCAACGGAATTCAAACGCCGTTTCAAACGTGCTGAGATCGCCAAGCGGCTTGAGACGATCTAGGCCTTCACGTACAGCGAGAGACGAGCGGAGGGAAGGGTTTGAGCGATGTCGGCTGATGGAACGAAACCTTCTGTCGTCACCACGCGCTGGTGGTGGGTGCGTCACGCGCCGGTGCGCAGCGACGGCGGCAACATCTATGGCCAGTCCGACATCGCCTGCGATACCTCCGATCGCGAGGTGTTCGAGGCGGTCGCGAAAATCCTGCCGCGCAGCGCGGTGTGGTATGCGAGCAGTCTGATGCGTACGCATCAGACTGCGGAGGCGATCTGGGCCGCCGGATTCCCGCGTCCCGCAGCGATGATCAGGGAGACCGCTTTTGCCGAGCAGCATCTCGGGCAATGGCAGGGCATGAACCGCGCCGCGTTCCTGGCGAGCCGGCCGGCGGGCAGCCACTGGTTCGCCGACATCGATGAGCCGGCGCCGGGCGGCGAGAGCTACATGGATCTGTACACCCGCGTGACAGCGGCGATTGCGCGCATCACGGTTTCGGAAGCCGGCCGCGACGTCATCGCCGTCGGCCATGGCGGCACCATCAAGGCGGCTGTTGGCCTGGCGCTCGGCGGCCTGGTCGAGAAGGGGCTGGCCTTCGACATCGACAATTGCTCGGTGACCCGGCTCGACCACATCGTGGCCGGCGAGACCAGCACATGGCGCCTGCCAATGGTCAATCAGCAGCCGTGGATCGCGGATGCAAGGCACAAGGCGATGCATCAGCCGGCCGGGCCGGAGCTGACGACGAGCAAGCTGGCGTGAGGCATCCCGTAGCCCGGATGAGCGAAGCGGCGTGCGGGTTCATCGCCACAGCACCTGAGACCCCGGATGTCGCTTCGCTCATCCGGGCTACGCGGTCGGGCCAGCGGCCATCATCCCGCAATTCATAACAACTCAACCCAAGGAGGAACACCCCAATGACCCTGTTCGACATGACCGGCAAGGTCGCTGTCATCACCGGATCCACGCGCGGCATCGGGCTCGCCATTGCCGAGCGCATGGCCGAGCATGGCGCCAAGGTGGTGATCTCTTCGCGCAAGGCGGATGTCTGCGATGCTGTCGCCAAGGAGCTCAATGAGCGATTTGGAGCGGGTACCGCGGCCGCGGTCGCCGCCAACATCTCCAGCAAGGAGAACCTGCAGAACCTCGTCGACGAGGCCAACCGCATCTACGGCAGGATCGACGTGCTGGTCTGCAACGCGGCGTCGAACCCGTATTACGGGCCGCTCGCGGGCATCTCCGACGATCAATTCCGCAAGATCCTCGACAACAACATCGTCGCCAACAACTGGCTGATCAGCATGGTCGTGCCGCAGATGATCGCGCGCAAGGACGGTTCGATCATCATCGTCTCCTCGATCGGCGGCCTGAAGGGCTCGACCATCCTCGGTGCCTACGCGATCTCCAAGGCCGCCGACATGCAGCTCGCGCGCAACCTCGCCTGCGAATACGGCCCGCACAATGTGCGCGTGAACTGCATCGCGCCCGGCCTGATCAAGACCGATTTTGCCAAGGCGCTGTGGGACAATCCGGAGAACCTCAAGGCCTCCACCGCCCGCTCGCCGCTGCTCCGCATCGGCATCCCCGACGAAATCGCCGGCGCTGCGGTGTTCCTGGGCTCGGCCGCCGGCAACTTCATGACGGGACAGACCATGGTGATCGACGGCGGCGCGACGATCAGTTGAGGAGAGCTGTCAGTGGGGCCGGTGCCATGGCCTCATCCAACGGTGTCGTCCCCGCGAACGCGGGGACCCATAACCACCGGCCGGCATGAGGCCGGCAACTGGCAGTGACGTCCCTCGACAAATCACGCGGTATGGGTCCCGGCGTTCGCCGGGACGACAGCAGTGGTTGTCGCGCCATCCGGGCAAACGGGGCAGGCCCGCATTCGCCGCGAACACAGCGTTGTTGCCCGCATGAGCGAAGCGATGTGCGGGGTCACATGACGAGAGCGGATATCCCGGATGTCGCTGCGCTCATCCGTGCTAGGAAGCAGGCGCCCTCACTCCACCGCGGCATACACCACGTCGCGCACCAGCGTGCGCAGATAGTCCCGCTGTCCGGGGGCCTGGGCCATGAACACGCAGAACAGATCCTCCTTCGGATCGATCCAGAAGAACGTGCCGGCGATTCCGCTCCAGAAGAAGGTGCCGGCCGAGCCGGGGAAGGGGGCGATGCCGGCCTCGCGGCGCACCGCGAAGCCGAGGCCGAAGCCGTGACCGGGCGACAGCAGGGTGCCCTGGGTCTTGACGTGGGGCCCGAGATGGTCGGAGGCCATCAGCTCGAGCGTCTTGCGGCCGACCAGCCGGGTGCCGTCGAGGCTGCCCTTGCTGAGCAGCATCGCGCAGAAGCGGGCGTAGTCCATCGTGGTCGCCACCAGCCCGCCGCCGCCGGATTCCATCAGCGGCTGCTCGGTCATCTTGAACAGGTTGACCGCCTCGCCGGTCCACGGGTCCTTCGCGAACGGCTCGGCGAGCCGGTGCGCATTGGCCTCGCTCGTGAAGAAGCCGGTCTCATTCATGCCGAGCGGCTTGAGGATGCGCTCGGAGAGAAAGGCGCCGAGCGATGTGCCTGCGACGACCTCGATGATCCGTCCGAGGATGTCGGTCGAGCGGCTGTAGTTGAACTCGGCGCCGGGCTGGCAGATCAGCGGCAGGCCGGCGAGGATGGCCGCGTGCTCGGCATTGGTGATCTTGCGGCTGCGCACCCGCGATTGCTGGTAGAGCTGGTGCACCGGCCCGGTGCCGGTGTGCTCATACGCCAAGCCCGAGGTGTGGCGCAGCAGGTCCTGGACCGTCATCGGCTGGGCGACCGGCACCAGCTCCAGCTTGCCGCCGGTCTCGACGCCCACTTTCTGCTCGCCGAATTCCGGGATGAACTTGGCGACCGGGTCGGACAGCAGCAGCTCGCCGTCCTCGACCAGCATCATGATCCCGAGCGAGACGATCGGCTTGGTCATCGAGAAGATGCGGAAGATCGAATCCGGCCGCATCGGCGTGTCGGCGTCGGGCGCTTGCCGGCCGATGGCGTCGAACCAGCCGATCCGGCCGCGGCGGCCGACCAGCAGGGTGGCACCGGGGATGGTTCCCTTGTCGGCCTCGCGCTTGAACGCATCCGAAGCTCGCTGCAGCGGCGCCTGGGACAGGCCCAGCGCCTCGGGGCGGTCATCCGGCAGCGGCGGCGTCAGCGAGCGGAGCGCGGAAAGGTGCGCGCTTGATGCGGTAGTCGGCGGGGTCATGGGCTCTCCCTGAAGTCCTGTTGTCGGTTTGCATCAAGTCTGGCGCGGAAGTTGTGGTCTGACCAGTCGATTTGCCCCATTGCACCCTTGCATTCGGGGGGAGGTCTATGCTTCAAAGCGCGCGAACCGGCGACACTGTCCCGGCTCGCTAGGAGTGTAGCTCAATTGGTAGAGCACCGGTCTCCAAAACCGGGGGTTGGGAGTTCGAGCCTCTCCACTCCTGCCAGCGAGATCAAGCACTTAAGCCAAAAATCGACGAGACAGGTTAGGCCGGGGCCCGCAACGCGCGAGCCCCGAATGCATTTCAGCAACCCCTTATTGCTTCACATAAGGACAGTTGCCGTCCTTCATCGGCCGGAACACCTGGTCGCCGGGCACCTCGGCCAGCACCTTGTAATAATCCCACGGGCCCTTCGACTCCTCGGGCTTCTTCACCTCGAACAGGAACATCGAGTGCACCATGCGGCCGTCCTCGCGGACGAAGCCGTTCTCGGTGAAGGCGTCGCGCACCGGGGTCTCGCGCATCTTGGCGAGCACCGGCTTGGTGTCGCGACTGCCTGCTGCCTTGACCGCGTTGAGATAGTGCAGGGTCGCGCTGTAGGTCGCCGCCTGGTTCATGGTCGGCATCCGCTTCATGCGCTCGAAGAACTTCTTGCCGAACGCCCGGGAGCGGTCGTTGAGATCCCAGTAATATGCCTCGGTGATGATCAGGCCCTGGGCGAGCTTCAGGCCGAGGCTGTGGATGTCGGAGATGAACATCACGATGCCGGCGAGGTTCTGGCCGCCGGCGACGATGCCGAACTCGGCGGCCTGCTTGATGGTGTTGATGGTGTCGCCGCCGCCATTGGCCATGCCGATGATCTTGGCCTTGCTGGCCTGCGCCTGCAGCAGGAAGGACGAGAAGTCCTGGTTGTTCAGCGGATGCCTTGCGCTGCCGACCACCGTGCCGCCGGCGGCGCGCACGACGTCGCCGGTGTCGCGCTCGATCGAATGGCCGAACAGATAGTCGGCGGTGATGAAGAACCAGGTGTTGCCGCCGTTCTTGACGATCGCGCTGCCGACCGTGTGCGCGTTGCCGTAGGTGTCGTAGGTCCAGTGCACGGTGTAGGGCGAGCAGGACTTGCCGGTGATGTCGGAGCTCGCGGCATCCGTCACGATCATCAGCTTCTCGAACTGCTTCGACATCTCCATGCCGGCGAGCGCGGTCGCCGAGGTCGGCATGTCGATGATCATGTCGACGGCCTCGTTCTCGTACCATTTGCGCACGATCGCGGCGGCGATGTCGGCCTTGTTCTGCGGATCGGCGCTGATTACCTCGATCGGCTTGCCGAACATGCTGCCGCCGAACTCCTCGACCGCGAGCTTGGTGGCCTCGAGATTGCCCTGGCCGCCGATGTCCGAATAGACCGACGAGAAGTCGCTAAGCACGCCGATCTTGAGCGGGGCTTGGGCCTGGGCACAGGCAGGGACGGCGGTGAGGGCGAGAGCGGCAAGACCGAGAGCAGCAAGGCTGACGGCGGCAAGGCGCGTCCGTCCCTTGCGCGGGGCAAAGGTCATGGGTTTCCTCCGGATTGTTCTTGTGCGGACGAGAATGAGCGGGTGGCGCAGGCCCGGCAAGAGCCGCTCCACCACGGGCATTTCGTCGCGGCAACTGCTCAACCTGCCGTGGTGCGGAAATGGCCTGCCGTTGCACGAAAAACCGCGTTGTGGCGGACCAGGCGGGGGCCTGACGCGGGAATGGCCGCCGACGCCCGGCATGCCCATATCTTGACCTTTGGCCGGCCCGACAGTAGATATCTCGATAACCTGCAGCCGGCCCGCGATAAAAGCGGATATCCGGCGCGGCTTTTCACTCCCCGAACAAGCGAGCCCGTGGATTCGGCTCATCTCTCCGACAAGAGGGTGGGCCAAGGACGGCTGTTCGGTTTTCCCAGTCAACTCTTCAATCGTCCGATGACGGACGCGGACCCCTGACGATGGCTACCAGCCCGTTCAAATTCCTGCAGGAAGTGCGCTCGGAGACCGCCAAGGTCTCGTGGCCGAGCCGTCGCGAGGTCACCATCACCACGATCATGGTGTTCGTGATGGTGGCGCTGGCCTCGGTGTTCTTCTTCGCCGCCGATCAGATCATCCGTTATCTCATCACCCTCGTGCTGGGCATTCACTGATGGCAACCGCAACGCAAAGCTCCGACAAGCGCTGGTACATCGTCCACGCCTATTCGAACTTCGAGAAGAAGGTCGCGGAGTCGATCCGCGAGCAGGCCAAGCAGCGCAATCTCGAGGACCTGTTCGAGCAGGTGCTGGTGCCGATCGAGAAGGTCACCGAGGTGCGCCGCGGCCGCAAGATCGACGCCGAGCGCAAGTTCTTCCCCGGCTACGTGCTGGTGAAGATGAAGCTGACCGACGAGGCGTTCCACCTGATCAAGAATACGCCCAAGGTGACCGGCTTCCTCGGCGCCGAGAACAAGCCGATGCCGATCTCCGAAGGCGAGGCGATGCGCATCCTGAACCAGATGCAGGAAGGCGTGGAGCGGCCGAAATCCTCGGTGTCGTTCGAGATCGGCGAGAACGTCCGCGTCGCCGACGGCCCGTTCGCCTCGTTCTCCGGCGTGGTCGAGGAAATCGACGAGGCCCGCTCGCGGGTCAAGGTCGCGGTGTCGATCTTCGGCCGCGCCACCCCGGTCGAACTGGAATTCAACCAGGTCGAGAAGATCGTCGGTTAAGGGCCGGGCTGCCGGGTCTCTCGGCGTCCCGGGCTTTCCTTTTCGTCCGATCTCGTGTATCGGGCGCCCTTCGCTCCCCAACCGGGGGGCGATTTCGTTCGTGGGAGGCGTGACCGGCTTTGCCAGCCGGATCAAGCGCGCCGGACCACGGTCCCAAACCTCGCCTGAGGGTTTTGTCGCCCGAAGGCGTTGCGTTCGCATCAGGCAGAATCGCGAACGCATTGGAGAGTCATAATGGCAAAGAAAGTAACCGGTTACCTGAAGCTTCAGGTTCCGGCCGGTGCGGCCAACCCGTCGCCGCCGATCGGCCCCGCGCTGGGTCAGCGCGGTCTCAACATCATGGAGTTCTGCAAGGCGTTCAACGCGCAGACCCAGAAGGAAGAGAAGAACACCCCGATCCCGGTGGTCATCACCATTTATGCGGACCGGTCCTTCACCTTCGAGATGAAGACCCCGCCGATGTCCTACTTCCTCAAGCAGGCCGCCAAGATCCAGTCCGGCTCCAAGGCCCCGGGTCGTGACAAGGCCGGCTCGGTGACCAAGGCGCAGGTGCGCGATATCGCCGAGAAGAAGATGAAGGACCTGAATTGCGACTCGATCGAGTCGGCCATGAAGATGGTCGAGGGCTCCGCCCGCTCGATGGGTCTGGAAGTTGCGGGGTAAGGCGCCATGGCACTCGGAAAGCGTTTGAAGAAGGCCCGCGAGGGCATCGATCGCACCAAGCTCTACCCGCTTGCTGACGCGATCAAGATGATCAAGGAGCGGGCCGTCTCGAAGTTCGACGAGACCATCGAGGTCTCGATCAACCTCGGCGTCGATCCGCGCCATGCCGACCAGATGGTCCGCGGCGTCGTCATGCTGCCGAACGGCACCGGCCGTACGCTGCGCGTCGGCGTGTTCGCCCGCGGCGCCAAGGCCGACGAAGCCAAGGCCGCCGGTGCCGACGTCGTCGGCGCGGAGGACCTGGTCGAGAAGGTGCAGAACGGCAACATCGACTTCGACCGCTGTATCGCCACCCCCGACATGATGCCGCTGGTCGGCCGTCTCGGTAAGGTGCTCGGTCCGCGCGGCATGATGCCGAACCCGAAGATCGGCACCGTGACCATGGACGTCGCCGGTGCCGTCAAAGGCGCCAAGGGCGGTTCGGTCGAGTTCCGCGTCGAGAAGGCCGGCATCATCCAGGCCGGCGTCGGCAAGGCCTCGTTCGCCGAGGACAAGCTGGTCGAGAACATCAAGGCGCTGGCGGATGCGGTCGTGAAGGCCAAGCCGGCGGGCGCCAAGGGCACCTACGTCCAGCGCGTCGCCGTCTCCTCGACGATGGGCCCGGGCGTCAAGGTCGAGCCGGGCACCGTGCTCGCCTAAGCGGCCGGGCATCGGTAGATTAGCAGGGGCGGGATCGTTCATCGGTCCCGCCCTTCGCATTTTGGAGTAGCGGCCGACATGCCCGACAAGGTCCTGATCTATTCCCGCCTCCCGAAATCCTTGACCCAGCGCTTTGCCGATCGGTTCGATCTGCTCGACAGCGGCGGCAAGCCGGCGCACGAGGTGTTTCCGGCGGACGAGGTCGCGCGGATCCGGGCGCTGATCACGGCCGGCGGCACGCCGCTGGGGGCTGCCGACATGGACAGGCTGCCGGCGCTCGGGGCCATCGTCTGCTATGGCACCGGTTACGACGGCGTCGACCTGAAGGCGGCCGCGGCCCGTAACATCGCCGTCGGCCACAGCCCGGGCGCCAATGCCGCGGCGGTCGCAGACGTCGCTGTGATGTTGATGCTGGCGACCACGCGGCGGCTGACGGTGGCAGACGCCTATGTCCGCGACGGGGGCTGGGCGTCCGCAAAACCATCGCCGCTGATGAAGCCGCCGCCCGGTCTCGCCGGCTGCAAGGTCGGCGTCTACGGCATGGGCGAGATCGGCCGCAAGATCGCGAGCCGCGTAGCCGCCTTCGAGACTGAGGTCGGCTATTTCAACCGCACCCGCTATGACGATCTGCCGTATCAATATTTCCCGAGCCTCGATGCGCTCGCCGAATGGTGCACCGTGCTGATGATCGCCGTCCGTGCCAGCGCCGAGACCACCCACGTCGTCAACGCCGACCTCCTCAAGAAGCTCGGCACCGACGGCCACATCGTCAACATCTCGCGCGGCTCGGTCATCGACGAGCGGGCGCTGGTGGCGGCGCTCAAGGAGGGTACCGTTGCCGGTGCCGGCCTCGACGTGTTCGAGACGGAGCCGCATGCGCCGGATGAGCTGACCTCCCTGCCCAACGTGGTGGTGACGCCGCATATCGGCGGCAACACCAGGGAGTCGCACGTCGCGATGCAGGCCTGCGTGGTGGCGAATCTCACAGCGTTCTTCGCCGGCGAGATGATGCCTTATCAAGTCAAGTAGCTCGTAGCCCGGGCGAGCGGAACGACCCGGGACGGACCATCCCCCATGTCGCTTTCGCCTTAGCGGGCTGTGGCTGACGCTGATGCGGGCTACGTCCAAAACGTTCCGCCCCGCGCAGAAATATTTTGACGCACTGCACATCTCTGTGAATTGCGAACCATTCTCGAATGCTTCTAACTCTTGCTGTTAGGACGACAGATAGAGCGAGGGGCCATGGCGGCGTTCACTTTGAAGATCAATGGGCGGGAGCATCAGGTTGATGTCGACCCCGGCACTCCGTTGCTCTGGGCCATTCGCGACAATGTTGGGCTGACCGGCACCAAATATGGCTGCGGCGTTGCGCAATGCGGGGCCTGCACAGTCTATCTCGACGGTCAGACGGTGCGCTCCTGCTCGTTGCCGGTGTCGGCAGTCGGGAAGAGCGAGGTGACGACGATCGAGGGGCTCTCCAGCAAAGAAGCGGTTGCCGTCCAGAGGGCATGGGCCGCGCATGATGTGCCACAATGTGGCTACTGCCAGTCAGGCCAGGTGATGAGCGCCGCCGCGCTGCTCAGCCTGACCCCGAAGCCCAGCGACCAGGACATCGATCTCGCAATGAACGGCAACATCTGCCGCTGCGCCAGCTATGTCCGCATCCGCGCCGCAATTCATTCGGCCGCCAAGACTCTGGAGGGCTGATCATGAACCTTCATGTGAAATCTGAAGCCGCTGCGACCTTGTCGCGCCGCTCGCTGTTGAAAGCCGGCGCTGGGTTCGTGCTCGCCACCTATGTCGCGCGCAACGGCGTCGCCTACGCGCAGGACGCTGCTGCGGCAAAATCCGTCAACATCGCGCCGAACACGTTTCTGGTGATCGGCCAGGACGACACCGTCACCGTTCTCTGCAAGCACATCGAGTTCGGACAGGGCCCGTTCACCGGCATGGCCACCCTGGTGGCCGAGGAGCTCGATGCCGATTGGTCGCAGATGCGCGCCGATCATGCGCCCTCGAATCCGGTGCTCTACAAGAATCTCTTGTTCGGGGTGCAGGGCACTGGCGGCTCGAGCGCGATCGCCAATTCCTACGAGCAGATGCGCAAGGTCGGCGCCGCCGCGCGCGCGATGCTGGTGGCTGCGGCTGCCGACGAATGGAAGGTGCCGGCCGAGGAGATCACGGTCGATAAAGGTATCGTTAGACATCCCTCCGGCAAGCAGAGCGGTTTCGGCGCGCTGGCCGCGAAGGCGATGCAACAGCCGGTGCCGGCGAACCCGCAGCTCAAGGATCCCTCCGCCTTCAAGCTGATCGGCAAGGAAGGCGCCGTGACCCGGCTCGACAGCGTGGCGAAGTCGAACGGCTCGGCCGAGTACACGCTCGACATCAAGGATCCGGGGACCTTGACCGTGCTGGTGGCGCGCTCGCCGCGGTTCGGCGGCAAGGTGGCCTCCTTCGACGCA
Organism: Bradyrhizobium sp. SZCCHNR1093; assembly: GCF_032381175.1. Lineage (NCBI taxonomy): Bacteria > Pseudomonadati > Pseudomonadota > Alphaproteobacteria > Hyphomicrobiales > Nitrobacteraceae > Bradyrhizobium > Bradyrhizobium sp. SZCCHNR1093. The sequence continues at coordinate 624,859 of NZ_JAUHJJ010000003.1, forward strand.
TCAGCAGCGAAGGCCGTGCCTGGCGTCGTCGACGTCAAGGAGGTGCCGAATGGCGTCGCCGTCTATGCGGAGGGCTTTTGGCCGGCCAAGACGGCACGCGACCTGCTCAAGATCACCTGGGACGACAGCAAGGCGGAGACGCGCGGCACGGCGCAATTGCTGGAGGAGTTTCGCGCACGTGCGAAGAAGCAGGGCGCGCTGGTGAAGCAGGAGGGCGATGTCGACGCCGAGATCGCCAAGGGCGGCAAGCTGATCGAGACCGAGTTCGTCTTCCCCTATCTGGCGCATGCGCCGATGGAGCCGATCAACGCATTCCTGCATTGGAAGGGCGACACGGCGTCGGCGCGCTACGGCAGCCAGTTTCCGACGCCTGATCACGCCGTGATCGCGCAGGTGCTGGGGCTCGACATCGCCAAGGTCGATCTCAAGACGATTCTCGCCGGCGGCAGCTTCGGCCGGCGCGCGCAGCAGTCGACCCATGTCGCCATGGAGCTGGCGCAGGTCGCCAAGGCGATCGGGCCGGGATGTCCGGTCAAGCTGGTGTGGACCCGCGAGGACGACATGCGCGGCGGCTACTACCGGCCGTTCAGCCTGCATCGCATGCGCGGCGTCGTTCGCGACGGCAAGATCGTGGCGTGGTCGGATACGATCGTCGGCCAGTCGATCATGAAGGGCTCGCCGTTCGAGGCGATGACCATGAAGAATGGTCTCGATGCGACCGCCTATGAGGGCTCGAACGAGATCCCGTACCAGGTGCCGAACTTCCGCTGCGACCTGCACCAGGTCGATGTCGGGGTGCCCGTGCTGTGGTGGCGCTCCGTCGGCCACACCCATACCGGCTACGCTGTCGAGGCGTTCGTCGATCAGCTGCTCGAAGCCGCCGGTCAGGATCCGGTGGAGGGGCGACTGGCGATGATGGCCGACAAGCCGCGTCACGCCGGTGTGCTCAAGGCGGTCGCCGAGCTCGCGGACTGGAAGGGCGCCAAGCTCGAGGCGGGCCGCGCCCGCGGCGTTGCCGTGGTCGAGAGCTTCAACACCTACGTCGCCCAGGTGGTCGAGCTGTCGATGGGCGCTGACGGACCGGTCGTGCACAAGGTCTGGTGCGCTGTCGACTGCGGCGTCGCGGTCAATCCCGACATCATCCGCGCCCAGATGGAGGGCGGCATCGGCTTTGCGCTGGGCCACATCCTCTATGCGCAGCAGCCGCTCGACGAGGGACGTCCGGTGTCGGGCAATTTCGATACCTACCGCTCGCTGCGCATCCACGAGATGCCCGAGATCGAGGTCGCGATCGTGCCGTCGACAGAGAAGCCATCGGGGGTAGGCGAGCCCGGCGTCCCGCCGCTCGGACCGGCCGTCGCCAACGCCATGGCGAAGCTCGGCCTGCCGCGCCCCACGCAATTGCCGATCCGGCCGGGAGACACTGCATGAGACTGGTTAGAACGGGGGCGATGGCGTTGCTCGCCGGCTGCCTGGCTGCGGTTGCCGTCGCGGCCTATCCGGGGCTTCAGCGCGCCTATGCCGCGCCCGAGGCGACCCGCGTGGCCAATGGCCTGAAGCCGGCGGTGGACTTCGCGAAGATCAAGAACAAGGAGGAGCGCGCGGTGGCGCTGTTCGAGGAGGCCGGCAAGGTGCTGCAGTCGCCGCGCTGCATGAACTGCCATCCGGCCGGCGATCGTCCGACCCAGACCGACAAGATGATTCCGCACCAGCCGCTGGTGGTCCGCGGCGAGGCCGGCATGGGCGCGCCCGGCGGGCTCGCCTGCACGACCTGTCACCACGAAGCCAATTTCGACCCGGCGCGCGTGCCCGGCAATCCGAAGTGGCAGCTGGCGCCGATCGAGATGGCTTGGCAGGGCCGATCGCTCGGCCAGATCTGCACCCAGATCAAGGACCCGAAGCTCAACGGCGGCAAGACCATGGCCCAGCTGATTCATCATATGGCTGAGGACGAACTGGTCGGCTGGGGCTGGAATCCGGGAGCAGGGCGGACGCCGGCGCCGGGGACTCAGAAGCAGTTCGGCGAGCTGATCAAGGCCTGGGCCGAGGCCGGGGCGTCCTGCCCGAAGGGGTAGACGGGTAGCCCGGAAGAGCGCCGCCGGAGCCACTCGGGCGAAGGCGGAAGCGATCTCCGGGGCCGGTTTCTCCGCGCGACGGTCTGGCGAGAGTCCCGCATCTCGCTTCCGCCTGCGCCCGTTGGGCGCTGGCTGACGCTCATGCGGGCTACGGGACTGGCCGACGTAACTGGTGCGATTTTTGCTCTTGGGGTCTTGGCAAGTCGCCATTCACCCGTTAAAGAACCGGCTTCCGGGCGGGTCGGCTTTTGCTGGCGCGCCCGTGTGCGCATTCCGAAAGTCTAGAGGAGCCAGCATTCCTTTTGAGGATATCCGTTTGGATTTCTCGGAAGGAAAGAAGGATCTTTCTGCTCTCGAAATGCCACAGGGGAGGTCGGTCCGCCGATCCCTCCGAATCCTGTCCGAGACTGCAGGCGCCGGCGCGGAAGTCCAATTTCCTCAATGGCTTAATCATACGGCCTGCATAGACGGGTGAAGACCGGATTTCGGCATGTCCACTGCCTCTGTCGTGGTGGCATGCAGGTTTGGTTCGAACCTCGACACTCCGTGGGCCGATAAAGCCTTGCGGAAGGGCAGGCTATTCATCGCCGTTTTGCCTTGCGTGTCCTCGGGTTCTTCCGTCCGGAGGTCAGGTTTGGTGGGGCGGCGGGTGCAACCCGGCGGTCCCGCTTTCGGGCGAAGGCCGCCAACCGGAGAGAGCTTGCTGTGGAACGAGCGGCAAAGAAAGAGGCGGTCGAGGAACTGCACGAGGTCTTCAAGACCACGGGCGTCGCGGTCGTCGCTCACTATTCCGGCCTCACCGTGGCCCAGATGCAGAAGCTGCGCATGCAGATGAAGCAGGCGGGCGCGTCGGTGAAGGTCTCGAAGAACCGTCTCGCCAAAATTGCTCTTGAAGGCACGGACGTCGTCGGCATCGGTCCCCTGTTGAAGGGGCCGACCGTGATCGCAACTTCGAACGATCCTGTCGCGGCGCCCAAGGTTGCCATGGAATTCGCCAAGGCGAACGAAAAGTTCGTCATCCTCGGCGGCTCCATGGGTAAAACCGTCCTGAATGTCGACAGCGTCAAGGCTCTCGCCTCGCTGCCGTCGCTGGACGAACTGCGCGGCAAGCTCGTCGGCCTGATCCAGGCACCGGCGACCAAGCTCGCCCAGCTCGCCAACGCACCCGCGGCCAAGGTCGCGCGCGTCATTCAGGCTCATGCCTCAAAGGGCGAAGCGGCCTGACGCCCTTCGCAAACACTCAAAACCTGGTTTCGAACCGAACCATCTTAAGGAAGTAGATCAATGGCTGACTTGCAGAAAATCGTCGACGACCTGTCCTCGCTCACCGTTCTCGAGGCCGCCGAGCTCGCCAAGCTCCTGGAAGAGAAGTGGGGCGTGTCCGCCGCTGCCGCCGTCGCGGTTGCTGGCCCGGCCGCTGCCGCTGCCGCTCCGGCGGAAGAGAAGACCGAGTTCACGGTTGTCCTGGCTTCGGCCGGCGACAAGAAGATCGAGGTCATCAAGGAAGTTCGCGCCATCACCGGCCTGGGCCTGAAGGAAGCCAAGGACCTGGTCGAGGGTGCCCCGAAGCCGGTCAAGGAAGGCGTCAACAAGGAAGAGGCCGAGAAGATCAAGGCTCAGCTCGAGAAGGCTGGCGCCAAGATCGACCTCAAGTAATCGCAAGATTGCAAGCGGAGCCTTCCGGCGGCCTAAGGCAGGTCCGAAGGTTTCGAGAGATCATGATGACCGGGCGGTAATATCGCCCGGTCATCATCGGGACAAAAGATTTTTGCAGAGGTGTCGGGTCGGGCCGGGATACTGCAAAAGGCGTGCAACAGGATCGCCCGTTGCGGGCCGAACACGGAAAAGTGTGGAGATTTAGGGGCTTCCCCCTCGAATCTCGGCTATCGTCGGCCCATATTGGGTCGGCAGCACGAAAAGCCGGTTATCGGTGGAGTGGCGTCTCCGCCTTTAGACCGTTGGGAGATAGGCAATTTCGGGCTTTTGCAGTCCGTGACGAGATGGTTGTGACGAGCGGGTGCGCCCTCGCGCCTCGCGCGTCGTTTTGCGTTTTGCTGGTCTGAAGAACAGAGCTGGGACGTTTCCGTTCCGGCTTTGGGCCTCAGATCCTCGAAATGGATCGAAATTCAACCCGAAGGGGCGGTGGCAGCCGCTGTTTCGGAAGGTTCGCCCCTCCGGGCGACGAAATGAGAGGCCACGATGGCGCAGCAGACATTCACCGGTCGCAAACGCGTTCGCAAGTTCTTTGGACACATCAAGGAAGTCGCGGAGATGCCGAACCTCATCGAGGTTCAGAAGGCGTCCTACGACCAGTTCCTGATGGTGGACGAGCCCACGGGTGGGCGAGCGGATGAGGGCCTGCAGGCGGTGTTCCGCTCGGTGTTCCCGATCTCCGATTTCTCGGGCACCTCGATGCTGGAATTCGTCCGCTACGAGTTCGAGCCGCCGAAATACGACGTCGACGAGTGCCGCCAGCGCGGCATGACCTTCGCTGCGCCGCTCAAGGTGACCTTGCGCCTCATCGTGTTCGATATCGACGAGGAGACCGGTGCGAAGTCGGTGAAGGACATCAAGGAGCAGGACGTGTACATGGGCGACATTCCGCTCATGACCATGAACGGCACCTTCATCGTGAACGGCACCGAGCGCGTCATCGTCTCGCAGATGCACCGTTCGCCGGGCGTGTTCTTCGACCACGACAAGGGCAAGACCCACTCGTCGGGCAAGCTGCTGTTCGCTGCCCGCGTCATTCCGTATCGCGGCTCCTGGCTCGATATCGAGTTCGACGCCAAGGACATCGTGTTCGCGCGCATCGACCGTCGCCGCAAGCTGCCGGTGACGTCGCTGATGTTCGCGCTCGGCCTCGACGGCGAGCAGATCCTGTCGACCTTCTACAAGAAGCTGATTTACAAGCGCATCAAGGAAGGCTGGCGCGTTCCGTTCGACGCCAACCGGTTCCGCGGCTATTCGACCGTGAACGACCTGATCGACGCCGACACCGGCAAGGTCGTGCTCGAGGCCGGCAAGAAGCTCACCGTGCGCGCCGCCCGCCAGCTCCAGGAGAAGGGGCTGAAGGCGCTGCGCATGTCGGACGAGGAGCTGCTCGGCAACTACATCGCCGAGGATCTCGTCAATCCGAAGACGGGTGAGATCTACGCCGAGGCCGGCGAGGAGATCACCGACAAGCTGTTCAAGGTGCTGAACGAGCAGGGCTACAAGGACCTGCCGCTGCTCGACATCGACCACGTCAATGTCGGCCCCTACATCCGCAACACGCTGTCGGCCGACAAGAACATGACGCGTGAGGATGCGCTGTTCGACATCTACCGCGTGATGCGTCCGGGCGAGCCGCCGACGCTCGATTCGGCGCAGGCGATGTTCCAGTCGCTGTTCTTCGATGCCGAGCGCTACGACCTCTCCGCGGTCGGTCGCGTCAAGATGAACATGCGCCTCGAGCTCGATGCGCCCGACACCCAGCGCACGCTGCGCAAGGAAGACATCCTGTCGGTCATCAAGACCCTGGTCGACCTGCGTGACGGCAAGGGCGAGATCGACGACATCGACCATCTCGGCAACCGCCGCGTCCGCTCGGTCGGCGAGCTGATGGAGAATCAGTACCGCATCGGCCTGCTGCGCATGGAGCGCGCCATCAAGGAGCGCATGTCGAGCGTCGACATCGACACCGTGATGCCGCAGGACCTGATCAACGCGAAGCCCGCCGCCGCTGCCGTGCGCGAATTCTTCGGCTCGTCGCAGCTGTCGCAGTTCATGGACCAGACCAACCCGCTGTCGGAGATCACCCACAAGCGCCGCCTGTCGGCGCTTGGACCGGGCGGTCTGACGCGCGAGCGCGCCGGCTTCGAGGTGCGCGACGTGCATCCGACGCATTACGGCCGCATCTGCCCGATCGAGACACCTGAAGGTCCGAACATCGGCCTGATCAACTCGCTGGCGACCTTCGCCCGCGTCAACAAGTATGGCTTCGTCGAGACGCCGTACCGCAAGGTCAAGGACGGCCGGGTCACCGACGAGGTGGTGTATCTGTCGGCCATGGAGGAGGGGCGCTACCGCGTCGCGCAGGCCAACGTGCCGCTCGATGCCAAGGGCCGCTTCACCGAGGACCTCGTGGTCTGCCGTCATGCCGGCGAAGTCGTGCCGATGACGCCCGACAAGGTCGACTACATGGACGTGTCGCCGAAGCAGCTCGTTTCGGTGGCCGCGGCGCTGATCCCGTTCCTCGAGAACGACGACGCCAACCGCGCGCTGATGGGCTCGAACATGCAGCGCCAGGCCGTGCCGCTGGTTCGCGCCGAGGCGCCGTTCGTCGGTACCGGCATGGAAGGTGTGGTGGCCCGTGACTCGGGCGCCGCGATCGCGGCGCGCCGCTCCGGCGTGATCGACCAGATCGACGCCACCCGCGTCGTCATCCGCGCCACGGAGGATCTCGATCCGACCAAGTCGGGCGTCGATATCTACCGGCTGATGAAGTATCAGCGCTCGAACCAGTCGACCTGCATCAACCAGCGTCCGCTGGTGAAGGTCGGCGACATCGTCAAGAAGGGCGACATCATCGCTGACGGTCCGTCGACCGATCTCGGTGAGCTCGCGCTCGGCCGCAACGTGCTCGTCGCGTTCATGCCGTGGAACGGCTACAACTTCGAGGACTCCATCCTGCTCTCCGAGCGGATCGTGAAGGAGGACGTCTTCACCTCGATCCACATCGAGGAATTCGAGGTGATGGCCCGCGACACCAAGCTGGGTCCGGAGGAAATCACGCGCGACATTCCGAACGTGTCGGAAGAGGCGCTGAAGAACCTCGACGAAGCCGGCATCGTCTATATCGGCGCGGAAGTGCGCGCCGGCGACATCCTGGTCGGCAAGATCACGCCGAAGGGCGAGAGCCCGATGACTCCGGAAGAGAAGCTGCTGCGCGCCATCTTCGGCGAGAAGGCCTCGGACGTGCGCGACACCTCGCTGCGGGTGCCGCCGGGCGTGCAGGGCACGATCGTCGAAGTCCGCGTGTTCAACCGGCACGGCGTCGACAAGGACGAGCGTGCGCTGGCGATCGAGCGGGAAGAGATCGAGCGTCTGGCCAAGGACCGCGACGACGAGCAGGCGATCCTGGACCGCAACGTCTACAGCCGTCTCGCCGACATGCTGGATGGCCGTCAGGGCATCTCCGGTCCGAAGGGTTTCAAGAAGGACACCAAGATCACGCGCGCGGTGCTCGACGAGTATCCGAAGTCGCAGTGGTGGCTGTTCGCCTCGCCGAACGACAAGCTGATGGCCGAGATCGAGGCCATGCGGAAGCAGTACGACGAGTCGAAGAAGGGGCTGGAACAGCGCTTCCTCGACAAGGTCGAGAAGCTGCAGCGTGGCGACGAGCTGCCGCCAGGCGTGATGAAGATGGTCAAGGTCTTCGTTGCGGTGAAGCGCAAGATCCAGCCGGGCGACAAGATGGCCGGCCGTCACGGCAACAAGGGCGTCGTCTCCAAGATCGTGCCGATCGAGGACATGCCGTTCCTCGAGGACGGCACGCATGCGGACATCGTGCTGAACCCGCTGGGCGTGCCCTCGCGCATGAACGTCGGACAGATCCTCGAGACGCATCTTGGCTGGGCCTGCGCCGGCCTCGGCAAGCGCATCGCCCAGACGGTCGATGCCTACCTGTCGAAGCAGGACGTGAAGCCGCTGAAGGAGACCTTGAAGCGGATCTACGGCGATGACGAGACCATCAAGTCGCTCAACGACAACGAGTTGATCGAGCTTGGTCACAATCTGAGCCGTGGCGTGCCGATCGCCACGCCGGTGTTCGACGGCGCCAAGGAGGCCGACATCGAGGAGATGTTGAAGCTCGCCGGCCTCGACGCCTCCGGTCAGTCGACGGTCTATGATGGCCGCACCGGCGATGCGTTCGATCGCAAGGTGACGGTCGGCTACATCTACATGCTGAAGCTGCACCATCTGGTCGACGACAAGATCCATGCGCGTTCGATCGGCCCGTACTCGCTGGTCACCCAGCAGCCGCTGGGCGGCAAGGCCCAGTTCGGCGGCCAGCGTTTCGGCGAAATGGAGGTGTGGGCGCTCGAAGCCTACGGCGCGGCCTACACGCTGCAGGAGATGCTGACGGTGAAGTCGGACGACGTCGCCGGCCGCACCAAGGTCTACGAGGCGATCGTGCGCGGCGACGACACGTTCGAGGCCGGTATTCCGGAATCGTTCAACGTGTTGGTCAAGGAAATGCGCTCGCTCGGCCTCAACGTCGACCTGCACAACTCCAAGCTCGGACCGGCGCCGACGTCGGAAGCCGCCGAGTAGTTCAAGAGGTCAGGCCCGGCCGTCTCGGACGGCCGGGTGCCGGCGCCTTCCCCCGCGGGTCAGGACAAGGCGCCCGTTGAGAGATTTTCGAATTTGCGGCCGACCCCCGATCGGCCCGCGAGGAGAATACGATGAACCAAGAAATTATGAATCTCTTCAATCCGACGACGCCGGCTCAGGTCTTCGACCAGATCCGGATCTCGATTGCGTCTCCGGAGAAGATTCTGTCCTGGTCCTACGGCGAGATCAAGAAGCCGGAAACGATCAACTACCGCACCTTCAAGCCCGAGCGCGACGGCCTGTTCTGCGCCCGCATCTTCGGGCCGATCAAGGACTACGAGTGCCTGTGCGGCAAGTACAAGCGGATGAAGTACAAGGGCATCATCTGCGAGAAGTGCTCGGTCGAGGTGACCTTGTCGCGCGTCCGGCGCGAGCGCATGGGCCATATCGAGCTCGCCGCTCCCGTCGCGCACATCTGGTTCCTGAAGTCGCTGCCGTCGCGCATCGGCCTGCTGCTCGACATGACGCTGAAGGATCTCGAGCGGATCCTGTACTTCGAATACTACGTAGTTCTCGAGCCGGGTCTGACCGCGCTCAAGGACCGTCAGCTCTTGTCCGAGGACGAGTACCTCAAGGCGCAGGACGAATACGGCCAGGACAGCTTCACCGCCATGATCGGCGCCGAGGCCATCCGTGAGCTCTTGCGCGGCCTCGAGCTGGAGAAGCTCGAGCAGACGCTGCGTGCGGAGATGCAGGAGACCGACTCCGACATCAAGCACAAGAAGCTCGCGAAGCGCCTGAAGATCGTCGAGGCCTTCCGCCACTCCGGCAACAAGCCGGAATGGATGATCATGACCGTGGTGCCGGTGATCCCGCCGGACCTGCGGCCGCTGGTGCCGCTCGACGGCGGCCGCTTCGCGACCTCCGACCTCAACGACCTCTACCGCCGCGTCATCAACCGCAACAACCGTTTGAAGCGGCTGATGGAGCTGCGCGCGCCGGACATCATCATCCGCAACGAGAAGCGCATGCTTCAGGAAGCGGTGGATGCGCTGTTCGACAACGGCCGCCGCGGCCGCGTCATCACCGGCGCCAACAAGCGTCCGTTGAAGTCGCTCGCCGACATGCTCAAGGGCAAGCAAGGCCGCTTCCGTCAGAACCTGCTCGGCAAGCGCGTCGACTATTCCGGTCGCTCGGTCATCGTGGTCGGTCCGGAGCTGCGCCTGCACCAGTGCGGCCTGCCGAAGAAGATGGCGCTCGAGCTGTTCAAGCCGTTCATCTATTCGCGGCTCGATGCCAAGGGCCTGTCGACGACGGTCAAGCAGGCCAAGAAGCTGGTCGAGAAGGAGCGCCCCGAGGTCTGGGACATCCTGGACGAGGTCATCCGCGAGCATCCGGTGCTGTTGAACCGCGCGCCGACGCTGCATCGCCTCGGCATCCAGGCGTTCGAGCCGGTGCTGATCGAGGGCAAGGCGATCCAGCTGCATCCGCTGGTGTGCTCCGCGTTCAACGCCGACTTCGACGGCGACCAGATGGCCGTCCACGTTCCGCTGTCGCTCGAAGCGCAGCTGGAAGCGCGCGTCCTGATGATGTCGACCAACAACATCCTGCATCCGGCCAATGGTCAGCCGATCATCGTGCCGTCGCAGGACATCGTGCTCGGTCTCTACTACGTCTCGATCATGCGCGAAGGCATGCCCGGCCAGGGCATGGCGTTCGGCAACATGGCCGAGCTCGAGCATGCGCTGCACGCCAAGGCCATCCATCTCCACAGCAAGATCAAGTATCGCTGGGAGGGCATGGACGAGACCGGCAAGGTCGCCAAGCGCTGGATCGAAACCACCGCGGGCCGCGTCATGCTCGGCAACCTCCTGCCGAAGCATCCGCGCGTCACGTTCGAGGTCATCAACAAGCTGATGACCAAGCGCGAAATCTCGGGCGTGATCGATCAGGTCTATCGTCACTGCGGCCAGAAGGAGACGGTGATCTTCTGCGACCGCATCATGGCGCTCGGCTTCTACAACGCCTTCAAGGCGGGCATCTCGTTCGGCAAGGACGACATGGTCGTGCCGGCGGGCAAGTGGAAGATCGTCGACACCACCCGTACGCTGGCGAAGGATTTCGAGCAGCAGTACAATGACGGTCTGATCACCCATGGCGAGAAGTACAACAAGGTCGTCGACGCCTGGTCGAAGGCCAGCGAAGAGATCGCCAAGGAGATGATGAAGGAAATCTCCGTCACCAAGAAGACGGCGACGGGGGCGGATGCCGACATCAACTCGATCTACATGATGTCGCATTCCGGTGCCCGCGGTTCGCCGGCCCAGATGCGTCAGCTCGCCGGCATGCGCGGCCTGATGGCCAAGCCGTCGGGTGAGATCATCGAGACGCCGATCATCTCGAACTTCAAGGAAGGTCTGTCGGTTCTCGAGTACTTCAACTCGACCCACGGCGCCCGCAAGGGCCTCGCGGACACCGCGTTGAAGACCGCGAACTCGGGCTACCTGACCCGTCGTCTGGTCGACGTCGCGCAGGACTGCATCATCACGCAGGACGATTGCGGCACCCATCTCGGCATCAAGATGCGCGCCATCGTCGATGCCGGCACGGTCGTGGCTTCGCTCGGCTCGCGCATCCTGGGCCGCGTGCCCTGCGATGACGTGCGTGATCCCGCGACCAACGCCGTGCTGGTCAAGGCCGGCACGCTGATGGAGGAGAGCCACATCGACGCCATCCAGCAGGCTGGCGTGCAGGAGGTGAAGATCCGCTCGGCGCTGACCTGCGAGCTCGTCAACGGCATCTGCAAGATGTGCTACGGCCGCGATCTGGCGCGCGGCACGCCGGTCAATCATGGCGAGGCTGTCGGCGTCATCGCCGCGCAGTCGATCGGTGAGCCCGGCACCCAGCTGACGATGCGCACCTTCCACATCGGTGGCGCGGCGCAGCTGAACGAGCAGTCCTTCGTGGAATCGAACTTCGAAGGCAAGGTGGTCATCAGGAACAAGTCGATCGCTCGCAACAGCGAGGGTCACCTGATCGCGATGGTCCGCAACATGGTCGTGACGATCGTCGACCCCGACGGCACCGAGCGTGCGACGCACCGTATCCAGTACGGCTCGCGCATGCACGTCGACGACGGCGACATGATCAAGCGCGGCCAGCGCATCGCCGAGTGGGATCCTTATACCCGCCCGATCCTCACGGAAGCGGAGGGCACGATCGGGTTCGAGGATCTGACCGAAGGTCTGTCGATCTCGGAAACGCTCGACGAATCCACCGGTATTGCCAAGCGCGTGGTCATCGACTGGCGTGGAACGCGCGGTGGCGCGGATCTGCGTCCGGCGATCGTGATCAAGGGCAAGGACGGCAAGGTGCTCAAGCTCGCCCGCGGCGGCGATGCCCGCTACATGCTGTCGGTCGACGCGATTCTTTCTGTCGACGTCGGTGCGACGGTGAAGCCAGGCGACATCCTGGCGCGTATCTCGACCGAAAGCGCCAAGACGCGCGACATCACCGGCGGTCTGCCGCGGGTGGCGGAGCTGTTCGAAGCGCGCAAGCCGAAGGATGCCGCGATCATCGCTGAGATCGCCGGCACCATCCGGTTCGGTCGCGACTACAAGAACAAGCGTCGCATCTCGATCGAGCCGGTCGACAAGACCGAGGAGCCGCGCGAGTACCTGATCCCGAAGGGCAAGCACATCCATCTGCAGGATGGCGACATCGTCGAGAAGGGCGACTTCATCGTTGAAGGCAACCCCGCGCCGCACGACATCCTGGCGATCAAGGGCATCGAGGAGCTCGCGGCCTATCTGGTCAACGAGATCCAGGAGGTCTACCGGCTGCAGGGCGTGCTCATCAACGACAAGCACATCGAGGTGATTGTCCGTCAGATGCTGCAGAAGGTGGAGATCGCCGACCAGGGCGACACCGACATGATCTCGGGCGAACAGGTCGACAAGATCGAGTTCGACCTGCTCAACGCGAAAGCCGTGGAGGAGGCGAAGAAGCCGGCCACAGGCACTCCGGTTCTGCTCGGCATCACCAAGGCGAGCCTGCAGACCCGGTCGTTCTTCTCGGCGGCCTCGTTCCAGGAGACCACCCGCGTCCTCACCGAGGCGGCGGTCAACGGCAAGATCGATCCGCTCGAGGGTCTCAAGGAGAACGTCATCGTCGGCCGTCTGATCCCGGCTGGCACCGGCGCCTCGATGGCCCGCATCCGCGAAGTCGCCTTGAAGCGCGACAAGCTGATTCTCGACGAGCGCGAGAAGCAGGCGGCGATCGTGCCGGCGCAGCCGGAGCCTCAGCCGCTCGCTCTGCCGCCGGCAGAGTAAACGGACGGTTGCGGCAGACCCTGACGGTGTTGGGGTCTGCCGTGCGTTCATCGCGCGTAGAAAAAGGCCGGCGGTTGCCGGCCTTTTTTAACATTTTCTTCTCCTGTCGCCGTGCTGCTGCCCCGTTGTTCATCTTCCCTTCAGGGACAGAGGCGCTTTTGGAAGCATCAGATCCGCTGAGCTGATTTCCGTCGACTCCCGTGGCGATGCGCCGATTTGCTCCGGCGCAAATCTTTTGCGGGCCGGGTACGCTATGGCCGATCGAGCCCCGAGGGTGGCAGGACCCCTGATATGGACGACCGGCAACGTCGCTGACAGCCGGAGATGGCGGAACTTAGATGCTTGACCTTGCGATTGTTGGTGGCGGTCCGGGTGGACTGATGAGCGCCTGGTACCTGAGGCGCAAACTCGGCGATCTCTGCAAGGTGACGATCTTCGAGGCATCCGACCGGCTCGGCGGCAAGATCGTGACGCGCAAGTTCGATACCGCACCGGCGATGTATGAGGCTGGTGTCGCAGAAATCTACGACTACTCGATGACCGGCCCTGATCCGCTGCGCGAGCTGATCCAGCATTTCGGTCTGCAGACGATTCCGATGGATGCGCTGCAGGTCCAGCTCGACGGAGAGCTGCTCGACGACGTGCCCGGGCTGCGCCGCAAGTACGGCCCGAAGACGGCCGCTGCCGTCGAGGCGTTCCGCAAGCGTTGTACGGAGGTGATGTCGCCGGTCGAATATTACGAAGGCGTCGGCGCCCACGATAACGAGCACCCCTGGGCCTACAAGACCTGCGAAGAGCTGCTCGACGAGGAGGTCGAGGATCCCACGGCCAAGCGCTTCTTCAAGGTGATGTCGCGCTCCGACCTCGCGACCGAGGCCCACAACACCAACGGCCTCAATGCGCTCAAGAACTTCGTGATGGATATCGACGACTATATCGGCCTGTACTCGATCCAGAACGGCAATGAGCAGCTGATCGAGTGCCTTCGCTCGGAGGTCGATGCCGACATCAAACTCAATCATCGCGTGCTCCGAATCGGCAAGACCGAGCAGGGCCGCTACCGGCTCAACATGATGAACGGCAAGGGGCCGGAGACGCGCGAGTTCGATCTCGTGCTGGTGTGTCTGCCGCATTCCTGGCTGTCGACGGTCGGCTGGGACGGCGAGAAGCTGCGCCAGTCCATGGTCAAGCACATCGCCTATTTCGATCGTCCCGCGCATTATCTGCGCGTCTCGATCCTGTTCGACGAGCCGTTCTGGGGCGAGAAGATTCCGGGCTCCTGGTTCATGTCGGAGGCGTTCGGCGGCTGCTGCATCTACAACGAGGGCTCGCGCCACGACGTCGGCAAGCACGGCGTGCTGAACTGGCTGATCGCGGGCTCGGATGCGCTCGCCTTCGCCAACCTGTCGGACCAGGAGCTGATCGATGCCGCCCTGAAGTCGCTCCCGGCGGCGCTCGGCGATGCGCGCGCACACTTCATGGAAGGCAAGATCCATCGCTGGCTGTCGTCGGTCAACGCGCTGCCCGGCGGTCTGCCGGTGCGCGACGTCATGACCAATCACCGGCCTGAGCCGAAGGAGCACCCCGGTATCGTCGTGGTCGGAGACTACCTGTTCGACTCGACCTTGAACGGGCTGCTCGATTCCTCGGATGCGGCCACCGACATCATCCTGACCGAGATGATGCGGCTGCGCCGCGCCCGCTCGCAGGCCGAGATGCCGCTGTCGGACAAGATCGACCGCGACTATTTCGACAATTATCGCGGGCAGGGGCCGTACAGCGAAGCGTGGTCGCAGTTCACCGATCCGGACTATCTGACCAGCCTTATCAAGATCGTCTGGAACCGGGCCGGTAAGGGCAAGGGCTACAAGCTCCTGGTCGCCGGCTCCGCGAGCGGCGAGCTGGTGGGTGCGCTCCGCGAGCGCGGCATCGATGCCCGGGGCATAGAGAACAACCGCTACATCCACGGCAAGACGCCGAAGGCGCTGAAGAAGTACAACAAGCTCGGCTCGATCACCGACATGTCGTTCAAAACCGGTGAGTTCGATTTCGTGTTCGAGACCAGCCTCTGCCACCTCGGTGACAAGCAGGTTGCGCGCGCGATCCGCGAGCTCAACCGCGTCGTCAAGACCGGCCTCGTGTTCGGCTCGATCACCTCGGACATGGCCCCGGCGCTGGTCGACCGCTACGACCTGCTGCGTGGGGTCAAGAAGCTCGGCACCTGGTGGGAGTGGTCGGAGCTGTTCTTCGGCAACGGGTTTGATCTGGCCATGCACCGCCGCGATTGCACCGACGAGGTGTGGGCTGCGACGCTCGCGGCCAACAAGGGGCCCGGTCAGTGGTACGCCGACGCCGACAGCCTGCGGTATTCGTTCTTCGACAAGGTCGAGGACGAAGATTGAGGACGCTGGCCGCGGCGCTGTGCAGATGTTAAAGGCCTGACGCGCAAGGCTGGCGCTCTCGTCGGCCGCGCTGCTTCGGTTGGTTGCATGGCGCCCAAGAAACCAGAGTCAGAGTCGAGACCGGCTTCCAAATCAGGCTCGAAACGAGGTTCGAAATCCAATTCGACCTCGGCGCCGCCCGGTCAGGCCGCGGACGATCGGATTGCCGGCGAGCGAATTGCGGCTGCCGCGGGCGCCGCAGCCGAGATCGCGAAGCGGCTTTCTGGAACCGCCGCGCCCCAAGCGCCGCAGGCACCCCAAGCGCCGGAAACACCGCTCGCCGCCAACGCGCCACTGGCAGCCGAAGCGCAGCACACATCTGAAGCGCCGCAGCCCTCCGAGCCGTCGCAGGCCGCCAAACCGCCGCAGGCATCCAAGCCGCCGCAGGCCACCAAGCCACCACAGGCAAGCAAGCCTGCGCCGCCTCCCTCCGACGAGGACGACGATGAGGACGGCGAGGACGAGGGCGACGATCTCGACGACGATGATGACGACGACGAGGATCTCGTCGTCTACACGGCCCGAGAGGCCGCCGGTGCGCTTGCGACCATCTACGGCTTCGTCTCGCCGCTGCTCGCCAGATACAAGAAGATGCTGGCTTTCGTGTCGATCGGCGTCCTGATCGAGACGCTGTTCAACGTCATCATGCCGCTCAGCCTCAAGTTCCTGATCGACGATGCGCTCGGCGAGGAGGATTTCGAGGCGCTCTATCGCATCCTCGGCGTGCTGGCCGTTGCGGGCATCTTCACCTCGATCGTTGCCGTGCTCTACGAGCGCTGGGATGCGCGTCTGGCGGCTTGCGTCATCTCGGATGTCCGCACCCGTCTGTTCGATCACGTGCAGAACCTGCCGGCCGCCTATTTCCAGCGCACCAAGCGCGGCGAGATCCTGTCGCGCTTCTCGGTCGACATGTCGGCGTTCGAGAACGTCGTGAAGAGTTTCGCCAACAGCGCTGTGCTGCCGTTCCTCGAGCTGATTGCGGGCATCATTCTGATGCTGTTTCTCAACTGGCAGCTCGCTGCGATCGCGCTGCTGGTGTTTCCGATCACCCTGATCGGCCCGCGCATCCTGACGCCGAAGGCGGTTCAGGCCAATTACGAGCAGAAGCTGAACGAGGCGTCGCTGCTCGGCGTGATCCAGGAGAACATCGCGGCGCAAGCCGTCATCAAGGCCTTCAGCCTGCACCGCAAGGTATTCGGCTGGTTCAGCTTCCGCAACGACGCGGCGCGGCGCAAGATGGCCGATGCGATGTTCCTGTCGACCATGGTCGAGCGCACCGTCACGATCTCCGTGCTGCTGCTGCATCTCGTCGTGCTCGCCCTCGGCGCCTATCTCGCCACCAAGGGCCAGATCACCATCGGCACCTTCGTCACCTTCGAGAGCGCGTTCTGGGAGGTGTCCTACAACATCGCCCATGTCATGCACTTCGTGCCGGTGTCGATCTCCTCGGCGGCCGCAATCCGGCACATGCAGGAGCTGCTGGACGAGCCGACCCGCGGCGCCGACCGGCCGGGCGCGCCGGATCTGCCCCGCATCAGCCACGACATCACCTTCGAGCGCGTGACCTTCCAGTACGAGGGCAGCCAGACGCCGGTGCTCGACAATCTCAGCCTCAAGCTCGACGTCGGCAAGCGGATCGCGATCGTCGGTCCGTCGGGCTCGGGCAAGAGCACGCTGCTCAACCTGATCCTGCGACTCTACGTGCCCAACGAAGGCCGCGTCACCATCGACGGCGTCGACATCCGCAGGGTCACGCGCGATTCGCTGCGCGGCAGCATGGCCGTGGTGTTCCAGGAGAACATGCTGTTCAACATGTCGCTGCGGGAGAACATCCGGCTCGGCAAGGAGGGCGCCACCGACGCCGAGGTGGAGGAGGCGGCCAAGAAGGCCGAGATCCACCGCTACATCATGAGCCTGCCGCAGAAATACGACACGCTCGTCGGCGAGCGCGGCGACACGCTGTCCGGCGGCCAGCGCCAGCGCATCGCAATCGCCCGCGCCATCATCCGCAATCCCTCCGTGCTGCTGCTCGACGAGGCGACCTCGGCGCTCGACCAGACCACGGAAGCCGCAATCAACCGCACCCTGCTCAAGGTCGCCAAGGGCCGCACCATGATCTGGTCGACCCACCGCCTGACCTCGGTGGTCGAGATGGACGAGATCATCGTTATCTCCGGCGGCCGGGCGATCGAGCGCGGCAGCCACGCCGAGCTCTTGGCCAAGAACGGTGTCTATCGCAAGCTGTGGGACGACCAGGGCCACCAGCCGAGTCGGGCCGATCAGGCCGACGACGACAGCGATGAAGACGACGATGAGGATGATGACGACGACGAGGAATAAGCGTTGAGCGGCGCAATCGTCTTCGTCAGCCGCTGCCGCGTGCCGCGGCCGAGCGAGACTGCAAAGCGTGCCCAGCGCTGCGCCTGCCAATAGGGTCTGGTCCCGATCGAGACGGATCTGAAATTCCAGGCCTTCTCGAGCGACCACGCATCGCAGGCCATCTTGACCGGGTCCGCATAGAAGGCCGCGATCTTGGCCTCGCCCATGCCGTCAGTCGCCAGCCAGCGCGGAATGTGGACGTTGCAGAGGCGCTCGACATCGGTGAACACCTTGTCGGAGCCGGTGCCGGTGACGGGGCAGGTGGTGCAGAAGGCGTCGCCGACGAGCACCACGCCGGGCATGCGATATCCGCTGTTGGTGATCAGATCGGCTGGCCGGACCTTCACCTCGCCGCTCACGGCGTACTCGCCAGTGATCCGCCGCAGGCCGGGCAGGGCGGCCGTCAGCGTTTCGACCGGGGCGCGCCGGATCGCCCGCAGCCAGGGATCATCCACCGCGCGATAGGCGAACAGGTTCGCCCGCATGCGCTCGCCGATCGGGAACAGGGTGATGTAGGGCACCCGCGCACTGGCCCGCTCCTGGAAGTAGGTCATGGCCGGGAACGGGAAGGCGGCGCGGCCGACCGGCGTCAGGTCGAAGCCGATCGAGACGGAATGGGCAGGGCTGGTGATCTTGCGGGTGATTCCCAGAATGTGCCGCAGCCCAACGTTCAGCCCGTTGGCGAGCACGACGAGGCGGGCGGAGATCGTCTGCCCGTTGGACAGCACGACCGACTGGCGATCCTCGCCTGGCGTGATCGCCACGGCCTTGGCGACGATTCGCGTCACAGGGCCACGGATCTCGTCACGCACGGCCGTCACCAGCGTATCGTACAGGATGCCATATTGCTGGACTGGCGCCCGTTCGAGCACGTAGCCGAATCGGGCGATCCAGTTCTCCGGGGCCAGGGTGGCTTGGGTTAACACCTTGTCGGCGATCCCGGTGCGACGGAACCGGCCGATCTGCCCGGCACTGGAGATCTTCTCGATTCGAAAGTCGGCCGGGTAGATCGCATGGGGATCGACCAGAATCGCCGGGATGCCCGCACGCCCGAGCATGGCGGCCGTGATCGCGCCGGCCAGGCCGCCGCCAATGATCGCAATATCGGTATATTCTGTCACCGGGCGCCTCGTCTTGGCGCCATCCTTGTCGGCCAAAGCCGAAAAAAGCCTTATCTTCAATGTCTCTGGATATGTCCGGGGTTGGAGAGGTGACTGCGCAGGCGCGGGCAGGGCTCTGCGGTCTACAGATACCTTAGACGCGGGGGCACCGTCGGAGCGGAAACTGCAGCGGCCAGAAGCGCTTCTTTGAGCGTCCTGCGGCGTCGTTTTGCTTGACTTGGATATTTACCGCTTATAAAAGGCCGGCACTCAACGACAGGCGGTGAGCTTCGCCAGCGTCGGTACGGATCACCCAGACCACCCAGAACAGGGTGGGACGGGCACCACCCTCGACGAATGCCGCTCAAACGCTGTCGATCATAGCTAGGCAATGCCAAAACGATATTAGATCTCTCGAGCTCGTTCTCCTGAGACCAATTTCGGATGCATGACCTCGGTAGGCCGCCCGCCAGCGCAAGCTGACTGGTGGTGATCGCGGTCCTCTGTGGCGTCAAGCGCTTTCCGTTCAGCGATGAACGGTTGGCGCGATTTCGTTTTGCGTGGGTTTTGATCGCGCGAACGGCCCGGTGAGGCGGGGAACCTCGAACAGAATTTGCGGAAGCCGGTCGCGGTCTCCGTGCGAACGTTGAGAAGGGTGAAGGCCAAGATGCCGACGATCAACCAGCTGATCGCAAATCCGCGCGAAGTGCAGAAGTCGCGCAAGAAGGTGCCGGCGCTGCAGCAGTCGCCGCAGAAGCGTGGCGTTTGCACGCGCGTCTACACCACGACCCCGAAGAAGCCGAACTCGGCGCTTCGTAAGGTCGCCAAGGTGCGCCTGACCAACGGCTTCGAGGTGATCGGCTACATCCCGGGTGAAGGCCATAACCTGCAGGAGCACTCGGTGGTCATGATCCGCGGCGGCCGCGTCAAGGACTTGCCGGGCGTGCGCTACCACATCCTCCGCGGCGTGCTGGATACCCAGGGCGTCAAGAACCGTAAGCAGCGCCGTTCGAAGTATGGCGCGAAGCGTCCGAAGTAAGACGTTCGAGAGAAGCGGGAACAAGATCACATGTCGCGTCGCCATTCAGCCGAAAAGCGTGAAGTGCTTCCGGATCCGAAGTTCGGGAACATCATTGTCACCAAGTTCATGAACTCGGTGATGTACGCCGGCAAGAAGTCGGTCGCCGAAGGTATCGTCTACGGCGCGTTCGGCATCATCGAGGCCAAGACCAAGCAGAGCCCGCTGACGGTGTTCGAGCAGGCCCTCGAAAACGTCATGCCGACCATCGAGGTCCGCTCCCGCCGCGTCGGCGGCGCGACCTACCAGGTGCCGGTCGAAGTTCGTTCGACCCGCCGGCAGGCGCTCGGCATCCGCTGGCTGATCTCGGCCGCGCGCGACCGCAACGAGAAGACGATGACCGAGCGGCTTTCGGCGGAGCTGCTCGATGCCTCCAATAACCGGGGCAACGCCGTGAAGAAGCGTGAAGACGTGCACCGGATGGCTGAAGCCAACCGCGCCTTCTCGCACTATCGCTGGTAACGGCGAAACCGACGGAAATCAGGGAACACACCCATGCCCCGCCAACACGCCATCGAAGACTATCGCAACTTCGGCATCATGGCGCATATCGACGCCGGTAAGACGACCACGACCGAGCGCATCCTCTATTACACCGGCAAGAGCCACAAGATCGGCGAAGTGCACGAAGGTGCTGCGACGATGGACTGGATGGAGCAGGAGCAGGAGCGTGGCATCACGATCACCTCCGCTGCGACCACCGCGTTCTGGAACGGCAAGCGCCTGAACATCATCGACACCCCCGGTCACGTCGACTTCACCATCGAGGTCGAGCGCAGCTTGCGCGTGCTCGACGGCGCCGTCTGCGTGCTCGACTCCAACCAGGGCGTCGAGCCGCAGACCGAGACCGTCTGGCGTCAGGGCGACAAGTACAAGGTGCCGCGCATCGTCTTCGCGAACAAGATGGACAAGACCGGCGCCGACTTCTTCAAGTGCCTGTCCGACATCGTCGATCGCCTGGGTGCGAAGCCGGTGGCTATTCAGCTGCCGATCGGCGCGGAGAACAACTTCAAGGGCTGCATCGATCTCGTGACGATGAAGGCGATCGTCTGGAACGACGAGGCGCTCGGCGCGAAGTTCGACTACGCCGAGATTCCGGCTGATCTCGCCGATCAGGCCAAGGAATATCGCGAGAAGCTGGTGGAAGCCGCCGTCGAGCTCGACGACGACGCCCTGGCTGCGTTCCTGGACGGCAACGAGCCGGACGAGGCGACCCTGAAGCGCCTGATCCGCAAGGCGGTGCTGACCGGCGCCTTCTATCCGGTGCTGTGCGGCTCGGCCTTCAAGAACAAGGGCGTGCAGCCCTTGCTCGACGCCGTCGTCGACTATCTGCCGTCGCCGCTCGACGTGCCCGCGATCAAGGGCACCGACGACAAGGGCAACGAGGTCGTGCGCAAGGCGGACGACAAGGAGCCGCTGGCGCTGCTGGCGTTCAAGATCATGGACGACCCGTTCGTCGGCACCATCACTTTCTGCCGCATCTATTCGGGCGTCCTGACCTCGGGCACCGGCGTCGTGAACTCGACCCGCGAGAAGAAGGAACGCATCGGCCGCATGCTGCTGATGCATGCGAACAACCGCGAGGACATCAAGGAAGCCTATGCCGGCGACATCGTCGCTCTTGCAGGCCTCAAGGAAGCCCGCACTGGTGACACGCTGTGCGATCCGTCCAACCAGGTGATCCTGGAAAAGATGGAGTTCCCGGAGCCGGTCATCGAGATCGCGATCGAGCCGAAGTCGAAGGCCGACCAGGAGAAGCTGGGCGTCGCGCTGGCGAAGCTGGCCGCGGAGGATCCGTCCTTCCGCGTGTCGACCGATCACGAGTCGGGCCAGACCATCCTGAAGGGGATGGGCGAGCTCCATCTCGACATCAAGGTCGACATCCTCAAGCGCACCTACAAGGTCGATGCGAACATCGGCGCGCCGCAGGTGGCGTTCCGTGAGCGCATCACCAAGCCGGCCAACGTGGACTACACCCACAAGAAGCAGACCGGCGGTACCGGCCAGTTCGCGGCCGTGAGCCTCGTGGTCGAGCCGAACGAGCCGGGCGGCGGCTATGTGTTCGAGTCCAAGATCGTCGGCGGTGCGGTTCCGAAGGAATACATCCCGGGCGTCGAGAAGGGCATCGAGAGCGTGCTCGGCGCGGGCGTCGTCGCCGGCTTCCCGGTGGTCGACGTCAAGGTGGCGCTGGTCGACGGCAAGTATCACGATGTCGACTCGTCGGCGCTGGCCTTCGAAATCGCCTCTCGTGCGGCTTTCCGCGAGGCGCTGCAGAAGGGCAAGTCGGTTCTGCTCGAGCCGATCATGAAGGTCGAGGTGGTGACCCCGGAAGACTACACCGGCTCGGTCATCGGCGACCTGAACTCGCGTCGTGGCCAGATCCAGGGCCAGGACATGCGCGGCAACGCCAACGTCATCAACGCGATGGTGCCGCTCATGAACATGTTCGGTTACGTGAACAACCTGCGCTCCATGAGCCAGGGTCGCGCGACCTTCACGATGCAGTTCTCGCACTACGCTGAAGCGCCGGCCAACGTGTCGGCCGAAGTCCAGAAGAAGTTTGCCTGATTGTCGCGAGCTCAAGTGAGCGACTGAACGGAGAGTCAAATGGCCAAAGCTAAGTTTGAACGTAACAAGCCCCACTGCAACATCGGCACCATCGGTCACGTCGACCACGGCAAGACCTCGCTGACGGCTGCAATCACCAAGATCCTGGCCGAGACGGGCGGTGCGACGTTCACTGCCTACGACCAGATCGACAAGGCCCCGGAAGAGAAGGCGCGCGGCATCACCATCTCGACCGCGCACGTCGAGTACGAGACCAAGAACCGCCACTACGCGCACGTCGATTGCCCCGGCCACGCCGACTACGTGAAGAACATGATCACCGGCGCCGCGCAGATGGACGGCGCGATCCTGGTCGTGTCGGCCGCTGACGGCCCGATGCCGCAGACCCGTGAGCACATCCTGCTCGCTCGCCAGGTGGGCGTGCCGGCGCTGGTCGTGTTCCTCAACAAGTGCGACATGGTCGACGATCCGGAGCTGCTGGAGCTCGTCGAGCTCGAGGTTCGCGAGCTCCTGTCGAAGTACGAATTCCCGGGCGACAAGATCCCGATCATCAAGGGCTCGGCGCTCGCCGCTCTCGAAGATTCGGACAAGAAGCTCGGCCACGACGCCATCCTCGAGCTGATGCGCAATGTCGACGAGTACATTCCGCAGCCGGAGCGTCCGATCGACCAGCCCTTCCTGATGCCGGTCGAAGACGTGTTCTCGATCTCGGGCCGCGGCACCGTGGTGACCGGCCGTGTCGAGCGCGGCATCATCAAGGTCGGTGAGGAAATCGAGATCGTCGGCATCCGCCCGACCCAGAAGACCACCGTCACCGGCGTCGAAATGTTCCGCAAGCTGCTCGATCAGGGCCAGGCCGGCGACAACATCGGCGCGCTGCTCCGCGGCACCAAGCGCGAGGACGTCGAGCGCGGCCAGGTGCTGTGCAAGCCGGGCTCGGTCAAGCCGCACACCAAGTTCAAGGCTGAGGCCTACATCCTCACCAAGGAAGAGGGCGGCCGTCACACGCCGTTCTTCACCAACTATCGTCCGCAGTTCTACTTCCGCACGACCGACGTGACCGGCGTCGTCCATCTGCCGGAAGGCACCGAGATGGTGATGCCGGGCGACAACATCGCGATGGAAGTGCACCTGATCGTGCCGATCGCGATGGAGGAGAAGCTGCGCTTCGCCATCCGCGAGGGCGGCCGTACCGTCGGCGCCGGCGTCGTCGCCTCGATCATCGAGTAACAACAGCGAATAGGGAATGGCGGGTGGCGAATGGAGATTATCCATTCGCCGTTCGCTACTCGCCACTCACTACTCACAGAAAGATACGGCAATGAACGGCCAAAATATCCGCATCCGTCTCAAGGCGTTTGACCATCGTATCCTCGATACGTCGACGCGCGAGATCGTCAACACGGCGAAACGGACCGGCGCGCAGGTTCGCGGACCCATTCCGCTGCCGACCCGCATCGAGAAGTTCACCGTGAACCGTTCGCCGCACGTCGACAAGAAGAGCCGCGAGCAGTTCGAGATGCGCACCCACAAGCGCCTGCTCGACATCGTCGATCCGACCCCGCAGACCGTCGATGCTTTGATGAAGCTCGATCTGGCCGCCGGTGTCGACGTCGAGATCAAGCTCTAAGTTTTTGGATTCACGTTCGCACCTCACGCGGACATAGAGAAGAACAGGAAGCACGCCGATGCGCTCCGGAGTGATCGCACAAAAGGTCGGGATGACGCGGGTCTTCACGGAGACCGGCGAACATATCCCCGTGACCGTGCTGAAGCTCGGCAATTGCCAGGTGGTCGGTCACCGCACCACCGAGAAGAACGGCTACGTCGCTCTGCAGCTCGGCAGCGGCAGCCGCAAGACGGTCTACATGCCGAAGGCCGAGCGCGGTCAGTTCGCGGTCGCCAAGGTCGAGCCGAAGCGCAAGCTCGCCGAATTCCGTGTCAGCGAGGACTCGCTGATTCCGGTCGGCGCCGAGATCCAGGCCGATCACTTCGTCGTCGGCCAGTTCGTCGACGTCACCGGCACCTCGGTCGGTAAGGGCTTCGCCGGCGGTATGAAGCGCTGGAACTTCGGCGGTCTGCGCGCCACGCACGGTGTCTCGATCTCGCACCGTTCGATCGGTTCGACCGGTGGCCGTCAGGACCCCGGCAAGACCTGGAAGAACAAGAAGATGCCCGGTCACATGGGTGTCGATCGCATCACCACGCTGAACCTGCGTGTGGTGCAGACGGATGTCGAGCGTGGCCTGATCCTGGTGGAAGGCGCGGTGCCCGGCTCCAAGGGTGGCTGGATCTCGGTGCGCGACGCCGTGAAGAAGCCGCTGCCGAAGGAAGCGCCGAAGCCCGGCAAGTTCAAGGTCGCGGGTGAGCAGGCTGCCGAAGCGCCGGCCGTGCAGGAGGGCGCATAAATGGAACTGAAAGTCACCACCCTCGAGGGCAAGGAAGCCGGCTCCGTCCAGCTCTCCGACGCCATCTTCGGTCTGGAGCCGCGCGTCGACATCATTCAGCGCTGCGTTCAGTGGCAGCTGAACAAGCGCCAGGCCGGCACCCACAAGGCCAAAGGCCGCGCCGAGATCTGGCGCACCGGCAAGAAGATGTACAAGCAGAAGGGCACCGGCGGTGCTCGTCACGGCTCGGCCCGCGTGCCGCAGTTCCGTGGCGGCGGCCGCGCCTTCGGTCCGGTCGTGCGCTCGCATGCGACCGACCTGCCGAAGAAGGTCCGTGCGCTGGCGCTGAAGCATGCGCTGTCGGCCAAGGCCAAGGACGGTGATCTTGTCGTGCTGGAGAACGCCACCCTCGAGGCGGCGAAGACCAAGGCGCTGATCGGTCACTTCTCCGGTCTCGGCCTGACCAACGCGCTGATCATCGACGGTGCTGAGCTGCACAACGGCTTTGCCGCTGCAGCCCGTAACATCCCGAACCTGGACGTGCTGCCGATCCAGGGCATCAACGTCTACGACATCCTGCGCCGTCAGAAGCTCGTGCTGACCAAGGCGGCGATCGATGCGCTGGAGGCGCGCTTCAAATGAAGACCATTGATCCGCGCCACTACGACATCATCATCGCGCCGGTCGTGACCGAGAAGGCGACGTTCGCCTCCGAGCACAACAAGGTTCTGTTCAAGGTGGCCGCCAAGGCGACCAAGCCTCAGATCAAGGAGGCGATCGAGAAGCTGTTCGACGTCAAGGTCAGGAGCGTCAACACGCTCGTCCGCAAGGGCAAGACCAAGGTGTTCCGCGGCAATTTCGGTTCGCAATCGGACAGCAAGCGCGCGATCGTGACCCTCGAAGAGGGCCACCGTATCGACGTGACCACCGGACTGTAAGGCTGAGCTGCCATGGCACTGAAGACATTCAATCCCACGACGCCGGGCCAGCGCCAGCTGGTGATGGTCGATCGTTCGGCCCTGTACAAGGGCAAGCCGGTCAAGGCGCTGACCGAAGGCAAGCAGTCGAGCGGCGGTCGCAACAACACCGGCCGCATCACGGTTCGCTTCCTCGGTGGCGGCCACAAGCAGTCGTATCGTACGGTCGACTTCAAGCGCGACAAGGTCGACGTTCCGGCCACCGTCGAGCGGCTGGAGTATGATCCGAACCGCACCGCCTTCATCGCCCTGGTCAAGTATCAGGACGGCGAGCTCGCCTACATCCTGGCGCCGCAACGCCTGGCGGTCGGCGACACCATCGTCGCCGGCAACTATGTCGACGTGAAGCCGGGCAACGTCATGCCGCTCGGCAACATGCCGGTCGGCACGATCGTGCACAACATCGAGGTCAAGATCGGGAAGGGCGGCCAGCTCGCGCGTTCGGCCGGCACGTATGCTCAGATCGTCGGCCGCGACCAGGACTACGTGATCGTCCGCCTGAACTCGGGCGAGCAACGCCTGGTGCACGGCCGTTGCCGCGGCACCATCGGTGCGGTGTCGAACCCGGACCACATGAACACCTCGATCGGCAAGGCCGGCCGCAAGCGTTGGATGGGTCGTCGCCCGCACAACCGCGGTGTCGCGATGAACCCGATCGACCATCCGCACGGCGGCGGCGAAGGCCGTACCTCGGGCGGTCGTCACCCGGTCACTCCGTGGGGCAAGCCTACCAAGGGCAAGAAGACCCGCACCAACAAGTCGACCGACAAATTCATTCTCTTGAGCCGCCACAAGCGGAAGAAGTAAGGAACGACGGACATGGTTCGTTCAGTCTGGAAAGGCCCGTTCGTCGAGGCGTCGCTGCTCAAGAAGGCAGATGCGGCGCGCGCGTCCGGCCGTCACGACGTCATCAAGATCTGGAGCCGCCGCTCGACCATCCTGCCGCAGTTTGTCGGCCTGACGTTCGGCGTCTACAACGGCCAGAAGCACGTGCCGGTGGCGATCAACGAAGAGATGGTCGGCCACAAGTTCGGCGAGTTCTCGCCGACCCGCACCTTCCACGGCCATTCGGGCGATAAGAAAGCCAAGAAGGCTTGAGGATTAAGCGATGAGCAAACCAAAGCGCGAACGGAGCCTCCCCGAAAACGAGGCCAAGGCTGTGGCCCGGATGCTTCGGGTGAGCCCGCAGAAGCTGAACCTGGTGGCGCAGATGATCCGCGGCCGCAAGGCGTCGGCAGCCCTCGCCGACCTGCAGTTCTCGCGCAAGCGGATTGCGGTCGACGTCAAGAAGTGCCTGGAATCGGCGATCGCCAATGCCGAGAACAATCACGAGCTCGAGGTCGACGATCTCGTCGTTTCGCAGGCTTTCGTCGGCAAGGGAATCGTGATGAAGCGTTTCTCGCCGCGCGGCCGTGGCCGTTCGGGCCGAGTTTTCAAACCGTTTTCGCAGCTGACGATCATTGTCCGTCAGGTCGAGGCGAGCGCTTAAAGCAGGCGCTGGGAGAATACGATGGGTCAAAAGATCAATCCGATCGGTCTGCGTCTCGGCATCAACCGGACCTGGGATTCGCGCTGGTTCGCTGGCAAGGCCGAGTACGGCAAGCTGCTGCATGAAGACGTCAAGATCCGCGAGATCCTGCACAAGGAGCTCAAGCAGGCGGCCGTCGCCCGCATCGTGATCGAGCGTCCGCACAAGAAGTGCCGCGTCACGATCCACTCGGCACGTCCGGGCGTCGTGATCGGCAAGAAGGGCGCCGACATCGACAAGCTGCGCAAGCGTGTCGCCGACATCACCTCGTCGGACGTCGTCATCAACATCGTCGAGATCCGCAAGCCCGAGCTCGATGCGACCCTGGTCGCCGAGTCGATCGCGCAGCAGCTCGAGCGCCGCGTGGCGTTCCGGCGCGCCATGAAGCGCGCCGTGCAGTCGGCGATGCGTCTCGGCGCCGAGGGCATCCGCATCAACTGCTCGGGTCGTCTGGGCGGTGCGGAAATCGCCCGCATGGAATGGTACCGCGAGGGCCGGGTGCCGCTGCACACGCTGCGCGCCGACATCGACTACGGTGTGGCCACCGCGTTCACCACTTTCGGCACCTGCGGCGTGAAGGTCTGGATCTTCAAGGGCGAGATCCTCGAGCACGATCCGATGGCACAGGACAAGCGGATGAACGAAGGCGGCGGCGAGAGCTCGCAGCCGCGGTCGCGCCGCGACGCGGCCTGATCGATCAGCCGCGACAAGACAGGTTTGAGGGCTCAAAGCCATGATGCAACCAAAGAAGACCAAGTTCCGAAAGGCGCATAAGGGCCGTATCCACGGCGTTGCGTCCTCGGGCGCGACGCTGGCCTTCGGCCAGTTCGGGCTGAAGGCGATGGAGCCGGACCGCGTCACCGCGCGCCAGATCGAGGCCGCCCGTCGTGCCTTGACCCGTCACATGAAGCGCGCCGGCCGCGTCTGGATCCGGGTGTTCCCGGATCTTCCGGTGTCGAAGAAGCCGGCCGAGGTCCGCATGGGCTCCGGCAAGGGCTCGCCGGAATTGTGGGTGGCCCGCGTCAAGCCGGGCCGGGTGATGTTCGAGATCGACGGCGTGAGCACCCAGATCGCGCGCGAGGCGCTGCTGCTGGCGGCCGCCAAGCTGCCGATCAAGACGCGCTTCGTCGAACGCATTGCGGAGTAATGGTCATGGCCGAGATGAAGATTGCCGACATTCGCGCGATGAGCCCCGATCAGATGGACGATGCGATCGTCAACCTGAAGAAGGAGCGTTTCAACCTGCGCTTCCAGCGTGCCACCGGCCAGCTCGAGAACACCGCTCGGCTGCGCGAGGCGCGTCGCGACATCGCCCGTATCAAGACCATCGCCGCGCAGCAGCGCGCCAAGACGAAGTAAGAGGCTCGACATGCCGAAACGGACCCTCCAGGGCGTTGTCGTCAGCGACAAGCAGGCCAAGACGGTGGTCGTGCGCGTCGACCGGCGCTTCACCCACCCGATCTACAAGAAGACCATCCGCCGCTCGAAGAACTACCACGCCCACGACGAGAACAACGAGTTCAAGCCGGGCGACATGGTGTGGATCGAGGAGAGCAAGCCGATCTCGAAGCTGAAGCGCTGGACCGTGGTCCGGGGCGAGCACAAGAAAACCGCCTGAGGCGCGAAGCGGCCCTCGTCGAAGAGGGCCCATTTCGCTTTCGGGATCAAACAAGGCGCAGCTTTCCTGCGCAGCAGATGAAGAGGACGAGGTGCATCAATGATTCAGATGCAGACCAACCTCGACGTGGCCGATAATTCCGGCGCACGCCGTGTCATGTGTATCAAGGTGCTGGGCGGCTCGAAGCGCCGCTATGCCACCGTCGGCGACATCATCGTGGTGTCGATCAAGGAAGCCATTCCGCGTGGCAAGGTGAAGAAGGGCGACGTCATGAAGGCCGTCGTGGTGCGCGTCCGCAAGGACATCCGCCGCGCCGACGGCTCGGTGATCCGCTTCGACCGCAACGCGGCCGTTCTGATCAACAACCAGTCGGAGCCGGTCGGCACCCGCATCTTCGGGCCGGTGCCGCGCGAGCTGCGCGCCAAGAACCACATGAAGATCATTTCGCTTGCGCCGGAGGTGCTGTGATGGCTGCCAAGATCCGCAAGGGCGACAAGGTGATCGTCCTGACCGGCCGCGACAAGGGTCGCACCGGCGAGGTGTTCGAGGTGCGTCCCGACGAGGGCACCGCGCTGGTGCGCGGTATCAACCTGGTGAAGCGTCACCAGAAGCAGACGCAGAACCAGGAGGGCGGCATCATCTCCAAGGAGGCGCCGATCAACCTGTCGAACGTCGCGTATGTCGGTAAGGACGGCAAGCCGACGCGCGTTGGATTCAAGATTCAGGCGGACGGCAAGAAGGTCCGCGTTGCCAAGAGCTCGGGAGTTGAGATCGATGGCTGAGACTGCTTACACCCCGCGCCTCCGCACGGAATATGATCGCCAGATCAAGAGCCAGCTGACCGAGAAGTTCGGCTACGCCAACGTCATGCAGGTGCCGCGGCTCGACAAGGTCGTGCTCAACATGGGCATCGGCGAGGCGGTCAACGACCGCAAGAAGGCGGAGACGGCGGCGGCCGACCTGTCGCTGATCGCCGGCCAGAAGGCGGTCGTGACCTATTCGCGCGTCGCCATCGCGACCTTCAAGCTGCGTGAGAACCAGCCGATCGGCTGCAAGGTCACGTTGCGCAAGACCAAGATGTACGAGTTCATCGACCGCCTGATCAACGTCGCGCTGCCGCGCGTCCGCGACTTCCGCGGTCTGAACCCGAAGAGCTTCGACGGCCGCGGCAACTACTCGCTCGGCATCAAGGAGCACATCATTTTCCCCGAGATCGACTTCGACAAGGCCGGGGAGAGCTGGGGCATGGACATCACGGTGTGCACCACCGCGACGACCGATGATGAGGCCCGTGCCCTTCTGACCGCATTCAATTTCCCGTTCCGGCAGTGAGACGCTGAACAGCTTCTCAAACGCGGATACCCAGGAGCCAAGCATGGCAAAGAAGAGTTCAATCGAGAAGAACAACCGGCGCAAGCGGATGACGAAGAACGCCGCCCCGAAGCGCGCCCGGTTGAAGGCGATCATCGCCGACAAGTCCAAGCCGATGGAGGAGCGCTTTGCCGCGACCCTGAAGCTGGCCGAGATGCCGCGCAATTCGTCGGCGACCCGCATCCGCAACCGGTGCGAGCTGACCGGCCGTCCGCGGTCGAACTATCGCAAGAACAAGCTGAGCCGCATCGCGCTGCGCGAGCTCGGGTCCAAGGGCCTGGTCCCGGGCCTCGTGAAGTCGAGCTGGTAAGGAGGGTCGCACCATGTCAACGCACGATCCCATCAGCGATCTGATCACCCGCATCCGCAACGCGCAGATGCGCTCGAAGTCGAAGGTCTCGACTCCCGGCTCCAAGATGCGCGCCAGCGTGCTCGAGGTGCTGAAGTCCGAAGGCTACATCCGTGGCTATGCCACGCTGGAGCATCCGTCGGGCCGCAGCGAGATCGAGATCGAGCTGAAATATTTCGACGGCGAGCCCGTGATCCGCGAGATCGAGCGCGTCTCCAAGCCCGGCCGCCGCGTTTACACCTCGGTGAAGAACCTGCCGCGCGTGAACAACGGGCTCGGAATTTCTGTTTTGTCGACACCGAAGGGAATCATGGCCGACCATAGCGCGCGTGACGCGAATGTCGGCGGTGAAGTTCTCTTCACGGTGTTCTAAGAAGGATTGAGCCATGTCACGTATTGGCAAGAAGCCTGTGGCGGTGCCGTCCGGTGTGACGGCCTCCGTCGATGGACAGACCGTCAAGATGAAGGGGCCGAAGGGCCAGCTTCAGTTCATCGTCCATGACGACGTGGACGTGAAGTTCGAGAACGGCCAGGTCAAGGTTGCCCCGCGCGCCGAGACCAAGCGCGCCCGTTCGCTGTACGGCACCGCTCGCGCCCAGATCGCGAATCTGGTCGAAGGCGTCACCAAGGGCTTCGAGAAGAAGCTCGAGATCACCGGTGTCGGCTACCGCGCCGCGATGCAGGGCAAGAACCTGCAGCTCGCGCTCGGCTACAGCCACGACGTCGTCTACCAGATCCCGGAAGGCATCACGATCGCGGTGCCGAAGCCCACCGAGATCACGGTCACGGGCATCGACCCGCAGCGCGTCGGCCAGGTGGCCGCCGAAATCCGCGCCTATCGGCCGCCGGAGCCCTACAAGGGCAAGGGCGTGAAGTACGCGGGTGAATTCATCTTCCGCAAGGAAGGCAAGAAGAAGTAACGGAGCCGGACATGTCGAGAGCCAAGGTTACGAATGCCCGGCGCAAGCAGCGTGTGAGGCTGTCGCTGCGCCGCTCCGCGGGCGGCCGTCCGCGTCTGTCGGTGTTCCGCTCGTCGAAGCACATCTACGCTCAGGTCATCGACGACCAGAAGGGCGAGACGCTCGCCTCTGCGTCGTCGATGGAGAAGGAGATGCGCTCGGCCGGCAACACCGGTGCCGACATCGACGCGGCGAAGGCGGTGGGCAAGCTGCTCGCCGAGCGCGCGGTGAAGGCGGGGATCAAGGAAGTCGTGTTCGATCGCGGCGGCTATCTCTATCACGGGCGCGTCAAGGCGCTGGCCGACGCGGCGCGCGAGAGCGGGCTGAGCTTCTAACATCAATGGATATGGGCGTCAGAGCCCCTCAGAAGATTGGATAGCACCATGGCAGGTGAACGGGAACGAGGCGGTCGCGATCGCAAGGAGCGCGAGGAGCGCGACAGCGAGTTCGTCGACAAGCTCGTCCACATCAACCGAGTCGCGAAGGTCGTGAAGGGCGGTAAGCGCTTCGGCTTTGCGGCGCTCGTCGTGATCGGCGATCAGAAGGGCCGGGTCGGGTTCGGCCACGGCAAGGCACGTGAGGTTCCGGAGGCGATCCGCAAGGCGACCGACTCCGCCAAGCGCAACCTGACCCGCGTCGCGCTGCGCGAGGGCCGCACCCTGCACCACGACATCTTCGGTCGTCACGGTGCGGGCCGCGTCTATCTGCGTGCGGCTCCGGCCGGTACCGGCATCATCGCCGGCGGCCCGATGCGCGCCGTGTTCGAGACGTTGGGCATCCAGGACGTGGTGGCGAAGTCGATCGGCTCGTCCAACCCGTACAACATGGTGCGCGCGACTTTCAACGCGCTGAAGCACCAGGATAGCCCGCGCTCGGTCGCCGCGCGCCGCAACATCAAGGTGTCGACTCTGCAGGCCCGCCGCGTCGGTGGCGATGCCGAGGCAGCAGCCGACTAACGCACGCGCGTCGTCCTGCGGATGGCGCAACTCGGAGTGAACACCATGGCTAGCGCCAAGACGATCAAGATCGAGCAGATCGGCAGCCCGATCCGCCGGCATCACTCGCAGCGCGAGACGCTGATCGGGTTGAAGCTCAACAAGATCGGCCGCGTGACCGAGCTGCCGGATACGCCGGCGGTCCGCGGCATGATCACCAAGGTTCATCATCTCGTCCGCATCGTCGACGAGAAGTAAGGAGAAGGGCGATGAAGCTCAGCGATATCGCCGACAACGCCGGCGCGCGCAAGAAGCGCATGCGCGTCGGCCGCGGCATCGGCTCCGGCAAGGGCAAGACCTCCGGCCGTGGCGGCAAGGGCCAGACCGCGCGCTCCGGCGTGCGCATCAAGGGCTTCGAAGGCGGTCAGATGCCGATGCATCGCCGTCTGCCGAAGCGCGGCTTCAACAACATCTTCGCGCTCGATTTCGTCGAGATCAATCTCGACCGGATCCAGCAGGCGATCGACGCCAAGAAGCTCGACGCCGGCAGCGTGATCAACGCCGAGGCGCTGGTGAAGTCGGGCGCGCTGCGGCGGCCGAAGGACGGCGTGCGTCTGCTCGGCCGTGGCGAGCTCACTGCGAAGATCAACATCGAGGTGCATGGCGCCTCGAAGTCGGCGATCGCGGCGGTCGAGAAGGCCGGCGGCACCGTCAAGCTCCTGGCGCCAGCCAAGGACGAAGGCGAGGCTGCGTAACATCTGCGTCATTGCCCTGCCTCCGGCGCATGCCGGATAGGGCAGGGCAATGGACAGAACGCGCCCGCGCACCAGATAATATCCGGCGTCTGCCCGGCCCTGCGAGCCCTCGCGGGGCCCAATGCGGTGAAGAAGGGCGGCGGGAGAAAGCTAGACATGGCCTCAGCAGCGGAACAACTGGCGGCAAACCTCAATTTCGGCGCGCTCGCGAAGGCCGATGAGCTGAAGAAGCGCATCTGGTTCACCCTCGGTGCGCTGCTGGTCTACCGCCTCGGCACCTACATTCCGCTGCCAGGCATCGATCCGAACATCTGGGACTCGGTGTTCCGGACCCAGGCCGGCGGCATTCTCGGCATGTTCAACATGTTCGCCGGCGGCGGCATTCACCGCATGGCGATCTTTGCGCTGAACATCATGCCGTACATCTCGGCATCGATCATCATTCAGTTGCTCACCACCGTCTCGCCCCAGCTCGAAGCCCTCAAGAAAGAGGGTGAGGCTGGCCGCAAGATGCTGAATCAGTACACCCGCTATCTGACGGTGATTCTCGCCGCGGTGCAGTCGTACGGCATCGCCGTCGGCCTCGAAGGCGCGGGCAACGTCGTTGCCGATCCCGGCCTGTTCTTCCGCCTCTCCACCGCGATCACGCTGACCGGCGGCACCATGTTCCTGATGTGGCTGGGCGAGCAGATCACCTCGCGCGGCATCGGCAACGGCATCTCGCTGATCATCCTGTCCGGCATCGTGGCCGAGCTGCCCTCGGCGCTCGCCAACATGCTCGAGCTCGGACGTCAGGGCGCGCTGTCGACCGGCCTGATCCTGATTGTCATCGTGATGGCAGTTGCCGTGATCGCCTTCATCGTGTTCGTGGAGCGCGCCCAGCGCCGGCTCCTGATCCAGTATCCGAAGCGCCAGGTCGGCAACAAGATGTTCGAGGGCCAGTCCTCGCATCTGCCGCTCAAGCTGAACACCTCGGGCGTGATCCCGCCGATCTTCGCCTCGTCGCTGCTGCTGCTGCCGACCACGGTCGCCAATTTCAACGCCGGCAAGGGACCCGAGTGGTTCCAGTGGATCACGACGCAGCTCGGTCATGGCCGGCCGCTGTTCCTGGTGCTGTATCTGGCGCTGATCCTGTTCTTTGCCTTCTTCTACACCGCGATCGTGTTCAACCCGACCGAGACCGCGGACAACCTCAAGAAGCACGGCGGATTCATCCCCGGCATCAGGCCGGGCGAGCGCACCGCGGAATATATCGATTACGTGCTGTCGCGGATCACCGTGCTCGGCGCCATCTATCTGGCGATCGTGTGTCTGATCCCGGAAATTCTGATTTCCTACGCTTCCGTCCCGTTCTACTTTGGTGGCACTTCGCTTCTGATCGTGGTCAGCGTTACGATGGATACCGTGGCGCAGGTTCAGGGTTATCTGCTCGCCCATCAATATGAGGGGCTGATCAGGAAGTCGAAGCTGCGGGGGCGCCGCCGCGGATAGCGGCGGATCGCGGCCCGGGAACCACAAAGCCAAGAACAAGGTGTGCGGGAGGGTCGCTCACCGTGTGCCGGGGGGCGAAATTCGATGAGACTCATTCTTCTGGGACCGCCCGGCTCGGGCAAGGGAACGC
Source organism: Bradyrhizobium sp. SZCCHNR1093 (assembly GCF_032381175.1). NCBI lineage: Bacteria > Pseudomonadati > Pseudomonadota > Alphaproteobacteria > Hyphomicrobiales > Nitrobacteraceae > Bradyrhizobium > Bradyrhizobium sp. SZCCHNR1093. The sequence continues at coordinate 659,649 of NZ_JAUHJJ010000003.1, forward strand.
AGGCGCAGCGCCTCGTGCAGCAGTATGGCATCGTCCAGCTGTCGACCGGTGACATGCTGCGCGCCGCGGTGGCGGCGCAGACGCCGATCGGGCTGAAGGCCAAGGACATCATGGCGGCGGGCGGTCTGGTCCCGGACGAGGTCGTGGTCGGCATCATCGCGGACCGGATCGAGCAGCCCGACGCGGCCAATGGTTTCATCCTCGATGGCTTCCCGCGCACGGTGCCGCAGGCCGAGGCGCTGGATGCGCTGTTGAAGCAGAAGCAGATGAAGCTCGATGCGGTGATCGAACTCCGCGTCAATGAAGGTGTGCTGCTTGAGCGCGTCGAGCGCCGGGCCGCCGAGACCCGCGCGCGCGGCGAAGCTGTTCGGGCCGATGACACGCCGGAGGTCCTCACCAAGCGCCTGGCCAGCTACCGCGACCAGACCGCACCCCTGATCCACTATTATTCCGACCATCGGATGCTGGCGACCGTCGACGGCATGATGCCGATCGAGCAGGTGACCGAGGAGATCGGTCGGATCCTGGCCGCCGTTGGCAAGACCGGCGGTAACCGGGCGGCCAAGAAGGCGAGCCCGGCCAAGCGCAGCGCCAAGGCACCGGGCAAGACGGGGCCGGCAAAATCGGCCAAGAAGGCTGCCAAAAAGGCTCCTAAGGCAGCCGCACCGACGAAAAAGGCAGTCAAGAAGTCCGCCAAGACCGCAAGAAAGGCAGTCAAGACGACGCCGAAGAAGGCCTCCAAGGCTTCGAAGAAGGCTGCCAGGCCCGCCGCCAAGGCCACCAGGGGAACCCGCAAAACCTCTGCAAAGGCTGCAAAAAAGCGTGCGGCGAGGTGATCGAATCTTGTAGGGGCGGTTGACGACCGCCGTGTGAATCCATTAATAAGCCCGCATCAAAGTCGGATGGTTTTCCCAGAGATGCCGGGCCCCACGAATCGAGGGGTGGGCGTCTTGTTCGCGTTTGCGGACACCTGCCCGAGATAGCGAGAATGAAGGCCGGTCCGTCCTGGGATCGGCGACAGGAGAGAAGTCCGTGGCCCGTATTGCCGGTGTCAACATCCCGACCAACAAGCGCGTCCTGATCGCGCTCCAGTACATCCATGGCATCGGCCCGAAGATCGCGGGTGAGATCGTGGAGAAGGTGAAGATCGCGGAAGATCGCCGCGTCAACCAGCTGAGCGACCAGGAAGTCCTGCAGATCCGCGAGATCATCGACCGTGACTACGTCGTCGAGGGTGACCTCCGTCGCGAGACCGGCATCAACATCAAGCGGCTGATGGACCTTGGCTGCTATCGCGGTCTGCGTCATCGCCGCGGCCTGCCGGTGCGTGGTCAGCGCACCCACACCAATGCGCGCACGCGCAAGGGGCCGGCCAAGGCGATCGCCGGCAAGAAGAAGTAATTGGCGAATTGCGAATGCGCGGATAGCGGGTAGGGGGAGCCCTTCTCGCTATTCGCTATTTACCATTCGCTCGTTTGGTGTAGCCGCTGGCATTACGGCGGCGTTGAGATCTCAAGAAAGGTACTTATATGGCCAAGGAAGCCACACGTGTCCGCCGTCGCGAGCGCAAGAACATCGCCTCCGGCGTCGCTCATGTGAATTCGTCGTTCAACAACACCACCATCACCATCACCGACGCACAGGGCAACACCATTGCTTGGTCGTCCGCCGGTACGATGGGTTTCAAGGGATCGCGCAAGTCGACCCCGTATGCCGCGCAGGTCGCGGCGGAGGACGTGTCCAAGAAGGCCCAGGAACATGGCATGCGCACCCTCGAGGTCGAGGTGGCCGGCCCTGGCTCTGGCCGCGAATCGGCGCTGCGCGCGCTGCAGGCTGCGGGCTTCACCGTCACCTCGATCCGCGACGTGACGACGATCCCGCACAATGGTTGCCGTCCGCGCAAGCGTCGGCGCGTCTAATCTGAAAGAGGCGGACAGCATGTCCGCCTCTTCGTGCTTTTGAGACATTTCGACTGCCGCGATCTGAAGCGCGGTTCTCCAACGCCAGTCAGTCAGATCCCATGACTGGCCCATGGGTGAAACAGTGACGATCCAGAAGAATTGGCAAGAATTGATTCGGCCGAACAAGCTCCAGGTCACGCCGGGCTCCGACGCGACCCGTTTCGCCACCGTGGTTGCCGAGCCGCTGGAGCGCGGTTTCGGTCAGACGCTCGGCAATGCGCTTCGCCGCATCCTGCTGTCGTCGCTGCAGGGCGCCGCTGTGCAGTCGGTGCACATCGACGGCGTGCTGCACGAGTTCTCCTCGATCGCCGGTGTCCGCGAGGACGTGACCGACATCGTGCTGAACATCAAGGACATCTCGATCAAGATGCAGGGCGAAGGCCCGAAGCGGATGGTCGTGAAGAAGCAGGGCCCGGGCGCGGTCACCGCCGGTGACATCCAGACCGTCGGCGACATCGTCGTTCTGAACCCCGACCTGCAGCTCTGCACCCTGGACGAGGGTGCCGAGATCCGCATGGAGTTCACGGTCGCGACCGGCAAGGGCTATGTCGCCGCCGATCGCAACCGCCCCGAGGACGCGCCGATCGGCCTGATCCCGGTCGACAGCCTGTTCTCTCCGGTCCGCAAGGTCTCCTACAAGGTCGAGAACACCCGCGAGGGCCAGATCCTCGACTACGACAAGCTGACCATGACGATCGAGACCAACGGCGCGATCACGCCGGAGGACGCGGTGGCTTATGCCGCCCGCATCCTGCAGGACCAGCTCAACGTCTTCGTCAACTTCGAAGAGCCGCGCAAGGAAGTCGCCCAGGAGATCATCCCGGACCTCGCCTTCAACCCGGCCTTCCTCAAGAAGGTGGACGAGCTCGAGCTGTCGGTGCGTTCGGCGAACTGCCTGAAGAACGACAACATCGTCTACATCGGCGACCTCGTGCAGAAGTCGGAAGCAGAGATGCTGCGCACCCCGAACTTCGGCCGCAAGTCGCTGAACGAGATCAAGGAAGTGCTGGCCCAGATGGGTCTGCATCTCGGCATGGAAGTGCCGGGCTGGCCGCCGGAGAACATCGACGAGCTGGCCAAGCGCTTCGAAGATCATTACTGAGCGAATAGGGAGTGGCGAATAGCGAGTAGGAAGTGGCGAATAGGAAGAACTATTCGCTACTCGCCATTCGCTACTCGCACTTCTGGGCGAACGCAGGCAGCCCACCTGAGCAACATGTCCGACGAACCGTCGCGGCAGATTGAAATGAAGGACTAAGACAATGCGTCACGGCAAGGTTCATCGGAAGCTCAACCGCACCGCCGAGCATCGCAAGGCGATGTTCGCCAACATGTGCGCCGCGCTGATCAAGCACGAGCAGATCGTCACCACGCTGCCGAAGGCCAAGGAGCTCAGGCCGATCGTCGAGAAGCTCGTCACGCTCGGCAAGAAGGGCGGCTTGGCGTTGCGCCGCCAGGCGATCGCGGAGATGCGCGATGTCGACCAGGTCAAGAAGCTGTTCGACGTCCTGGCGCCGCGCTACAAGGACCGCAACGGCGGCTACACCCGCATCATCAAGGCCGGCTTCCGCTACGGCGACAATGCCGCGATGGCCGTGATCGAGTTCGTCGACCGCGACGTCGATGCCAAGGGTCAAGATTCCGGCCCGGTGCAGGAGACCTCGGAAGCCGCGTAAGCGTCGTTCCGATCCGAGTTTCAAAACGGCGCCTTCGGGCGCCGTTTTTATTTTGAGGATCCGTAGCCCGGCTGAGCAAAGCGACATCCGGGGTTCGTCTGCACAGCTCGTGTGGCGCCGGATATCGCTGCGCTCATCCGGGCTACGATCGATCAGAAGGAATCAGCGCTGCATGTAGCGCGTTGCGTTGGCGCGACGACGCCCCACATCCGTTCCTTCGGCACAACGGAGAGCTGCTTATGCACATCGACCTTTCGGGAAAGACCGCCCTCGTCACCGGCTCCACTGCCGGGATCGGCTTTGCCATCGCCAAGGGGCTTGCCGCGTCCGGCGCGGAGGTCGTCATCAATGGTCGCAGCCAAGCCCGTGTCGATGAGGCGGTCGCCAAGCTCAAGCAGCTGGTCCCAGCAGCCAAGCTGCGCGGCGTCGCCGGCGATGTCGCTCAGATCCAAGGCTGCAACGCCATCGTCACGGCGCTTCCCGAGGTCGACATCCTCGTCAACAATGCCGGCATCTTCGAGCCCAAGGACTTCTTCGACATTCCCGACGAGGACTGGAGCCGCTTCTTCGAGGTCAACGTCATGTCCGGCGTGCGCTTGGCGCGCGCCTACATGCAGGGCATGCTGAAGCGCAACTGGGGTCGCATCATCTTCATCTCCTCGGAGTCGGCGGTGAACATCCCGACCGAGATGATCCATTACGGCATGACCAAGACCGCGCAGCTCGCGGTCTCCCGCGGCCTCGCCAAACTGACCCGCGGCACCGGCGTGACCGTCAATGCGGTGCTGCCGGGACCGACGATGTCGGAAGGCGTCGAGACCTTCGTCAAGGATCTCGCCCGCCAGAACGGGCAGTCGGAGGAGGAGGCGGCCTCGTCTTTCGTCAAGCAGCACCGGCCGGCCTCGCTGCTGCAGCGCTTCGCCGGCGTCGATGAGATCGCCAACATGGTCGTCTACGCCGCCTCGCCGCAGGCCTCCGCCACCAACGGCGCCGCGCTGCGCGCCGAAGGCGGTATCCTCGACACCATCGCCTGAGGCAGCCATGGCGGCTTACGTCATCTCCGAGGTCGAGGTGCGCGACATCGAGGCGATGGAGCGCAATCGCACCCGCGCGGCGGGCTCGATCGCGCAATACGGCGGGCGCTATCTGGTCCGGGGCGGGGCCGCCGAGACGGTCGAAGGCGGCCCGCCCGCCAAGACCCTCATCATCGTGGAGTTTCCGTCGATGGCGCGGCTGCGCGAATGGTATGCGTCGGCCGAATACGCCGAAGCCCTGGGCGAGCGCTGGAAGGCGCTGGACCGTCGGCTGATTTTCGTCGAGGGTGCTGCACCTGCGTAGAGAACGGACTCCGTTGCGCTCATGCTGACCATCACCCCCCGCCGCAAGCGTTGGCTCAAGCTGACCTCGGCGCGGTGGCAGCGGCGGGTGCTGTTCGTGGCCGGCGGCCTGGTGGTGGGCGCCGCGGCGGTGGCGCTGGCGGAGCTCGCCGACCTGGCCCAGCTCGCCTTCAATTGGCTGCTGTCGAAATCGCGCTACGCGTCCCTGGTGATGACGCCCGCCGGCTTCGCGCTGTCGGTCTATCTGACCCAGCGCTACTTCCCCAATGCGCAAGGCAGCGGCATTCCGCAGGCGATCGCCGCACGGCACCTGACGGATACAAGCGCGCAGCCCGCTGGTGTCGATCCGCATCGCCATCGGCAAGGTGCTTTTGACCTTGCTCGGACTGCTCTGTGGCGGCTCGGTCGGCCGCGAGGGTCCGACGGTGCAGGTCGGCGCCTCCATCATGTTCGCGCTGGGCCGGCTGTCGCCGCGCCGCCAGCCCGGCCTGATCCTGGCTGGCGCGCCGCCGCTGGGGTCGCGGCCGCCTTCAACATGCCGCTCGCCGGCATCGTGTTCGGCATCGAGGAGATGAGCCGCGCCTGCGAGACGCGGACCTCGAGTCTCGTCATCGCCACCGTGATCGCCGCGGGCCTGACCTCGCTGGCCTTGATGGGCAACTACGCCTATTTCGGCACGACGCCGCTCGCGCTCGGCAAGGGTATCGACCTCGCGTCTCATCTGCGAGGAGGGGCTCTACCACGCCCTCGCCAAGGGCTTCGTCGCCAGAGCTGAGACAAAGGCTGAGGCAGCGCAAGGACCGAAGCGGTTTGCCGCGCCGTCCTGACCTCGCGCTCATCCACAGTGTTCGGAGCGCGCCGATAACCGGCGTCGGTTCAATCGCTTGATGGCAGATCCTGGGATCTGCCATCAGTTCGAAATGACCGTCGGCGGCCCCGTTGCCGGCGCCGCCGCGCAAGGTTCGTCGCTCTACTTCCTGAACGGATCTGGCCGCATCAGGAGCCGGCCGGAGATCGAGTTCGGCACCTCGTAGGGTGAGCCGATCGACAGCACGTGGCTCAGCGCGATCAGCCGGTTCGGCAGCTTGGCCGGCGGCGGCGTCTGGAACGAATACGACGTCGGGTTGTGGCACAGGAAGCAATTCAGCACGTTCTTGATCGGCGTGTTGTCGGCGTTCTGCACGAAGGTCTCGGCGGTGGCGTTGGCGAGATTGACCGAGCCGACCGCGCTGGTCTGGTTGCTGTTCAGATTATACGAGTTGGGGAGCATCCAGACCGTGCCGTCGAGGGCGTAGTTCGCGAACGTCGATTGCGGGCCTTTCAGGCCGGAGAGAAAGCCCTGGGCTTGCGCCGTGATCGCGAAGATGTTGCCGACGCCATTGGGCTGGTTCTCGCCGCCGGTCTGATTCTCGAGCACGACGTTGCTCACCGGTGTGAGCTTCTGGGTCGCCGGATCGAGCCGCAGTTGCGGCCGGTTGGCGCCGGGCAGAGCCGGGATGTTGACCTGTGAGAACGGCGTGCGGCCCTTGTAGAGCGTGTAGCTCTTCGGATCCGAGCGGCTTGCCGATGGCGCAAAGGTGTTGTCCGGCGTCTGCGGCGAGTTGTTCTTCAGCTCGAACGTGCCCCACAGGAATTCGGGGTGGTTCTCGGTGTAGCCGACCACGTGGAGGCCGATCAGCGCCACGGTCACGGTGACGAATTTGCCGGGCACCGGGCGGATCGTGATCAGGCCGGGGGTAATGTTGTTCTCCAGCACCGGTACCTGCGCCTGGGTCGTATAGGCGCCCGCAGGCGGTGCCTGCCCGGGGTCGAGCCGCAGCCACGTCGCCTTGAACACCGCATCGCCAACGGCGAAGGAGGAATCCGCCGGCTGGCTCTGGTAGCCGCCGGTCGCGATCAGGTTCTTGCGCGCCGTGCTGAAATAGCTCTGGTTCATGTGAACCGAGGCGTAGACGGGATAGCCGTTCTGCGCGACCAGCATGTTGCCGTCGGCTTCGACGATGGCGCCGGCGCCTTCGGTGAAGCCGGCCGTGCCGTGGAAGACCTGGGCACGGGCCGCCAGCGTCAGCGGGCGCGGCCGTGGTGCGCCGGCATTCTCGGCGTTGCCGAGCAACTCGTCGGGCGTCGCCAAGGTCATGAACCGCGGGACGGCGGCGCCGGAGCCCGAATCCTTCACCAGCGCCGTCGCCCAGACGAACGCCTCCCACGACCATTGATGGAAATTGCAGTCCGGCGTCGGGATGGTCTTGGTGTCGGAGGTGGGGAAGGCGGCGTCCGGCTTGAGATAATTGCCCAGTCCCTCCGACCAGCCGAAGGCCGGGCAGTTCTTCGCCGGCGGTGGAGGGGCGGCGCTGGCCGGGCTGAAGGCGCCGGCAAGGCCGCTTGCGGTAATGGTCGTCGCGAAAGTGAGCATGAGCCACTGAATCGTCTTCATGGCCGGTCTCCATTGATGTGCGCGCTGGGATGGGCCGATGGTCTCGCCGCCATGCGTCGCAAATGATTGCTGAAAATGATTCATTCAAAAGTAGTGCGCGGCGAACATGCACCCAAAGGTGAGATTTGCAAGACCGGTAGCTCACGCAACCCGCGTTTTTTTTCGGAGGCGCCTCGCGGCGTGAAATGCGGCTCTGCCGGACCGTCGATGCGACGGCGTTCGTCTTCATCGGCCGAACGGGCTGCAGTGTGAGCGCGGGCACGGCCGACACCGCTGATCGTGCGCATCCTGGCGGCCGTTCGCTGGAGAATTGCGGACAATGAGGTCTTCACGCCAGTGGACGACAACCACAGGAGAGTGAAATGAAGGCCATCATGGCCGCTGCGCTGCTGCTCGTGCTGACATCGGGCGCAAGCCTTGCGGGCACGCCGCTGATCGATGCGCGTCAGCACAACCAGTCACATCGCGTCTACAGCGGCATCGCGAGCGGACGGCTGACCTATCCGGAGGCGCAGCAGCTCGTCCGCGGTCAGATCCACGTCCAGAAGCTGGAAAACAAGGCCAAGGTGGACGGCGTGGTGACGCCGTTCGAGCGTGCCCGCATCAACGTCGCGCAATCCGTGCAGGGCGCGCGCATATTCTGGAAGAAGCACAATTAGCCGCGCACGGCGGTTCGCTGGTGGCAAGGCGCCGCCGTGGCGGCGCTTTGCCACCATGTGATGCGACGGCGGCGCCGCTCACACCAGCGCGACCGTGACGCCGGCAGCGGCGCTGAACGCGACCACGACGAGCGGCGGCGCGCGCCATGCGACCAGCAGGACGAAGCCGATCAGGGCGATGCCAAAATCCGCGGCGTTGTGGATGGTGGTTGTCCAGACCGGGTCGTACAGGGCCGCTCCCAGCACACCGACCACCGCAGCGTTGACCCCCCGCATCATGGCCTGGGCGCCGGCGCGTTTGCGGAACGAGTCCCAGAACGGCAGCGCGGCGAGCAGGACAAGCATGCCCGGCAGGAAGATGCCCAGGAGACCAAGCGCAGCCCCGATGATCCCGTGCGGCTCGGGAGCCACCACGGTGCCGAGATAGGCCGCGAAGGTGAAGAGCGGGCCCGGGACGGCCTGCGCGGCGCCGTAGCCGGCGAGAAAGGCGTCGTCGCTCAGCCAGCCAGGTCCGACGAAGGCCTCGCGCAGCAGCGGCAGCACGACGTGCCCACCGCCGAACACGAGTGCGCCCGAGCGATAGAAGGCATCGAACAAGGCGACGCCGGTCGATCCCGTCACGCCGCGCAGCAGCGGAAGTCCCGCCAATAGGACGACGAACATGGCGAGCGCAACCAGCCCCACGGTCCGCGACACCGGGATCGCGACGTGTCCGGACGGCGCCGCCTCGCCGCGGCAGAGCCACAGACCGGCGAGTCCGCCGAGAACGATCGCTCCGATCTGGGCGAGCGAGGCGGTGCTGAATAGGATGATGAGGGTTGCGGCGACCGCGATCGAGGCGCGCGTCCGGTCGGGACAGAGCGTGCGCGCCATGCCCCAGACCGCCTGCGCGACGATGGCGACCGCGGTCAGCTTCAGTCCATGCAGCAGGCCGTCGCCGACCGGACCGCTCAATTGGCCGGCACCATAGGCGAACAGCACGAGAATCGCGGCCGATGGCAGGGTGAAGCCGGTCCAGGCGGCGAGCGCGCCGAGATAGCCGGCGCGCATCAGCCCGATGGAGAAGCCGACCTGGCTGCTGGCGGGGCCGGGCAGGAACTGGCACAGCCCGACCAGATCGGCATAGGCATGCTCGTCGATCCACTTCCGCCTGACGACGAACTCGTCGCGGAAATAGCCGATATGGGCGATCGGACCGCCGAAGCAGGTCAGGCCGAGCGTGAGGAAGATCCGCAGAACCTCGAGCGGAGATCCGGAGCGCCCGCCGTGATCGGCGGGCGGGTTGGTCGCGGACTTCAGGCTGCTCACGGCCGCTTATTCCAGTTGCAAGGAGGCTCTTCTCGGCTTTCGTTAAGGGGAAACGGGACGGTCGGCCAGTCTCAATCGCTCACGGCCGCTGATCGGACCGCGCGTCGGTTGCCGTCCATCTTATGCTTTCGATCGGCGGGATGGTGGGCACGGCGCCACCGCGATCTCGCGCGTGGAGAGACCGCGTGTGCGCCTTTGCCTACTGTTGGCCTGTTAGTTAGCTCCACCCCTCCAGCACGATCTTGCCGCGTGATTTGTTGCTCTCGATCAACGCATGCGCGCGCTTGAGGTTGGCGGCGTTGATGGTGCCGTAATTGTCGCCGAGGGTGGTGCGGATCACGCCCTTGTCGATCAGATCCGACACGTCGTTGAGCAGATTGTGCTGGGCGATCATGTCCGGGGTCGTGAACGAGGAGCGCGTGAACATCGATTCCCAGTGGATCGAGATCGCCTTGCCCTTGAAGGCGGCGAGCGAGAACTCGGCGGGATCGTCGATCAGGCCGAACTTGCCCTGCGGCGTCATGAAGTCGGCGATTGCCTTGTAGTGCTGGTCGCTGTGGGTGAGGCTCGCGATGAGCGCGACCGGCGGCAGCTTCAGCGCGTCGATCTGCTCTTTCATCGGCTTGCCATGATCGATCACGGCATGGGCGCCGAGCTTCAGGCACCAGTCGCGCGACTCCGGTCGCGTCGCCGTGGCGAGCACGGTCAGCCCGGTGAGCCGGCGCGCGAGCTGGATCAGGATCGAGCCGACGCCGCCGGCGGCGCCCGTGATCAGCAAAGTGCGGTCGTCGAGGCTCTTGCCGGGGATTGCGCCGAGCCGGTCGAACAAGAGCTCCCAGGCCGTGATCGAGGTCAGGGGCAGGGCGGCGGCTTCGGCGAACGACAGGCTCTTCGGCTTGCGGCCGACGATGCGCTCGTCGACCAGATGGAATTCGGCATTGGTGCCCTGGCGCAGGATCGAGCCGGCGTAGAACACCTCGTCACCGGGCTTGAACAGGCTCACGTCCGGGCCGATAGCCTCGACCACGCCAGCGGCGTCATAGCCCAGGATCTTGGTTTCGCCGGCGGGCGGTGCGGCGCGCTTGCGCACCTTGGTGTCGACCGGATTGACCGAGACCGCTTTCACGGCGACGCGGATGTCGCGTCCCTTCGGCTCGGGTTTGGCGGTCTCGAAATCGAACAGCGCGCGGTCCTCGGTGATGGGCAGCGACTGCTGGTATCCGACGGCCTTCATGAACAGCCTCCTGGTTGGCTTGGCAATAGGATCTGTTTGTCCTGCTGGCATCACTTCAGCAAGTACTGTAAAAATGGGGAACTAGTCCCCATTTGGATACTATTGGGCCAAAACGCGATGAAACGGAAGAATTTCACCCGCCGTCCCGGCTGCGCGGTCGAAGCCACGCTCGACCTGATCGACGGCAAGTGGAAGGGCGTGATCCTCTACCACCTGCAGGGTGGCAGCCAGCGCTTCGGCGAGCTGCGCCGGCTGATGCCCGGCATCACTCAGCGCATGTTGACCAAGCAGCTGCGGGCGCTCGAGGACGACGGGCTGGTCGTCCGCAAGGTCTATGCCGAGGTGCCGCCGCGCGTCGAATACAGCCTGTCCGAGGTCGGCGAGAGCCTGCGGCCGGTGATCGAGGTTCTCAGAAGCTGGGGCGAGCGGCACCAGGAACGGCTGTCCTGCGCACCCGTTGCGGAGACCATCAAAGCGCCGCATCAGACCGCCTGAGCTTGGCCGCACCCGCCGTTCCGCCTATATCGAAGTCCTCATTGTCCGGGATTCTTTGCATGACGTTGATTCGCACTTCCGTGGTCCTGCTGCTGTCCCTGCTGGCCGCGTCTTCCGTCGCGGCGCAGGACCGGCGCGTGCCGCAGTCCCAGGCCGAGCTGCGGCTGTCCTATGCGCCGATCGTGCAGCGCGTGCAGCCGGCGGTCGTCAACGTCTACGCCGCCAAGGTGGTGCAGAACCGCAATCCCTTCCTCGACGATCCGGTGTTCCGCCGCTTCTTCGGCCTGCAGGGCGGACCGCAGGAGCAGATGCAGCGCTCGCTCGGCTCGGGCGTGATGATCGATCAGTCGGGTCTCGTCGTCACCAACGTGCACGTCATCGAGGGCGCCGACGAGGTGAAGGTGTCGCTGGCCGACAAGCGCGAGTTCGAGGCCGAGATCGTGCTGAAGGACAGCCGCACCGATCTCGCCGTGCTGAAATTGAAGGGAACGCGCGAGTCGTTCGTCACGCTCGACCTCGCCAACTCCGACGATCTCCTGGTCGGTGACATCGTGCTGGCGATCGGCAATCCGTTCGGCGTCGGTCAGACCGTGACCCACGGCATCGTCTCGGCGCTGGCGCGCACCCAGGTCGGCATCACCGACTATCAGTTCTTCATCCAGACTGACGCCGCGATCAATCCCGGCAATTCCGGCGGTGCGCTGGTCGACATCAACGGCCGTCTGGTCGGCATCAACACCGCGATCTATTCCAAGTCCGGCGGCTCGCAGGGCATCGGCTTCGCGATCCCCGCCAACATGGTGCGCGTCGTCGTGGCCTCCGCCAAGAGCGGCGGCAAGGCGGTGAAGCGGCCGTGGCTCGGCGCGCGGCTGCAGGCGGTGACGCCGGAGATCGCGGAAAGCCTCGGCCTGCGCTCGCCGACCGGCGCGCTGGTGGCGTCGGTGGTGGCCAACAGCCCGGCGGCGAAGGCCGGCATCAAGTCGTCCGACCTGATCGTGTCGATCGACGGCCAGACCGTCGACGATCCCAACGCGTTCGACTATCGCTTCGCCACGCGTCCGCTCGGCGGCACCGCGCAGATCGAGGTGCAGCGCGGCGGCAAGCCGGTGAAGGTGGCGGTCGCGCTGGAAACGGCGCCCGATACCGGGCGCAACGAGATGGTCATCAACGGCCGCTCGCCGTTCCAGGGGGCCAAGGTCGCCAACATCTCGCCGGCGGTCGCCGACGAGCTGCATCTCGATGCCGACACCGAGGGCGTCGTCATTCTCGAGCCGGGTGACGGCACCACCGCGGCCAATGTCGGCTTCCAGAAGGGCGACGTCATCATGGCGGTCAACAATCAGAAGATCGCCAAGACTGCGGATCTCGACAAGGCGTCGCGCGAGGCCGCGCGCATCTGGCGCATCACCGTGCTGCGCGGCGGCCAGCAGATCAACGTCACGCTCGGCGGATGAGTCCGAAGCGCCCCCAGCAGGGAGGCCCGAGCCTCTTCGCCGCGGCGGGGATGGAGCACGATGCGCCGCGGCCGTTGCCGGAGCGCCTCAGGCCCCACAAGCTGTCTGATGTCGTCGGACAGGATCACATCCTGGGACCGGACGGCGCGCTGACGCGCATGCTGGAGACGCGCACGCTCGGCTCGCTGATCTTCTGGGGCCCGCCCGGCACCGGCAAGACCACGGTGGCGCGGCTCCTGGCTGACGCCACCGAGCTGCATTTCGAGCAGATCTCGGCGGTGTTCTCCGGTGTCGCCGACCTGAAGAAGGTGTTCGACGCGGCGCGCGCCCGCCGCGAGACCGGGCAGGGCACGCTTCTCTTCGTCGACGAGGTGCACAGGTTCAATCGCGCCCAGCAGGATTCCTTCCTGCCGGTGATGGAGGACGGCACCGTCGTGCTGGTCGGCGCCACCACGGAGAACCCGTCCTTCGAGCTCAATGCCGCTCTGTTGTCGCGTTCGCGCGTGCTGGTGTTCCACTCGCTCGACGCCGCTGCGATCGAGCGGCTCTACAGCAACGCCGAAGCGGTCGAGGGCCGCAAGCTGCCGCTCGACGACGAGGCGCGCGCCGTGCTGATCCGCATGGCCGACGGCGACGGCCGCGCCGCGCTGACGCTCGCCGAGGAAGTCTGGCGCTCGGCGCGCAAGGACGAGATCTTCAACGCGGTGCAACTGCAGGAGATCCTGCAGCGCCGCGCGCCGATCTACGACAAGTCGGCCGACGGCCACTACAACCTGATCTCGGCGCTGCATAAGGCGGTGCGCGGCTCCGATCCCGACGCGGCGCTGTACTATTTCGCACGCATGCTCGACGCCGGCGAGGACCCGCTGTTCCTGGCGCGCCGCATCGTGCGCATGGCGGTGGAGGACATCGGTCTGGCCGATCCGCAGGCGCTGGTCATCGCCAACGCCGCCAAGGACGCCTATGATTTCCTGGGCTCGCCCGAGGGCGAGCTCGCGATCGCGCAGGCCGTGATCTATGTCGCGACCGCGCCGAAATCCAACGCCGCCTACAAGGCCTTCGGCGCCGCCAAGCGGGTGGCGAAGGAGGGCGGCTCGCTGCTGCCGCCGAAGCACATCCTCAACGCGCCGACCAAGCTGATGCAGGGCGAAGGCTACGGCGCCGGCTACCAGTACGACCACGACGCGCCCGACGCGTTTTCGGGGCAGGACTACTTCCCCGACGCCCTCGGTCGCCAGCAGTTCTACGATCCCCCGGAGCGCGGCTTCGAGCGCGAGATCAGGAAGCGGCTCGATTACTGGGCGAAGCTGCGGAAGGAGCGGGGCGGTTGAATAGCGCCTCGTTCCAGAGGCGTTGATCGTTGCTCCGCCGGACTACGTTGATTTTACCGTCCAGCAAGAAAATCAGACTGGTACCGCGGCCCATCTTCTAGCTTCCGCCAACTTGCGCAGTGCAGCAAGCCTGCCGTTGGGTGCAGCGGTCGCGATGCGGCCTTCGGTTAAGCAGTCGGGATCGATCTCGGACTTCGCTTGACACCTTCATCGACTCTGGCGACTACTTTTGAAATCCCGAGACCGATTTTTGCGTCGCGCGTCCAGCTCATCTTTCTCGTTGGCCCAACAAGTGCGTTGTCGGTAAGTGTTGTGAAGGCGGGGCTGCAGTTCGACAGCAGCCCTAGTTGTTGTGAGACCCTGTCCGGTCGCAACTCATTTTCGGAGCTGGACAAAGCGATTCTTTAAGGGCAGCTTCCTCTCATTAGGAAAGCTTTTTTTACAATTCATACCCGCAGGAGCGAGCCATGATATTCAAGCTGGGAGCGGTCGCATCCACTGTAAGCCTTGTGATTTTCGGTGCTGGAAGTGCAGCGGCTGCGTCCTTGTCGGAGTGCAACGCAGCACTGATCGTCTCTACCTACAACAAAATAGATGCTTCCAAGTCCGATTGGCGAATGGCGACGTTCGTAGACAAGGAGGCTTATAACAAGATCAAGGAATCGGCCGGTGCATCTGCTGTCATATACGGAGTGCCGGTGGGCGCAAATTACGACCAGTTCCGTGAGAGTATCGACCGCTACAAGACAAGCACGACGGAGAGTTTTTCGCAGGAGCAATTCCACAACATCTCTTGGACAGGCCTCGGGGCCGAGGCGGCGGATGCTTACAAGGAATGTATCAGGCAGAAGAGTCGAGGCTTGTACATTGTTCCCGACAAGGCAACCGATTCCGACCTGTCGTTCCGTGTAGTTTACGGCGTGGTTGGCGGCAGTCCCAACCCGCTTCCTGTGAAATGGATGGGTGCCGCGGCGAAGGACGCCTCCCTGCCGGGAACGGTGAGTGCCGGTGAAAAAATTATCGTCATCGACAGACCGGCCAAGTCCTCCATGCTGGCGCTCAACGACGATGCAAACGCCGGTTTTTCCGATTCGCTGATTCTGACGCCTTTGCCGCCTCCGATTCCTCCGGAGCAAAAATTCGCCAACCGGTGTGTTATTACACAGACCGATGACCCCGGACCCGTGACTAGAGGCAATTCGTTCTCATGGACTTGCGACAGGTTGAGGGCTGGCACCTACGCAGTTTCGTTGAGCGTTGTGCCCAGTGCGGCACGACCGGTCCGCTTAAACTGGCATTCGCAGATCAAATTCATTGGAGACAAGGAGACCGAGGTCTTCGATCTTGCCAAGTCTTCTGGCGGCACCATCGATACTGTGAATGCCGGCATCGGAACAAGCTTCCAGAGCAACGGTAACAACATCACCGTTAAACAGTCGGGGGCGCTTCCTGTAATCAGCGTCTTCATAGATAATACCTGGTGGCACATGGACTTTGCCAACCAGTCCAACGACCCAATCAACATTCCAAAGAATGTCAGCATATCGGTGATCGGAAAATAGACGCAAGCGCTGCAGCGGAAATGCAGTCTCTCCAATTGCACGCGCAGCGCTAGGGCCGGAGGACGCGCCCGACGACCCGGCGCGTCCTAGGTTGAGAGAGCTGCCGTCGTTGCGGTGACAGCAGAACGTTAGTTTACTTCCCGCTCTGCACGAACTCCACGATCTCCCGCGTCAGCCGGTCGTCCTCGGTGTTGATGGAGTAGACCTCCGACATGTGACTATGCTGCGGCAGCATCACCGCGCGCGCACAGCCCGCAGGCCGTTTGCAGGCGGCCTGCTTCAAGAGGTCGAACTGCTCGACGAAGCGCGGCGGGTCGAGCTCGACGGAGGCGATCATAAGCGGCAGGCTCGAGGCCTGCAGGCCTGATAGCGACGAGCGCTCCTTGAA
Source organism: Bradyrhizobium sp. SZCCHNR1093 (assembly GCF_032381175.1). Lineage (NCBI taxonomy): Bacteria > Pseudomonadati > Pseudomonadota > Alphaproteobacteria > Hyphomicrobiales > Nitrobacteraceae > Bradyrhizobium > Bradyrhizobium sp. SZCCHNR1093. Next base: position 675,488 of record NZ_JAUHJJ010000003.1, read on the forward strand.
GCGCGAGGGATCGGTGCCGAAATAGGCCATCTCCTGGTCGCCGAGCGGCGTCGCGGTGAGGTCGTAGACGCCCGAGGCCATGATCGCGCCCGCAAGGCCGCCACCGGCGACCTTGTGGAATTCGGGATGCGCCACATAGGTCGCGACGTGCACCGCGCCGGCCGAATGGCCCATCAGATAGATGCGCGCGGGATCGCCGCCGTTCTCGGCGGCGTGGGCGGCCACCCATTGCACCGCGCTGGCGACGTCCTCGACGCCGGCGGGCCAGGGGAATTTCGGCGCCAGGCGGTAGGTGATGTTGATGCCGACGAAGCCGTGCTTGGTGGCCCATAGCATGATGTTGTCGTAGAACGGGCCGTCCGGCGTGGTGCGCTTGTTGCCGCCGATGAAGGCGCCGCCATGCACGAAGATCAGGATCGGGCGGGGCGCGGCGGCGCTGTCCGGCGTGAAGACGTCGAGCAGATTGCGCTCGGCCGTGCCGTATCTCACATCGCGCTGAACCTTGACGCCGATGTAGGGTTCCCTGGCCTGCAGCGGCGCGTAGATCGCGGCGGTCTTCGGCGGGTCGATGGCCCGGCCGATCTCGATCAGCTTCCAGGCAATGTCGTCGGGCATCGGGCTTTGTTGAGCTTGCGCGGCACCCAGCGTCAGCGCGGTCGCTACGATGGTCAGGGCCACTTTCGTCAGCGTCATTCAATTCGCTCCGATCACGTCCGATTTCGCGGGGCAACGCCTCGCCGGGCCGATTTATCCCGATTTCGCCGTGACTGGCAGTGGCTTTTGAGATACGCAACCTGCCATGAGCCGCCGCATCAAGCGAACCCAGAGCAAATCCGACCGTCCCGCCGACCGCCGCAAGGGCGAGCGGCCGAAGGCCGAGGCTGCGCGCAGCGCAGGCGCACCAGCCAAGCGCGAGCCATCCAAGCGTCCGGATGGCGAGCGGCCGCGGCGCGACCGTTTTGCCGGCGAGCGCGAGGCGGCACCGCGTAGCGAGTTTGGTCGGGGCAAGGGCGATCGCGTCCGCGCCCCGCGCGCCGAGCGCGAGGATCGTCGCGACGCGTTCGAGTCGCGCGAGCGGCCGCCGGCCAAGCGCGCCAGTGCCGGCAAGCCCGTGCGCTTTGGCGCCGAGCGGGCCGAGCGCAAGCCGGTCGCCGCACCGCCGCCGAAGAAGCCCGAGCCCGAGACGCCGGTGCTGCCGACCAAGGTGCAGACCGTCGTCGTCACCGCCGACGAGAACGGCATGCGCGTCGACCGCTTCCTCGAAGCGCGCTTCCCCGGCCTGTCGTTCTCCCACATCCAGCGCATCGTCCGCAAAGGCGAGCTGCGGGTGAACGGCAAGCGCGCTGATAGCAAGGATCGTCTGGAGGAAGGCCAGAGCGTGCGCATTCCGCCGCTCAAGCTCGATGCGCCCAGGGAGCGCGCCGGCCTCACCGAGGGCGAGCGCAAGACGCTCGAAAGCCTGAAGGCGATGACCTTGTATGAGGATGACGACGTGCTCGTCCTCAACAAGCCCGCGGGGCTTGCGGTGCAGGGCGGCTCCGGCATGACCCGCCACATCGACCAGATGCTGGAGGTGATGCGCGACGCCAAGGGTCAGAAGCCGCGGCTCGTGCACCGCATCGATCGCGAGACCTCCGGCTGCCTCCTGATCGCCAAGACCCGCTTCGCCGCCACGCATCTGACCGGCGCCTTCCGCAGCCGCTCAGCGCGCAAGATCTACTGGGCCCTAGTGGCCGGCGTGCCGAAGCCGAAGCAGGGCCGCATCTCGACCTATCTCGCCAAGGAGGAGAGCGAGGAGGATACCATCATGCGCGTCGCAGCGCATGGCGACGAGGGCGCCAGCCACGCGGTGACCTACTACGCCGTGGTCGAGGCCTCGGCCAACAAGCTCGCCTGGGTGTCCTTGAAGCCGGTCACGGGGCGCACCCATCAGTTGCGCGCGCACATGGCCCATATCGGCCACCCCATCGTCGGCGATCCCAAATATTTCAACATCGAGAACTGGGCGCTGCCCGGCGGCCTGCAGAACCGGCTGCATCTGCTGGCGCGCCGCATCGTCATCCCGCATCCGCGCGGCGGCGTCATCGATGCCACCGCACCGCTGCCGCCGCACATGCTGCAGTCGTGGAATCTGCTCGGGCTCGAGCACGACCGCTTCGACCCGATCGAGAACGCGCCGGAGGAGTGAGCGGCATCTACGCAGCCGCTCAGTTCCGGAATTGCTCCAGGAACAGCCGCAGTGAATCGTGCGGCGTCTCGACGTCCAGGATGACCCAGCCGTCCGGTCCCTTGACGACGATGAAGTTCAGGGTGATGCGGCGGCCTTGATTGTCGAAGCTGGCGGCGACATAGGTCTTGTCGAACTGCTTGCGCAGGATCGAGATCGCGACCGGGCCGAGCTTCCAGCGTGGGCTCTGCACCAGGAAGTCGTAGGGCTCGCGCCGCGGGGCGGTCCAGGCTTTCGCCAGGCTCGGATCGAAGAACTGCCGGGCGACCTCGGCCGTCCGCGGCAGCCCGGCGGAGAGTTCCGGCACGCCTTGGCCGTAATGGGCATAGACATTGCGGACCAGCGATTCCGGGGTGCGGAAGCCGGCCGCGGCCGGGGCGGCACTGCCGATCAGGACGAGGGCGGACAGCAGGGCACGCATCGGCAGCTCGCATTTCGGGCGGACAGGGCTTATCTAGCGCGAAAACGACGGATCCCTTGTGATCATCCCGCGAGAGGGCTGGAATTCTGATGCGTGAACTGTTTGACGACGTCGTCGGCCGGTCGCCGCTCGATCCGCAGGAATCGGCGCGCCAGGCGATGCGGACGCCGCTGCGCAAGCGCTTCTACAAGGAGGCCGGGACCGCCGCCGCCGAGGGCGGCTTCAACGTGACCCTTGACGGTCGGCCGATCCGCACGCCGTCGGGGCGCGTTGTCATCGTTCCCGCCGGGGAGCTGGCGGAGGCGGTGGCCGCCGAGTGGCAGGCCCAGGGCGACAGCATCGATCCCGCCACGATGCCGCTGACGCGGTTCGCCAACAGCGTCGTGCAGTCAGTGGTCGATCGCACCGACGACGTGCGCGAGGACATCGCCAAATATCTCCAGTCCGACCTGTTGTTCTACCGCGCCGGCCACCCCGAGGGGCTGGTCGCGCGCGAGGCCGAGCATTGGGACCCGGTGCTGGACTGGGCGCGCGACAGTCTGGGCGCGCATTTCATCCTGTCTGAAGGCATCATGCATGTGACCCAGCCGGGCGCCGCGGTGCAGGCGGCGCGCGGTGCGCTGCCGACGGGCCCGTGGACGGTGGCGGCGGCGCATGTCGTCACCACACTGACCGGCTCGGCGCTGCTGGCGCTGGCGCTGGTGCATGGGGTGCGCGACCCCGGCCAGGTCTGGGCGGCGGCCCATGTCGACGAGGACTGGAACGTCGCGCAATGGGGGGCCGACGAGGAGGCGATGAGCCGCCGCGCCGCCAAGCAGATCGACTATGAGGCCGCCGTCCGCATCCTCCGGGCGGTCGACGCCGCCCTCTGAGGCCGGTTAACGCCGGGTTTAGGGGCACCCGCTAGGCTCTGCGCGTAACCCGAGTACGCGCATGGTCCAGAGTGTCACCCCGTCGCCTTCCGTGAGCGCCGTCCGCGGCGTCGGCAGCTCGCCGGCCGGAACCGCGCCGCAGGCCGCGACCACGCTACAGGCCGGTGCGCTGCTCAGCGCCAGGGTGCAGCAGGTGCTCGCCGAGAACCTGGTCCAGGTCGCGATCGGAAACCTGTCGATGGAGCTCGCCAGCGAGCTGCCGCTGCAGGCCGGCCAGACCGTGCAGGTCGCAGTGTCGCAGACCGCGCAGGGGCTGCAGCTCGCCATCGTCGGCCAGGGCGGCAGCGCTGCCACTGGAACCAGTGGCACCCCGACGCCGGCGGCCACCGTCGTCGACGTCACCGGCCGGCTGGCGCCAACCTTGCCCCCGACGCCGGATCCGCTGACCGGGCTGGAGCGGCTCGCATTGTCGATCGCCAGCGAGGAGGCGGCGACCCGCCAGGGCAGCCAGGGCCAATTGTTCGCCGATCTCCAGGCCGTCGCCGACTCGCCCAATCTTCCGCCGGCGTTGCGCGCGGCCGTGGCCCAGGTGCTGGCGCAGCAGACCCAGCTATCGCCGGCGCTGACCGCGGAGGATGTGCAGAGCGCCGTGCGGCTTTCCGGCCTGTTTCTGGAATCCTCGCTCGCCAATGGCACCGCCGGCGCCGGCACGCCCGACCTGAAGGCGGCGCTGATCGTGCTGCGCCAGACGCTGGCGACGGTGCTGCAGACTGTCGATCCCGGCATGGCGGCCTCGACGTCGGCGTCGCCGGGAGGCTCCTACGCCTCGGTGCTGTCCGAGGCCGGCCGCGCCGCCGCCGCGCAACAACAGAGCACTGCACCCTCGCTGGTGCCCGACGTCGAGATCGAGCTGCCGCCCCAGCCCTGGGCAACGGCAATGGGGCGGCCCGACACCGTGTCTGCCGGCTTCACCGGCTCGGCGCTGATCGAGACCCTGACGGGCGCCAAGGCGCAGTCGCTCACGCCCGGCACGGTGCTGGCCGTGCTGCAGGAAGCGCAGCAGCAGATTCCGCGCGCCGCCGGCCTCGTTCCCGGACGCAACGCCAATGGCCGCGCCGAAATGGTCGTGCGCACCAACACGCCACCGCCGCCGTTCCGCGGGGCTGCGCCGATGCCGCAGGCCGTGGCGACGGCGACGCTCGGCCCGGATACGCCGCTGCCGGCGATCGCGCATCGCCTGCTCGACGAGGCCGACCAGGCGCTGTCGCGCCAGACCCTGCTGCAGGTCGCCTCGCTGCCGGATCGCCCGGACGCCTCGACCGCGCGCACCGATCCGGCGCTGCCGCGGTGGAATTTCGAGATTCCCTTCGCCACCCCGCAAGGGACCGCGATGGCACAGTTCGAGATCTCGCGTGACGGCGGCACGCAGTCGCCGGACGCGGCCAAGCGCGTCTGGCGGGCGCGCTTCTCGCTCGACGTCGAGCCGGCCGGCCCGGTGCATGCCATGATCAGCTTCAGCGCCGAGCGCACCTCCGTGCGGATGTGGGCCGAGCGTCCGGTCACCGCCGCGCGGTTGCGCGCCGGTCTCTCCGAACTCAGCCAGGCCCTCAGCCGCGCGGAGCTGTCGCCGGGCGATCTCGTGGTGCAGGACGGCGCGCCGCCGGCCGTGATGCCGCCCAAGGCCGGCCATTTCCTGGATCGCGCGCTATGAGCATCGAGGTGAAGGCCGCCAACAAGACCCAGCTCGCCGTCGCCTTGCACTATGACAAGGGCCAGGGCGCGCCGCGCGTCGTCGCCAAGGGCAAGGGCACGATCGGCGCCAAGATCATCGAGGTCGCCAAGGCGCACGACATCCCGATCGAGGAGAACGAGGTGCTCGCCGGCGCGCTCTCCAATGTTGAGCTCGGCGACGAGATCCCGGAGGAGCTCTACAAGGCCGTCGCCGAGGTGCTGGTGTTCGTGCTCAATCTGTCGCGTCCGATGCGCTAGCGCCGCATTTGTGATCTCCGTCATGCGTCGGTCGTCACCGCCGTGTGGTAGGGAGGGCGAACGACGACGGAGACTTGCGATGTCCATGATGAGCCGCCGCCATGCGCTTGCCCTGATGGCCGGCGCCAGCCTGTTGCCCGCGCGCTCGCTCGCGCATGTCGCCCCGCCGCGCAACGAGGTCCGTGGCGATCTCGTCAAGCGCTTCACCGACGAGGGCACCAAGGGCACGTTCCTGGCCTACAAGGTCGAGGACTATCTCATCATCGCCAGCGACACCGATCGCTCCGGCGAGGCGAAGCTGCCGGCCTCGACCTTCAAGGTCGCCAATTCGCTGATCGCGCTGGAGACCGGCGTCGTCGAGGATCCCGACAAGGACGTGTTCAAATGGGATGGCGTCACGAGATCGATCGAGGCCTGGAACAAGGATCACACCTTGCGCAGCGCGATCGCGGTCTCCGCCGTCCCGGTCTATCAGGAGATCGCGCGCCGGATCGGTCCTGAGCGCATGCAGAAATATCTCGAGGAGCTCGACTACGGCAATCACGATATCGGCGGCGGCATCGACCAGTTCTGGCTGACAGGCGCGCTTCGCATCGATCCCGTCGAGCAGGTCGACTTCATCGACCGCCTCAGGCGCGGCGCGCTGCCGGTGTCGAAGCGCAGCCAGGATCTGACCCGCGACATCATCCCGACCACCAAGGTCGGCGAGGCCGTGATCCATTTCAAGTCGGGGCTGCTGGGGAAGGAGCAGGGCGCGCTCGGCTGGATGGTCGGCTGGGTCGACAAGGGTGACCAGCCCACCGTGTTCGCGCTCAACATGGATTGCCCCGAGGAGCGCCATGTTGCGGACCGCATGACGCTGGCGCAAGCCTGCCTGAAGGACATCGGCGCGCTGTAGGTGATTGACAGTAGGGTGGGCAAAGGCGCGAGGCACATTCTTAGTCGCAGATGACGCCGTCGCGCGCCGTGCCCACCGTCTTGCCCGGCGCGGTGGGCACGGTGCTCGGAGCGACGCAAGCGTCGCTCCTGCGCGCCTTTGCCCACCCTACATTCTCGTCACCGCCGCGACAGCTCCAAATTGACGCCGGTGATCTCCGTGCCCGCCGGCCGGATCGACACCGTCTGCCGGCGTCCCTGCGTCGTCAGCGACAGCCCGGCCGAAAACGTCTGGCCGCGCGCCTGCGCCTCGATGCGGTTGCCGGCGGCGCGGCCCTCGATGGTGCCGGAGGCATTGTGGCTTGCCTCGCTCCATTGCCCCGAGATCTCGCCGCCGCGATAGGCGACGTCGCTGGAGAGATCGATGTTGTAGCTGTCGCTGGCGCAGCGGATGTTGAGCCGCAGTTGCTCGCCGGCGCCGCCGACGTCATAGGCCGCGCGGCAGCGCAGCCGCTCCTGGTTGCCGTCGGACATGCTGAGTACGCCGCCGCCGCTCCAGGAGCCTTCCAGCCCGCGGAACGGAGAGGCCGGCGCGGCATGGGCGGCGCCAGCCAGAGCAAGGGCAGTCAGCAAAGTGGGGATCGCAAGGCGAGAGGCGCGCATCATCGGGCTCCGTTTCATCGTCGAAAAGTGAGCGACAACGCAGGAACACCCGATGCGTTCGATCTGTCACCTCAAGAATTGATCCAAATCGTTCTATTTTTGCTCACGACAGTTTGAACAGCGTGCGCAGGAAGTCCGTTACCGCCTGGCGCGCGGCCTCGGCGGTGGCGGGATTGCCGCCGACATGCGGATCGAGCTCGACGCAGGCGTCCTGATAGGTGAAGGGCTGCTGCGTCTCGGCATTGATCAGCATCCCGCTGTCGCTCTCCTTGATGCGGCAGTTGCGCACGGTCTGCGCCTTCGGCGCGACGACGAGCATGTTGGCGCCGAGCAGGCCGAGGTCGAAGCCGTGTGGCGAGTCCGGATATTCGGTCAGCGCAACGTCGCGGCCCGCTGCCTTCAGCCGCTCGACATAGGCCTTGCAGGTCCGCACCGGATTGTAGTCGTCCGGTCCGCCGTGAAAGATCCGGATCGGCCGCGCCACCACATCGGTCTCACCGACATAGGTCGTCGAGCAGTCCGGATAGAACGGGATGTAGGCGGCAAATTGCAGCCCGGAATTGTTCCAGCGCTTGTGGAAACGCTCCAGGCTCGCATACAGCGCCGCCTGACCGCCGCGCGAAAATCCCATCAGCACGATGCGCTCGGGATCGACGCGCGGATGCTTCGCCAGCACGTCGAGCGAGCGATAGATGTCCATGATCAAATTGAGCCGGCCGAGCTGCGCCTGGTTGGTGCTGGTGGCGGTGATGCCGCGTCCGGTGAAGCCGTCGATCGCGAAGGTCGAGATCCCCATCGCATTGAAGGTGCGGCTCCACGCCGCGATGTTGCCGCCGACGCCGCCCGATCCATGCATCAGCACCACGACCGGCAGCCGGCCGCTGCCTTGCGCGACGCGCAGCTCGCCCACGACCGTGACCGGCTTGCCATTGTCGTCGCCGGACAGGAACTGCCGGTCGGACAATGTGAGCGAGGGGATCGGATACATCTCGATCCGGGCAGGCGTGTCCTTGGGGATGCCTTGGGCATGGGCGCGGCTGCAGAGGCTGAGACCGGCCGCGGTCAGCAGGATCGTGACGACGGTCGCTGCCGTCAGCCGCAGCGACCGTCGAGCGGCTCGAGGCAATGCGTCGGTAAGTCTGAAACGAGCGGGCGCATCAAGCGCCGACGGCGCGGCACTATTATGTCGCTCCATGACCGTCCTCCTGGCTCGCCGCTTGTTGCGGCTTGGCAACCAAGTAGAACGAGGGATCACGGAGCTGTCAAACGGCGTCATGACCTGCGAAGAGCGAGACTGGTGGACAACGCAGCGTGTGGTGCGCTGCGGGATTTGATCGCTACAGAAAGCTAGCCTGATAGCTCGTCGCCATCAACGAGACATGCGCTTCGAGGGGAGGTCGCAACTCGAAGGCTCGCGGATCTCGGGCGAAATTCCATAGTCGCACCAGGAGCCAGTCGTCGCGATACGCTTCGGCAATCGCGAGCTCATTTCGAGTGATGTGAAATGGCGTGCGTTCCCAGCCGTTCGTCGTCTTAACCTCGATGAGCCGTTCTCGACCGTCGGGTTCGAAGCTCCTGATGTCATAGCCCGCGCCGTCGCCATCGACGTCGGAAACCCATCGAATTTGGCGCGCGAGATCGGTCCGGCCTGCGGCCAGCAGAGTTGAGCGCTCATGGGCCAGAACGCGTTCTTCACCGGCGCGGCCGAGCGCGCGATTGCGCGCGTCCCGTGCCCCCACATCGTATTTTCTGGCAATCACCACCATCTGTTCGAGCTCTTCAGGGGGAGGCGCGTTGCTGTGTGTTGGAGGCGGTCCGATCCACAGTGGCGGAGGCTCCCCATAGCCTGATCCTAATGAGATCGCTGCCGCCCGCGTCGTTCGTGCGAGCCATTCCGGGTTGCGGTCCAGCCAGCGAGCTACGGCAACTTCGAGTGAGGACTGAAAATTGAAGGCGGGCCTGTAGCCAGCGATCCATTCTTCGCCGAGCCCCTTGAGTACGGCACTGATATTTCGATTCTTGTACTCGATCGAACCGTGTGTTCGGCCGGTCGATGCCTGCACGGCACGGTTACATTCGGCTTTGTTGTACGGTCTCCCCGCGACATCATCCGCGAGCATCGCGAAATAATCGGCGACAATGGCGTCGTTCTGCTCATCGGTCCAGGCGCCAGCCATAGATGCCCTTCGGCAGGATGTGAGGAGCCGCCTGCCTCACACGCAACCATAGCTTAAGGTGCCCGAGCTGGCCAGCAGGCTCAGCTTTGCTGGCGAATTCGATTATGGCGTGGAGAGGCGTCGTCATAGTTGTCCAGAAAGCGATGGACAGAAAGGAGGCCTCTGCCCGACGGGCAATCCTCGCATATCATCCATGCCCGAACTGCCCGTCGTGCCAGTTTGTCGCGGACTGATCACTTGCACCGTCGGGCAAATCACCTCCACATTTCCGCGCATCCCGGCCCGCCAAGAGGGACGTTTCGCGATCGTCACGAACGTCGGGCCGGGGATGCGGTGGGCGTGTCGGTCTGCAGCCTGGTCTCACGATCGGGCCGACGAACGGAGCGATGCGACGGCGAAATCGTGTGGTCCTGGCCTCCCGGTGCTGAGGCCAAGTCGGTGGGGATGATCCGCTGGCGACGGGGGCAATCAAGCCGGTCCCCGGGGAGATCACGTATAACGTGCGCCGTGGAAAGGCGCGGTTCTTGAGAGGGTGAAAGTCCCTTCCGGCAAATGTCGTTCCAGCCGGTAGCAATCGGAGCAGTCGGCGAGGTAACGACCCGGCTGAAGCCTCCGGTGGAGAGGGTCACGAGGTGACTTGGCGAGTGGGCGGGCTGTAACACGAGTGAACGTCGAGCAGGCCTCGAAAAGTTCGATGTGGAGGCTGACCTGGCCTTATTACAGGGAAAGCTGACATCGCTGGGGAAGAGAGCGACACGCGCACCCAGCGGCTCCACCGGGGTAGTGACGACGGCACGTCCACAGCGAGAACCGAAGCAACACGGGAGACCCCATTGCGCGGTCGAGCGAGAGACCAACCGGAGACCTGTGAAGGTCGGACCGGGCGCGGCGGGGAGTCGGATGGGCTCGTAGTACCGGGGAAGCCGGGTAATGCCGGTGGAGGAAAGGAGCCCTCGTTCAAGCCGATGTAGGAAGTGGCGCGGGAGGGGAGATTGGGTCACCTCGAAACTCCACCAAGTGTCCGGAAGCTGCAGACTGCGTTACATGCGAAAGCGAAGGCAGAACCCGGGTTCAGGTTCTATCTTCTGTACGACAAGGTGTCTCGGGCGGACGTTCTGAGCTTCGCCTATGCCAGATGCAAAGCCAATGGCGGCGCGGCTGGTGTGGACGGTCAGACGTTCGAGGCCATCGAGGCGTATGGAGGCCAAGGTGCGTCGTCCGCGGATCACAAGAGCCCGGATGTCGACAATGGCTGGAATCCGTGGCTCGGAGAACTGGCGGAAGAGCTCAGGAACAAGACGTATCGGCCGCAAGCGGTCAGACGGGTCTACATTCCGAAGCCGAACAGCAAGAAAATGCGACCTCTGGGGATCGCGACGATACGCGACCGGGTGGTTCAGACGGCGGCGATGCTGGTGCTCGAGCCCATCTTCGAAGCCGATCTGGAGCCCGAGCAATATGCGTACCGCGCCGGCAAGACTGCGCTGGACGCGGTGGAGACCGTGAACCGCCTGCTCAATCTGGGGTACACGGCCGTCGTCGACGCGGACCTGCGTGGCTACTTCGACGAGATACCGCACGGACCGCTGATGAAATCAGTGGCGCGCCGGATCTCCGACCGGCACATGCTGCATCTGATCAAGATGTGGATCGAGGCGCCGGTCGAGGAGACGGACGATCGCGGGCGCAAGCGTCGGACCACGTGGAATCGGGACGAGCACCGCGGCATCCCGCAGGGCTCTCCGATCTCCCCGCTGCTGGCGAACCTGTACATGCGACGGCTGGTGTTGTGGTGGAGACAATCGGGCGCGCGGCGGCGGCTGAAGGCCGTCATGGTCAACTATGCCGACGACTTGGTGATCTGCTGCAAGGGTACGGCCGACATCGCCATGCAGACGATGCGAGAGGTCATCAAGAAACTGCAACTGGCGGTCAACGAGGACAAGACACGAATCTGCCACCTGCCGGAAGAGCGGTTCGACTTCCTGGGCTACACGTTCGGACGGTGCTACTCCCACAAGACCGGGAAGGCCCACCTCAACTCGAAGCCATCGAAGAAGAGCATCAAGCGAATCTGCGATGCGGTCGGGGACGAGACAGGCCGGCACAGGACGACGTTATCAGCCGAGAAGGTGGTGAAGCGGCTCAACGCCAAACTCACCGGATGGGCGAACTACTTCCGCCTCGGGCCGGTCTCACCGGCCTACAGGGCGGTCGACGCCCATGCCATCCATCGGCTGCGCAAGTGGTTATGCGAAAAGCATCGGGTTCAAGGCCAGGGGTACAATCGCTTCCCCGACCGGTACCTCTACGAGACGTTGGGGCTGGTACGGCTGCCGAAGTCGACGCGTAACCTGCCGTGGGCGAAGGCATGAGAGCTTGCCCGGGAGCCGGATGCGCGAAACGCGCACGTCCGGTTCGATGAGCGGGGAAGGGAAACGGGGCGTTGCCGAATGGCCCAAGCCACCGCGCCCTTCCTCGACTCTACCCGTTCAAACCATCGCGCAGGGAGGGCCGGGAAGTCCCAGCCGAACCTGTGGTTCCTGCCCCGTGCATTTTCTCTGCACGGGGGCCATGGGGGCGGCAGGCTCCCGGCCTTCCTTGCGCCTCTTCTTCCACGGAAGGGGACGAACTCAAGCAAAGCCCGGGCGCACTCCGCCGCGGGGATCGCGACGTCATGCCTCGAAGCGGCGACTTCAAGCGAAATCTCTCCGGGTGCGATCACGCCAAGCACGGTGCGTCCCAGTCATGACCTCGACCCTACGCGGCAGGACGACCGGCTGTTGTCAGCGAGCAGATCGCCACACGACGTGGCGGCGGCCTTGCCGCGCGCGCGTCGCCTCAGGCGTCGGCCAGTCCCGGCCTGCCGGCCAGGGTGACGAAGGATTTCGCGGTCGACACGGTGCCGTCAGCTACGCTGATGCGGTCGACGACGCGGTAGTCGGCCTGCCAGCGGGCCGGCGTCACGACATGCCTGATGTAGCCGCGCTGGTTGCTGAAGAACTTCAGATGCGGATTGTTGGCGAACAATGTCGGCTCGTTGTCGTAGCGCGCAAAGCCGTCGCCGTCCGACGAGATCGACGTCGCCAGGAATTCGACGCCGACGCATTGCGAGGCCGGATCGCGCCAATCCTGCTTCAGCTCGAGCGCGACGCCCTTGTGCAGGTCGCCGGTCAGCACGACGGTGTTGGTGATGCCGGCCTCGCGCAGCATCTGCATGACGCGGTCGCGCGCGGCGCTGGCGCCGTCCCATTTGTCGAGGCTGCGCAGCGGCACGTCCGACGACGGCAGCCACGGAAACGAGCGCCAGTCGAGCGGGGCGAACATCACCTGCTGTGCCAGCACCTGCCAGGTTGCGCGGCTGCCGCGCAGACCCTCGGCGAACCACCGCTCCTGCTGCGCGCCCATCATGGTGCGGCTCGGCTCGTCGGCCTCGGGGCAGGCCTTGATGCCGTCGCCGCAGGGCTGCTTCGAGCGGTATTGCCTGGTGTCGAGCACGGCGATGTCGGCGAGCCTGCCAAAGGCGAGGCGGCGAAAAGCGAGGATGTCGGGTCCGCGCGGCAACTGCGCGCGGCGCACCGGCATGTGCTCGTACCAGGCCTGGAAGGCGGCGGCACGCCGGAACAGGAACGCCTCCGGCGGCGTGTCGCGCTTGTCGCGATCGCCGGCCCAATTGTCCATCACCTCGTGATCGTCGAAGCTCGGCAGGAACGGGCAGGCGGCGTGCGCGGCCTGCAGGTCGGGATCGGTCTTGTAGAGCGCATAGCGCTGCCGGTACTCCGGCAGCGTGTAGCAGGTGGCGAATTGCTTCGGCATGGTGCGCGGCAGCGCCACGCCCTTGGACTCGGCGGCGTACGCATTCTCGTAGATGTAGTCGCCATAGTGGAAGACGAAGTCGAGATGGTCCTGCGCGATCGCACGCCACGCCGTGTAGAAGCCGCGGTCCCATTCCTGGCAGCCGGCGGAAGCGAACCGCATCTGCGCGACGTCGGCGCCGGCGGCGGGAAAGGTCCTCGCACGCCCGATCGGGCTCTCCGCCTCCGGCAGGCGGAAGCGATAGAAATAGTCGCGGGCCGGAGCGAGGCCCTCGATCTCGACATGGACGGAGTGCGCCAGCTCGATGCGGGCGATCGCAATGCCGGATTGCACGATGGTCGTCATCGCCGGATCGGTCGCGACCTCCCAGCTCACCTCGCGCGGCAGCGCGATCATGCCGCCGCGCGGTTGCAGCGGCTCGGGCGCGAGCCGGGTCCAGATCACGAAGCCGTCGGGGCTGGGATCGCCGGAGGCGACGCCGAGCGTGAACGGGTTGGATTTCAGCGGCGGAGCCTGGGCGAGCGCCGTGCGCGCCAGCGGCGTGCCGAGCGTCACCAGTCCGGCCTGCAGTGCGCCGCGCAGCAGGCTGCGCCGGTCCAGGCCGGCCATGTCTCGGAATCGGATCATGCCGGCATCCTACCTGTCGCGGCAGGTCCCTGCATCCGGCGTTCAGCCTCGCGGCGCGGCAGGCCCGATCCGGCCAAGATGGGTGAAGCCGAAGCCGTCGGTGTATTTCAGGCCGTAGCCGACCAGCCGGTCGACGCCGATATGGGCGAGCCAGATGGTGGCGAGCTGGGTCGCCAGCGGCACGCCAAGCGCCAGTCCGACCGCGAGCAGGGCGGCCGGCAGCAGCGTGGCATGCGCGGCGTTGTACACGGCCGCTCCGATCCGGGGGCCGCCGAGATAGCCGGCAAAGCTGAGGTCGGGCCCCAGGAAGAGGGCCGCAAACAGCCACCACGAGTCCCCTCGATGGGCGTAGAAGGCGATCGCCGCGGCCGCCAGCACCAGCCCTTCGAGCCGCAACAGCAGGCGGACGCCGCCCCGCACGGCGCCCCGGGCTGCGTCGTCAGCCGGATCGGCAAGGCTTGGTCGAGCGGCCATATCCATGATTCTGCTTCCAATTCCGAACTGTGGGAGGAGGGGCGGCCCGTCCGAAAGCCGCTTTTCGCCTCCGAAATAGCCGTGTTAGAAGGCCGCCAACACTCACGAGATCGGGAACGGGCGGGACGCGCATGAAGGACATCCTGGACACCTTGGAGACGCGGCGCGCCGGCGCGCGGCTCGGCGGCGGCGAGAAGCGCATCGAGGCGCAGCATGCCCGCGGCAAGCTGACGGCCCGCGAGCGGATCGAGCTGCTGCTCGACAAGGGCAGCTTCGAGGAGTTCGACATGTTCGTCGAGCACCGCTCGACCGAGTTCGGGATGGAGAAGACCAAGGTCCCGGGCGACGGCGTCGTCACCGGCTGGGGCACTGTCAACGGCCGCAAGACCTTCGTGTTCGCCAAGGACTTCACCGTGTTCGGCGGCTCGCTGTCCGAGACCCACGCGCTGAAGATCACCAAGCTGCAGGACATGGCGATGAAGGCGCGTGCGCCCATCATCGGCCTCTATGACGCCGGCGGCGCCCGCATCCAGGAGGGCGTCGCGGCGCTCGCGGGCTATTCCTATGTGTTCCGCCGCAACGTGCTGGCCTCCGGCGTGATCCCGCAGATCTCCGTCATCATGGGCCCGTGCGCCGGCGGCGACGTCTATTCGCCGGCCATGACCGACTTCATCTTCATGGTGAAGAACACGAGCTACATGTTCGTGACCGGCCCAGATGTCGTGAAGACCGTCACCAACGAGGTCGTGACCGCGGAAGAGCTCGGCGGCGCCTCGGTGCACGCGACGCGCTCCTCAATCGCCGACGGCGCGTTCGATAACGACGTCGAGACCCTGTTGCAGATGCGCCGGCTGATCGACTTCCTGCCGTCGAACAACAGCGACGGCGTGCCGGAATGGCCGAGCTTCGACGACATCGAGCGCGTCGACATGTCGCTCGACACGCTGATCCCGGACAATCCGAACAAGCCCTACGACATGAAGGAGCTGATCCTGAAGGTCGTCGACGAGGGAGACTTCTTCGAGATCGCGGAAGGCTTCGCCAAGAACATCGTCACCGGCTTCGGCCGCATCGCCGGCCGCACCGTCGGCTTCGTTGCCAACCAGCCGATGGTGCTGGCGGGCGTGCTCGACAGCGATGCCTCGCGCAAGGCCGCGCGCTTCGTCCGCTTCTGCGACGCCTTCAACATCCCGATCGTCACCTTCGTCGACGTGCCGGGCTTCCTGCCGGGCACCGCGCAGGAATATGGCGGGCTGATCAAGCACGGCGCCAAGCTGTTGTTCGCGTATTCGCAGTGCACGGTGCCGCTGGTCACGATCATCACCCGCAAGGCCTATGGCGGCGCCTTCGACGTCATGGCCTCCAAGGAGATCGGCGCCGATATGAACTACGCCTGGCCGACGGCGCAGATCGCGGTCATGGGCGCCAAGGGCGCGGTCGAGATCATCTTCCGCGCCGACATGGCGGATCCGGAGAAGATCGCCGCGCGCACCAAGGAATACGAGGACCGCTTCCTGTCGCCGTTCATCGCCGCCGAGCGCGGCTACATCGACGACGTCATCATGCCGCACTCCACCCGCCGCCGCATCGCGCGTGCACTCGCCATGCTCCGCGACAAGAAGATGGAAATGCCGGCGAAGAAGCACGACAATCTGCCGCTCTGAGGGGGAGTGAAGAAGTGGGAGGGCAGCGCACCGGCGTGTCGCCTTCGTATTTGACGAAGTCCGGCGACCGCAGCGCGCTGCCGCCGGAGCGGCGCGGCAATCTGCGCCGTTTCCGCCCCTGGCGTTAAGCCTGTGTCTTAACTAACCTTTAACGATGGGTTTGCGGGAACTGGGCCGCTGGCCTAGCATTTATCGATCGCTGGTGGGTCAGAAGAGTAGGGTCGCGTATCATGGCTGTCGGAACATCGGCATATCGGAATTCCAGAGTTCTGGTCGTCTGCGCGGCAGCCGCCGCGCTGATGTTCTCCTCCGAGGCCGCGTCGGCCCAGTCCGGCGCCGCGGTGGCTGCGCCCGTCGCCGCCGGTCAGGCGGGGCCGAGCCAGGTCGTCCCGCCGGCGCTTGGCGCGCGGCCCTTTGTCCGTCAGCACCACCGCGGCTATCGTTCCTATCTGCCGGCCGCCGGCGCTTTCGCCTATGGCGGCCCTGGCGAGCCCGTGCCGCAGCAGATCCCCGAGCACACATCGGCGGACGTGCGCTACACTTATACGTATGACGTCCCGTGGGACTGGGTTCACCGCTATCCGCCGAATGTCGTGCCGTCCGATCGCCCCTATGTGTCGAGCTGTCCGATGCAGACCGTGACGGTACCGGGCCGCCGCGGCGGCGATCACTCCGTCACGATCACGCGCTGCTACTGACGTTTTGAGCCAGCTCAATGCGATCCGTGTGAACGGGCGCTAGATTTCGTTGAATACCGACCGGCTTCGCTCGCGCGAGGTCGCGAGGTGACGAGGCCCGGACTCCTAGGCACTCCGGGCCTCGTTGATTTTGATAGTCTCCCGTCATCGCGCGGCGATGATCGAGACGACGGCGAGGTCGCGTTTTTGATCCTGCTCCGTGACGACACCAACACGGACCGGAGGAAACTCGATGCCGTCAGCCATCTTCGTCGTACGTGACGCGGACGCGTGAGAGCTTCGTGCTGGCGCAGGCGGTCGAGGAGTGATCGGCCGGCGGCGCGTACCAGGATCGGCGAAGGTGGCAGAGCCATGGTGGTGTCGCGGGCATGCGCCAGTTCAGCTCACGTTCAGGTGATCGGCCGTATACTCACTACATGCTCTGGCTCGTGGATCATGGAGGCGTGCGATGGAACGACGGAATTTCCTCAAGCTGGCATTCGGGTTCGGCTGCGCGGCGGCGGCCGGCGCCGTGCTCCGCACCACCGATGCGGTCGCTGCGCCGCTCTCGCCGTTGCCGCTGAACGAAGCGGCGCCTTCAGCAAGGGATCAGCACGTCGAGCGCGCGGTCGGTTCGCAGGATGAGGCCGATCGGCTCGCGCCGGAGCAGGTTCGCTGGGGGCATCACGGTCATCATCACGGACACCATGGTCACGGCCATCATTGGGGCTGGCGCCGGCGGCATTGGGGTTGGCGGCGCCGTCATTGGGGCTGGCATCACCATCATCGGCACTGGCGCCGCCGTTGGCACCGTCGTCACCACTGGTGATGTCGGCACAGCTGCCTCACGACAAGCGCTGCTTCCGTCGCGAGTGGGGCCTCCGGCGCGTTCTGCTCGCCGTCATTGAACAGAGGCAGCAGGCTGACCGGGTACGGGGTAGGGAAGCCTTCGAGATTGATGCCGTAGGGCTCGCGCGGCGTCGTCCTCTGCGATGCGGTGCTCGCTTTCGCGGCGATTGTCGCGCCCGGCGAAACGGGACATGGAGATTCCAGGAAAGACGGGAATGAGATGGTCGTTCCGTGCCCCGTGTTGGTTTTGGCCGCAAGGCAGGAAGGCGCTGCGATAAAGAGCGCGTGATCGTCAGTCTTCGGCCGGACCGAACAGCGCCGCGAAATGCTTTTCGCCGGCGCGGCTGAAATTCACCACGCGGCTGCCTGGGGTGGCATCGCGCGCCGCCCATTTCAGCTCGGTGAAGCGCTTCATCAACGCTGCGCCAAGCGTGCCCGCGAGATGATGCCGCCGCGCGCTCCAATCGAGACAGGCCTTGCAGACGGGCCGGCGGGGATGCGCCAGCATTTCCGGCGAGATCCGCAGATGCTGCGCCAGGAAGTGTTCGCCGTCCTCGGTCAGCACGATCTCCTGCTTGCGCCGGCGCACCAGCTTCTGCCTCGTCATGCTGTCGAGCATCTGCACGCCGAGATCGCCGGCGAGGTGGTCGTAGCAGATGCGCGCGCGCCGCAGCTCCGGCTCCTTTGGTCCGGTGCGCACCCGCATGTGGCCGGCGCGCGCGGCGAGGCCGGCCAGCTTCTCCAGCACGTCGGCGACGTCGGGATCGGCGAGCCGGTAGTAGCGGTGACGACCCTGCTTCTCCGGCTCGATCAGGCCGCCGCCTTCGAGCTTGGCAAGATGCGAGCTCGCCGTCTGCGGCGTCACGCCGGCCTCCTGGGCGAGCTCGGTCGCGGTCAGCGCACGGCCCGAGAGCAGCGCAGTCAGCATGTTGGCGCGGGCGGGATCGCCGACCAGCGCCGCCACCATCGCAATGTCCGGACCTGATTTCATACTTCGATGCTAGACGAAGCATTCTCGTCGGGCAAGCGGATAGTGTCGATGATACAGAACTCACCGGAGGTTGTCATGACCATCACCGTCTTCATCCGCTATCGCATCGATCCGTTCAAGCGCGACGTGTTCGAGGCCTACGCCAAGCGCTGGCTGTCGATCATTCCTCGCTGTGGCGGCGACCTGATCGGCTATTTCATGCCTCACGAAGGCACCAACGACATCGCCTACGGCCTGATTTCATTCGACAGTCTCGCGGCTTACGAGCGCTATCGCGCGACCTTGCGCGGCGATGCCGAGGGCCGGGCGAACTTCGCGCAGGCCGAGGAGCACAAGCTCATTCTGGGCGAAGAGCGAACATTCTTGCGCAATGTCGTGGCGGCGCAATGATCGCGGCTCTATGCTGCCACACAACGCGACGATGCATGGGAGGATGACATGACGGCGACCAACACGGCGGACAAGCGCGCAGCCTTTCGCAAGTTGCACGAGGCCGGCTGCTTCGTGCTGCCGAACCCGTTCGACGTCGGCACGGCGAAGATGCTGCAGCATCTCGGCTTCAACGCGATCGCCTCCACCAGCGCCGGCTTCGCGTGGTCGATTGGCAAGGCGGACACCAAGGTCGAACTGGATGAGGTGCTCGCCCATTTGAAATCGCTCAGCGCCGCCATCGACATTCCCGTGAATGCCGATTTCGAGGGCGGCTTCGCCGATGCGCCGGAGGGTGTGGCGGCCAACGTCACGCGCGCGGTCGCGACCGGCGTGGCCGGTCTGTCGATCGAGGATTCCACGGGCGACAGGGATGATCCGCTCTATGAGCGCGCGCTCGCTATCGCGCGTATCCGCGCGGCCCGGCAGGCCATCGATGCGACCGGCGCCGACGTGCTGTTGACCGGCCGCTGCGAGGCGTTTCTCTGGGGCAAGCCCGACCTCAAGCTCGTGACCGACCGCCTCGCAGCCTATGCCGAAGCGGGCGCGGATTGTCTCTACGCGCCCGGGATCAAGACGATCGAGGAGATCACTGCGGTCGTGAAAGCCGTGGCGCCCAAGCCGGTCAACCTTCTGATCGGCGCTTCTGGCCTGTCGTTGGGGCAAGCCACCGAGCTCGGCGTGCGCCGCATCAGCGTCGGCGGTTCGCTGGCCCGGATGGCCTGGGCCGGCTTCATCCGGGCGGCCAAGGAGATGGCTGAGCAGGGCACCTTCACCGAACTGGCCAACGGCTATCCCGGCGGCGAGCTGAACAGGATCTTCGGTTGAGATCGGGCTGCGCGCCCGGCCTCCCGCAGATCCCGATCTCATCCGCCTGTAGAAAAGCCGCGGACTCTGCCGCGGCTTTTCAGTCTGAGTTCGCGGAAATCGCTTAGTAGCGATCCGTCCCGATGCCGACGCTCACGCCCGGAGCGCGGAAGCCGATGCCGCCGCGGTCTTCATAGCCGCGCCGCTCGATGTAGCGCTCGCGCGGAGCGTACGCGTAGGAATCGCGATCTTCGCCTTGAATGATGACGCGGCGTTCACTGCGCTCGCGCCAACAGCGGCCTTCCTCGTTACAGACCATCCGGACGTTCTGGATGTCGCGTTGCGGGACCGCCGAGGCTGCGGGAGAGATCGGTGCCGCCGAAGCGGCGGTCACGGCCAGCGTGCTTGCCGCGGCTGCGATAGCTATGGAGAGAGCTTTCATTACGTATCTCCTGGGTGAGAGTGTCAATGAGCCAATCGGTTCGCGCTGCTATGGTTCCACGGCGGCCCTCGCACACTTCGCGTAATTTGTTGGAGGACTCGCCAAAAAAGCGGCGGCGGATGATTGCTCACCCGCCGCCCAGGAGTGAGACCGCTGATTGCCGTCCGCGAGACTACTTGACGGCGTTGGGCTTGTCGCTCGGGGCCGCCGGCGGCGGTGTGGTGCGATCTCCCGCGGCGCCGGTCGTCACGCCGGTCGAGGTGTTATCTTTGGTGGTCGAGGCCGATTGCGAAGCCGGTGTGGTGCTCGTCTGGTCGTTGCGCATCGACATGTTGTTCAGGCCGTAGAACACCGCGCCGAGCAGGATCGCGATGCCCAGGGCATAGGCCGCGATGCGGCCCGTCGAGCTGGGGGCGTTCGTCGGCTCGAGATCGGGCTGCAGCCGGTTGTCCACTGGCGGCGTGCGCTCATAATCTGTTCCCGTCATTCCAGCCCCAGTGATGTCGGGACGTGTGGACATGTCGGGACGGTTCATGCCGTCGGGATAACGTTCGTTGGGAAGCCGTTCGTTGGCCATCTCATCCTCCTGGTGATTGTCACCTGACAACCAGGGCGGCTCCGGGCCGTTCCGCGAAACCTGCGCGAATCCCAATTTGTATCGTTGCACGGCGCGCTAAGGTTCCTCGCGAGCATTGCGATTCTCGTTCTATTGGAACTTCTGGAGCTCACCTCATGTGGAACCTGCCGCCCGGTGACAGCGTGTTGCATCTGTTGACCTGGGTGGCGCTGGCGGCGCAGGCGATGACGGCTGCGCTGGCGGCGGGACGCCGCAGCATGGACTGGATGGGCGTCTGCTTGTTGGGGGCGATCACCGCGCTCGGCGGCGGCACCTTGCGCGACGTATTGCTCGGCCATTATCCGCTCGCCTGGGTCGAGCGCCCGTCTTTGCTGCTGCTGACCGTGCTGGCGCCGTTCGTGACGATCGCGATGGCGCGCCTGGTTCACAGGCTGACCATGGCGTTCCTCGTTCTCGATGCGGTCGGCCTCGTCGTGTTCACGATGACGGGCTGCGACATCGCCTGGCAGATGAACGTGCCGATCGGCATCGTCATCGTCGCTGGGATGATCACGGGCTGCGCCGGCGGCGTGCTGCGCGACATCCTGTGCAATGACGTGCCATTGCTGTTTCGCGCCGAGCTCTACGCCAGCGTGTCCCTCGTCACGGGCCTGGTCTATGCGACCGGCTTGTCGCTCGGCATCGCCAGCGGATGGTGGACGGCGCTGACCTTCGCGCTCGGACTGTCGTTCCGGCTGCTCGCGATCCGCTACAAATGGAACATGCCGCGCTTCGTATTTGCGGGCGACGATCGGGGATGAACGGCGGCGGTCTTGTCGCATCGCACAATTCGTCTGGTGCCGGAATCGCGCCGGCCACAACGCTTCAGTAACCGTCCGCCGAGCCGCCAAAGCCATGGCACGCATCATCCCATTTCGCGGCGGCGGGGGTTTTCGACACAAACCGCAAAAGCCGCGGCCGGCTCCCGCCACGAAATTGCGATTTCGGTTGGCTGCCCTGCGCAAACGAGATTTGTGATGCGCATTCTTCAAAAGCAGACATAAATGATTGGCAGAACGCGCGCTTCCGCCGGCCGGCGGCAGCCGCGCACCCCGACAAGGCACGGCAAGAGGGCGGAATGGGACTCAACGAGAGCGAGATCAATCTCGACCAGAAATACACCGCAAGCTCCGGCCACATCTTCCTGACCGGCATCCAGGCGCTGGTGCGGCTGCCGATGGCCCAGATCCGGCGCGACCGCGCCGCCGGCCTCAACACCGCCGGTTTCATCTCCGGCTATCGCGGCTCGCCGCTCGGCGGCTACGACCAGCAGCTGTTCTCCGCCCGCAAGCATCTCGAGCAGTACAACATCAAGTTCCAGCCCGGCGTGAACGAGGACCTCGCGGCGACCGCGATCTGGGGTTCGCAGCAGCTCGCACTGTCGCCCGGCGGCAGGTATGACGGCGTCGTCGGCATCTGGTACGGCAAGGGCCCCGGCGTCGACCGCTGCGGCGACGTGTTTCGCCACGGCAATGCGGCCGGCTCCGCCAAGAACGGCGGCGTGCTCTGTCTCGCCGGCGACGACCACGGCGCCAAATCCTCGACCGTGCCGCATCAGTCCGACCATGCCTTCATCTCGGCGCTGATGCCCTATCTCTACCCGTCCTCGATCCACGAGATGATCGAGATGGGCCTGCTCGGCATTGCGATGTCGCGCTATTCCGGCTGCTGGGTCGGCATGAAGGTGATCACCGAGACGGTGGAGACCACCGCCGAGATCAACCTCAACGACGAGATGACGCCGTTCGTCATCCCCGCCGATTTCGAGATGCCGCCGGGCGGCCTCAATCTGCGCTGGCCGGATGACCGCTTCGAGCAGGACCGGCGGCTGCAGGACTACAAGGGCTTTGCCGCGATCGCCTTTGCCCGCGCCAACAAGGTCAACCGCATCACGATGGACTCACCGAACGCCCGCTACGGCATCATGGCGTCGGGCAAGAGCTACGAGGACATCCGCCAGGCGCTACGCGAGCTCGGGATCACCGAGGAGGTCGCCGCCAGGATCGGGCTTCGCCTCTACAAGATCGGCATGCCCTGGCCACTGGAGCCGGAAGGCGTGCGGCAGTTCGCGGTCGGCCTCGAGGAGATCTTCATCATCGAGGAGCGTCGCGAGATCGTCGAGAACCAGGTCAAGCAGGAGCTGTTCAACTGGCGCGACGACGTCCGCCCGCGCATCGTCGGCAAGATGGACGACCACGACAAGCGCTTCCTGCCGTTTGCCACCGAGCTCTCCGTCGCCTCGCTCGCGACATCGCTCACCGAGCGTCTTCTCCGCCTCGACCTCAACCCCGAGATCAAGGCGATGCTGCGCGCCAAGGCCGACTGGTTCAACGGCCGCGACGCCTCGCAGATGCAGCTGATCTCGCCGGTGGCGCGCACGCCGTATTTCTGCTCGGGCTGCCCGCACAACACCTCGACCAAGGTGCCCGAGGGCAGCCGCGCGCTCGCCGGCATCGGCTGCCACTTCATGTCGTTGTGGATGAACCGCAACACCGAGACCTTCACCCATATGGGCGGCGAGGGCGTGCCATGGGTCGGCATCGCACCGTTCACCGACGAGAAGCACATCTTCGCCAATCTCGGCGACGGTACCTATTTCCACTCCGGCAGCCTCGCGATCCGCCAGTCGATCGCCTCCAAGGCCAACATCACCTACAAGATCCTCTACAACGACGCGGTCGCGATGACCGGCGGCCAGCGCCATGACGGCGATTTGTCGCCGCAGCAGATCACCTTCCAGCTCCATGCCGAGGGCATCCGCGAGATCTATCTGGTCTCGGAAAATCCCGACGCCTATCCGGCCGACAGCATCGCGCCCGGCGTCAAGCTGGCGCATCGCGACGAGCTCGAGAACGTCATGAAGACGCTGCGCGAGACCAAGGGCGCCTCGGCGATCGTGTTCGTGCAGACCTGCGCCGCCGAGAAGCGCCGCCGCCGCAAACGTGGCACGATGGAGGACCCGCAGCGCCGCGTGTTCATCAATCCGGCCGTCTGCGAAGGCTGCGGCGACTGCTCGGTGCAGTCGAACTGCATCTCGGTCGAGCCGCTGGAGACTGAGCTCGGGCGCAAGCGCGTCATCAACCAGTCCTCCTGCAACAAGGACTATTCCTGCGTGAAGGGCTTCTGCCCGTCCTTCGTCACGATCGACGGCGGCAAGCCGCGCAGCCGCGCCCCAGCCGAACTCGGCGACATCGGCGTGATGCCGGAGCCCCTGACCAAGCCGTCGCTGGAGCGGCCCTACAACGTCGCGGTCGGCGGCGTCGGCGGCACCGGCGTGCTGACGATCGGCGCGCTGCTCGGCATGGCCGCCCATATCGAGGGCAAGGCCTCGATGATCCTCGACATGTCCGGCCTCGCGCAGAAGGGCGGCGCGGTGCTCAGCCACGTGCGCCTGTCGGAGAACACCGCCGACGTGACCTGCTCGCGCATCGTCACGGGCACCGCCGATCTCGTCATCGCCGCCGACGAGGTGGTGGCGGGCGCCAAGGAGACGATCACGCTGTGCGACAGCGCGCGCACCCATGGCGTCATCAACAGCCATCTGATCCCGACCGCCGATTTCGTGCTCAACCGCGACTTCAACTTCCAGAACCGCAAGGTGACGAGCCTGCTGGAAACGGCGCTGCACAAGGACTCGAGCTTCCTCGATTTCACCAAGCCGGCCGAGGCGCTGCTCGGCGACAGCATCGCCACCAACATGATGATGATGGGGTATGCCTATCAGAAGGGCCTTCTGCCGCTGTCGGCGGAGGCGATCGAGAAGGCGATCGCGATCAACGGCGTCGCGATCAAGATGAACACCGAGGCGTTCCGGCTCGGCCGCCTCGCGGTGGTCAACCCGGAGCGGCTCGCCGACATGATGACCGGCAAGGACGAGACGGTGCCGCCGAAGTCGCTCGAGGCGATGACGCTCGACGAGATCATCGCCCATCGCATGGCCTTGCTCACCGGCTATCAGAATGCGCGGCTCGCCAAGCGCTACCGCAAGCTGGTCGATCAGGTGCGAGAGGCCGCCGACAAGGGCGGGTACGGCGAGGCGCTGCCGCGCGCAGTGGCGATCAATTATGCCAAGCTGCTCGCCTACAAGGACGAGTACGAGGTGGCGCGGTTGTTCTCCGACGGCACGTTCGAGAAGCAGCTCCATGACGCGTTCGAGGGCGACTACAAGATCAGCTTCAACCTCGCGCCGCCCATCCTCAATTCCGGCCTCGATCCGCAAGGGAGGCCGAAGAAGCGCAGCTTCGGCCCGGGCATGATGAAGCTGTTCCGGCTGCTGGCGAAGCTCAAGGGCCTGCGCGGCACGCCGCTCGACATCTTCGGCTATGCGGCCGAGCGCCGGATGGAGCGCGACCTGATCGCGGGCTATGAGAAGGACGTCGCGACGGTGCTGAACTTGTTGTCGCCGGCCAATGCCGAGATCGCCGTCGAGCTGCTGTCGCTGCCCGACAAGATCCGCGGCTACGGCCCCGTCAAGGAGAAGGCGGTGAATGACGCGAAAGTGCGTTATGCGCAACTCGCCGCCGACCTCGCCAGCCCGCCGCCGGCGCCACGGCAGATGGCGGCGGAGTAGGCACTCCAGGCGACGTGCCGTAGGGTGGGCAAAGGCGCGCGAGCGCCGTGCCCACCATCATGCGATCTGTATACCTCTCGTCATTCCGGGGCGCTCGTGCGCGCCTGCGCGAGCCGGGAATCCATAACCACAGACGGGATCATTGCGCGAGATTTTCGCTTTCGTCGTCGCAGCGGCCCGTCGTGGCTCTGGAACCCGCGCTCAGCTCTCACGTCAAATGGCTCCGCTATTTTGTCGAGCGGTCTGCCCCGGAATGACGCCTGGGAGTGTGTCGTGCGCTCACACCACCGTCATTGCGAGCGTAGCGAAGCAATCTAGCGTCCTTGCCCAACTCTGGATGACTCCCGTTCACCCACTCGTGCGGATGTCGCATAAATCTGCCGTATTCACTACATGTTGCTATATGCATGGAGGCGTCGATAGGGGTGATCCATGCGAGTTCTGGTTTTCTTGTTCGCGGCTATCGCGGCGATATCGACCTCGAGCCACGCCGAGGTCATGTCCTGGCGTGGCGTGGGGCCGGTCGACCTGGGCATGACCGTTGCCGAGGCCGAGCGTGCGTTGAACGCAAAGCTTGGTCCGATGGAGCCGCCGTACACGAAGGAGTGCTATGTCGCCAGTCGCGCCGACGGCAAGGACGAAGCGCTGTCCTACGTGATCGTCGATGGCAGGATTGCCGTGATCTACCTCTTTCTCGACGATGGGCGTCGACCAGATCCGAAGATCGTCGACGCGAACGGAGTTGGAGTGGGGTCGACGGAGGCCGACATCGCGGGTGCCTATGGAGCGACGGAGCGGACATTCGCGCCATACGAGAGCGAGGAGACCGAGGAAGACAAGGCCGAGCGGCTGAAGCAGGGTGTCACGGAGCCGCCACCCGCACCCAATCATTGGGTGATCGCCAAGAGCCCGGATGCCAAGAGAGCGATCATTTTCGAGACCCGGGATGATAAGGTGATCTACTGGAGGACGGGAATCTTGCCGGCGGTCATGTCCTGGGAGGATTGCATATAGTGCCCACGTGAACGAAGCGACACGGGCGGCCAGGGGCGTCAGTTCGCCATCCGCTCGCGGCTCATGCGCAGCGTCACGACCAGGCCTTCGGCGGACCAGTCGAAGGCGATGGTGCCGCCGAGCTGGGCGTTCATGCTGCGATGGATCAGTTTGCTGCCGAAGCCTTCGGTGGTGTCGGCCGACTTCGGCGGCCCGCCGCGCTCGGTCCACATGATCACCACTTCGTCGTCATGCGCGCTGCACGACACGTCCAGCGTGCCGCTCGAAACCGACAGCGAGCCGTATTTCGCCGAGTTGGTCGCGAGCTCGTGGATGACAAGCGCCAATGTCGTGCTCGAGCGCTCTCCGACATTCATCTTGGGCACCGACACACGGATGCGGACGCTGGCGCCTTTCTCGTCGTAGGGGGCAAGCAGCACGGAGACGAGATCGCCGAGCAGGGCCGCTTCGCTCGCCCCGCCTGGCCGTGGACGGATCAGGTCCTGGGCACGGCCCAGCGCGATCAGCCGGCTGGCGAGCTCGTGGGCCATGTCCTCCTTTGTCGCCGCCGTGCGCGACGTCATCTGCGTCAGCGCGGTGGCGATCGTCAGCAGGTTCTTGACCCGATGGCTCATCTCGCCCGCCAGCAGCTCGTTGGCTTCTTCGGCCTGCTTGCGCTGGGTCACGTCGAGGAAGATGCCGAACATCAGCCGCTCGGCGATGTCGGCGTCGTCGCCTTGGCCGCGGGCGGAAATCCAGCGGATTTCGCCATCAGCGAGAATGCGAAAATCGATCTCATACGGGCCGACGATCGCCCGCGTCGCTGAAAACGCCGATCTCACCCGTTCCAGGTCGGCCGGGTGAATGTTCCGGGACAGCACCTCGAATGTGATCCTGGTGTGGGTCTTGGAAACCTCCCACAGCTCATAGGCGCGCTCGTCCATCGTGATGGCGTCGGTGTCGACGTTCCATGACCACAAGGCGACGCCGGCCGCCTTGGTTGCGGCGCGCAGATGCTTTTCCTGCCAGATCGGCATGCGGGCTTCCTCGGCAGGCATCGTATCGGCAGGCATCGTATCCCCTCATCGCTGCTCCGCCCGGTTTGACCTCGCGTGTCCCGCATCGGCAGCCATGTCTGCGTTCCGCCGTTCAGGCAGCCGCGGCGACTTCGTCGATCGAGGACATGACCGCGTCGGTCGCCGTCTGATGCACCATGTGCCCAGCGCCGCGCACGCGGCGGAAGGTGCTCTGGCGGACGTCGTGATGAAGCCGTCTGGACTGCGCGTCGATGTCGATCAGGCGATCCTGATCGCCGGCAACGATCACGACCGGCATCTTCAGCTCACCGTACGCTCTCCTGAAGCGGAAAGCATCGGGAATCATCAGCGCGGCCTCCGCGGCGGAGGCGCGGATCTGCGACGGGCGAACCGCCATTTCCTTGGGGAAGCCGGCAAACTTCGCCGGAACCGATCGTGGGCCGAACAGCTTGGCCATCAGCAGCGGCCACATCATCCGGCTGATCAGAGGGGAGATGGTGTAGCGCAGGATATCGCCCAGCAAGGGAATGGCCGGAGCCGATCCGGCCACCACGTCGGACCGGAAGGTCGGATAGTAATAGCCGGAGGCGAGCACCATGCCCTTGACCATGGCCGGATGTTCGAGGGCGAGCGCGACGGCAACGGATGCGCCCCAGGAATGACCCAGGACGAAGGCCTCCGATACGCCCAGGCGATCGAGCGCGCTCTTGATCAGCCCGGCCTGCGCCATCGGCGTCCACACGACGTTGCGCGGCCGGTCGCTGTGGCCGAAGCCCGGCCGGTCAAACGCAATGACACGGTAGTTCTGCGCCGCCAGATCGATCAGGCCGCTGGAGGCGAAGTCCTGGATCATGCTGCCGTTGCCGTGCAGCAGCACCAGCGGCACGCCGGTGCCGCGCTCGACATAGTGCAGCCGGACGCCGTCGACGTCCATGAACTGGCCGGCGGGGGGATTGGCGCGTTCGGCCGACTTGGCGAGGCGGCGATTGACGAGCGCCGTGATGGCCAGGACGGCCGTGGCCGCCGCTGCCGCCAGCAGAAAAGGATGCGTCTTCGCCAACGACCGGCCGCGTCGCGCCACGGGCTCGAGGGACGGTGTCAGGCTGGTCAGGCGGCTGGGCGTTGAGGCGGCGAGCGCGCGCGCTGCGGTCCGGGCTGCGGTCATCATCTGCCCTCATGGAAAGGCGTGCACGACAACCGGAGGATCCGAGAAATGATGCAGCGCAGGGGTAACGGCCGGTCACGCGGTTCGTTCCGTTGCGCCGGTCGCATGGTATGAGCGCTCGTGGATGACCAGGAAGAGTATTCCGTGATATCGCGATTGATGGGATGGAGGACGCACGACCTATGTACACGGCGCTCGACGCTGATCCGGAGAAGCTCGACGACGGAGACCGGACGTTCGTTGCCAGGATTCGTCAGCACGGCTGGGCCACGACCTCTATCGCAGCGGACGATGAGGGACCGGGGTTCGCTTATACGACCGGGTTCTGGTTGAAGTTCGGTCATCCTGAGTTGATCGTTTTCTCGCTGCCCGGGCAGACCGCGCATGACACGTTCTGGCATCTGTATCGCGAGCTCCAAGCTGGACGGCGGATGCCTGTCGGCAGCGAGACGGGCGATGTCTTCGAGAATGCACCTGCCGTGCTGCTCCCGGTCGCCCAACGGCACTATCGCGATCACCTCGGGTGGAGCCGCTGGTTCTATGGCGGTGATCGTTTCGAATGTCTGCAGTTGCTCTATCCCGATCGTGATGGACACTTTCCATGGTCGCCCCAGATATCGATCGACATCCGGGCGGCCCAGCCCGATCTCACCGAGGGCAATTGGTTCGGCCTCTGCGCTCGCTAGCGGGAGCCGTCGGCAAGACTCGCGGCATGGGCGCCATGCGCAGAATGCCCGTCAGGCAGATTTATCTTTACGAAATTCAGAAATTGTGATTTGATGAGCGCATCCCGCCTCACTTCGGAGGGGCGTTGCGCGCGATCGTCACGACACGCGAGGCGGGGAGCGGTGGCCGCGACGTGCCGCAGCGTGTCCTCACGGATGCGCGGACGAACGGCATGGCGTGGACGTGAAGTCGCAGCGTGCTGACACCCCGATGCTGGTGTCCCGCACAATGTGCTTGAAGCGCATTGTGCGCATGGTGGCCAACAAGCCCGGTGCACCAGGCAGACTGCGTATAAGCGTGAAGACCATCGCGCAGGGAAGGCCGGGCGTTTTCCGGCTGCACCTGTGGTACCTGCCGCCTGCATTTTTTTCGCAGGCGGGCCGCAGGCGTCAGCCGACGCCTGGCCTTCCCTGCGCCCTCCGACTTGATGAGGGTGAGCGAGACCAGCATCACCCGGGCAGTGTCTGCCGCGGGAATGCGATGTCGTGCGTAGTTCGATATGGGCACGATCGCGCGTCATCACCGCTGTCGTCCCGGGCTTGACCCGGGACCCATATCCACAGGGAGAAGTTGTCGCGCACGCTGGTCGACCATCGCGCTTAACAACATTGGCCGGTGGGTATGGGTCCCGGGTCAAGCCCGGGACGACAGCGGAGTGAAGGGCAAGACCACGGCTCATCTCCACCTCGCGGAATATTTTCCACGCTTGCCAACCCTCATGCAACGGTCCAGAAAATCTCCAACCATTCGGGACGAAACGACGAGCAGCGGAGACGGAATTGACCATCAAGGGCAAGGCCTACATTGCCGGGATCTACGAGCATCCGACCCGGCATGCACCGGACAAATCCACGGCGCAGCTGCATGCCGAGGTCGCCAAGGGTGCGCTCGAGGATGCCGGGCTCAGCGTGCGGGATGTCGACGGCTATTTCTGCGCCGGCGATGCGCCCGGCGGCGCCTGGCCGATGGTCGACTATCTCGGCCTGAAGGTGCGGCACATCGATTCCACCGAGACCGGCGGCTGCTCCTATCTGATTCATGTCGGCCACGCCGCCGAGGCCATCGCCGCCGGCAAATGCTCCATCGCGCTGATCACCTTGGCCGGCAAGCCACGCACCGGCCCGATGCCGCCGCGCGCCGCCGGCGCAGAGGCCGATTTCGAGATGGCCTATGGCGCCACCACGCACAACGCCTATGGCATGTGCGCCATGCGCCACATGCACGACTACGGCACCACGAGTGAGCAGCTCGCCTGGATCAAGGTCGCGGCCTCGCATCACGCGCAGTACAATCCGCACGCGATGCTGAAGGAGGTCGTCACCGTCGAGGACGTCATCAACTCGCCGATGATCTCCGATCCCTTGCATCGCATGGATTGCTGCGTGGTCACCGACGGGGGCGGCGCGCTGATCGTGACCACGCCGGAGATTGCCAGGAGCCTGAAGAAGCCGCTGGTGCGCCTGATCGGCCATGGCGAGGCGATGAAGGGGCCGCGTGGCGGCAAGGACCTCGATCTCACTTATTCCGCCGGCGTGTGGTCCGGCCCGCGCGCCTTCGAGGAAGCGGGCGTAACGCCAAAGGACATCAAGTACGCCTCGATCTATGACAGCTTCACCATCACCGTGCTGATGCAGCTCGAGGATCTCGGCTTCTGCAAGAAGGGTGAGGGCGGCAAGTTTGTCGCCGACGGCAATCTCATCTCCGGTGTCGGCAAGCTGCCGTTCAACACCGATGGCGGCGGCCTGTGCAGCAACCATCCTGTCAACCGCGGTGGCATGACCAAGGTGATCGAGGCGGTGCGCCAATTGCGCGGCGAGGCACATCCCAAGGTCCAGGTGCCAAACTGCGATCTCGCGATTGCCCATGGCACCGGCGGCCTGCTCGGCGTGCGCCACGCCGCCTCGACCTGCATTCTGGAGCGCGTGTGATGTCTGAAGCGAAAAAGCTGCCGGCCCCCGTCACCAATCCCGAGACCAAGGCGTTCTGGGATGCCGCCGCCGAGGGCAAGTTCATGATCAAGCGCTGCACCGCCTGCGGCGAGGCGCATTATTTTCCGCGCTCGATCTGCCCGTTCTGCTTCTCGGACCAGACGGTGTGGGAGCAGAGCGCGGGCGAGGGCGAGATCTACACGTTCTCGATCATGCGAAAGTCGCCGACCGGCCCTTACGCGATCGGCTACGTCACGTTGAAGGAAGGCCCATCGCTGCAGACAAATTTCGTCGACTGCGATTTCGACGCGTTGAAGATTGGCCAGAAGGTGAAGGTGGTGTTCAAGCCGACCGACGGCGCCCCGTTGCCGTTCTTCACGCCGGTGTAGTTGAGGAGCAACAATGCCGGTGGACGTCATTGCGAGCGAAGCGAAGCAATCCAGGGCTATTTCCAAGACTCTGGATTGCTTCGTCGCTGCGCTCCTCGCAATGACGACCGAGTGAGTGTGGGGCAGACGTCGGCGGAGCCCTCTCCCGCCCTTGCGAAGCTCCGCTTCGCTTGGGGGAGAGGGCGCAGCAATGGGCGCCGCGCAACGACAGGCGCGTAGGGTGGGCAAAGGCGCGGAGCGCCGTGCCCACCGTTGCCAGACGAAAAGGCGGTGGGCACGCTTCGCTTTGCCCACCCTACAAGGAACGCGTTTCGGGGAGGACACCAACGATATGCCGATCAACTACGATGAGCTGATGGCGATGAAGGCGATCGGGCAGCCCTATGCCTATAGCGATCGCGAGGTGATGCTGTACGCCTATGGCATCGGCATGGGCGCCGATCCGATGGACGAGAGGGAGCTCGCCTTCGTCAACGAGGCCACCGCCGAACCGCGGCCGCTGAAGGTTGTGCCGACCTTTGCCTCCGTCGCCGCGTGGGGCTCGGGCCCTGGCGACATGAAGCTCAACCGGGTGCTGGTTGTCGACGGCGAGCGCGACATCACCTTTCACCAGCCGCTGGCGACGGCCGCGAAGATCACGGCAGACTCCTCCGTGCTCGCGGTGTCCGACAAGGGCAAGGACAAGGGCGCCGTCATTCGTCATCAGACGATCCTGCGCGACGAGAGCGGCGCGCCGTTGGCGAGCCTGGTCGCCTCCCGTTTCGCCCGGGGCGACGGCGGCTTCGGCGGCCCGTCCGGGGGCATCCCCGAGCCGCATCCGGTGCCGTCGCGCGCGCCCGATCGCAGCGTCGACATTTCCACGCGGCCGGACCAGGCGCTGATCTACCGCCTGTGCGGTGACCGCAATCCGCTGCATTCGGACCCCGAATTCGCGCGCCGCGCCGGTTTCCCGCGCCCGATCCTGCACGGCATGTGCACCTACGGTCTCACCTGCCGCGCCGTGCTGCAGACCTATGCCGACTACGATGCGTCAGCGTTCCGCCAGCACGCCGCGCGGTTCTCCTCGCCGGTGTTTCCCGGCGAGACCGTGACGGTCGATCTCTGGAAGGACGGCGACGTGATCTCGTTCGAGGCGCGGGTCACCGCGCGCAACGTCACCGTGATCAAGAACGGCAAGACGGTGCTGGGTTGATACTTGCCATGTGAGACACGTCTGTTCGTTGTCGTCATGCCCGGGCTTGACCCGGGCATCCATCCGCTTCCGAAGATGGATGGCCGGGTCAAGCCCGGCCATGACGAACAAGAGCAAAGAAGACAGCGGAGGAGGCACACATGGGACTGCTCGACGGCAAGGTGGCGCTGATCACCGGCGCAGGTGGCGGTCTCGGCGAGGCCTACGCAAGACTGTTCGCGCGCGAGGGCGCGGCGGTCGTCGTCAACGACCTTGGTGGGCCGCGCGACGGCTCCGGTTCGGACCTGTCGATGGCCGAGCAGGTGGTTGCCGCGATCGAGGCCGAGGGCGGGCGCGCGGTCGCCAACGGCGCCGACATCTCGACCATGGCCGGTGGGCAATCGGTGTTCGACGACGCCATCCGCCATTTCGGCCGCGCCGACATCCTCATCAACAATGCCGGCATCCTGCGCGACCAGACCTTCGCCAAGTCGAGCGAGGCCGACTGGGACAAGGTGATCCAGGTGCACCTCAAGGGCACGTTCTGCTGCACCTTGCCGGTGTTCCGCTGGATGCGCGACAACGGCGGCGGCGTCATCGTCAACACCTCCTCGACCTCGGGCCTGATCGGCAATTTCGGCCAGTCCAACTACGGCGCCGCCAAGGGCGGTATCTGGGGCCTGTCCAACGTGCTGGCGATCGAGGGCCGCAAGTACAACATCCGGGTGTGGACACTCGCGCCGGGCGCGCTGACCCGCATGACCGCGGACCTGCCGCGCTACAAGGAGAACCCGGACGCGGCGTTGACACCCGAGGGCATCGCGCCGGCGGTGCTCTACATGGTCAGCGGTCTGTCCGGCGACCAGACCGGCAAGGTGCTCGGCGTCTCCGCCGCGCGCGGCGTCCGTGAGATGCGGATGATGGAGATGGAGGGCTGGAAGCCACCGTCCTCGGCTTGGAACGCCCAGGACATCGCCGCGCACGCAGAGGAGATATTCTTTTCGAAGGCCGATATAGCCAAGTCCGCACGGCGGTTTTGATGTATTCAGGGCGTCATTTCGGACATGCCGCCTCGGCGCATCCCGAAATGACGCCAGAGAGATTGGAGACCAGACGATGAAGCTCACCGCTGCCGCCAAAGGCACCTTCGCGATTGCGCCGACGCCGTTCCTTGATGACGGCCGCATCGACGAGGCCTCGATCGACCGCCTGGTCGATTTCTATGCCGCGGCCGGCTGTGACGGCATCACCGTGCTGGGCATCATGGGCGAGGCGCCGAAGCTGGATGCGGCTGAATCCGCCGAGGTCGCGATCCGCTTCATCAAGCGCGCGAGAAACATGCAGATCATCGTCGGAGTCTCGTCGCCGGGCTTTGCCACCATGCGCGCGCTGGCCCGCGCCACCATGGATGCTGGCGCCGCTGGCGTGATGATCGCGCCGCCGCCGTCGCTCCGCACCGACGATCAGATCACGGGCTATTTCAAGCAGGCGCAGGAAGCCATCGGCGAGGACATTCCCTGGGTGCTGCAGGATTACCCGCTGACGCTGAGCGTCCAGTTCACGCCGGCTGTGATCCGCAAGATCGTCATGGACAGCCCCTCCTGCGTGATGCTCAAGCATGAGGACTGGCCGGGCCTGGAGAAGATCTCGACGCTGCGCGCGTTCCAGAAGGATGGCTCGCTGCGGCCGCTGTCGATCCTGTGCGGCAATGGCGGCCTGTTCCTCGACTTCGAGATGGAGCGCGGCGCCGACGGCGCCATGACCGGCTATGCCTTCCCGGAAATGCTGGTCGATGTCGTCAAGCTGTCGCAGGCCGGAAAACGCGATGCCGCGCATGACCTGTTCGACGCGCATCTGCCGCTCGTGCGCTACGAGCAGCAGCCGGGGGCGGGGCTTGCCGTGCGCAAATACGTGCTGCAGAAGCGCGGCGCGATCGCCTCCAGCGCGCAGCGCAAGCCGGCCTCCGGCATCACGGCCGCGGCCAAGGCCGAGGTCGACTATCTCTTGTCGCGCGTGGCGCGCTATGATGCCCGCGCCAACCTGCAACCTCGTGCCACCGCCGCGGAGTGACTATGGCTGACGCCGCCGCCGTCCGTCCCGCCTCGACCGTGCTGCTGCTGCGCGACAGCGCAGCCGCACGCGAGATCGAGGTGTTCATGATGGTGCGTCACCATCAGATTGAGTTCAACTCGGGCGCCCTGGTGTTTCCTGGCGGCAGCGTCGACAGAGGCGATCAGGAGATCGCCGGCAGGCCGGAGCTCTATGCCGGCGATGAGGGCCTGGAGGCCGAGGCGCTCGGCTTCCGCATCGCCGGGGTGCGCGAAACGTTCGAGGAGAGCGGCATCCTGCTGGCGCGGCCGGGCCGATCGGACGCGCTGATCGATGCCGCTGCCGCCCGAGAGATCGAGGCTGCGCATCGTCTGGCGCTGTGCGAGGGCAAGATCAGCTTTTTCCAGGTCCTCGAAGCTCACGGCCTCGTGCTCGCGCTCGATGCGCTCGTTCCCTACGCCCATTGGATCACGCCCGAAGGCATGCCCAAGCGCTTCGACACCTGGTTCTTTCTGGCGGCGGCGCCGCCGGACCAGCTCGGCGCCCATGACGGCCGGGAATCGACCGACTCCGTCTGGGTCTCGCCGCGCGAGGCGCTGGCCGGCGGCGAGGATGGCCGCTTCAAGCTGCCGTTCCCGACCACGCGCAACCTGATCCGGCTCGGCAAGCAGCCCGCGGTGGCCGACGCCCTGGCGGCGGCGCGGAACATGGACGTCGTCACCGTGATGCCGGTCATGACCAAGACCGCCGAGGGCGGTCGCCAGCTGCGCATTCCGCGCGAGGCGGGCTATGATGGCGAGGTGTTCGAGTTCGGTGCGGCCGGTTAACCGCACAGGCTATTTTTCGTCCGGCGGATGATGCGCGGACGAGAATTGTTCTCTATATGTTCATTTGGCCGCCCGGCGGCTCGTATATAGTGCGGTTCCGACCATCGGATCCCATGAGTAGATTACCGGACCTCGACACGGCCTGCAGCAGCCTCCGATCGATGACGATCGGGCGGATGATCTTTGGCAGCTTTTTGCTGCTGCTTGCCGTGATCACCGCGACCAGCATGGCGAGCGTGATCGCCATCCGCCACATCGATTCGACCTTTGCCGAGTTGCAGCGGCTGCAGGGCGTCGGCGATCTCGCCGAGGAGATCGACCAGCGCATGAACGAGCTGCGGCTCGCGGCGCGCGATTTCGTCACCGACCCCGGCTCCCGCTCCGACCGTGCCATGGAGGCGGCGACCGAGCTCAGCGCGCTCCTGAAGAAGACGCGCCTGCAGCTCGCACCGGAGCAGCAGGCGACCATCGATGGCGTTGCCCAGCGGCTCGCCAATTACCGCGAAGGCATCGACCGCATCAGCGCGCTGATCGCCCGGCGTGCCGAGCTGCTGTCGGGTTTGCCGGCGGCGCGCGAGAGCTTCGAAGACGCCATCGCCGGCCTGACGGATCGCGCCACGGCGCGAGCCTTGTTCCAAGTGCAGAACCAGGTCGGCGCGGCGCTGCTGGCGCGCGACCCGGCTGGCGCCGAGCAGGCCGCCCGCAGCATGCGCGCAATGCCGATCGAGGACAGCGCCCTGCGCGCGGCAGCGGACCGCTACGCCGAGGCGATCATCGCCATTGCCGGCACCGAGGACGAGATCGCACGCCTCGACAAGGAGGTGCTGGGCATCGAGGGGCGGCTGATCGGCCGGGTCACGGAGCTGCTGCGCGCCTTGAGTGCCAGCCAGGGCAAGGTGCTGTCGCGCGACTTCGCCCGCACGCTGGCGGAGACGAAATGGCAGAGCATCATCTTCGGCACGGCGGGCGTTCTGATCGGCATCTTTGCTGCCTCGTTCGTGGTGCGCCGCACGGTGAAGCCGCTGGCCTCGATCGCACGCTCGATCCGGGCGCTGGCGGCGGGCGAAAAAGCGGCGTCGATCCCGCAGACCGACGTTCAGAACGAGATCGGCGATATCGCGCGGGCGGCAGAAGTCTTTCGGCAGACTTTGCAGGATGCCGACGCGGCGCGCGAGGCGGCCGTCCGCGCGCTGGCCGAGCAGCGGCTGGCCGAGGAGAGCTATCGCAAGCTGTTCGAAGCTTCGATCGACGGCATCTATGTCACCACACCGAGTGGTCTCGTGCTCAATGCCAATCCGGCGCTCGCGCGCATCATGGGCTACGAATCCGCGAGCGAGCTGATCCAGAGCGTCAACGACATCGCGGATACGATCTATGTCCATCCCCTGGCGCGCGAACGCTATCAGCGGCTGATGCGGCGCGACGGCATGGTGCGCGAGTTCGAATACCAGGTGCGCCGGCGCACCGGTGAGATCCGCTGGCTTTCGGACAGCGCCACGGTGGTGCGGGATGAGAACGGCGAGGTAATTCGCTACGAAGGCGTGGTCCGCGACATCACGGATCAGAAGCGCGCCGAGGACGCAATCGCGGAAGGCCGGCGATTGCTGCAGCAGGTCATCGACACCGTGCCGGCGGTGATCAACGTCAAGGATAGCGAGCTACGCTATGTCCTGATGAACCGCTACATGGCCGGCATCTTCAACGTCGAGCCCGAGGATGCGCTCGGCCGCACCACGGGCGAGCTGATGTCGCGCTACGGTGCGAACAAGACGGACTCGAACGACAAGCGCGTGCTGGCGACGAAGGCCGGCCTCGGGTTCTACGAGGAGGAATACCTCGATTCTTGCAACGTCATGCGGCAATGGCTGGTCAACAAGCTGCCGCTTCTCGACGCCGACGGCGAGGTCGACAAGATCGTCACCGTGGCGCTCGACATTGGAGAGCGCAAGAAGAGCGAATTGGAGATGCGCAAGGCCAAGGAGGCCGCCGAGACGGCGCTCCGGAACCTGCGCGAGACCCAGGCCTCGCTGATCGAAGCCGAGAAGCTCGCGGCGCTCGGGCGCATGGTCGCCGGCGTTGCCCATGAGGTCAACAACCCCGTCGGCATCAGCCTCACGGTCGCCTCCGCGCTCGAGCGCAAGACCGAGCGCTTCAGCGAGGCGGTCACGCGGGGCGAACTGCGGCGGTCGAGCCTCAACGAGTTCATCGAGATGAGCCGCAGTGCGGCTGGGCAGCTCGTCGCAAATCTCAATCGCGCGGCCGAGCTGATCCAGTCGTTCAAGCAGGTCGCAGCGGACCGCAACTACTCCGACA
This sequence comes from Bradyrhizobium sp. SZCCHNR1093, assembly GCF_032381175.1. Classification (NCBI taxonomy): domain Bacteria; kingdom Pseudomonadati; phylum Pseudomonadota; class Alphaproteobacteria; order Hyphomicrobiales; family Nitrobacteraceae; genus Bradyrhizobium; species Bradyrhizobium sp. SZCCHNR1093. The sequence continues at coordinate 713,273 of NZ_JAUHJJ010000003.1, forward strand.
AGCGCACCTTCGATCTCGCCGACCTCACCGAGCAGGTGGTGATGAGTCTGCGCCCGGGCGTGCGCAGACAGAACCTGACGGTGAATGTGGATTGCCAGCCCGATCTGGTGATGAACAGCTACCCCGGGCCTTATGGGCAGGTTCTGACCAATCTCTTCCTCAATGCGGTCGCGCACGCGTTTCCGGACGGCAGGAGCGGTGTGATCGAAATCAGGGCGCGGGAGTCCGGGCGCGACAATGTTGAGATCATCTTTTCCGACAATGGCTGCGGCATGTCGCTCGACGTCCGCCGCCGCGCCTTCGATCCTTTTTTCACGACGCGCCGCGACCAGGGCGGCACCGGCCTCGGCCTGCACATCGTGTACAGCATCGTGACCAACCGGCTCGGCGGCCGGCTTGATCTCGACTCCGAGCCGGGCGCCGGCACGCGCGTCCAGATCATTCTGCCGCGGGTCGCGCCTCTCGAGCAGGCGGCCGAGTAGGGAGATCCGCAATGCGCGGGGATGCCGCGCCGCTGCGTGAAACTCCGGATTGACTCTCACGAAGCCGAGATCGAATCGAAATCTGGCCCAGTTGATGCATCATTATCCGTGCACCCTGGGGTGGTGCAGGAGCCAGATGGACCAGATGGAAATGAGCAAATGGATCGTGTCCCGCGGCCATGAGCCGCATCGAGCTGATCGTGCCGACATCAGCAACACGGGTTCGAGGCGACCGGCGGTCGCTCCATGGAAGCCGCCTATCCAGGTCGGCGGTGCGGCGCTGCTGATCGCACTCGCCGCGCCACCGTCACTGGCGCGTGATCGCGGCCAGTATGCGAACTCGTCGCCGGAGATCAAGGCATGGTTCGACGGCCTGCGCAGCGGCAAGGGCCCGTGCTGCTCGGATGCCGACGGCAGCGCCGTCAGCGATGTCGACTGGGAGAGCAGGGGCGGTCACTACCGCGTCCGCATCGAGGGGGAATGGCTCGACGTTCCCGACGAGGCGGTCATCACCGAGCCCAACCGCGTCGGGCGCACCATGGTGTGGCCGATGCGCGGCTATCAGGGCCTCTCGATCCGCTGCTTCATGCCGGGCAGCATGACGTAGACGAGCGGGGCGGCGCTCAGACGTATTTCTTGTCGCGCTCCAGGAGCTCGATGGAAATGCCCTGGGGCCCGCGGATGAAGCAGATGCGAACACCGGGGCGGATCGTGGTCGGCTCGGTCGTGAAGGTGACGCCCTTGGCCTTGAGCTCGGCGGCCGCGGCGTCAATGTCCTTCACGGTGAGGCCGAAATGATCGAGGCCCTGGTGCGGGGGCACCGGCGGCTCGTTCACTCCGTCGCCCGGCTCGACCTTGGCGATGAACACGCTGGCGCCGCCGAGCTTGACGTCGATGCGGCCGGGATTGCGGACGATCTCGCCGCCGAGAATGTCGTGAAGCCAGTTGGCGGTGGCTTCCGGGTCAGGGCTGCGCAGATGGATATGGTCCCACGTGACATTCAACATCGTCGAGATCTTTCGAAAGAGTGAACCGCTTGCGGCGCGGCGGCGTTCCTTGAGGCGTCGGCAGCGGAGCGGATGTTTACCGGCCCGTCGCCGGCCGCGCCAGCCCGGCTGCCCGACCGGTATCCGGGCCTGCCCTCCAATTGTCGGCTTTGCATGCAACCCTATCGATGTTTGCCGATTGAAGCTTCCAGATGCCCCCGCCGGGCAGCCGATGGTGCAGACATGAGCGCGGGTCTCTCTCGTTTGCTGGGACGCAAGCCCGATGCCGCGGCGTCGCTGGCCGTGCGCCGAAGCGGCGGAGCGTCCATCCCTTTGGGAGCCGCCGTGTCGGGGTTGGCGATCCTCGCGCTGATCATGTTCGGCGCAGTCGGGTGGCTGATCATGTCGGTCGAAGAGGAGGAGATGGCCGACCTCCGCCTTGCGCAAGTCACATCGGCCTCCCCGAGCGGCCGGTATGAAGGAGATGAAGACGGGACGGAGCCATCGCATGGGCTCTCGTCCGTGGTGCCCAGTCTGGGGTCCAATGCGCACCCCGATTCGTCCGCGGTCGTCGGCTCCGGCCGGAACGTCATGGACGCGCATGCCAGTCTGTCGCCGACGATGCTACCTGCGTCATCCACTGCGCTCGACCCGGCCGCTCTGTCCGGCCTGCGGATCAGTTCCCAGTCCTGGCGGCGCGGCGGGCTTGGATCGAAGGCGCTGGTGACCTTCACGCTACGGAATGCCAACAGTTTCGCAGTCAAGGACGTCGAAATCAGCTGCGCCTTCAGCCGGCGCGACGGCAGTCACGTCACCGACCGCCGACGGATCGTGCCCGGCCAAGTCGGGTCGCGCGGCCGCAAGACCTTCGCGGCGGTCCATGTCGGATTCGTCAACGTTAACGTCAGCGCGGCCAAATGCGCGCTGGTTGCAGCGACCAAAATCTAATTATGTCGCGCTAGTCTCCCACGGTCTTTGAACCCGAGCGTTCGACGCGGGAACATACTGTCATGATCCTCCGTTAGGTGGATGTCGGCGCAGGTGCCGACGGAGCGGTAAATTATGCCCATTCTCCGTTACTTTCTTTTCGTCGGTGGAACTCTGCTGGCGCTGCTCGTCCTGGCGGATGCCGTGCTTCCCAGCGTGCCATTGCCTGCAAGCCTGTCGTCTGCGTCGGATCTTCCCCCGGTGCGCATTCAGTCGACGCGAAAGTGGCCGGAGCGGATCGTGATGGACACCTCGATCGCCACGCCAACTCCGGTGAAGCTCGCGAAGGCGGAGCAGCCTCCGGCAGAACCTGCGGGAGAAGTGGCCAAGAACGGTCTCCGCGACGCCTTCGCGCAGATGAGCGCCGTCGAAGCCAACCCGCAGGTTGCGGCCGTGAAGGCCGCCGAGAAGCCTCGCGCGACGCGGATTGCCGACACGAGCAAGGCGAAGAAGCGAAAGGTCGCAAGAGCTCATCTGGGCAGACCGATGATCCTGGTCGCGCAGCAGCCGCATGTCGGCCCTTTCGCTTGGACCTGGTAGTATCGATTGCCCGCAGTCCCTGGTCGATCCAAGCAGTCCCGGTGCAATCGCGCGCCGGGGGCGGTCGAACTGACGTGGGCTGCTGCGCCGTTTTTCACGCCGCCGCGCTGCCTTGATCTTGCGCAAAGTGCGCTCCTTCCGGAACGCCTAGCGTCCCTTGCATGGGACCTGGGAGCGTTTGCCCGGGGACCCAGGAGACGCTGAATGACGACTACCACGCCCACCCTCTCGATCTCGCCGGAGAAGGTCGCCTTCGTCGTGACCAAGATCCACAAGCATGAAATGGAAGCGGCCGAACCCGAATTGCTGGCAGATTTGGCGGATGACGACGCGGCGCCCGGTACCGGTGGGCGAGGTTTGAACACGGACAGGTCGGAGCTCGTCAGCTTCATCAGGGGCCTCAATGTCGACGAACAGATCGATCTGGTCACGCTGATGTGGCTGGGCCGGGGTGACGGCTCGCTGGACAATTGGGATGAGCTTCGTGCGCAGGCCGCTCAGGCGCACAACAATCGCACCGCGACGTACCTGATCGAAACTCCGATGCTTGGCGACTATCTGGAGGAGGCTCTCTCGGAGTTCGGCCTTTCCTTGGAAGACTTCGAAGAAGGCATATAGCTGGGCGGCGTCTCCCGATGGATTCCCAGCACGTTCTTCGTTGCAATTCGGATGATGGAGTAATCTCATGGACAAGCTGAAGGTCGGAACCGGTGATTGGATCGTCGTGTGCGACGGCCGCAAGGCACTGATCCTCGAGAACGTCGGTGACAGCATGTTTCCGAACCTGCACACCAAAGAGGTCCGTGAGCAGGAGAACGACCGCACGAGCGCTCAGGGCACTGATGCGCCCGGCTCGGTGCAGCAGTCATTTGGCAATGCTCGGAGTTCGGTGGATCAGACGGATTGGCATGATCAGGCTGAGCGCGCCTTTCTCAAGCAGCTTGCTGATCGCCTGCATCAGGCTGTCCTGTCGGGCGAAACCAAAGCCGTCACGATGGTGGCGTCGCCGCGCGCGCTCGGGATCATCCGCGCCGACTATTCCGACGCGGTACGAAAGGTGCTGCATGGCGAGGTCCACAAGGATCTGGTCAAGCTTCCGGTCTACGAAATCGAGAAGCAGCTGCTCGCCTGAGGCCGGCTTTCTCAGACCAATGAGCGCCCGGAGGCCCCGTTCGCGGTTTCGACCGCGACGGGATCGACGGGATCAATGTGTGCTTTCATGCGACGGTGTCGATTCCGGCGCAGCAGGCACCAGACTTGTGTCCAGGTGCGCGGCTCCTTTTTCGACGATCTCGTAGCCGCAATCATCCAGCCAGGCGATCAGGCGATCGGCCATGGCGTAATCCCAGGTCGGGTAGGAGCGTGCGATGACCTGGCGTGGCGTGAGCTTGCGAGACATTGGTGATCCTTCCCCGATCTCATGGTGCTCGATGAGACGTCGAGCGTCTGGTCTTGTCATCTTGAACCCCAGAACGCGATGCGCGGTTCCTGTGGCGCCCGAGCGCTGCCGCTTGAGGAGCGCTGATCATTCGCAGCGCCCCGGCGAAACGGGGCTGAATTCATCAAGCGCTGACCACGTGTGGCTGCGCGTCGTCGGTCACGGGAGCCGAGGTGCGCTCCGGCTTCTTCTCCACGATCTCGTACCCACAATGATCGAGCCATGCGATCAACCGGTCGGCCATGGCATAGTCCCAGCTGGGATAGGATCTGGCAATGACTTCGCGGACTGAAAGCTTTCGTGTCATGATGTCGATCTATCGCTCCCTGCATTCGCCACGGGCTCGTCCGGCGCGCATCCGGACGATCCAAGGCTGGCCGGCAGTTCGTGCCGCCGGCTCCTGATGTTGTTCGGCTTGTCACGTTTCTGAGCGCGCGCGCCCCAACGCCTTGCTGGCTCACCACGATCAAATTGGCGTGGAGAGGTGATTTTTCCGCTTACCGCTCGCACAGGCTGCGCAATCATCGCCCAACATGGTGAAAACCTTCTCGCTACGATGGTTTCCCATTTCCGTGCACGGATATGGCGCGGTCGTGCGCGTAGTAGGGCTAGAGTGTGGTGGCGGCGCGATGTTTCGTCACAGGCTGGCGGCGACCATCTCCGACGAGATCTCAGCGCGAGCAGGCTGCGATCAACGGGGGAACGGTTTGATACGTTCATGGTTTCCGCTGGGGCGCGGTCGCAAGGGCTCGTCGCCTCGGAGTCAATGGAGCAAAGCGATGAGGCTGATGTTTTGGGTTGTGCTGCTGACTGGCCTTGCGGCAGGAGGCGGCCGGTCGGTCGCCAATGAGTCCTGCGGCCCAGGGTGCCGCGTCGCGCCCAATGGCGGCTGCGTCGTGAATGGCTGGGAGGTGGGAGCGCCGGTGTGGAACGAATGCCCTGCGGGCGCTCGGCCAAGGCCGCCATGCGGAACCGCGTTCAAATGGAGCAGACAGGCGAGGGCCTGTGTCAGTAGGTGAATATGCGATGGCTGATCATCGCCGCGGGAGGGTGCATCGGGCTGCCGGCTGCCGCGAGGGATCAGCGACTGTTCACGTTGGACGTCGCGCCCTGTCGTTAGCGGCGGCAGCTTCGTCTGGCTCCTGATTCAAGGCACGGCAAGGCTCCGGATAAGCCGCTGGTAGAGGCGCACCGCGAAGCACGGACGGCCGGTGACACGGCCCTCAGACCGGCGTCGCATGGATCACGTCGCGCGGTGCGCTGGTGCGGAAGGCTCTCCGTAACCATGTTCGCGAGGGCGCCTCGATAAGCATGTAGGTGACCCAGGCCACCGCCGTCGCAATCGCAACGAACAGACCGAGCCGCAGTGCGAGCTCGAGAGCGCCGGGAGCATCTGACTTTCCGATCATCACAAGCCGAATGAGAAAGGGATGCAGCAGATAGATCGAATAGCTGCATTCGCCACCAATGATCAGGGCTCTGGACGACAGCCAAGCGGCATGGCCGTACCGACTGGCGGCGACGAAGACGATCGAAAATCCCGAGATCTCGATGAGACGTACGGCAAGTTCGATCACGAACGACCAGCCGGGCAGACGAGGCTGCAGAAACAGCAGGACAGGCGCACAGATGAGGCTCACCAGCGCAAGCCAGAACAGGAGCCTCACGCAGCGTCGCTCCCCGTCACCGATGCTGGCATCGGCGCGGTTCTTGTAGATCATGGCGGCAAGGCAGCCGGCCAGGAACTGAGCGATGTGAAGATAGGGAGAGTAGTAGGTGAGCCACTGCATCCCGTTTTGCGTGAGGCTTGGCGCGGCGGCCCGCAACAACGCATCGCCAAAGGTGAAAGCGGCGGCGATCGTCAGCGCGAAAGTCACGATGTTCGCAAGCGCGATCCAGATGATCGTGGGCAGCCTGGCGACGCCTGCAAACAGCAGGCAGACGAACGGAAACAGCAGGTAGAAGAACAGCTCGACGCTGATGGACCAGAGGTGCTGCAGCGACGGCACGACCGCGACCAGCATGGTGCCGTTCTGCACGGGAAACCAGGCTTGCGTCATCGTGAGGATGAAGCCGAGCGAGGGCGCGGAGAGGTCTCGCGCGATCACGACGTATGCGACGACCGCGAGCACAATCACGGCGTACATCGGGTAGAGCCGGGCGAATCGCGCGATGGCAAATTCGCGAAGAGCGTTTCCGAACGGTTGCGACTGGAAGCGCGCGGCATAGTTGAGCCACAGGACGAATCCGCTCAGCACGAAGAACATCGTCATTCCGATGCTGCTGACCTGAGCGATGAGCTCCGGCAGCAGGCCTTGCGCCAACGACGGGGCGCCGTGGCCGATGGCGACCGTTGCGGCCGCGACGAAGCGTAAGCCGGTCAGCGAGCCGATGAAGCGTTGCTCGTTCACTTTGAGGGATGGTCCTGATACTTGGGAGGCGCTCCGGCTGTTGTAGAAACAGCAGGGTCCGGAGGCAACCCGACGCAGGCCGCCGGAGACGGGATTGCCGCCCGCTCGAGCGACGCTCTGGCGTTCAGGCCGGAGATGACTCTGCGCCCGATCGGTCCGGCGTCTGCCGTTTGCGGCGTCCGATGCGGCGGCGTCCCACGTTGCTGTCAACACCAACGAGCTGAAAAATAAAGAGAAATCAGCCTTGGCATCGGCGGCGTCCCATCCAAGGGACGAGGCGTTTCCCGGTGCGGCATGCGATCGGCGGGAGGGGCGGGCAACAGGCTGGTAGGTTTGAAGAAATCCGGGAAGAGCAGCTTTTGCAGCGGATCGTGCCTGTTGCGAAACCCCGCCGGGAATCTTGGCCAGCGGGAGGTTACGGCCGGGGCCTTGGTCGCACCTGCGTGGGATGCGGAGCCCCGGCCGGATTGCAAATGGACTCGCAAACCGACGGCGGCTAGTTATTTGTCACCTCCGGCTGGTCATCTTGCATGACGCTGAGCGTTTGAACGAGGACGGAAGCCGCCTTGCCCGCTGCGCCATCTCAGCTCACCGATCAAACCGTCGACACCCAGCTGACGACGAATTGCAATGCGCAGGTGGCCGCAACGTTCGACACCAACGACAGCACCTGGGTGACCTTCTTCGTCAACGGTACGATCCCGTGCTGGAGGACGCTCGTGTCGATTGGCGAGGTGAAGGTCACGCTGGCCGAGGATGTCGCTGTTGCCGGCATTGTCCTGTGCAAGGGGCTGACCGTGACCATGAACCCCATGGGTCCCTACTACACGGTCACGATGACAGGAGCGATCGTCGATTCCGGAAAGGAGAGCAGCTTTACCGGAATCGTGCTCGGCTCGTTCACCCGGTCCGCAGCGATGAAGCGTGCGATGCAAATGCTTCGGAGACAAGGCAGCCGCTGAGGGCCGGCCCGGCTTCGCGTGAAATGTAAACACCAGAATGTTATCGGGCGTGGGGGGCAGGACTGTGATCTGGCCCGATTGACCGCCCCTGCGAACTCTGTTACACGATGCAACCTCTGATAGATTTCGATCATTGGTAGTTTATTGATTTTCGACTCGCCTCAGCTGCGCTCAGCAGCTGCGCGCTGCAGGTTTCGACCTGTGTTTTACAAAAGGAGATAGTCATGTCTGATCGTGAAGGTATTCGTTTCACCGCTCCCGCCGTCGTAAAAACCCCCACGAGTCCCAACACCGATGTCGTCGCGACGCCGACGGGCGATCCCAACAACACGACGCAGCTCGTCTTCGAGTATCAGGGCCGCATTCCGGTCTGGACGCCGGTGGTTTCGCAGGCTCAACCTCAAGTCGTCTTGGGGGCCGACATCACGATCGGCGCAACGACTTGGCGCAAGGGCATCACGGTCCAGTATGCGGCGCTGGGATCGACCCAGTACACCGTGACCATCATCTCGGGCGAGATCGTGGACGATCGTGGGCTCTACTCGCTCCAGGGCGTGACGCTCGGCATCTTCCCGATCAGTTCGTCCGTCAAGTCAGCGGCGCCCGCGGCGACGCGGACCGAAGAGTATCCGCGCGCGGCCTTCACGGCGCTGCCGACGGTGAACACCCCGACCAGTCCGAACAGCAACGTGGTGACGACGCCGAGCGGCGACACCAACAACACGACCTACGTCTCGTTCCAGTATCAGGGCCGAATCCCGGTCTGGACGCCGATCGTCTCGCAGTCGCAGATCACTGCGGTCCTCGGTGCTGATATCACGATCGGGGCGACGACGTGGAAGGCGGGCATCACGGTGCAATATGCGGCGCTGGGCTCGACGCAATATACGGTGACCATCATCAAGGGCGACATCATCGACGATCGCGCCCTCTATTCACTGGCGGGCACCTTGCTCGGCATCTTCCCGATCGGGTGATACGAGCATGGACGCGTCCGCGTCAGCGCAGTTCGAGCAGGTCGACTCCTCCGCGATCTACGAGACCAGGGTTGCCGGCTCGGTTGGCTGGGCCGGCTACCTTCTCGGCGCGGGCTCGTCGCTGCCACCGTTCATCAACTACGATGACTCGCTGAAGAAGTACGGTGGCAGTTATCTGTTCGCGACACAGCGGCCCGCCGATCTCGATCGGGATCCCGGCGGGTTCGCCGAGCGTGCACGGACCTATATCAGCAAGGCGACGCGCAATCGCGCCGTCGTCTGGCTTGCCTCGGCCAATCCGGTCGTGTTTGGCGACTTCGAGCGCTATGGCGTCTCCTTCATCAATCTGCCGCCGGTCTACCAGGTCTCGGGCAACATGAACCTCTGGTTCGCCAGCAACGCCAAATTCTACATCCTCGATCAGAGCCGGATCGATATTGACGGTGGGGCGCTGCGCCTGTCGGGCTCGGCGCTGAGTTCACCTCCGTTCATCGGCTTCGCGGGCAAGGGCGACAACCCGCTCGGCATTCGGCTTGCGCCGGCCTCCAATAATCGCATCTACGCCTACGTGCCCTTCGGCGGCGCCAACACCGGCTGCGTGACCTTTGATGGGCTGCTCGATTCGAAACAGGCGTTCGTCAGCCAGGGCTTGGGGCAGGGCGTCCGCTACGTCATCAACAACAATGCGACGGCGTCGCTGCAAGCTGCGCAGTATGCAGCCATGACGGTGGCGGCGTTGCCATCGCAGCTTTCGATCGCGGGCGCTTTCGACCTCGGCGATCCGGCCAACCGCGTGATCAGCCGAGAGCAGCTCGAACAGGGCTATCTGCGTTCCGGTTTTGCCATAAAGGGGGCGCCTGCGCTGACCAGCGAATTCCGCACGACCGGCGGGCGTGTCGTGCAACTGACACCGCTCGGGGCTGGCAGCGGAGATACGGCGCCGGCGCTCGGCGCCGGGGGCTTCGCCTTTGCCACCAGTGTCGCGAGATCGGCCAAGACCGACACCGGCACTGCCTATCTGAGCCTGGCCGGCCACTATGCGCTCAGTGCCGACGGCAGCGCCGCCGGCCAGGTCGCGAAGCTGATGGGCGGACTGTTCGGATCGGAAGCGCTCAGCTTCAAGGCGTACGACGTCAGCCTGCCTGCAACACAAAACGATCGCCTCAACGCGATCCCCTCGAAACCAGGCTACGCGCCGGTGTTCCCGTTCGAGACGGCGGATCTCAACCGTCCCGCGAGCGGCGCCGTTGCGCCGCGCCTGACCGACGACCACCAGACCTCCTGGGTGACCATCGTCGCCGGCAGCGGGACCGTCGACTATCTGGCCGAGCCCGAAGGCAGCGCGATCTACGGTGCGGCCGCGGCCGGCGCCGCGAATGCGGAGATACTCCAATCCGCGCCGCCGTTCATGCCGCTCGCCCAGGGCAGCGACAAGACGTTCCCGCTGGCGCCTTATGGTGCTGCTGCGAGCAGCGGCCTCGATGGCGCGACGCTCGTCCAGTTCGAGAGCCAGATCGTGGCCGCAACCCGCAAGTCGCTGATCTCGGGCTATGGCAGCAAGACGTGGTCGGCGCGGGTGCAGGCGGCGCGAGCTCATGCGTTGCACGGCACGCTGGCGGATGGCCCCAGCACCGATGGGACGACGCCTCAGGGCTTCATCATCGAGCGCGATCCGGCGACGGGGGCCTATCTGAAGGTCAGCATGGCGCAATCGCTCGACCGCGACGGCAATACCCTGCCATTCGCGCTATCTGCTCCAACCCAGGCGATGCAGGACGCCTTGCAGACCAACCAGCTCTTTCTGGTCGCCGTCAATCCGGAGCCGTTCGGCACCGGCGCCCAGTTCGCCAACACCGTCAACATTGCGGGCTGGACCATGACCGCGGCGGTCGGCGCCGGCGCGTCGGCGACCGCCTACCGCAACGTGATGATCATGAAGTTCTGCTCCGGCTCGTTGCTGGAGCGGGTCACGAATGCCAATCGTTGGACGTCCGCGGAGCAGTTCTCGCTGTTGCCCGGCACACCGCCGGTCACCGCCGCGCTGTCCTACACCGGCCTGTCGCAATGGCTGCAGGACTACATTGCGGACGCTATCGCACGCTCGAAGGGAGCGTCGGGCCCATTCTATGAGAATTTCGCGCGCATTGCCCAGGACCCGAACTGGACCGGCGTCATCGTGCTCGCGGCCGATCTCGGCCAGCGCGACATGCCGCCGGAGATTGCGGGTCTTGCCGCCGGCATCGACTTCACGCGCTTTAATGCCCATCATTTCGGCTTCACTGTCAGTCGCGTCACGGTCGACGGCCGGAGCGGCCGGATCACGATGCCCTCGGGCAGCTCGAGCCTGTTCGGCCTGATCGACTACGAAGATCCGCGCTATGCGGCGAACGTCTCGAGCGGCGTTGCGCCCGACGTGCCCGTGGCGGTGCAGATGAGCGGCGAGTTCGACTTCACCGTGCTGCAGCTGCAGTCGCTGTTCGAGAACGCCAGGCTGACGCGGTTCGACAGCCACGTCCAGCTCTCGGTCGCCGCGCTGTTCGGCGCGCCGGTGTCGCGGCTGTACTCGCGCGGCAAGCCACAGCCCTTCACGGGAATCGTGCTCAAGGGCAGCTATGTCGATCAGGGCGGCCGCGGCGCCTATGTCTTCGAGCAGAACACGACCAACGTGCTGACCAGCCCGTCGAACGTGCTGCCTGCCGTCGCCTTCGACCGCGTGCAGTTCAACACGATCGGCACCCAGGACCAGGGCGCCACGGTGGCGAGCAACTTCCTCGTCTGGGGGCGGCTCGATTTCACGGCGCTTCAGAGCACCGCCGAAGAGACGCTCGACCTGTTGTCGTTCGGCAGTCCGCCGGACACGCCAGAGGCGGCGCTCGGCGTCGGCCTCGCCTTCTCCGGTCTCGCCGTCGGAATGACCTATCCGCAGGCGACGCCTGGCGCCAAGCGGTTCGAGGTCGCGACCGGCAACCTGGCCTGGAATCTCAACGGCTCGACGATGCGCGACACCAGCCTGTTCCGCGGCTTCGCGCTGCAGCTGAAGAGCTTCGTCAACGCGACCGGCGATCAGAAGCCGTCCGATCTCGGCTTCCTGCCGGTGACGTCGCAGCTCAACCTGACCGAACTCGAGGGGCCCTGGTTCGGCGTCGTCTATGACATCACGCTGGGCGGTCCGGGGGCGCTCGCCTCGGGCGTCGGCTTCCAGTCGCAGCTGCTCGCGGCATGGTCACCGATCACCACCGGCTCGGATGCGCAGCATGCGGTCTTCATCGGCATGAGCCTGCCGGGCGCGGCGCCCGGCGCCAGCCTGTTCAGCATCCAGGGCGTCATCAAGGTTGCGGTCGGTGCGATCTCGATCCTGCGCCAGCCGGTCCCGACCGCATCGGGACGCAAGCTGTCTGATGACGGTCCGAAGTGGTTCTACTGCCTGCGGATCGACGATATCGCCATCAAGATCTTCGGCATCGCCAAGCTGCCGCCGTCCGCCAACATCCAGTTCTTCCTGTTCGGCGATCCCGACAACACCGGCAGCCTCGGCTGGTACGCGGCCTATGTCGCCGACGACAATCCGGGCTGCGAGCAGTCGCTCGCATTCGCCACACGCAAGCCCGAGCTGCAGGAGCCGTCATCATGACGCGGATCCTGTTCTGGAATATCGAGAGCTTCTCGGTCAACAAGATCTTTTCCGCGTCGATCAAGCGGCAGCGCGGCCATGGCGGCCTCAACGACATGCAGAGCGCGATCCAGCGCCGCGCGGTGATCAATGCCGTGCTGACGGCCACGCAGCCGGACATCATCGTCATCATCGAGGTGAGCTCCGGCGACAATGCGCCCAACGCGCTGGCGAGCCAGACCGGCGGCATCAATGCACTCGCCATGGTGCAGTTCGGGCTCAACAACCCCGCCACGATGGTGGCAGGCGGCTGGAACGCCGTGCCGCCGCTCTACACCGGGACCGGCGGGCGCGCCGAAACGGTCGGCATTCTCTATCGCCGCACCGACACTGCAGGCAACCTCCGTCGCTATTTCACCGGGCCCAACATCTGGACCGGCGGTCATGGCGGCCTGTCGGTGCCGCCGGGCGGCGGCGCCGCCGCGCCGTACAATGGCATGGTGGTGCCTATCGGTGCCGTGAACGTCAACGGAATGCTGGTGCCGCCGGGGCTTGGCGGCGTGCGCCAGATTCCTGCGGGCGCCCAGCACAATGGCGGCCTCAATGAGGACGTCGTCGCCGCGCGCATCGCCTTCACGACCACGCTCGGTGCGCCCGTTGCCTTTGGCGGATTGCGCGAGCCGTTCATGGCAACGTTCACCGAGACCGATAATCTCGGCGTAGTGCAGCGAGACCTCACCATCTTCGGCATCCATTCCCCGCCGAACAATCCCGCGGCGGCGAACTACATCACCACGCTGTCGACGATCAACGATATCGTCGGCGCCCTGGGAGTGAATGAGACGCGGGTGATCGGCGGCGATTTCAACGTCAATCTGTTCGCCGTCAACGGCACGGCCTCGGGCCTCTATAATCCGCTCACCGGGGGGCCCGGTGCCTACACGCTGCTCGTCAGTCCGACGGCGGTGGGAGTTCCTGTCAATCTCGACCAGTATAAGGGCTATTTCTCCACCCATATCCGCGGCAAGGACAAGACGGCGGCCTCCAAATTCCTCTGGTCCAACGGCGGCGGCCCGGGGCAGAGCTTTTATCCCGGCTACGGCTATGTCGGCTCCAACTTCGTCGCTGCGCCGTTCTACTCGATCGACAACATCCTGGTCTGGCCGCACAACGGCATGCACAACTATCAGACCACGATCATGAACACGGTGACCGGCACGCCGATGAACGCGGTCATGGCGCCGCCGGACAATCCTCCCCCGGGCGCGGTTGCGCTGGCCCACCAGTTCACCGCGGCGCCGATGGGGTGGCCGGGCGCGCCGACGGCGGCGAACTATCCCGGGATCGGCGGCGCCGGAAATCTGACCGGCTGGAGCAATTACGGGCGCGTTCGCAACACCAGCGATCACTTCGGCATCTCTGCCGACATCTGAGGGAGCGCCGGCTCATGAGCGCTATCGACAATCTTCGCGCCGCTGTCGAGGCCGCCGCCGGCGACACCGCCTTCGCGCTCGATGCAGCGTTCCTGACGGCAGGCCTCGCCGATCCCGCCGTGAAGGTTCCCGCCGACTACGACACTTGGCTGAGCCAGGCCTTTTTCCTCAAGGCCGCGGCCGACTTCAAGGTGACGGTGGCAAAATCCGACGTCGGCCCGGTCGAGGGGACGGCGTTCACGGTGCAGTCGGCGACGATCCCCTTCATCGGCGCCGCGACCCCGCTGGCCGCGAAGGCCACGCTCGTGTTCACCGTGGACGGCGACCAACTGATCGTGCAGGCCGAGGCGACGCCGTCGAACTGGACCTGGACCAGCAGCTTCGCCTTCATGGGGGGCTTCCCGTTCAATCAGTTCGGCACGCTGAAGAACGTCAGCTTCGTGTTCTCGACGGCGACCGGCACCTACCCGTATGGTGACTCCGCAGGGCGTGCCGTGAGCGGCGGCGCGGTGCAGAATTTCGTTGCCAAGGTCGCTCTGCCGGATGTCGCCAAGCCGTTCCTGCTGCTGTTTCCTGGCCTCACCGCGCCGGCCGGCGATCTGCTGCTGAGCGGCGCGCTCAACATGGGCATCTTCAACGGCGAGACCGTGCTGTTCCCGCCGGGGCAGTTGCGGGCCGCGATTCAGGACGGCACATTCAAGCTCGCGTCGCAGTTCACGGTCAAGGATCCGAGCCTGGCTCTGACCATTCCCGCGCCCGATGGCGCGAACGAGGTCGATGGCGTGCTGGTGCTGGCCGATCCCGCCGATCCGGATGCCGGCGATCAGGCGCCGACGCTCGCGATCTCCTCGCAGTTCGACGTCGGTAGCACCGGCTCCTATCAGCTCGACGTCGAGATCACGCCCGGCGCGGACACCAGCTATTCGGTGGCGCTCGCGGTCGTCGAAGGCGGCGCGCCGCTGACGCCGGCCACGGTGATCGAGGTGATGGGCGGCAATGGCGGCTATCTCGCCGCGACTCCGGACGTGCTGCAGCAGTTCCTCGCCTTCGTCGGTCTCAACGGCTTCTCGATCGCCGGCACGCTCGGCCGCTCGCCGACGATCACGGCGGTCTCGATCGAGATCGGCAGCTCGAAGGATACGAGCTGGCAGGTCCTGCCGCCGACCGGCGTCCTCGACTTCAAGATCACGAGCTTCGCGCTGCAATGGTCGATGGCCTATCCGTTCGACGGCACGAAGCGGCAGCAGACCTACGACTTCACGACCGAGTTCGTACTGGCGCCCAGCGTCTTCAAGGGGCCGGACGGCGAGGGCGACGGCGTGTTCACCGTCCAGTTCACCTCCGCGAAGCAGTTCTTCGCGTCCTTCGCCGGGACCGCGAAGCTGAGCGACTTCCTGACGGCCCTGTCCGGCGGTGCCGTCGTGCTCGACGTCGAGAATGTCGGCGATTTCGAACTTGGCGACATCGCGGTCGCGGTCGATTACGGCGCGCAGAGCTTTCAGTTCGATGCTGGCTTCAGCCTGACGCTCAATCTGCTCAAGATCAACAACCAGCCGATCCTTGCCGTGCGGGAGGGAACGGTCTCAATCGCGGCGCAGACTCCGACGCAGACGCCAGACGGGGGCAATGCGACGACGCTGTTGCGCGCGGCGCCGCTGCCGATGCTCCGGACCTCGCGAGTGGTCGCGCTGCAGACCGCCTCGCAGACGCAATGGAAGTCGAGCGTCGGAGGCTTCCTCGATGTCGGGCCGTTGCACACCAAGGTCAGCGTGACCTATGACGGGTTCGAAACGCCGAAGCGGTGGGACCTCGCCGCCTCGCTGGAGGAGCCGCTCGAGGTCTCGGAACTGATCAACCAGTTCTTTTCGCCCGGCAGCGCCTATGGATTCCCCAGCTTCCTGCCCGGAGATCTCATAATCTCCGAATTTGCGATCACCGCGACCATTCCGGCCGAGCAGGGCGAGCTGAAGACGAGCTACGACATCACCGTCGGTTTCAGCTGGACGTTCACCTTCGGCGATCAGACCGTCGGCATCGATCCGGCGCGGCTCGGCGTCAGCTATGACGGCCAGAAGCCGGCCCAGCAACAGTTCTCCGGCTTCGCGCAGGGAACCTGGGTCTATTCGGCGATCAACCTCAAGCTCACGATGGGCTATGAGTTCAAGACGACGGAGGCGGGCTCCAACAACATCCTGTTCGTCGAGTGGGAAGGATTCCGCGCGGATTGGGAGAGCGGCAAGGAGCTGGTCACCTTCAGCCTCAAGGGCTGGAGCATCGGGTCGCTGGTGCAGGCGCTGGTGCGTACGCTCGGCAATCCCTACTTCACGCTGGATTCGCCATGGGACCTGCTCAACCAGATTTCGCTCGATGCGCTCCGTGTCAACGTCTCGCTCAAGAGCGGCGAGAGCTTCTCGCAACGCCTTTCGGCCAGCTACGAGCTGTCGAGCCCGATCAATCTCGGCTTCATCAGCATCACGGCGCTGACCTTCCGCCGCGGCACCGACGGCAAGGTGACCCTCGCCATCGAGGGCTCGAGCCCGCTCGTCGCCGATGATCCGGCATTCAAGAATCTGCTCGATCCCGCCAAGGGGCAGGACGTGCAGAACCTGCCGTCGGTGCCCGGCCGGGGCGAGGAATGGTTCAAGCTGTTCCTGCTGGTGCTCGGGCAGCGCATCGGAATCACCGGCCATTCCAGCTTCAACAGCACCAAGGAGGTGATCTGCGCGCTGCAGTCCGTCCCAAGCACTACGGGCAAGATGAATCCGGTGGATCCCAATGCGGACGAGGGCGGCGCGCCGGGGCTGCCCTATTACGACCAGTCGAACAACTGGCTCATTGCCGGGCATCTCGGCCTGATGAAAGTGGCCGGCGCCTGGTCGATCGATGCCATGCTGGTGTTCAACGACCCCAATCTCTACGGCCTGCGGCTGGCGCTTGCCGGCGAGAAGATGGGCGGGCTCGCCAATCTCGTCGTCGACATCCTCTACAAGAAGATCACCGACGACATCGGCGTCTACCAGATCGATTTCACCTTCCCGGACATCATCCGCAACCTCAATTTCGGCGCGGTGTCGATCACGCTGCCGCAGCTCGGGATCAAAGTCTACACCAACGGCGATTTCTTCATCGACATCGGCTTCCCGTACAATCTCGATTTCCGCCGCTCCTTCTCGATCTCGGTGATCGTGTACGGCGTGCCGGTGCTGGGCGCCGGTGGCTTCTACATCGGCAAGCTCTCCAATGCGACATCGACCAAGATCCCGAAGACCAACCTCGGCACTTTCGATCCCGTCATCGAGTTCGGCATCGGACTGCAGCTCGGCCTGGGCTACAATTTCGAGAAGGGGCCTCTGAAGGCGGGCTTCGCGCTCACGGTGTTCGGCATCGTCGAAGGCGTCGTGGCGCCGTGGCATCCCTACAATCCCGCGCGCACGCTGGCATCGCGCGCCAGCAGCGGTGCGCTGCAGAGCGACTATTATTTCAAGCTGTCGGGAACGGTCGGCATCATCGGCCTGCTGTACGGCAGCGTCGATTTCGCGATCATTTCGGCCTCGGTCAACGTCAAGATTGTGCTGTCGATCCAGCTCACCTATGAGAGCTATCGCGAGATTCCAGTGATCGCCAGCGCGAGCGTGACGATCAGCCTCAAGGTCAAGATCAACCTCGGCCTGTTCTCGATTTCGATCAGCCTGTCGTTCTCGGCTCAAGTCTCCGCGACCTTCGTGATCGGACAGACCAGTACGGCGCCGTGGGAGGTCCAGGGGGCGCGCGCGGATGCCTTGCTGATGCAGCGAGCCCATGCACGCGGACCGGACGCGGCCATGCGGCTGGCGCGCAGCCTGAAGCCGCGGCCGAAGCGGCTGGCGCCGGCCGCCGCTCATCGCATGGGACTTGCCGCCACCGCCGGCGACAAGCCGAGACTGTCGCTGATGGCGGGCGCGCAGTACACCGTGCTTGCTCCGGAGGCAGCCACCGACGCAGCCTCGAACCAGGGGGCATTTGTGCTCCTGCTCGCAATGGACGCGCCGGATGCCGCGGCGAGCGCGCCGTCCGCCACCAAGACGTCCTTCGACGTGCTGGCCGAGGTCTACTTCCCCTGGATCATCGACGCACTGGGGAACGAGAGCGGGGATGCGGCCGAGCTCGGCGAGACGCTGGCCATGTCGGTGACGCTCACCCAGCTCGAGGCCTATGTCGCGCGTCTCGCCGACACGGCCGATCCGTTCCTGTCGATCAAGGGCCTGCTGCAGTTCCTGGCCGACGGATTCACGCTCGACATCTTCAATCCGGCGACGGCGCAATCGTCGGGGCTGAAGACCAAGCTCGATGCCGGTTCGGTGCTGTTTCCGGTGTTCGACGGATTGAAGCTGCAGGTCCCCGGCATGTCGGGTGGCCAGACGTCCCCGATCGCGTTCGAGACCTACACCACGGCCACGTCCGGCTACGCGACCACGGTCAGCAAGATATTCGCGCAGGTCGCCGCGAACATCGAGGCCCAGAACAAGGAAACGCGCCGGCTTGCCGCGGAGACCGATACGAGCTCGGCGGAGTCGATGGCGGCCCTGGTGTTCGTCGACACCTTCACGCTGATCGCGCGCCAACTGCTCCAGGCCGCGGCCGACGCGCTGCAGAGCTATGCCTATCCGCTGACCCCGACGAGCAACGTCGGTGGTATCCTGGATGAGCTGAACGGGATCGCCGGCAATGCCTTGACGATTGCCGATATCGTGCAGCCCAACGTCGATCATGCCTTGGGGGCCGGGCTGTCGCTGCATGTCGACGGCCTCGAATATGTGGTGCAGAGCGGGGACACGCTGCAAGGCATCGCTGGCCGCTATTCCGATGCGGCGTCGCCTCCGCGCTGGACCACGACGCCAGACCGCCTGATCGTGGCCAACCGGTCCCGCCACATGCTGCAGGGCGGCGTCGTCCTGCTGCTCATCAACAGCCAGGGTCAGGAGCAGATCTATGTGACGCGGCAGGGCGACAGTTTCGACGACGTCGCGCTGCAACTCGGCGCGATCTCGATCGACGCGCTCGCTGCACAGAGCGTGCTCTACGGCGTCGCCGGTCTGCTGCAGCCGACCTTGCCGCTCGCGATCTGGCCGATCGCCTACAAGACCGCAGGGACATCCGGCCCGTCATCCGATACGCTGGCGACGGTGGCGAGCCTCTTCCAGACCACCGCCGTTGCGGTTGCGGACGCCAATCGCGGCGTCGCCGGCCTGTTCTCCGTGCAGGCGGAGCGCGGCCTGCTCACGGTCGCCAATCTTCAGGCTCTGTCGGTTGGCGCGCTGTGGTCGGCCATCGCGGCCACGGGTCAGGTCGGGCAGACCGCCGGCATGGTCTCGCGCTTCCTGGTCTATGGGTTGCGGCTGCCGGTCCAGGACGGATTGACGCTGTCCAATGCGTTCCTCTATCCGAGGACGCAGTCGGCCTATGGAGTCTATCAGCTCACCGGCCAGCAGTTTCCGACACCCAGTTCTGCCACGAGCTACAAGGTCGGCTTCGCACGCGAGACTCAGAGCCACGGCGTCCCGCTCGATTTCATCTTGCTGAACGACGGCACCGACCTCAGCATGGAGGTTGATCTGAGCCAGGCCTATGCGGCGCTCGATGTGGTCGTCAGCTGGGCCAGGGGGCCGGGCAATTTCGTCCCGAGCCCGACATTCGCGGCGCTGCCGCTCGCCGAGCGCCAGCCGCGGCCGTTTACCGCCAGCGGCTACGCCCGCTGGTCGAGCGGCTCCGTCGCGAGCCTGTTGGCCCTGACGAACCGCAGCGGCGTGGCCGCGGCGGCCGATGCCGGCGCGCAGGTGCAGCCGACGCTGTGGAGCCTGCCGCCGGCGCAGACCAATCTGGTCGCCACGCGGGAGCAGTCGATCCGCGCCGTCATGCCGGATCTTCGTTCGACCTACGCGCTGCTGCCGAAATTCCAGCCGCAGACCGGCCGCAGCAATCCTGCTACGGGACGCACCGACTATGCCGACATCGCACGTTGGGCCTGGTGCACGCGGCTCGACGTTCAGATCAAGCGTCTGCCCGACGCGGCGGCGCTGGCCGCGCAGGGCGTGGGCGCAGGCGATCTGCCGAGCGGTCCGGCGTCCGCGCCGTCGCTGCCGTTCGTCTATGAGTTGGTTGGCCCCAGCTCGGAGGATGCGGTGCGACTGCAGCGCATCCTGACCGCCATGGACGCCCTGGGCGAAGGCATCGCCTCCGCCGTCTTCCTGCTCTACAACCAGTCTGGACCCGGCGCGCCGATGCTGGTGACGCCTGCGGATGCCAACTTCCTCGCCTTCATCACCCAGACCAACCTCTCGACCGAGACCAATCCGGCGGCGGCGCTCCGGCTGACGCTGGCTACCGAGGACGCTCCGCCGCGCGGCATTGCCAACTCCCCGGCGCAGTTCATCCGCCTGATGTGGGAGCTCAGCACGGTCCGCAGCGGCGGCTACTATCTCTATTACGAGAACGTCGAAAGCGGCGAGGGCTTGCCGGCCGCCGTCTTCGATTCCTCCGGCTCGGGCGTAGTGACGGTGGTCGTGACGTTCGCTACGAAAGGCAGCGAGTCGTTCGGCACCACGCTTCCCGATTTCGTCAACGCCTTCGTGACAACCGACGCCGTCGATCCGCAGAGCGATCTGGTACAGACGGTGTCGCTCGCCTCGACAGGCCAGACGGCGCCGGTTGCGGCGGGGGCATCGCTCGATGCGCTCGCGGCGACCTACGGCCCTGGGCCCGGGCGGATCGCCGAGGTCAACGCGACCAAGCCGCTCGCCGCGGGCGCGCTGGTGCCGATCGTGGGCGCGGTGCGCCAACTGACCGACGCGGATCTGGTCCGCGGTGCCGGCGGGTCCATCGACGCGCAGGCCACCCTCGACAAGCTCGCCAGGCTGTTCTCTGCCGGCGCCATCCACTCCATCAGCGGCCAGGACATCGCCGCGTTCAATCCGCAAGTCGCTGTTGCGCTCGCGGCCGTCTTCTACATCCCGCCGCTGACCTATCAGGTCAGTTCCTCCGCCGCGCCCGGGATGAGCTTTGCCAGCATGGCCGCCTATTACGGGTTGGATGTCGACCTGATCGCCCGTGGCGCCAGCGCAGCGCCCGGACTGTTCCCGGTCAATGCCGTGCTCGATCTCGACCCGCAGCTGTTCTCGCTGCGCGACCAGCTGCCGCCGCAGAACATCGGGTTCTCGTTGACGCGCGACAATCTCGGCCTGCCGCCGGACGATCCAGCGGCGCCGGACTTTGCCAAGAAGACAATGTATCAGCTCTACACCTCGCTGGCCGCGGGGCTCGCGGGCAACGTCTTCTACAAGGCTACTCCGCTGGGCATGCCGTTCGGTCCTCAGGACCATGACGACGATCAGTCCGGCGCGTTCGAGAGCCATGCGCGCTCGGCGCGGACGCGCGGCAACCGGTTGGCGCAGGTTGCCCTCGCCGATTTCGACTATCGCCAATCGATCGGCATCGGCGCGCAGTTCGCGCTGGTCAACGCCGCGCCGGACCCGTCTGATCCGGATCTGCCGCCGAAGGCAGCCAACCCCTATCTCGGCGTCGGCACCATGGCGCAGGTCGCGCTGCAATGGCGCGACATCTTCGGCAACACCACGGTGACGCCGTTCGAGGCACCGCCGCAAGGGTACCGCGGCGCGCTCAACGGCGCGGCGGTGCCGATGCTGTATCGCGACGAGCTGATCGGGCTGGGGTCCTGGATCAATACCAACGCCAGCTACAGCTATGACGGCACGGCCGGTGCCGCGTTCAAGCTCGCTCTTTCCCTCAACGCCGCCGCCTATGCTGGGCCGGACGGCGCGGCCCGGGCCGCCGACGATCTCTCGCTCTACACCCGGATCTATTATCAGCTGCATCAGGACTATTCGGCCGATGTCGCCGTGCATGTGCCGGGCGTCTCCGGCAACGCGGTGGCAATGCGGCTATCGAATTCGCTGATGGCCAAGCCCGATGTGGACCTCAGCGACCCGCAGGCGGACATCATTCGCGGCTATGTGCGCGCCTGCGTGCTGTATCTGAAGCTCGTGACGCGCGGCCAGGTGCCCGCAGCCCCGGCTGTGACCCTGTCGCTTCCGGTCGACGTCAATGCGATCGCCGCCGGCAACATCCTCGAGCTGGATGTAACACTCGCGTTCAGCCGCAATCCGCTGCTGGTCGATCCGGCGGTGGCGGCGTTGCAGGGCGGCAGCGGCGTGGCCGCGGCGATCCTGCCGCGTGCCGATGGCGACGGCAATGTGTCCTATACGGTCTTCAGCAAAGCGGTCGAGGCCGTGTTCGCCACTGCCGACTGGTATCTCAAGGTCGGGCAGGGGCTGTCCCGCGACGGCGAGGATGCGGCCGACGGCGCTCAGCAGCTCTGGGCGGTGCGCTTCGGCAAGGCGGCAGGGCAGGGCATCCATTTCAAGCTGGGCACGTCAGCGAGCTATTTCGCGCCGAAGCCGATCGCCAAGGCGCTGGCCAGCGGCGATGCGACGATCACGCGCTATGACAGCGGCGACACCGACACGCTGCATCTCGACGGCGTCGACCTGAACCAGTGGTTCCAGAGCGCGCTGGATGCAATCGATCAGTTCCTGTCGGCTGACTACGCGCCGCACGCCTTCATCCTCGACCGGATTGACGGCGTGACCGATCCGCTCAAGGACGGTTCGCTGGGAAGCGTGCTGTCGGCCAAGGAATCCCTGGCCGATACGATCGGCCTGAAGACGCTGCCGGTGCTGTCGACCAGCGCGGGCGATCCTTCAACCGGATTCGCCGCCAGCGAGAAGCTGCGCCAGCAGCTGCTCAATCAGCTCGGCGCAGCCTATCGCGCCGGTGCGGCCGTCGTGTTCGGATTGACCGAGGTGACCGGCGGAGGTGACAGCAACCCGGCCGGTCCGCCGAACCTCTACGGTCAGCCGGGCGGCAGCATCAAGGGCGTCGCGGACAATCAGAATTTCACGCTCACCCCGACGCGCATTCCGCTCGGCGAGGTGTACGATTCCGCCAGCAAGACCTGGTACGATCCGCGGCTGGCCTTCGTGTTCGCCACCAAGAATGTCGTCGACCAGGCCTATGTGCCGCTCGAGCTCACGCTCTCGCTCACCCATCTCGAGTTCGAGCGGCGGACTGTCCCCGGTATCGACGGCTATGTCGATTCGCGATGGCTCGCCTTCGTCAATGGGCCGTTCAGCTATCCGCTGGGCACGCAGGTCACCAACATTCCGGTGGTCAACCGCGATCTGCCGACGCCGCCGACGGTCTCCGCGCAGCAGGCGCGGCAGCTCACCGGCGAGGGCACGACCGATCCATCGAAGCTGAACGCCTGGGGTTATTCGTTCGACTATCTCTATCAGCAGGCGGCAGCCGACGCAGTGTCCTGCACGATGGAGTTCAACCGGCCGACCGAGCCGACGCTGCGCGGCTCGGCCAAGTTGAGCGGCGAGCCCGACCTGTTCACCGCGCTCGCGCAATTCGTCACCAACTATCCGGCGATCCTGCGCGACCTCAACCAGTATCTGGTCGGCATCGATGGCGCCGAGCCGGATCCGGCGACGCTGGCCGCCGCGCGCAAGGCGACCGCTGCCTTTGCCCTTGAGACCAGGCAGATCGCGGATGCCTATGCGCGGGAGACGGTCGGGCCTGCAAGGCTGGCGGTCGCACCGGCGCATGTGATCGTGAAGTTTATGTCGACGCTCGACAGCACCAGCGACGGGCACGCGCGCACCAATCTCGTCAACATCACCATCGATGGCGTGGCGGCGAGCTGGAATGCGGCGGCCAATACGATCTCGAACGGCACCACCACGCTTCCGGCGCCCGTGATCGCAATCATCGCGCCCGAGCTCTATACGGCCCAAGCCGTGCCTCCGGCGGAACTCCCCCCTGGTGTAGAGATCGCCTACGTCTATACGCGTCAGGTCGACGGCAAGACGGTCTATCTCCGCGAAGCGGAGGCGCGCGGGCTGCCGGCGCGGACGGTGTCGATCGCTCCGCTCGATGTGCTGCTGTACCAGAGCGGCTGGGCGTCGGTGTTCGTGCAGCGCAATCTCGCGCTGTTCCCGCTGGCAGATCTCAAGACCACCAGCACCAATCCGGCATTCCTGTTCCAGACGCCCGAGGTCCGTTTCGCGTCCACGGTGGTCCCGCAGCTGAACTACACGGCGTTCTCGCTCGACGCAATGTCGGGCGCCTCCGGCGACCTCGACGCGCGCCTGACCAAGTTCTTCGCGGGACTCTATGCTGACGGCAATGGCAGCACCAGCGACGAGGTCGCGATGCAGGGCATGTACAGCTACGAGGTCGTAGCCGGCCAGCCGGCGATCCCGCGCGTACGGCTGCCGATCAACCTGCTGACGCCGACCCCGTCAGCGGTCGATCCGGGCGTGAAGCCGCCCTTCGTGGCCCCGTTCGCGCAGATGATCGATACGTGGCGGGCGACGACCAAGCCAACGACGTCGGGCCATGCCCGCGTCGAGATCGAGCTGAAGGTCTTCGGTGGCGTCGGCGATGCGACGCAGCCGTTGATCCAGGTCGGCCGGCTCACTCACGACGTCGCGAGCGCCTGAAGGCGGTACCGGCATCGAAACTGCGGCCGTCGCCGGAGATCATCTGGACATGCCGCCCGCAGCGTCGGGTGGTACGGGCTCAAGGGTCGAGTGCTGGGTCGGGTGATGGCTGGCGCGCTCGGAGAGATTCGAACTCCCGACCCTCGGAATCGAAATCCGATGCTCTATCCAGCTGAGCTACGAGCGCGCGGTGCGGGCCAAATCTCCAGCGTCACCGGGATACCAGACTTGGATGGGCAAGGCCAGCCTCCGCCGCGCATGAATGGTCGTTCGCCGAAGCTGGCTCAGCGTCCCCGGATGGCATCAGAAGCAGGGATGCCGGCGTCGGTCCTGGCCGATATAGGCGGCCGAGCTCTGGTAGCAGTGGTTGGTGGAAGGACCGTCATAGAACGCAAAGGTGCCGGGCAGCGGGCCGGGGCCATAATTGTGCAGGAAGCTGATGGCGTAGGGCAGCCCGTAGTGGTGGCGATGATGCCGATGATGGCTGCGTGCCTCGGACGTGGCGGGCACCAGGGCGGCAGTTGACACGATCAAGGCGGCGGCGAGGGATGCGAGCTTGCTCATGACTTTTCTCTTCTCCGGAAAACGACGTCAAGGCCGGCCGTCTGGCCGGTAGCCTAACGCGGAAGTGGCGGAAAGGGTGCGCAAAAGGCGATAGTTCGTCAAAATTTTGGCCTTTTCCGCATGCTTAAGGAGACCATGACAAGGTCCGGCAAGTGCCGTCGTGCATTTGGCTCGAGGCGTTGTCGCGACAGCGCCAGAAAAGACCGGGTTTGCCCGTCCGATCCATGAATCGCCTGATCCCAAGCGTCGTGCTCCTGCTGGTCGCCGCTAGCCCGGTGCGTGCGGATTTGCACATTACGCGCGATCATGGTGGCTACATCGAAGAGTACAAGGCCAAGTACAAGCACATCCGGGAAACGCATCAGCGCGTCATCATCGACGGCATCTGCAATTCGGCCTGTACGCTCGTCTTCGGCTTGGTGCCGCTCAACAGGATCTGCGTCACGCCCAGGGCCAGCCTCGGCTTCCACCAAGCCTATTACGACAAGGCGTTCACGTTCGGCATCAAGGTCACCAGCGTGGAGGGGACGTCCGAACTGATGTCCTATTACCCCGATTCGGTGAAGGACTGGATCCGGCGCAACGGCGGGCTCACCACCGAGATGAAGCGGATCAAGAACGGCATCGAGCTCTGGAAGATCGTCGACCCCTGTCCTGACGTCTGGTGAGGACGACGTTCCTCCTCGAGACGCCGGCCTCTCCGACGGCTCCGATCGTCGCGCCGGGTTGCAGCATGTATGCTGCGTTATGCCCTGGACACCGGATCGTGGTTCCGGGCCGGCATCCGGACCACACCACACGAAACAATCCAGCGCCAGATTGTCCCCACGACCGGGCACTGGATTGTTTCGCCGAGTCGGCCGGGGCAAGCCGATCGCCTGCCTTCAGGCCGGGCCGAGCAGAATCAGCGCTTGGCCTTCTTCGTCTTCTTGGCCGCTTTCTTGGTGGCCTTCTTGGCCGTCTTCTTCGCAGCTTTCTTGGCCGCCTTCTTCACAGTCTTCTTGGCGGACTTCTTGGTCGCGACCTTCTTGGCCTTGGCGGCGGCCCGCTTGGGTGCAGCCTTCTTGGAGGTCTTCTTCGCGGTCTTCTTGGCCGCTCGCCGGGCCTTAGGTGCCGTCGTGATCACCGGATCCTTCGGCGCCTCGGCGGGCATGCTGGTCTCGGTCACGGTCGGATCAGAGAGTGGAGTGTCGTCCATATCGGGTCCCCCGATTTGTTGGAAACCCTGCGACGATAGCTGGATTCTCCGTGCTGTCAAAGCGCACCCCAACTAATCACTTGTGCGCAAGCTCGCGTAGGCTGCCAGCGCGCGCTCCCGCCCGGGCTTGTGATCCACGAACGGCGCCGGGTAGGTGCGGCCGAGTGCAACCCCGGCCTCCGCGAGCTCGAGCGGCTTTGCCGCCCAGGGCTGGTGGACCAGCGCGGCCGGCAGGCGCGCCAGCTCCGGCACCCAGCGGCGGACATAGGTCCCGTGAGAATCGAACTTCTCGCCCTGCAGCACGGGATTGAAGACGCGGAAGTAGGGCGCGGCGTCGGCGCCCGATCCTGCAACCCATTGCCAACTTGCCGGATTGCTGCCCGGGTCGGCGTCGACCAGCGTGTCCCAGAACCACTGTTCGCCGAGCCGCCAGTCGATCAGAAGGTGCTTCACGAGCAGCGAGGCGACCACCATACGGACGCGGTTGTGCATGCTTCCGGTATGCCAGAGCTCGCGCATGCCGGCGTCGACGATCGGATATCCGGTTCGCCCGCGCTGCCAGGCCTGCAGCGCTGCATCATCCTGAGCCCAGGGAAAGGCGTCGAATGACGGCTGCAGGTTGCGGGTTGCGAGGTCGGGATTGTTGTAGAGCAGGTGGCGGCTGAACTCGCGCCAGCCGAGCTCGCTCAGGAACTTGTCGATGCCGGCGGCGGAAGCCGGACGTTCGGCGGCGGCAAATCGCGCCGCATGCCAGACCTGGCGCGGGCTGATCTCGCCGAAGCGCAGATGCGGCGAGAGCCGGGAGGTCGCCTCGATGTCGGGCCGGTCGCGATCGGCGGCATAGGTCTGAACGGCCGTTTCGAGAAAGCTGGCGAGGCGCGCCTGTGCCGCGCGCTCGCCGGCTTGCCATGACGCGCGCAGGCCGCCCGCCCAGTCGGGCTTGCGCGGCTCGAGCGCGAGCTCGTCGATCGGCAAGCTCGCGCCGCCGGGGGCGTGCGACAGCCGGGCCGGCCGCGGCAGCGGCTTCGGCGGATCACCCAGAGCGAGCACGCGCTTCCAGAACGGCGTGAACACGCGCGGCCCGCGTCCATCCTTGCCGCGCAACTCGGCCGGATCGACCAGAAGGTCATCGGGAAACACGCGTGAAGAGACGCCGATCTCGGCGAGTGCTGCTTCGACATCGGCAGCCACGGCGCGGGGAGCGGCCTGCGCGACATCGTTCCAGTACACCGCGCCGGCCTTGGTCTCACGCGCCAGTTCGCAGAGCACCTCGGCCGCGGCTCCACGGCGGATCACGAGCCCGGCGCCGAGCGCATGTAGTTCGGCCTGGAGTGCACGCAACGATTGCGCGAGCCACCAGCGCGTCGCGCCGCCGAGCGGACGCAACCCAGGGCTTTCCTGATCGTGGACGTAACTACAAACGATCCGAGTGCCCGACCTTGCTGCTTCATACAACGCGGGGTGGTCAGAGAGCCGCAGGCTCTCGCGAAACCACACGATGATGGGGGAGGAGGACATGATCAGGGTATCTTACTGCCGTTTTTATAGAGAGTTCCGGTATTCTACGTTCCGGAAAATAACTGCTTTGAAACGAACTACGGGCACTTTGAGATTCAGTTGCAGTTCCCCTGGAAGGTTTATGACGTGTCCGTCAAATTGAAGCTCGGCACCAAGGCGCTGATCGGCGCCGTTGTCGTGATCGCCCTGAATACCGCCCTGGTCGTCGGCGCAGCGTACTGGTCGCTGTCCTCTGACTTCGCCGACCGCGCCAAGCGCGACATCGAAGGCAATCTGCGCACCTTTGCGCTGACGTTCACCGAAACGTTCAAGGACGCGAAAGTCAGCGTGCAGAACGGCGTCGTTACGCGCATCGAGATTACGGCGATTCCCGAGATCAAGGATCACGCGATCGTCGATCGCGCGGTGTCCTATGTCGGCGGCAGCGCCACGCTGTTCGTGGTCGATGACAGCGGCCAGTTCGTCCGCCGCTCGACCAACGTGAAGAAGGAGAATGGCGACCGCGCCGTGGGCACCCAGCTTGCCGCGGATCATCCGGCGCAGGCGCTGCTGCGCCGCGGCGAGGCTTACAAGGGCCCCGCGACGCTGTTCGGCAAGTCGTTCATGACCGCTTATTTTCCCGTCACCAATCCGGCTGGAAAGGTGATCGGCATTCTGTATGTCGGCGTGCCCATGGCCGAGCTCGACGCCATGCTGTCGCAGGCGATGCGGACCATGGTCGTCGCCGCTGCGATCGCCGCGCTGCTGGTGCTCGGCCTGACCATGCTGGCGGTGCGCCGCGTCACCAAGCCTCTCGCCGCGGTGACCGATGCGCTCACCGCCATCGCCGAGGGCCGCGAGGACGTTGCGATCAAGTCCGATGACCGCAGCGACGAGATCGGTGAGATCGCCCGCAGCCTGGTCGTGTTCCGCAGTGCCGCGAGTGAGCGGCGCCGGATGCGCGAGGAGCAGACGGCTGCGGCCGCCGCGGCCGTCGAGCAGCGCAAGGCCGAGCTGCAGCGTTTCGTCGATTCGTTCCAGGCCAGCATCGGCGGCATCATCGAGAACGTCTTGACCTCGTCGGGCGAGTTCGAGCGCGAGGCGCGCCAGCTCACCCAGACCGCGCGGACCACCGCCGACCTGTCCGGCCATTCGGCCGGCGCTTCGGAAACCGCTTCCGAGCACGTCCGCACCGCGGCCGTTGCCTCGGACGAGCTGTCCGGCTCGATCGCCGAGATCATCCGTCGCGTGCAGGAGTCCAACGCCATCGCCGCCGAGGCAGTCAACCAAGCCACCGCGACCGACCAGCGCATCAAGGAGCTGTCCGACGCCGGCAACCGCATCGGCGACGTCGTCAAGCTGATCACCTCGATCGCCGAGCAGACCAACCTGCTGGCGCTCAACGCCACCATCGAGGCGGCCCGGGCCGGCGATGCTGGCCGCGGCTTCGCGGTGGTCGCTCAGGAGGTCAAGACCCTGGCCGGGCAGACCGCCAAGGCGACGGAGGAGATCTCCAGCCAGATCGCCAACATGCAGACCGTGACCCAGGAATCGGTCGACGCCATCAAGGCGATCGGCTCGACCATCGAGCGCATCAACGGGATCGCCGCCTCGATCTCGGCCGCCGTCGAACAGCAGCGCGCCGCCACGCAGAACATCACCCAGAGCGTCCGCTCGGCCGCGACCGGCACCGCAGAGGTCGTCGAGAACATCCGCAGCGCGGCGCGTGGGGCAGGCGAGACCGGCGAAAGCTCCAACCGGATGTTCGCCTCGGCCCAGGCGCTGTCCAGCGAGAGCCTGCGGCTGAAGGCCGAGGTGCAGAAGTTCCTCGACGGGATGCGCGCGGCCTGACAAGCGCTACCCGTAGAGCCATCGTGGCAGGATGGTCACGATGCCCGGAAACAGCGTGAGCAGCAGCACGAAGGCGATCATGATGACGAGGTAGGGGGCGGTCACGCGGGCGATGTAGCCGAGACCGTCCTCCGTCAGTCCCTGAATCACGAACAGGTTGAAGCCGACCGGCGGCGTGATCTGGGCCATCTCGACGGCAAGCACCAGGAAGATCCCGAACCAGACCTCGTCGAAGCCGGCGCCCTTCACGATCGGCAGCACGATCGGGAGCGTCATCACGATCATCGAGAAGCCGTCGAGAAAGCAGCCGAGGATCAGGTAGAACACGATCAGGACGGCGATCAGCATGAACGGTGACAGGCCGAGCCCCTTCACGAAGGTGGCCACGGCTTGCGGGATGCCGAGGAAGGCCGCGGCATTGCCCAGGATCGACGCGCCGAGCACGATCAGAGCGATCATCGAGCAGGTGATGACCGAGCCGATCATCACGTCGCGCACCACCTGCAGCGACATCGACCCCTGAAAATAGGCGACCAGCGCCGCGCCGAGCACGCCGACGGCGGCGGCCTCCGACGGCGTGGCGAGGCCGCCATACATCGAGCCGAGCACGCAGGCGATCAGGAACAGGGCAGGGGCGAGGTCCTTCAGCGCGGCGAAGCGCTCCGCCCACGGCACCTGCGACAGCAGCGCCTCCGCCTTTGGCACCATGGCGGGCCTCAGCGTCGTATGCAGCATCACCCAGCCCATGAAGGTGCCGGCCAGCAGCAGCCCCGGCAGCACGCCGGCGGTGAACAGCTTGAGGATCGAGACGTCGCCGAGCACGCCATAGATGATCATGATGTTCGACGGCGGGATCAGGAAGCCGAGCGTGCCGGCGCCGGCGAGCGAGCCGATCGCGATGTCGCGCGAATAGCCGCGGCGCAGCAGCTCGTTGAGCGACATCCGGCCGATCACCTGCGTCGTCGCCGCCGACGAGCCGGAGATCGCGGCGAAGATGGTGCAGCCGATGACGTTGACGTGGAGCAGGCGGCCCGGCAGCAGGCCGGCCCACGGCGCCAGGCCCTGGAACAGCGAGCGCGACAGCCGAGTGCGGAACAGCAATTCGCCCATCAGGATGAACAGCGGCAGCGCCAGCAGCTCCTGGGTGGTCAGGATGTTCCAGGCATATTGCGGAAGCAGCTTGTCGAGCGGGATCGAGCGGAACATCGCCAGCAGCAAGGTCGCTGTGAGCGCGAGCGTGAGCCCGATCCACAGGCCGCCGGCGAGCAGCGCGAACAGGATGGCGAACAGGGCGATGACTTCGATGGTCATGAGGCGACGGAGTCCGCGGTGAGTGGGGCGGGCGGGGAGGGACATGGATGCCCGGGACAAGCCCGGGCATGACGGAGGGAGGACGTTTTCATTCGACCGGCGAGGCCTTCATCCGGTGATCCTCCACGGGCAGCCCCAGCGCGGCCTGGATTGCACGCGCGAGGAATTGCAGGGTCAGCAGCAGCATGCCGAAGGTGACGACGGCCTGCGGAAACCACAGCGGCGTGTCGCTCGAGGTCGAGACCTGGCCGCGCATGAACGAGCCAAAGGCGAACTTCGTCATCGCCCAGGTCAGGAACGCCATGAAGGCGAAGCCGGCGGCTGCCGCCAGCACCTCCATCGCGCGCTGCAGCGGTGCCGGCACGTTCTTCAGGAGCAGCACGACGCGGATGTGGCCGCCGACGCGGAGCGTCATGGCGGCGCCGAAGGTGAACGAGGCCGCCATCAGGTAGGACGAGTATTCCCAGGCGATCGAGATCGTCGGCGGGAAGAACGGCAGCACGTTCGACAGTGCCCGCGTCGTGACCTCGGCAAGCATCAGCAACGTCAGCGTCAGCAGGCAACCGCCGCCGATCCAGCCATCGAGCCGGCCGAGCCGGTCGATGACGTCGAGCAGGATGCGCAGCGGCGCCGGCGCCGCTGCGTTGAGGCTCGCCGTCTGGCCCGGCGACGGCTCCACGAGGCCCTCAGCCACGCTTCATCTCGGCGAGATAGGCCTTCACCGGCACTTCGGCGGCGGGCACGCGCTTGAGGAAGGCGTCCATCAGCGGCGCGGTCTTGGTCCGGATTTCCGTCATCATGGCGTCGGAGACCGCAACGACTTCCATGCCGCCTTCCTTGAGCCGGTTGAGGCTGTCGACGTCGGCCTTGACCGAGTTGGCCCAGAAGGTCGGCTCCATCTTCGCGGCGACGTCGGTGATGATTGTCTGCTGCTCGGGCGCCAGCGCCTTCCAGGAATCCAGGTTCACGTTGAGCATCTGCGACGACCACACATGGTTGGTCGGGTAGACGTATTTGAGGAACTCCCAGAACTTGCCGTCGACACCCGATACCGACGAGGTCGAGACGCCGGCGACGGCGCCCGAGGCCAGCGCCGGGATCGTCTCGCCCCAGGGGATCATGACAGCGGCCATGCCGATGGCGTTGAGCATGTCGACCGCGTTCTTGTCGGGCACGCGGATCTTGATGTTCTTCAGCCCGGCGACGTCGGAAACCTTGGCCTTGAGGTGCAGATATTGCGTCGGCCACGGCACGATGTAGAGGATCTTCTGGTTGTTGCGCGCCGCGATCTTCTCATATTCGGGCCGCACATATTTGTGCAGCACCTTGAGCTCGTCCATCGAGCCGGCGAGGAACGGGATGCTCTCGACACCCATGAACGGCTCGTCGCCGACCTGCTGGATGTTGAGCACGTCCGCCAGCGGCACCAGGCCGTCGCGCACGGCGCGCAAATGCTCAGGCCCTTTGAAGCCAAGCTGACCGCCGGCCTTCACGGTGATGTTGACCGCACCGCCCGTCTGCTTCTTCACCTCCTCGGCAAAGGCCATCGCATTCTGGGTGTGGAAGTTGCCGTCGGGCCAGACCGTGGACATGTCCCAGGTCGTCGTTGCGGCGCGTGCCCTCGTTGAGACATGGCTGGCTGCGAGCAGGGTAGTTGCACCTGCCGTGAACGTCCGTCGCGTGATCATGAGTGTCTCCGGGTTCGTTGCTGAGCTATTTGCATGAGATCGAAAAAGGTTGGGCGAGCACTATGCTCGCGGCCATCCTTCGAGACGCCCGCCTGCGGCGGGCTCCTCAGGATGAGGGTACGTTGCGCGGCAAGATGCTGATCCTCTCCATGAGGACTTTTCTCATGGTCAATGTGCAGCATCGATCGCGGTACTAAACCCTCATGGTGAGGAGCGTCGCCCTTGCGACGCGTCTCGAACCATGAGGCCACAAATGTTCCGGCGGGCATGAGATCTCACCGCGCCTGTCCGTAGAGCTTTGCTGCATTGTCCGCCGACACCAGTCCGCTCTCGACATCGCTCCGCACCAGCTCTGCGGCCCGCTCCCCGGGATCGCCGATGCCGGCACCGCCGGGTGTCAGCACCACCAGCCGGTCGTCCGGCGGCACGGTCTGAAAGCCCTTGCCGCGCAGCTTCTTTCCTGACTTGAGCCCGACATAGCCGGCCTGGCCGTTGTGGCCGCCGTCGCGGCCGCGCGGCGGGTGACCGATGCGGTCGAAGGCGGCGAGGATGTCGAACGGCGCATCGACGCCGCTGCCGACCTCGATGATCTGGCCGAGGCCGCCGCGGGTGCGGCCGGCGCCGCCGGAATCCGGCCGCAGCTCCTTGCGCCAGAAGATCAGCGGCGTCTGCGTCTCGGCAATTTCGACCGGCGTGCCGCGGACGCCCGAGGGATAGGCGGTCGCCGACAGCCCGTCCTTGTCGAAGCGGGCACCGGTGCCGCCGTTCGAGGTCACCGCCATCGAGAATCCGTAATTGCCGCCGGCGCCGGAGCGGGTCTGGCCGCGCACATTGAGATTCCACAGGCAGGAGGTGCCTTCGGCAGGTACGCGCTCCGGGATGATCTGGCGCAGGCAGCCGAACACCACGTCGGGCAGCATCTGGCCGATGACATGGCGCGAGGCGACCGGCGCGGGCTTCGGCGCATTGAGGATCGCGCCCGATGGCGCCGACACTGTGAGCGGCGACAGCGAGCCGGCATTGTTGGGGATCGCGGAGGCCACGACGCAGCCGAGCCCGAACACGGTGTAGGCCGTGGTGTAGGACAGCGGCACGTTAATGCCGAACTTCGAGGCCTTCGACGTGCCGTCGAAATCGACGTGGATGCCGTCGTCCGAGATCGTCAGCGCTGCCTTCAAAGTCACCGGCGCGTCGTAGCCGTCGACGACCATCTCGTTGCGCCAGGTGCCCTTGGGCAGCTTGGCAATCTCGGCCAGGACGGCCTCGCGCGAGCGGTCGCAGATGTAGTCGCCGAGCTCATCGAGCGAGGCAATGCCGAACTCGGTCATCATCTCGACCAGGCGCTGGCAGCCGACATCGTTGCAGGCGGCGAGCGAGTAGGTGTCGCCCTCGGTGTCCACCGGCAGGCGTGTATTCGCTCTGATCATCGCCATCAGCGTCTCGTTGACGACGCCCTGGTCGATCAGCTTCAGCATCGGGATGTACAGTCCTTCCATGAATACGTCGGTGCCATCGGGGCCGAAGCCGATGCCGCCGATGTCCATCAGATGGCTGGTGCAGGAGAACAGCGCGACCGGCTCGCCGTCCTTGAAGCAGGGCGTGGTGACGACGAAGTCGTTGAGATGGCCGGTGCCCATCCAGGGATCGTTGGTGATGTAGGCATCGCCCGGCTTCATCGTCGCAATCGGGAAATGCGTGATGAAGTGCTTCACCGACTCGG
Organism: Bradyrhizobium sp. SZCCHNR1093; assembly: GCF_032381175.1. Lineage (NCBI taxonomy): Bacteria > Pseudomonadati > Pseudomonadota > Alphaproteobacteria > Hyphomicrobiales > Nitrobacteraceae > Bradyrhizobium > Bradyrhizobium sp. SZCCHNR1093. The sequence continues at coordinate 747,487 of NZ_JAUHJJ010000003.1, forward strand.
CCATCGAGTTGACGTGACCGGGCGTGCCGGTGACGGCCTGCGCCAGCATGCGGCCCTTCAGGTCGAACACGCCGGCGGAGAGGTCGCCGCATTCGCGCACGATCGGGCTGAAGGCGGTGCGCAGCAGCACCTGGGCCTGCTCCTCGACCACGGCGATCAGCCGGTGCCACATGATCTGCAGGTCGATCAGGCTCGTCGCTTGGAACTGGCTCATCTCAGGCCGCCTTCCGTTCCATGACGATGCTGCCGGCACCGTCGATATGTGCGTCAAAACTGTTGGAGATGAAGGTCGAGGTTTCGTCCTCGGCGATCACGGCCGGTCCCGCGATGACGGCGCCCGGCATCATCTGCTCGCGGCGATACAGCGGGATGTCGACGAAGCGGCCGGCGCGGCCGTCGAAGAATTTGCGATGGCCGGCGGCTTGCCCCGCGGGCTTGCGCTGCACCTCGGCGACAGCAGGCGGTTGGTGCGCGTCCGTGGTCGCGAGCACAGACCAGCTCAGCACCTCGATCGCTGCGCCGGGGATCGGGCGCTCGAACAAAGCGGCATAGCCCGCCTCGAACGAGGCGCGCAGCGCCGGCAGGTCGTGCGCGGTGAGCGGGCGGTTCGGCAGCTCGACATTGATCTCGTGACCCTGGCCGACATAGCGCATGAAGGCGGCGCGGCGCTCGCGCACCGCAGCTCCAGCCGCACCCGGCTCGACCAGCGCACGCGCCTCGTCCGCCATCTCCTGCAGCAGGCTGGAGACGAGCGCCGTATCGAAATCATCGAGCCGGGCATGGCGGCTGCGCACCAGCTCATAGGCGATGGGCGCGGCGAGGAAACCGACCGCCGAGCCGACGCCGGCGTTGGACGGCACGATCACCCTGGCGACGCCGATCTTCTCGGCGACGCGGGCGGCGTGCAGCGGCGCGGCGCCGCCGAACGCGATCAGCGTGTGCTGACCAATCACGGCGCCGCGCTCGACGGCGTGGACGCGCGCCGCGCTCGCCATGTTCTCGCAAACGACTTCATGCACCGCATAAGCCGCGGTCTCGGCATCGAGGCCGAGCGGCGCGCCGACGTCGCGGAGCAGGGCCTGTCTCGACAGCTCGGGATCGAGCGTGATGGTGCCGCCGGCGAACGCGTCGGGATCGATCATGCCGAGTGCGACGTCGGAATCGGTCACGGCAGGACGCTGGCCGCCGCGGCCGTAGCACGCAGGACCGGGCTCGGAGGAGGCGCTCTCAGGGCCGACGGTGACGCGCTTCATTGCGTCGATCCGCGCAATCGAGCCGCCGCCGGCGCCGATCTCGACCATCTCGATGACGGGGATGCGCACCGGCAGGCCAGAGCCTTTCAGGAAGCGCGCGGCGCGATCGACCTCGAACACGCGCGAGCTCTCCGGCTCGAAGTTCTCGATCAGACAGATCTTGGCGGTTGTGCCGCCCATGTCGAACGACAGCACCTTGCGCTCGCCGAGCCGCGCCGCAATCTGGCCGGCGAAGATGGCGCCGCCTGCGGGACCGGATTCGACGAGGCGCACCGGGAAGCGCCGCGCCGTCGCGATCGAGGTCACGCCGCCGCCCGACGTGACGAGATAGATCGCGCCGCGGAACTGCTCGATCCTTAGCGCCTGCTCCATGCGCGCGAGATAGCTGTCCATCAGCGGCTGCACATAGGCGTTGGCGACGGCGGTCGACGTGCGTTCGTACTCTCGGATTTCGGGACAGACCGCCGAGGACAAGGTGATCGACATGTCCGGCATTTCCTCGGCCAGGATCTCCGCGGCGCGGCGCTCATGCGCGGGATTGGCATAGGCGTGGAGGAAGGCGATCGCGATGCTGGCGACATCGAGCGTGCGCAGTTGCGGCACCAGCGCACGCACCGCCGCTTCGTCGAGCGGCAGCCTGACGTCTCCGTGGGCATCGACGCGCTCGGGCACGGTGAAGCGCAGGGAGCGCGGCACCAGCGGTTTCGGCTTGTCGATCGAGAGATCGTACTGGTCGTAGCGGCTCTCGGTTCCAATATCCAGAACATCGCGAAAGCCGGAAGTGGCGATCAGCGCGGTCTTGGCGCCGCGGCGCTCGATGATGGCGTTGGTCGCGAGCGTGGTGCCGTGAATGAAGACGTCAATGTCGCTGATGCGAGCCTTTGCGTCGGCAAGAATGAGGCTGACGCCGTCGAGCACGGCCTGCTCGGGCTGCGCCGGCGTGGTCAGCAGCTTGCGTGTCCGGCGCTGACAGCCGATGTCGAGAACGATATCGGTGAACGTGCCTCCGATATCGACGGCCAGCCGGACTTCGGCTCCTTCAAGCATTCGATGGTCTCCGCAAGCGACGAATTGATGTGCGAGTTCAGCAATTCCTATGCCATTGCGCCAGCGGAGATGCAGCTTGCTGCTCTGCGTTTGGTGCGGTGCGGATTTGAGGTCGCGGTGCGATCGGCGCGCAACCTTGCTGATCGTGGGGCGGTTGTTTGCTAGCAACATTGAATACGACGCCGCGTTCAGTGCTGCTCACATGCTCCGCTGTCGTCCCGGCGAAAGCCGGGACCCATAACCCCAAGGGAGCGGTTTGGGGCAGGCCGATCATTTGACACCCTCTGCATCATATCCGCTGCGGAGTATGGGTCCGGGATCGGCGCCGCGTCGCGCTGACGCGCGCCGTGGCTTGTCCGGGACGACAGCGGAGATCGGAGCGCGTGCGGAGCATCTCGAAGACGTGCGTTCGCATTCCCGCGGCATGATCAGCCCGAGTTCTGCGGCCTGTTTACCCTCTGCAAAACGAGAGGGTGCAGGGAATGCCGGGTGAAGGCCTCACCCATGGCCCGCCTGCGAAAAAAAATGCAGGCGGCAGGTACCACAGGCAAAGCCGATCAACCGGCATTCCCTGCGCGATGTCTTCACGCTTATACGCAGTCTCCCTGGTGCGCCGAGCGTGTTGGCCACCATGATCCGCGCGGCGCCTCGAGCGCCGTCGCGAACGTAACACCAGCATCGGGGTGTCAGGACGCTGCGACTTCGCGTCCGCAATCATGCCGGTCGTCTGCGCCGAAGGCGCGTCCGGCATGACTGCGGCCACCGCATCCCGCACCCGACGTTCGTGACGACGCGTACGTCCCTCTGCATGGGGCGGGACGACGCGGATCATACATGATTTACGAGAAAACGAAAGCAAAAAATTTCGGTCTTTTCGAAGTAGACGAGACGGCGGCGCTCAGACGTGATCGCTTTCTCCGACTCGGCGAAGCTCGGCCTTCGGATCCGGTCTCTGCAGGGCCGCATACACGGCGCCCAGCACGACGCTGTACGCCTCGACCATCGCCAGCGAAAACAGCGCCGGGCCGGCGCCCAGCCCGAGCGACGTTGCGAACGGTCCAAGGCCGATGGCGGGAAACAAACCGATTCCGAGCAACACCCAGCCGGCGAGCCCGAGCAGGAAGCCTTTGGCGACGCCGCTGCCGCCGGGCAGGCGGTGGAAGAAGCGGCCGAACAGCAGGCCGATCAGGAAGGCTCCGTTGAGCTGCGACAGCAACCATAGCGGCGCCCCATCGTGCATCGCTCGGGCGAACAGGGGCGAGAGCGTGTCGAGAAGCGCCGAGGCGGGATCGAACTGCGGCAATAGGTGAAGCCGGCTCTTGAGCTCCATCAGGCCGATATGCGCCAGCGTCCCGCAGCCCGATGCGACCGCCGACGTCCATATCCAGCGATAGCTGCGTATCTTTGTCATCTCCTCTATTCGCCATGGCTCGTCCGTGGCTCGTTGATCTCGCTCAAGCATGCGATCTCGCCGCTCGCTTAGTTTGCGCAAACTCATTGGTGCCACGTCAAGGAGTTCTGCAATGCGATTAGATCCACGCGCGCTGGTCTTCGCGGCCGCAATCGTCACCGTCACCGCCGCACCGGGCTTTGCCCAGCCGGGCGCGGGCGGACCAGGTTGGGGCCCGGGCATGATGATGGGGCCGGGGATGATGGGCGGCCGGGGCTTCGGCTTCCTTTGCAATCCCCGCATGGCCGGATTTGCCGAATGGCGGATGTCGCAGATCGAGGCCGCCATCAAGCCGAACGACGCGCAGCGGGCGCGGCTCGATGATCTCAAAGCGGCATCGGCCAAGGCGGCGGAGCTGATCACGAAGGACTGCCCGGCGACGCCGCCGGTCAAGGCGACCGACCGCCTCGCATTGGCGGAGCAGCGGCTCGACACGATGCAGCAGGCGATCAAGATCGTCCGGCCGGCGTTTCAGGCGCTCTACGACTCGCTCGATGACAAGCAGAAGGCGGCCATGGACGCCAGCGGTCCGCGCAACTGGGGCTGGCGTCACTGGCATTGGCCGTGGAGCGACGAGTAGCCGAGATCTGGCGCAGCGGTGGCCATGCGTCTCGCATCTTCCGGGCCGCGCGGCCGTCGACCATCGGTATCGCCCGGCCCGGCTGGGCGCACTGAGCAGGACAGGATTTGACCGTTCACGGCCCTCGTGTTCCGGCGCGGCATGGCGTAAAGCAGCCGGATCGAAACGAGGTTTCCGGTCACTTGTCCTTTCCCACGACGAATCCGCCGCTCGCCCGCGCTCTGGCCGAGCGCAATTATGAGACTCCGACGCCCGTACAGCTCGCCGTGCTTGCGCATGACGCCGTCGACCGTGACCTCCTGGTTTCGGCGCAGACCGGCTCGGGCAAGACCGTGGCCTATGGGCTGGCGCTTGCGAACAACCTGCTGGGCAAGGCCGAGCGGTTCGAGCGGGCCACCGCGCCGCTGGCGCTGATCGTGGCGCCGACGCGCGAGCTTGCCTTGCAGGTCCAGCGCGAGCTCGCATGGCTTTATCAGCACGCGGGCGCGCGCGTCGTCTCCTGCGTCGGCGGCATGGATCCGCGCCGCGAGCAGCGCGAGCTGGAGGCAGGGGCCCATATCGTCGTCGGCACGCCCGGGCGGCTGTGTGATCATCTGCGGCGCGGGCGTCTCGACATCTCGGAACTGAAGGCCGTGGTGCTCGACGAGGCCGACGAGATGCTCAATCTCGGCTTTCGCGAGGACCTCGAGTTCATCCTCGAGACCACGCCGGACACGCGCCGGACCCTGCTGTTCTCGGCGACTTTCCCGCGCGGCATCGTCGCGCTGGCCAAACAGTATCAGGACGACGCCTTCCGGATCGAGGTCGAGGGCGACGAAGGCGGGCATGCCGACATCGAGTACCGCGCCATCCGCATCGCCGCCGACGATGTCGAGCATGCGGTCGTCAACGTGCTGCGCTTCTACGAGTCGCCGAGCGCGATCGTGTTCTGCAACACCCGCGAGAAGGTGCGCCATCTGCAGGCGGCGCTGCTGGAGCGCGGCTTTTCCGTCGTCGCGCTGTCGGGTGAGCTGACCCAGAACGAGCGGACCACGGCGCTGCAGTCGCTGCGCGACGGGCGCGCGCGGGTGTGCGTGGCAACCGACGTCGCAGCACGCGGCATCGATCTCGCGAAGCTCGACCTCGTCGTCCACGCCGAGCTGCCGAATGATCCCGAGGTGATGCAGCATCGCTCGGGTCGCACCGGCCGCGCCGGCCGCAAGGGCGTCAGCGTGCTCCTGGTGCCGCCGGCCCGCCGACGGCGCGCGGAAACGCTGCTGAACCTCGCCGGCATCGAGGCCGCGTGGGGCGCCGCGCCGCAGGCGGATGAGATCCGCAAGCTCGATCAGGAGCGCATGCTCCACGACCAGGTGTTCACCGAGGAGACGACGGCGGAGGATCTGGCGCTCGCGCAGGCGCTGCTGGCGGAGCGGTCGGCCGAGGACATCGCCGCCGCATTGGCGCGGCTCTATCGCGCGCGGCTGCCGTCGCCCGAGGACATTCTCGATCCAGGCCAGGATCGTGGCCGTGCGCGCGAGGATCGCGGTCGCGACACCGTCAGGCCGGCGCGCGGCGAGGAGCGGCCACCGTCGCCCCGAACGAAGACGGGGAAGCCGTCGGCGCGCCACGGCATGGGCGAGCCGAGCGTCTGGTTCCGGGCGGCGATCGGGCGCAGGAAGAATGCGGAAGCGCGCTGGCTGCTGCCGATGATCTGCCGCCGCGGGGGCATCGACAAGCACGACATCGGCGCCATCAAGATCCAGGACACGACGACCGAGTTCGAGATCGCCGCGCGCGTCGCCGACGCTTTCACTGCGAACATCCGCCGTCCCGACAAGGAGGACAATATCCGGATCGAGCCGCTGGCGGGCGCGCCCTCGGGGCAGGCGTCGCCGGACAAGCCGCGCGCCGAAAAGCGGCCGCCGCGGCGCGAGGCGGACGAGACGGCCTACCATCCGCTGCAGCGCGATGAGCCGCGCGGGGGCAGGGACGCCAAGCCGCGCGGCAAGCCGCATCGCGAGGGGCCGGCGAAACCCGGCCAACAGCCGGCGTTCGCGAACAAAAAGCAGCATCGCGACAAGTCCAGCCACGGCGGACAGACGTATTCAGACAGACCCTCGCGGGCGAAGGCGCCGGGTGGAAAGAAGGCCAAGGCCAAACGCCGCGGCTGATTGGCCCGGCCCAGGCGGGGGCTGCCGTCGCTCCGCGTTATCGGCAGCTGAGCCACCAGGGAGGAGCCGCGCATGAGCCGGTACGCCGTTCTGTATTTCGCGACGCTGGCCGTGCTGCTCGGCTTCGACATCCCGTTCCTGAGTGTCGTCGCCAGGGGCTTCTTCCAGTCGCAGGTCGGCGAGATGCTGGGCGAGATCCGTCCCGTGCCGGCGGTGCTGTTCTATCTGCTCTATGTCGTGGGCGTGCTCATCTTCGTCAGCGGGACGGCCGACGCGACATGGCGCTCGACCTTGCTCTACGGCGCGCTGTTCGGGCTGTTCTGCTACGCGACCTTCGAGCTGACGTCGCTGGCGATGCTCAAGCAGTGGACCTGGGCGGTGGTGGCGGTCGACATCAGCTGGGGCGTGTTCGTGACGGCAGTGTCGGCGACACTCGGGCTGCTGATCGCGGACTGGGCGACGCCACGGGGCTAGCACGTTCCTGGGTCTGGAAGCCTGGCGACAGAAGCCGTCGCCCGTGGCATAGTGAGCCTATAACTCACGCAATGGGCCTTGCGATGCCGGTACGAAACGTCGTTCTGACGGACGATCAGGAAAAGATCATCCAAGGTCTGGTGGAGTCCGGCCGGTACCAGAACGCGACTGAAGTGCTGCGCGATGGGCTGCGTTTGATCGAGCAGCGCGAGGCCGAAGATGCTGCACGGCTGAACGGCCTGCGCGAGGCCGCGCAGGCTGGTTTTTCTGCGCTCGATCGCGGCGAGTTCAAGGAGTTCACCAGCATGGACGAGCTTCAAGCCTATCTCTACGGCCTCTCGGACAGGCTTATCAGCCGCGCCGATTGATCGCCGCGCCCGCACGGGAGCATCTGACGATGGAGGAGACGTGGAGAGTTCGTCTCAGTGCCGTCGCAGAGCTCGACTTCGCGAATATCCTGAAATGGACGGTAGAGAACTTCGGTCGCCGTCAGGCCGAAGTGTACCGGGACACGCTGCTGCGCGCGATCGGAGAACTAGCGTATGGTCCCGATGTTGCGGGATCCAGGGCTCGAGATGAGATCATGCACGGCGTTCGCACACTTCATGTCGCACGACACGGCCGCGCTGGGCGCCATCTGCTGCTCTACCGCGTGGGTGGCTGTGGGATCATCGAGATCGGCCGCATCCTGCATGACCGTATGGACCTGCGGCGGCATTCGCCCTTCCCATCCGAGAAGGGCGAATGAACTGGCCGCTCGAGCACTCACTTCGGCTGCGGCACCACGCGCAGATAGGGCTTGGGCGCCTTCCAGCCGTTCGGATAGATCGTCTTGGCCTCGTCGTCGGACACCGAGCCGGCGATGATGACGTCCTCACCCTGCTTCCAGTCGGCGGGGGTGGCGACGCGGTGCTTTGACGTGAGCTGCAGCGAGTCGATGACGCGCAGTATTTCCTGGAAGTTGCGCCCGGTGGTCATCGGGTAGACCAGGATCAGCTTGATCTTCTTGTCGGGCCCGATGATGAAGACGTTGCGGACGGTCTGATTGTCGGCCGCGGTGCGCTTGGACGGATCACCGGAGATCGCCGCCGGCAGCATGTCGTAGAGCTTGGAGACGTTGTAGTCGGTGTCGCCGATCATCGGATAGTTCGGCGCCGCGCCCTGCGTCTCGCGGATGTCCTCCGACCATTTGGCGTGGTTGTCCACCGGGTCGACCGACAGGCCCATCAGCTTGACACCGCGCTTGTCGAACTCCGGCTTCAGCCGCGCCAGCGCGCCGAGCTCGGTGGTGCACACCGGGGTGAAATCCTTCGGATGCGAGAACAAGAGGGCCCAGCTGTCGCCGATCCAGTCGTGGAATTTGATCTTGCCTTCGGTGGTGTCTGCCTCGAAGTCCGGGGCAGTGGAGCCGATCTGGAGAGCCATGGCAGTCCCTTTCAGTACAGGTGGCGGGAATAAATCTTCTAAACACTATAGGAAATGCCGCCGCGGAAGGGAACTGGCTGACGGAAAAGAGAAGATAATTGCTCCAAAGCTCACGCGGCCAACAACTTCTTTTGAGTTTCCGGGCTGCGGCGAAACATCCATGAGACGACCGGTTGCCCAGATTTCGCCATCTGTTGGTCGCAACACGCCGCCCCCTGACGCCCCTTGGCTTTGAACCGTGATCGAGGTCACTGCGGCAAATCGGCAACCGATACAAAAACCCACAGCACCGTTTCGAACCGTTAACCACTCGTTCAGACGCGGGCCGACAAGGTGGGTCAACACAGCAACTGAGAAGAGAACATGGCTACCTCTGCACCAAAAACCATCGGCATCGATGGTCTCGAACCGTCCTCCTGTGAGACCGCTGCTTTCGCGCTCGGCATCGTGCGCGACGGCGTGATCACCGGCGAGGGTCCGACCACCGCGGGACGCGTGCATTTCTCCCGCGTGCTCGATGCCGATGACGCCGCCTGGTGCGCGCGCATTCTAAGCGCTGCCGCGATCAACGACGTGCCCGTCAGCCGCGCCGAGGCCGAAGCGCTGTTCGCGATCGATGCCGCCGCGACCGAGCGCAAGGACGACGGCCGGTTCGAGGATCTGCTCGCCAAGGCGGTGGCGCATCATGCCGCGGCCGCCTCCGGCCTGCCGGTGCCGCCGCGCAGCGTGGCGTTGTCGCCGGAGACGGCGATCGAGAGCTGGGCTCCGGTCAATGCGCGGGGCCTCCGCACCGATGCGCTGGAATGGGTCGCCAAGCAGATGCGCGGCAAGCGCCAGGGCAACCGTGCGCTGATGGCGATGGTGGCCACGCTGGTCGGCGTCACCGTGCTGCCGCTGGCGCAACTGCCGTCGATGATCGACATCGGCATGTAAGCGCGTCGCGTTCATCCAAAGGCACGAGTTCGACGAGCGCGATGACCTCATCGCGCTCTTTTCTTTTTGACCGGCGGCGATCGCATGACGGCTCTTGATGGCGCCGCCCGGCCGGTGAATCAATCGGCGGTGCGACATGCGGGAACGGTCTCCCCGGGTATCGCTGCGCTCACCCGGGCTACGGCACCACGTCTAGTCGAAACAGAAATGCCCCACTTTCGCGGGGCACTCTGCTGATCGCGTAGAGGTGGCGGACTGACTACTTCGCCGCCGCCGTTTTCTTCGGCGCCTCGTCGTCGAGTCCCACGGTGCGGCCGGGGAAGCCGGCGGCGTCGAAATAGCGCTGGGTGCCGACGCGCTGCAGCTTCAGCACGGTGCGCAGTCCGCCGGCGGCCGGATCCGACTTGATGACGTCCGACGTCGCCTTCGGCGTGGTGCCGTTCGGCATCGCCTCGGTCATGATGCGGCCGATCAGTCTGCCCTTCGGAGCGACCTTGAGGTCGAGCAGCTTCGCCGCGGTGATGCCGACATCGGCATTGCTGACGGGCAGGGGATCGACGAAGCCCGCCTTGAAGTCGGGTCCGGTGGCCGCCATGAAGCTGTAGGTGTCGCCGCGGCCGAACGAGCCGTGCATGCCCTGGCCCTGGCGCAGCACGGTGTCGGCGACCTCGACCTGGCAGTTGCTCGGCTGATCGCAGCCCGGCGCGACATAGGAGCGGAAGTTGACCACGATCGCCGGATGCGGCGTCACCGCCTTTCCCTGCAGGTTGATCCGCGACAGCGGCAGCGTGCCGGGAATCTCGCCGAGCTTGTCGTCGACGAAGATGCCGGAGACGTAGTCCTGCGCCAGCAGCGCCTTGACGGTGCGGCGGGCGAGCTTCCTGTCGTTGTTGGGCAGATAGATCAGGTCGGAGCCGCCATTGGTGGCGACGACGAGATCGGGCTTGGTTGGATCCTTGCCGAGCACGCCGTTGCCGGCCTTCGGGTGCTTGCCGTTGGGCACCGCCGCGTTCTTGTCGTTGGGATCGAACAGCGGCAGGTCAAGCGCCTTGGCGAGGTCGATCGCCAGGAAGCCCATCGGCAGGAAGTCCTTCGGGGTGTCGTCGTAGCTGACCTTGGCCGATGGGCTGGTCTTGCTCTCCTTGGAGATGGTCGAGAAGCCGTGGTCGGCCTGGACCATGATGTTGGTCGAGGCGGCAAGCCCGAGATCGTCGAGCGCCTTGCGCAACGCCGCCAGATTGTCGTCGGCATTCCTGATGCCGGCCATCGACGTCGGGCCATTGATGCCCGGCGTGATGGTGTTGAGGCTGTCGCCGTGATTGTGCTGGCTGCCGTCCGGATCGCGCGACCAGAACACCAGAACGAACGGCTTGTTGCGGGCCTTGAACATCGGCAGCACCGCCTTGGTGGCGACGTCGACCATGTAGGCCTGCTGCACGACGTTGGCCGAGGTCGTGCCCGGCGTCTTGGCGTCGCCCGCCTTTCCGTTGTCGCCGCGCGACGGCGTCGCCAGCGGCAGGCCGGCCTTGGTCATGGCGTCCTTGACCTCGTCTGTGACAGGCACGCCGTTCTTATTGCCCGTGGAATCGTCGATCACGATCGAGGAGGTCGCGCCGGGCTTGCAAGGGCAGCCGGTGTGGTCGAACAGGTAGGTCGGGCCGACTTTGCCGATCGCGGCGGTCGAATAGCCGGCCTTGCGGGCGAGCTTCAGGATGGTGTCCTCGTTGAGGTAGTCGCCGTTGAAATGCTCGTCGATATCGCCGAGCACGGCGTCGTTCTCGATGAAGGGCACGACGGTGCCGCCGGCCGGCGCCGAGGTGTAGCCCGTGAAGATCGTGTTCGAGAACGTGCCGGTGTCGCCGAGATAGTGGCCCGTCGCCATGGCCGAGCCGTTGGCCATCGTGAAGGTCGGAAACAGCGAGTGCGAATTCTTGAAGTTGACGCCCTTGTCGCGGACGGCGGCCATGGCCGGGGCGGTCTCCGGCGTCACCTTGAGCGCACGCAGGCCGTCGGGAATGAACAGGATGAGGTTATGGGGGGTGGCGTTCTGCGCAAATGCGGCTCCGGACGACAGCAAGGTCAGTCCGGCGCACAGCAGCACGAGCGGGCGGCGCATTGAAAACTCCTGAAGGCAATCGGCGGAATCGCGGCGTCTCGCCGCAGGGAAGAGCTGTAGTTTTGCCGGGTGACAGTTTTGTTACAAGAGGCTCGGAGGGCCGCCGACAGCGCTCCGGGCAGGATTTTCTTGCGGCGGGCTCGTCGGTGGCAGGAACTAGGGTATGGCTTTCTGGTTGTCGGCTCACAATCAACAGGAGCACACCATGCCTGCCGACAAAGACCTCAACGAGCTCTTCCTCGATACCCTCAAGGACATCTACTACGCCGAGAAGCAGATCCTGAAGACGCTGCCGAAAATGGCCAAGGCGGCGCAGTCGGAGAAGCTGGCGGCGGCGTTCGAGAAGCACCACGACGAGACCGAAGGCCAGATCGAGCGGCTCGAGCAGATCTTCGAGCTGATCGGCAAGCCCGCCCGTGGCAAGAAGTGCGATGCGATCGAGGGCATCATCGACGAGGGCAAGGAGATCATGGACGAGTACAAGGGGACACAGGCGCTCGACGCCGGCCTTCTTGCGGCAGCGCAGGCGGTCGAGCACTATGAGATGTCGCGCTATGGCACCCTGAAGGCCTGGGCCCTCAAGCTCAACCTGCCGAAGGCCGCCAAGCTGCTCGACCAGACGCTGAATGAAGAGCGGAAGACCGACGAGACGCTGACCAAGATCGCTGAGACTGCGGTCAACTACGAAGCCGCGGCATGACCATCGGCCGATCGTGATCACAACGCCGCCAGCGTGCCACCAGCGCTGGCGGCGGCGTCACGAGTCGCACCTTCGGAGCCTGGTTGGAGCCTGCCAAGGCGCCGACCTCGATATTCTCCCGCCGGTTGCGCATCTCCTTGCGTTCGGAGGAGGCAGGTGGGCTGCAAGTCAGCCGCTGCCTATCGGATGGTCCCGATCCCGGCCAGGATGAGGTCGATGCCGGCAAGAAATTGCGCGCGGTCGTCGTGCTCGCGCAGCTCCGTCGCCACCCGATGCACGAACGGGTACTCCGCGGGATCGAGCTGCGTCCACCGCGTGGCGACCGCTCCGAGGAACGCCGCGCGGTCCGTCTCGCGCGGGAGGAGGCGGGCGTTCGCGGCATTCTGCCCGGCCACGCCAAGGATATAGTTCAAGAGCGCGGACGCGGCATCGAACAGGGCGCTTTCGGGGACACCGAGCGTCTGGAGCCGTCCGCCGACGCTTTCGACGATCTGCAGCATCGCGGACCGCCACGGTTCACGGAAAAGCTGGGCACCCACCCAGGGGTGGGCGTCGATTGCGTCGAACAGCCCGAGGGCAACGGCACGGATCGCCTGTCGCGGCTCTGCATCGCCCACGACCCCGGTCATGACACGGGCAATGACGTCATCGGTGGCCGCTGCGAGCAAATCGCTCTTGTTGGCGACGTGCCAGTAGATCGCCCCGCTGCCGGTCGCCAGGCGAGCTGCGAGCGCGCGGAAGGTCAGAGCGCTTTCGCCCTCGGTGTCGAGGATCTCGGTCGCGGCCTCGACGATTCTCTCCTTCGAGAGCGCATCCGCGCGCCGTTCCGTCCGTTGTGTTCTGCTCGCCATGACCATCATCTTGACATGATTGGAACGTTGTTCCAATCAACTTTCATGGAACGACGTTCCAGTCAATTTGAAAGGCAGATGATGACGACACCCGTCACGATCGTCGGCGCGGGCCTCGGCGGCCTTACGCTCGCACGCGTCCTCCATGTCCACGGTATCCCGGCTACGATCTATGAGGCGGAGCCATCTGCCGAGACCCGGGCGCAAGGCGGCCAGCTCGATATTCACGAGCACGACGGGCAACGTGCCCTCGCAGACGCCGGCCTCATCGATGCGTTCCGTGAGATCATCCATGAGGGCGGCGCGGCGTCGCGCGTGCTTGACCGGCATGGCACGGTGCTGCTCGCGCAGCCCGATGACGGCCGACGCCCCGAGGTGCTGCGGGGTGATCTGCGGCGGATTCTTCTCGAGTCCCTGCCAGCTGAGACGATCCAGTGGGGCAAGAAGCTGACCGGCGTCGTGCGCCTCGGCGACCACAGGCACGAGCTGAGATTCGCGGACGGGGCGAGCGTGGTCACGAGCCTGCTGGTCGGCGCCGACGGCGCCTGGTCGAAGGTCCGGCCCCTGCTGTCGGCCGCCAAGCCGGAATATGTCGGCACGACGTTCGTTGAGACCTACCTGCATGACGCCGACGAGCGGCACACCGCGGCGGCCGAAGCAGTCGGCGGCGGCGCATTGTTCGCGCTCGCTCCGGGACAGGGGATCTGCGCGCACCGTGAGGCAGGACAGGTTCTTCACGCCTACGTCGCGCTGAACCGCTCCGCCGAGTGGATCGCCGGCATCGACTTCATGGACGCTGCCGCCGCGACGGCGCGAATTGCGGCCGAGTTCGACGGATGGGCGCCTGCGCTCACCGCGCTGATCACCGACGGCGAAACCCCGCCGGTCCCGCGCATGATCCACACGCTTCCGAACGACCATCGGTGGGACCGTGTGCCTGGGGTGACGCTTCTCGGTGATGCCGCGCACCTGGCGCCGCCGGCCGGCGAGGGCGCGAACCTGGCGATGTTCGACGGCGCCGAGCTCGGCAAGGCGATCGCTGCCCACCCCGGCGACATCGAAGCGGCACTCGCCATCTACGAAGCAGCGCTATTCCCGCGCAGCTCGTCGGCGGCCGCAGGCGCGCATCAAATCCTCAAGCTCTGCCTCGGCGACAGCGCACCATTCGGGCTCGTCGACTTCTTCAACGGTGCCCTGGAGAGGTAGGGCGGGCTCCCGCCTTCGTCACCGTGCCCACCGCCATCACATCGATGTCAGATCGCTGCGGCCAGCGCCGCGATCAGCGCTGGCGGCGTTGCTACGAGTCCGATCTTGAGAAACTGCCAGGCGGACACCTCGATTTTTTCGCGCCGCAGGGCGGTCAGCCACAGGATGGTGGCGAGCGAGCCGGTCACCGAGATGTTGGGGCCGAGATCGACGCCGATCAGAATTGCACGGATGACCTCATGCGACAGGTGATCGCTGGCCGCCACCGAGCCGGCGACCAGTCCGACGGGAAGATTGTTGGCGATGTTGTCGGCGATCGCCGTGATCAGGCCCGCGGCCCAGGCGGCGCCAGCCGGTGAGCCGGTAACGCCCTGGTGCAGCCAGGCGCTGAGCTGGCCGATCGCGCCGGCCCGGTTCAGGCCTTCGACCATCACGAACAGGCCGCCGACCAGCGGCAGCACGCCCCAGGACACGCCTTTGATCGTGGGCCATGGCGACTGCCGGCTGATCAGCAGGATCGCGGCCGCCGTGACCACGCCACAGACGAAGGTCGGCAAGCCCAGTTGCACGTCGAGCGCCGAGGCGGTCAGCAACACGGCGGCAATCGCCATGATTCCGACCGCGGCGAGCCGACCCTCGCGGCTCAGATGCGGCTTGTCGACATCGGTCCGCAGCGTCTCCTCACGGAGCGCGCGGCGCTGGGTCAGCCACAGCGCGACATAGGTCAGGGCGATCGCGGCCATCGAGGGCAAAGTGAACTGGCGCAGCCATTCGGTGAGATGCGGCATGCGCTCGCCGAACACGACCAGATTGGCCGGATTGGAGATCGGCAGCACGAAGCTCGCGGCATTGGCGATGAAGGCGCAGACGTAGAGATAGGGCAGCGGCGAAGCGCCGGCGGCGCGCGTGGCGGCATAGACGGCCGGCGTCAGCACGATCGCGGTGGCATCGTTGGAGAGCACCACGGTGACCAGGGTACCGACCGCATAGACCAACAGGAACAGGAGTTGCGGCGAGCCGCGCGCATGCTCCACGGCATAGGCCGCGAGATAGTCGAACAAGCCCTCGCGGCGGGCCAGCTCGGCAATCAGCATCATGCCGATCAGGAACAGATAGACGTCGACGCCCTTGCGGATGCCGGTGAGCGCATCAGCGACAGGCAGCAGGCCGAGCGCGACCAACAGGATCGCGCCGGCGACGGCCCACACGGCCTCGGGCAGCCGAAACGGGCGGATGATGACGCCGGCGGTGGCGGGAATGATGATGGCGTAAGCGAGCCAGGTATCTTGCAGGGACATGATCAGGGATCGATAGAGCAAATCATTCGGCGGGGATAGCGGGCGAGGACGCCGCATCCGGGTGCGCGGCCTCCGGTCCACCGGTCTCGGGCTGCAGCCGCCAGCATACGATCACGGCGGCCGCGCCGAAGGCCAGGAACGCGGCGCTGTAGCCGCCATGGACGACGACCGGGCCCGCCAGCGCGGTCGACAGCGCCGCGCCAATGCTCTGCGCTGTAATCACGGCGCCCTGAGCAATGTTGAAGCGGCCGGTGCCGCGCATCAGGTCCGCGACGATCACCGGCATGATCGCGCCGAAGATGCCGGCGCCGGGGCGCGCGAAGCGCGCACTACCTACTCAGCGCGGCAGCGGCGCCTTCTCGGCCATCGCCTTGCGCAGGATGCGCGACAGCGACTCCACCGAATAGGGCTTCTTGATCAGCTCGAAGCCGTGATGGGCGTTCTCCGCGAGCACGTGGCTGTAGCCGGATGTCAGCACCACCGGCAGGCCGGGATAGCGGTCGCGGATGATGCCGGCGAGCTCCAGGCCGTTGATGCCGGGCATGATGACGTCGGAGAACACGAGGTCGACCGCGAATTCGTCGTTCGCCAGGATTGCCAGTGCATCGGCGGCATTGGCGACGCGGCGCGTCACATAGCCGAGGTCCTCGAGCAGCTCGGTCGAGAACTGCCCCACCTCGTCATTGTCCTCGACCACGAGCACGCGGTAGCCGCGCCCGATGGTCGCCGGCTCGATGCGCGCGGAGCCGGCTTCCGTGCCGGATTGCGGTGCCGTGGCCTGCGGCAGGTAGATCGTGAAGGTCGCGCCGTGGCCGATGCGGCTGTCGACCGCGATGTCGCCTTCGGACTGCTTGGCGAAGCCGAACGCCTGGCTGAGGCCGAGACCCGTGCCCTTGCCGACCTCCTTGGTGGTGAAGAAGGGTTCGAAGATGGCGTTGAGGTGCTGAGGCGCGATGCCGCCCCCGGTGTCGGCGACCGAAATCGCGATGAAGGCACCGGGCCGGGGGCCCTGGCCACGCAAGGCCGGGATGCTCTCGGTCCGCTGCACGCCGATTTTCAGATGTCCTTCACCGTTCATGGCGTCGCGCGCATTGACGGCGAGGTTGATCAGCGCGGTCTGGAATTGCGCGACGTCGGCGAGGGTGAACAGTCCGCTGTTCGTGACCGCGAGCTCGATCTGGATGCGGCCGCCGACGAGAGGACGGATCAGCTGCACGACGTTCTCGACCTGCTCGCCAACATTGAACACCTGCGGCGTCAAGGGTTGCCGCCGCGCGAAGGCCAGAAGTTGCGCGGTCAGCTTCGAGGCGCGCTCCACCGTCTCGGAGATCGCATCGACATAGCGCCGGCGCCGTTCCTCGGGGAGATCGCGGCGGCGCAGGAAGTCGGTGGCCGAGCGGATGATGGTGAGCAGGTTGTTGAAATCGTGCGCGACGCCGCCGGTGAGCTGGCCGATCGCCTCCATCTTCTGCGACTGCCGCAACAGCTCCTCGCCCTGGATGCGTTCGGTGACGTCGACCGCCTCGGCGACCGCGCCGGTGACCACATCATGCTGGTCGAACAGAGGCCGCATCGAAAGCTCGAAATGTCGCTGGCCGCTGGCGAAATCGAGCCGCATCTCGGTCCGAAAGCTCTCGCCGGCGAGAACGCGGGCGAACGCCTTGCGCAGCATCTCGGTCACGCCCGGCGTATGGGTGAACCAGGGCGCATCCCAGAGCGGCTGGCCGATGACGTTCACTTCACCGGCGCGCATGCCGGCGACCGCGATGCGGTTGGCATGCAGCACGCGGCCCTCGACGTCGAGGATGGCCTGATACTGATTGCTGGTGTCGAAGATCGCGCGCATGCGCGCTTCATTGGCCTCGAGTTGGGCGGTGCGCTCCTTGATCCGCTCTTCGAGGGTCTCGTTGATGCGGCGCAGCTCGATCTCGGCCTGCTTGGCGGCCGTGACGTCGTGAGCGACGCCGATGAATCCGACATGTTTGCCGTTCGCGTCCCAGCGCGGCTGCGATTCCGAGCGCAGCCAGCGCCATTCGCCGTCGGCGCGGCGGTAGCGCGCCTCGAGGAAGAACGGCTTCAGCGAGCGCTCTCCCGACTGCTGCTGCTCCAGGATGCGCGGAAGGTCCTCGGGATGCAGCACCTTGCGCCAGTCGAAGGCCAGCGTCTCGTCATGGGGCAGGCCGAGGAAATCGACATAGGCGCGATTGACGAAGGAGCGGGTGCGGTCGAGCTTCGTCACCCAGATCGGCACCGGGGCGCTGTCGGCGATCAGCCGGAAGCGCTCCTCGCTCTCGCGCAGTTTGGCCTGCGCCAGCATCTGGTCGGTGACGTCGATATGCGCGCCGACCAGGCGGATGGCGCGGCCGTTCCAGTCGCGCTCGATGCGGGCGATGACGCGGACCCACCGGATCTCGCCATCGCTGGGACGGATGATGCGGTATTCGGTGGTGTAGTCCTCCTGCTTGCTCTTGACCGCGGCGATGAACTCCTGCTCGGCCTTGACGCGGTCGTCGGGATGGACGCGCCTGACCCAGTCTTCGTGAGTCTCGTGAACGGCTTCCGGCGGCAGGCCGTGAATGATCAGGTATTCGGGGGAGCGGCGGTTGCGGTAGCCTTCGCGCAGGTCGACCTCGACGCCGCCGACCCGGGCGATCCGCTGGATGCGCGCGAGCTCCGCCTCGCGTTCCTGCAGCGCGCGATAGGCCTCATCGCGATCGCGCGCGATCTCCTCGATATGCTGGCGCAGCGCGTCGGCGGCAGCCTCCGGCCTCACTTCGTCTCTGGGCGCATCCGCGCTGTTCATGCTGACCTGCACTGATGTGGCGAGCAGTCGCCCGAGAATTCCATCGCGGGTGTTCGGAAGCTTGGCGACATTGGGACCAAGGAAAGCAAACTGACCAGAGATTAAGGCGGGCAAACGCCGGCATGACGAGAACGTCGGGGCAGACAAAAAGTTCCGCGCTCCCGGAACGGACTGTTACTGTCGTGCGTCGTCAGGCCCTGAACACCGCAACACGTAGGTCCACGCCGTGAAGCTCTTCGTCTGTCAGGTCTGCACGAACATCCTGTACTTCGAGAATCGGAGCTGCGGGCGCTGTGGCCATCAGCTCGCCTTCATGCCGGAGCGCCAGATCCTGTCGGCGATCGAGCCGGCGGAGGAGGGCTTTCGGACGCTCGCCGACCACGGGACGGGGCGCTTCTTCTGCGCCAATGCCGAGCACGACGCCTGCAACTGGCTGCTCGAGACCGGCGAGACCGCAGGCTTCTGCCGAGCCTGCCGGCACAACGGCACCATTCCCAATCTGTCCGATCCCGCGCAGCTCGCGGGATGGCGCGAGCTGGAGGTGGCCAAGCACCGACTGTTCTACTCGCTGATCCGATGGAAACTCCCTGTGAAGACGCGGATCGAGGACCCCGAGCACGGGCTGATCTTCAACTTCCTCGCCGATGACCCCGTCGGCCAGCAGAACGTCATGACGGGCCACGACAACGGCCTCGTCACCATCGCGCTGGCCGAGGCCGACGATTTCGAGCGCGAGCGACGGCGGCTCGAAATGGACGAGCCGTACCGGACCTTGCTCGGTCATTTCCGCCACGAGGTCGGGCACTATTTCTGGGACGTGCTGGTGCGCGATGCCGGCAGGCTCGAGGAATGCCGGGCCGTGTTCGGCGACGATACCCAGGACTACGGCGAGGCGCTGAGGCGGCATTACGATCAGGGGCCTCCGGTGGACTGGCAGGACAATTTCGTTTCGGCCTACGCCACCACGCATCCGTGGGAGGATTTTGCCGAGACCTGGGCGCACTACCTCCACATCGTCGATACGCTGGAGATGGCCTCCGAGTTCGGCATCGAGATCGATCCGCCCGCCGACCAGATCGGCGGGCTGACGGCGCGCGTCACCTTCGATCCGTATGTCGCGGAGGATTTCGACATCATCGTCAACGCCTGGCTGCCATTCACCTTCGCCATGAACAGCGTCGCCCGGGCGATGGGCGCGCGCGATCTCTATCCATTCATCCTGACGCCGCCGGTCATCGGCAAGCTCGGCTTCGTCCACCATCTGGTGCGGCAGGGCGCACAGCAAAAGTCTGTCGCTCTGGCTCCCGAAAAGCCACAGGCCGAGCCTCAGCAGGAAGAGATCGGGGCGGCGTGATCCGCCTTGACTCCTTCGAACATAAGGTGAACATGGCGGCGTGACCGGAGCGAGGACCGTCATCGCGCATGCCCAGATCGCAATCCAAGACCGATGCCGCGGACACCGAAGACCTCGCGCTGGACGCCGCCGTAGACCAGGCCATTGCTGCCTGCGGGGGCGATCCGCGGGCGGCCATTCGTGCCCTGATCGTTGCGAACGATTTTCTCGAGACCGAGGTCGGCGAACTGATGAAGGCGGTGTCGCACGCCTATGCCCGCGGACGTTTCCACAGCTATTCCGGCTGACGGCAAGGGACGCAGCTGGCATGCCTCGCCGGACGGCAACGTCGGAACGAGAGGCGGGTTGCGCGCGGGCGATTTTGGTATAGACGAACCGGTCAAGCTCGCGGTGTTACGCCTGTGCCACGAGCGGGGAGCCCGCCCAAAGGTATCAAGCAAGAAATGTTCAAAACCATTCTGATCGCGAACCGCGGCGAGATCGCCTGCCGGGTCATCAAGACCGCCCGCCGCATGGGAATCCGGACCGTTGCGGTCTATTCGGAAGCCGACCGCGATGCGCTTCATGTCGAGATGGCCGATGATGCCGTGCTGATCGGCCCGCCCGCCGCCGCCGAGAGCTATCTCCTGATCGACCGCATCGTCGAGGCCTGCCGCAAGACCGGCGCCGAGGCGGTGCATCCGGGCTACGGCTTCCTGTCCGAGCGCGAGGCTTTCCCGCGGGCATTGGCCGAGGCTGGCATCGTCTTCATCGGCCCCAACCCCGGCGCCATCGCCGCGATGGGCGACAAGATCGAATCGAAGAAGGCGGCCGCCAAGGCCAAGGTCTCGACCGTGCCAGGCTTCCTCGGCGTCATCGAGGACGACAAGCATGCCGTGCGCATCGCCGACGAGATCGGCTATCCCGTCATGATCAAGGCCTCCGCCGGCGGCGGCGGCAAGGGCATGCGCATCGCGCATTCGACCGCCGAGGTGGCCGAGGGCTTCAACCTCGCCAAGGCCGAGGCCAAGGCCTCGTTCGGCGACGACCGCGTCTTCATCGAGAAGTTCATCGTCGATCCCCGCCACATCGAGATCCAGGTGCTCGGTGACAAGCATGGCAACGTGATCTATCTCGGCGAGCGCGAATGCTCGATCCAGCGCCGCAACCAGAAGGTCATCGAGGAGGCGCCGTCGCCGCTGCTCGACGAGGAGACAAGGCGCAAGATGGGCGAGCAGGCGGTCGCGCTCGCCAAGGCCGTGAACTACGACTCCGCCGGCACCGTGGAGTTCGTCGCCGGCCAGGACAAGAGCTTCTACTTCCTGGAGATGAACACCCGCCTGCAGGTCGAGCATCCCGTCACCGAGCTCGTCACCGGTATCGATCTCGTCGAGCAGATGATCCGCGTCGCCGCCGGCGAGAAGCTCGCGCTTGCGCAGAAGGACGTCGCGCTGACCGGCTGGGCGGTGGAGTCGCGCGTCTATGCGGAAGATCCGTTCCGCAGCTTCCTGCCGTCGATCGGCCGCCTCGTGAAGTATCGCCCGCCGGCCGAGAGCAAGGCGGACGGCGTCACCGTGCGCAACGACACCGGCGTGCAGGAGGGCGGCGAGATCTCGATCTACTACGATCCGATGATCGCCAAGCTGGTCACCCATGCGCCGTCGCGGGCTGCCGCGATCGAGGCGCAGTCGACCGCGCTCGATGCGTTCTATGTCGATGGCATCCGCCACAACATCCCGTTCCTGTCGGCGCTGATGAACCATCCGCGCTGGCGCGAGGGAAGGCTGTCGACCGGTTTCATCGCCGAGGAGTTTCCCAAGGGCTTCGCCGCGCGTGCGCCGGAAGGCGAGATCGCGCGCCGGCTAGCGGCGGTGGGTGCTGCGATCGACCACGTGCTCGGCGAGCGCAAGCGGCAGATCTCGCAGCAGATGATCGGCCGGCCTGTGAGGCGGCAGGGCCGCCGCGCGGTGTGGCTCGGGCGTGACGAGATCCTGCTCGACATCACCAGGGAGAACGGCGCGATCACGGTCCGCTTCGTCGGGGCCGACGGCAAGGTCGGCGCGGCGCATCAGTTGGTGTCGGACTGGAAACCGGGCGACGCGGTCTGGCACGGCACCATCGATGGCGCGGCCATCGCAGTGCAGACGCGCCTCATTGCGAACGGTGTGCGGCTTGCGCATCAGGGCGTCGAAGCGCCAGTCTACGTCTACACGGAAGCCGAGGCGACCGCGGCGCGGCTGATGCCGGTCGTCACCGCCGGCGACAGCGGCAAGAAGCTGTTGTGCCCGATGCCCGGCCTCGTGGTCTCGATCGCCGTGACCGAAGGGCAGGAGGTCAAGGCCGGCGAGACGCTCGCCGTGGTCGAAGCCATGAAGATGCAGAACGTGCTGCGCGCCGAGCAGGACGGTACGGTGAAGAAGATCCACGCGACAGCCGGCGCTACGCTCGCGGTGGACGCGCTGATCCTGGAGTTTGCGTAGGACTTGCTCCATCATTCCGGGGCGATGCGCAGCATCGAACCATGATGCGCAATTGCGCATCTGAGAATTTCGAAAGTCCGGGTTCGTCTCGTCGAAGGCGGCCCGGATGACCGAACGAACCATCATCCGTCATTGCGAGGAGCGTCAGCTCCGAAGCAATCCAGAGTTCGGGGCACGATTCTGGATTGCTTCGTCGCTGCGCTCCTCGCAATGACGAAGGAGAGGAGGCGAGGATGACCTTCCGTGCATGCAGAGAGGCGCTCCGTGCGATCCTCGCCGGCGATCGCTGCATCCATCCGGGCTCGGTGTACGACGCGATCTCGATCCGCATCGCCGAAGATCTCGGCTTTGAGCTCGGCATGTTCGGCGGTTCGGCTGCCTCGCTCGCCGTCCTCGGCGATCCCGACATCGCGCTGATCACATTGACCGAGTTGGCCGAGCAGATGCGGCGGATGTCGCGCGCCGCCGCGCTGCCGGTGCTGGTCGATGCCGATCACGGCTATGGCAATGCGATGAACGTGCGCCGCACGGTGCAGGAGCTGGAGGCGGCCGGTGCCGCGGGTCTCACCATCGAGGATACGCTGCTGCCGCAGGCTTTTGGCGAGGCGAAGCCGCAGTTGATCTCGCTCGCCGAAGGGGTCGGCAAGGTGAGGGCAGCGCTCGACGGCCGAGGCGATCCCGCGCTGGTCATTCTGGGGCGAACCGGGGCCGTCTCCATCGCCTCGCTCGACGACGCGATCATGCGCGCCAAAGCCTACGAGGCCTGCGGCGTCGACGGCCTGTTCTTCACCGGCATCACCTCGCGCGATCAGCTCGATGCAATTACGGCAGTCACCACATTGCCGATCGTGCTCGGTGGCGCGCCGGAGGAGATGTCCGATCTCGGCTATCTCGCCTCGCGCCGCGTCCGCGTCGCGCTGCAGGGCCATGCACCGATCGCGGCCGCGACGCAGGCGGTGCATGAGACGCTGAAGGCGCTGCGCAACGGCGCCTCGCCGAAGCAGCTCAAGGGGCTGCCGTCGGCCGAACTGACCGCGCGCGTCATGCGCGATGGCGACGTGAAGAAGAGACTTCGCGAGTTCCTGGGGCTTGGTTCATGATCGGTCGCGCCATCGTCCACGTCACGGTCCGCGGCCGCGTCCAGGGCGTCGGCTACCGCGCCTGGGTCGAGGACCAGGCCATCCTCAACGGGCTCGAAGGCTGGGTCCGCAACCGCAGCGACCGCAGCGTCGAGGCGGTCTTCGCCGGTCCCGCCGACGACGTCGCGGCGATGGTCACGGCCTGCCGCAAAGGGCCGCCGGCTGCGCGTGTCGACGACGTGATCGACGTCGCCGGGACGGTCGATCAGCTCGCATTGCGTCGGCCCGGCGAATCGTTCTCGGTGCTGCAGACGGCGTAGTTGTCTTCCGTTGCCGACTACCGATCGTGCACATTTGTCGGCTTTCTGTTCTGGACGGCTTTGATCCTGCTGCGGGTGCATTTCACCCGCGGTGCACCGTAGAGCGGTCGCTGTCGCTCACCCAGCCGAGATCACCAGCGCCTGTATGCGGCCCTCGATCGGTCCGTCGCCGAACCGGCGCGCCAGCGCGTCCGCGGCCGCCTGCGTGACGGCTGCGAGGCCGGGCGTGCCGCGCGCTTCGATCTCGCCGCGCATCGGCGTGCCCTGGCAGAACGCCATTGCCGACTGATGTGGCGAGGCGGCGCGGCTGCGATGTGCAACCGTCTCGATCACGATATCGGTGAAGCCTGCTGCTGTCAGATCGGCCTCGATCCGCCCGGTGTCGTAGTAGCCGTGCGGAGTCCGGGTGAAGAACTGCGGCGGGTTTTCGGGGAACACCTGCTGCAACGTCTCGTGAACGACGTGAGGGATTTCGTTCTCCTCGATCCGGTCCCAGACATTGAAGACGAAACGTCCTCCGGGCCTGAGCACGCGGCGGGCCTCAGCATAACTCTTGACGCGATCGGGGAAGAACATCGCGCCGAACTGACATGCGACGGCATCGAAGCTCGCGTCGGCAAAGGGCAGGGCCAGCGCATCCGCTTGACGAAATGCGATGCGGCTCTCGGTGGCGAGATGCGTCTTCGCCTGTGCGAGCATCGGCTCGTTGAGGTCGGTGGCGGTGATCCGGACCTCCGGCGGCAGTTGCGCGTGCAGCGCCCTCGTGACCACGCCGGTGCCCGCCGCCGTCTCCAGCACGTCGCGCGGCAGGCAGGCCGCGATGCGCCGCGCAAGATCCTGCGCGTAGGGCACGAAGATCAAGGGCACCAGCAGTTGATCGTAGATCTGCGGGATCGATCCGGTGAAAGCCTTGTCGGATGCCGTCATGGCTTGCTCCTGTTGCAGATGGGGCAGGCGGGGATCAGGCGGTCTCGGCGCGCGCAAGAGGGGCGCTGTAACATCCGTCTTGCCGGCCACCCGCCCGGTTCAAATAAGACGCTCTTGACATTCACTCTCTACGGTCAGATATTTCTGTCATGACAGAAACACCAGGCAATCGGAAGCTTCCGCCCGCCGTCGAGCGCTTCATTCTCAACTGGGGCGACATGGGCGACCAGTGGGGTGTGAACCGCTCGGTGAGCCAGATCCACGGCCTGCTGTACCTCGCCGAGAAGCCGATGACGGCGGAGGACGTCGCCGACACGCTCGGCATGGCCCGCTCCAATGTCTCGAACTCGCTGAAGGAGCTGCTCGCCTGGGGCTTGATCCGGCGCGTGCCGATCCTCGGCGACCGCCGCGATCATTTCGAGGCCGAGACCGACATCTGGGAGGTGGCGCAGCGGATCGCGGCC
The DNA here is from genome assembly GCF_032381175.1 of Bradyrhizobium sp. SZCCHNR1093. Lineage (NCBI taxonomy): Bacteria > Pseudomonadati > Pseudomonadota > Alphaproteobacteria > Hyphomicrobiales > Nitrobacteraceae > Bradyrhizobium > Bradyrhizobium sp. SZCCHNR1093. Next base: position 772,376 of record NZ_JAUHJJ010000003.1, read on the forward strand.
GGCCGCAAGGAACGCGAGATCGATCCGGCCATCGCGGCGCTGCGCGCCTGCGTCGCGGAAGCGACCGGCGATCCCACGATCAGCGCGGTCGCAGCCAAGCGTCTGAAGGACATGCTGGCGTTCACCGAGCTGATCGACCGCTGGTACGTGCAGATGCTGAAGGTGCCGCGGCCGCGTCTCGTCGCGCTGATCAAGCTCGGCGAGAAGATTGCAAATCTGTTGCCGTCGGGAAGGTCCAGGTCCGGCAGCGCTTGAGGAGAGTGGAGGGCGTCATGGTCACCATGCGACATCTCGGACTTTCAACGCCCTCCAGCGCCCGGCTCCATGATGATCACAGGTTTCGTGCGCTGCTGTCCGCCGAAGACTGGGGACGACTGCCGGTGTCGATCTGGCGCCGCTTCTCCAAGAAACTCGCCGATGGCGCCACCGTCGTCTATGTCGGCGAGGTCGATCAGGCCGAGATCAGCCGTGCCGGCTTCTGGTTCGCGCATCTGGCACGGCTGATCGGCGGGCCGCTGCCGACGCGCGCGGACATCGGTGTGCCGATGATCGTCGCGGTGACGGAGGACGCGGCGAGAGGCGGTCAGATCTGGACACGCATTTGCGGGCGCCCGCATGGCTTCCCGCAGGTGATCCATTCCGCCAAGCGCTTCGCCGGTCCAACGGGGCTCGAGGAATATCTCGGCTGGGGCCTTAGCATGAGCCTGCGTGTCGGCGTCGCCGATGGGCGCTTCATTTCCATAGCGCCGGCTACACGTTCGACTTCGCGGGCCGGCGCTGGGCGCTGCCGGCATGGCTCACGCCCGGCGACCTCACCGTCACCCATTCCGATCTCGGCAGCGGCGTCTTTCGCTTCTCGCTCGAGATCACCCACCCGCGCTTCGGGCGCATCATCCGCCAGAGCGCCGTGTTCTGGGAGTCCACACCATGACGCCGCTGCTCTGGTCCCTGATCGCGCTCCAGATCGTGATGGGCGTGTTCGACACCTTCTATCACCATGAGTTCACTGAGCGCCTGGCGTGGCGGCCGTCGCAGCAGGGCGAGCTCAAGCTGCACGGTATCCGCAACGTGCTCTATGCGCTGCTGTTCGCCGTCCTCGGCTGGTGCGAGGTGCATGGCCTGTTCGCAATCCTCCTGCTCGCGGTGCTCGTGGCCGAGATCGCCATCACCTTGACCGATTTCGTCGAGGAGGATCTGACGCGCAGGCTGCCACCGAGCGAGCGTATCAATCACACTCTGCTCGCCATCAACTACGGCGCGATCCTGATGCTGCTGGTGCCGCTGCTGATCGGCTGGGCGACGCGGCCTTCTGCGATCGTGCCGGCCTATGCGGGCGTGCTGAGCTGGATTGCTGCCGCGGCCGCGGTTGGCGCTGCTCTGTGCGGTCTGCGCGACTTCACCGCGGCACGGCGCCTGGCGCGGATGTCACAGCCCGATGCCGCCGCGCTGGTCGCGGCGCTGCCGCCGGCGCAGACCATTCTCGTCACCGGTGCGACCGGCTTCATCGGCACGCGGCTGGCGGCCAGTCTCGCCGCGGCCGGCCATCATGTCGTCGCCCTGGTGCGCGACCCGGCCAAGGCCGCAATGTTGCCGGCGCCGCTGACGTTGATCACCAGTCTCGATCAGCTCGCCTCTGACATCCGCATCGACGCGATCGTCAATCTCGCCGGCGAGCCGATCGGCAACGCGCCATGGACCGCGGCCAAGCGCGCCACGATCCTGCAGTCCCGGCTGGCTACGACGGAAGCCGTCGTCTCTCTGATTGCGCGGCTCGACCGCAAGCCGAGTGTATTGGTCAACGGCTCGGCGATCGGCTGGTACGGCCTGTGGCAGGACCAGCCGCTGACCGAATCCGCCAAGTCGCATGCCTGCTTCAGTCATGACCTCTGCGACGCCTGGGAGCAGGCGGCTCGCGGTGCCGAAGCACATGGCGTCCGCGTCGCATTGCTGCGGATCGGTCTCGTCGTCGGCCGCGACGGCGGCTTCCTGGCGCGGATGCTGACGCCGTTCGAATTCGGCCTGGGCGGGCCATTCGGCTCCGGCCTGCAATGGATGTCCTGGATCGAGCGCGACGATCTCGTCCGGCTGATCGCGCATGTGATTGCGACCGAGACCATCACCGGGCCGGTCAATGCGACAGCGCCGCTGCCGGTGCGCAATCTCGCCTTCACCGCCGAGCTCGCGCGCTGCCTGCGGCGACCGGCGCTGCTGCGCGTTCCCGCCGGCATGCTGCGCCGGATCGGCGGCGACCTCGCCGAGGAGCTTTTGCTCGGCGGCCAGCGCGTGGTGCCGAACAAGGCGTTGTCGAGCGGTTTCGTGTTCCGCCATCAGAGCCTGCGCAGCGCGCTCGAAGCCATCCTGTGAGCGGCCGAAAGCGTCACGATTGCTCGGCGCGCGTCATCGTCGCCGATGGCAACTCGCCGAACGTGGCGCGATAGTAGCGGGCGAAGTGTCCGGCATTGGCAAAGTTGCAGGCGGCGGCCGCCGCCGCAACCGTGACGGCCGGATCTCCGGACCGCAGCATCTCGTGGGCGCGCCGCAGGCGCACCGACTTGGCAAAGGCCATCGGCGAATAGCCGCGCACGCGCTCGAACAGACGGAAGATCGAGCGGGCGCTGACGCCGGCTTCGCGCGCAAGGCGCTCGATCGTGATCGGCTCGCGCCAGTTGGCCTCGATGTAATCTTCGAGCCGCTTGACCAGGCCGAAATCCGGCATCGGAGAGGGATCCAGGAGCGTGTCGCGGAAACGATGACGGCTCGCGCAGAGGAAGGCGACATGCACCGCATCCTCCAGCTCGCGATAGACCGCAGCGGGGAACGCCGCATCCTGCTCGTTCAGCTGGGTCGTCAGGAAATCGAGCAGCCGCATCAGGCTGCGGGCCTGCGGATCGGCGGCCGGAATGGCGGGGGCGACCGCAAAGTCGGCGCGCGGCTGCACGCCGACCAGCGCCGTCAGGCGCCGCCGCAGCGCTTGCGGATCGAGCCGCAAAGTGAGGCGTCGATGGCCACCCTGGCACGCCATCTGCCATGGCACGCCGGCCGGCGCGACTGCGAGCTGATGCTCGTTGACGTCGGTCGCCTCGCCGCGGGCGCAACTGACCGCGCGTCCCTTCAGGGCGATCTGCACCCTGATGAAGTCGGCCGCACGATGGTCGCAGACCATGTCGCAGGTCGTGGTGCCAAAGGCGAGGCCGATGGTCTCGAGTTCGATCAGGTTGACGATCGCCTCGAAGCGCTCGGCGTTCCTGAAGTCGACGCGCTCGGCGCCGAGCCGGCGCCCCGCGAGGTCGCGCAGCACGTCGGCGTTGGAGGTTCGGATCAGCGCGTGGCGATGTAACGGTTCGAGGCCGGTCGCGCCGGTCGAGGCCGGGCTCGGCTTTGCTGGGGCGCTGACGAGGTCAGCTGCGGTCAAGAGACGGTTCAAGCCGCTGCTCCTGAGCTCCGATCATCAACCCATGCTACATCAGGCTCCGCGGGCGTCAATTACTTCGACATCGCGGCGCTTCGGAAGGCCGCGGCCAGCGTGCGCAAGGCCGCGCGCTTGGCCGCATCTCCCGCCTTTGCATGCAGCATCACCTTGGAACGGCCGAGCTTGGGCAGGCCGAGATCCGGTCCGACATCGATCAGTCCGCTCGGCGCGATCCGGCGGGCCAGCGGCGCAACCGCAAGACCGGCGCGCGCGGCCGCCGCAACGGCCGTCACCCCGCCGCCGACGAATGTCTCGCTGAAGCTGATTCGGGCGCGCTCGAGAGCGCGGACCGCGATGCTGCGCACGCCGCAGGGCGGCGCGAGCGTGGCGAGCGGCAGCGTGCCGCCCGCCGGCAGACGAAATCTGGGAGCTGCGAACCAGCCGAACTCGTCCGTGATCAACGCCTCGCCACCGCGGCGGCTCGCCTCCTGGCGGACGATCACGGCGTCGAGCTTGCCGGCATCGTAGCGGTCGAGCAGGTCGCGCGAGAAGCCGATGCTGACCGACAGGACGAGGTCCGCCATGGCTGCATGCATCTGCTCGAGCATCGGCACCAGCTCGGGGCCGGCGACGTGATCGCTGATCCCGAGCGACAGAAGCGGGCGGGTGCGGGGCGCTCCCGTGAGCGCAAGGTCATGAGCGGCAACCAGCGCGCGGGCGTTCTCGGCGAAAGCCGCGCCGTCGGCGGTGAGCCGGACCGCGCGCGGCGAACGCTCGACCAGCCGCTTTCCGAGCAGCGCTTCCAGTCGCTGCAGCTTCAGGCTGACCGCGGCCTGGGTGGTGCCGAGCGTCTCGGCCGCCCGCGTGAAGCTGTGCAGCTCGCTCACCAGCAGAAAGGCGCGGACGGTTGCGATGTCGAGCGTGGCGGTCATATGCGTCTGTTATCATTGATATCCATATCGATAACGTACCAAAATGAGCGGCATGGGGCTAGCTTTGCTCTCGAAGCGCAGTCACGCGCTCGAGGCCGGGAGCCAAAAATGCCATTGATCAATATCGTCTATGCCAGCCAGCGTCGCTCGCCCGAGCTGAAGAAGGACATTGCGGACGCCGTCACCGAACTGACCGCACGCATCCTGCGCAAGGATCCCAAGGTCACCGCCGTCATCGTCTCGGAAGCGGATGCCGCGGACTGGTTCGCCGGCGGCGCCGCGCTGGCGGAGCAGGGGCTTTCAAGCTATTGGATCGACGTTCACGTCAGCGAGGGCACCAATACCAAGGACGAGAAGGCCGCCTATCTCGCCGCGGTGTTCGCGCGCATGGCCGAGCTGATCGGACCGCTGCATCACGAGACCTACCTTCATGTCGACGAGGTCAAGGCGGATGCCTACGGCTTCGGTGGCTTGAGCCAGGAGCGCCGCTATGTCGCGGCGAAGCTCGGCGTGCCGCCGCAGCAGGGCGCTGCGTGAGCTCATGCCGTCTCCGGCTGCGCGACGCTGACGGCGCCGAACACGCTCTCGAACGCCTGCCGGAACGCGATGTCGACATCGGCGAGCGTCACCGGCAGGCCGAGATCGACCAGGCTGGTGACGCCGTAGCGCGGATCGGTCACGCCGCAGGGCACGATGGCCTGAAAGTGCGACAGGTCCGGCTCGACATTGATGGCGATGCCGTGAAAGGTGACCCAGCGCTTCAGCCGCACGCCGATCGCGGCGATCTTGTCCTCATGGCCCTCGCCCTTGTCGGGCCGTTTGACCCAGACACCGACGCGATCCTCGCGCCGCTCGCCGCGCACGTTGAAGGCGTCGAGGGTGCGGATGATCGTCTCCTCGAGCGCGGCGACATAGGCGCGTACGTCGGGGCGCCGCCGCTTGAGGTCGAGCATGACATAGGCCACCCGCTGGCCGGGCCCATGATAGGTGACCTGGCCGCCACGGCCGGTCGGCACCAGCGGAAAGCGCGGATCGCGCAGGTCTTCCGCCTTGCCCGACGTACCGGAGGTGTAGACCGGCGGGTGTTCGAGCAGCCAGACCATCTCCGCGGCCTCGTTGGCGGCGATCGCCGCCGCCCGCGCCTCCATGAATTCGGTGGCCTGGGCGTAGTCGACCAGCGAATCGGAGATGCACCACGCCACGGCGTTGCCGGGGGGGCCCGCAAAGGTGGTCAGGTCGAGTGTTTGGCGGCTGTTAACCATTGGCTAACCACAACATGGTGATGTCTGGGCAACGAAAATCCAGTCGTGACTTCGGTGGTCCTGCAGTGTCAACCCTCGATAAAGTGACAGTCGACCTGATGGTCGTTCTCGGCACCTGCTCCATGCCCATCCACCAGGTTCTGCGCCTGTCCCGCGGCGCCATCATCGAGCTGGACGCTACCGAGGCTGATGACGTCAAGGTGCTCGCCAACAACCTGCCGATCGCCAACGGGGTCGTGCTGGTCGACCGCAACCGCATCGCGGTCGAGGTCAAGCAGATGCTGCCGCGCTCGCCGACGCCGACGTCGCGATAGCGGCCCCGGGCGGCGCGAAAACCATCCACAATCCGGTATTTTAGGGCAGGGCGGGCCTTGTCCCCCCGACATCGATTTGATACATGGGCGCCACTGATCCGGTGCCGCCCTTCCTCTGGCTCCGGCTTCTTCTTCGCGCTCGTGGCGGAATTGGTAGACGCGCTGCCTTGAGGTGGCAGTGGGTAACACCGTGGGGGTTCGAGTCCCTCCGAGCGCACCATAAATCCTCGTTTGATCCTTGAAATCCTTGAACTTTTTTCTGTATGTTGCTCGGGAATGTTGCCGATCGTTCCCGCGGGGCGTTGCTGTCCTGTTTTCTGCGACGGGCTTGAGAAAATCCTCCGATGACAGGCTCTGGTCGAACGCGACCACCTCGTCCATTCCGCTGATGCCAGGCTTCTCACGGTTGGCTTGGGCGATGTCGTGAGCCGGCATTTCGGGGTCTCGATGCTGGTACACGACGCGCCGACGAAGGGCCGTTCTTCGGCTACCCGTTTGCTTTCCGCGGCAAGAAGGCGTTGGTGCTGAAGGTCCGGTTCTGTGACGGCAATGGGGGGCGTCTGTTCACCAAACGCATCGACCAGGGCGGCTTCGTGTGGCGCTGCGGGCACCAGTCATGTCACGATGAGCTTGGATCACCCTTCTTTCGAAGTGCGAGCTTCAGGGCGACGCCCCCAATTCTCGAATCCTCGATCCATAGTCGGCCATCATAGAGACTGGTCAGGTCGCGGGCAATCGCCAGACCGAGCCCAGTGCCCGGCTTCGCGTCGTCAAGTCTCGTGCCCACGTCGAACACGCGCATTCGCTCTTCGACTGGAATGCCGGGCCCGTCGTCCTCCACCGTGATCAAGACGGTGCTGTCGAGATCCTCGATCGAAATCACGACGCGGTCATGTGCCCATTTTGCCGCATTGTCGAGCAGGTTGCCGATGAGTTCGGTCAGATCGTTCGTATCGCAGGCAACGACGACGTCGGCTGCTCCTTCGACTTCGAACCGCCGGTCGTGCCCCGGGCTGAATCGCGAGTAGGTATTGATGACGCTCCTCAATACGTCTGCGACGACCGCAAACGCACCTGCATTCGCGATCGTGGAGGCCTTTGCGCGCGCCGTCTGGTAGTTGATGAGCAGCGCCATTCGCGAGCACTGCTCCGACAGAATCTGAGCGTGGCTCTCCTGGCCGGATGCTTTCAGCCGTGCTGCCTCCTCGTCGAGAATTGCCAGAGGCGTCTTCAGCGCGTGTGCAAAACTTCCTGCGAGCACGCGAGCGCGATCGACCATGATGAGATTTGCCGCAATCATTCCGTTCAACTCGGTTACGAGCGGCATGATTTCCTCCGGCAGGTCCTCAGGCAGCCGCGTGGTCTTGCCGCTGCGCACGTCCACGATGGCGCGACTCATGCGCTGGAGTGGCCGCAGGCCGTAAACGACTTGAGCGTAGGCGGTGCCAACCATGGCGAGGGCCATGATACCCAGCGTCGCGATCAGCGTCAGATTGAGGTGCTGCATCTCGTCACTGATCAGTCGCTCGTCGGCACCGACACGGATTTCGACGGGTTGCCCGAGCCGAGACGGCTCGCTGATGTTTCGGACCATGCGCATCGGCCCAGTCGGTCCCTCCACATTCGTAAGCGCCGTGGAGGGGGGCAGGGAACCCTCGCGAGTCTGGTCGGGCGTGAATGAAAGAGAAAGGTCATCCTGTAGCGACGGCGAACGCGCGGTCTCGCCGTTCTGCAGGATGACCTGCCAATACATTCCGGACCTGGCAGGGGAGAAACGCGGATCGCTCAGATTGCGGGCGATGAATAGCCGCTGCGTTGCGTCGATTTCCACGAGGTCGGCGAGCTCGCGGGCGTGATCCAGGAGGTCATGATCGAAGTGGGCCACGACGACACGGCGAATGACGATCGAGAGTCCGAGCCCGCTGGCGAACAAGACGATGGAAATCCAGATCGCGGCGACCACGATCATGCGGGCTCGGAAGTTGCGGCTGAACATTGCTCTATCCGAAGCGATATCCCATGCCTCTGACGGTGCGAATGCAATCACGCCCCAGCTTTCTCCTGAGCCGGGCAATGTAGACTTCGACCGTATTGGAGTCGCGATGGTCGCTGCTCGGATAGATGTGCTCCAGTAGCTCGGTCTGCGACACGATATGATCGGCGCGGCGCATGAGGAGCTCGAGGACGCGCAACTCGAGTGCAGTCAGGTCGACGATCTGCCCGTCCTTCTTGACCAGGCCAGCCGCCGCGTTGAATTCGATCTGCCGGAGGCGGAGCACGGCCTCCGGTCTGCTGGAGACCCGACGGAGCAGCGATTTGACCCGCGCGACCAGCTCCTGCGCCTTGAAGGGCTTTTCGAGATAGTCGTCCGCGCCAGCGTTCAGGCCGTTGACACGCTCGGCCCAGCCGCTGCGGGCCGACAGGATCAGCACCGGCAGCGTGTGCCCGGTATGACGCCAGCGTTGCAGCACGTCGAGGCCCGAAATGCACGGCAGGCCGAGGTCGAGGACCGCGGCATCATAGGGCTGGCTGTTGCCCAGCATCCAGCCCTGCTTGCCATCGGTGGCGAGATCCGCCTCGAAACCGGCATCGGCCAAGCTTTCCCTGATGCGCTCCGCGTAGACGGGCTCGTCCTCTATGAGCAGAATGCGCATTGCCATTCCTCCGGTTGCCGAACGGGTTCCGACGATGATGACACGCGGATCGGGCCCTCGAACGTTATGGATTGATTCCGAGCTCTCTGGCTGCGTCAGCTATGCGCGTGCGCTCCGGGACGTCCTCCGCGAAGACCGACAGTGCGCGTTGCAGCGACTGTTTCGCCGCTTCGACCTCGCCCAGCACGACCCGCGAGCGGATCAACTTGATCCAGCCTTCTACATCGCGCGGTGATTGTTCGAGGCGGCTTGCAAGGCCATCCACCATGCCGCGGATCATGAGGTTGCGGTCCTGTGTGGACATGCTTTCGGCCTTGCGGATGTCCTCGGCGCGGGGGCCGCGCGGCTCCGCCGGCTCGGTCGCCGCCGTCTTGCCGGAGCGCAGGAGCTCCTGCATGCGCTCGGCGGACAGGTTCGGCCGGGCAGGCGATGGCGAGCCGTCATCCTCCCCGAGCTCGCGACGAAGCGCGCCGAGTCGCTGCTTGAGATCGGGCAGCCACGGCTCGTTCGGATCGGCCTCCGATACGATCGCCGTCCAGTCGGCCATCGCACCCCGTTTGTCGCCCTCCTGCTCTTTCACGACGCCGATGAAGAAGCGGGCGCGCGCGTCCTTGGGATCCAGTTTGAGTGCTTCGTCGAAATCCGCGCGGGCTTCGGACGTGACGGTGCCGTCTGCGGCCCGCACCAGCGCTTCGCCGCGCGCGCTGCGGTATTCGGCCGAGCCCGGCCGCAGCTCCATCGCGCGCGCATAGGCCTGTGCCGCCTCTGCAAAGCGCTCGATGTTGAACAGCGACCAGCCCAGCAGCCGCCATCCGTCGGCATCCTTGGGATTCCGCTCCAGTCTGGTCTGCACACGCTGGATCATCTCTTCGACCGGCGGCAGTCCGCTGCCCTGCTGCGGCCGGTCGCGACCGTCCTGGCTGGCCATCTGCTCCAATGACGCGATGGCCCGGGTGCCGGCGTCGGATCGCGCTTCGCCAACCGACCTCGCCGTCGTGCTGCTGGCGGTCTGGCCCGGCGCGGCTGCGGGGACATCCGGATTTCCGATGACCGCGTACAGGATGACGGAGCCGAACACCACCGTCATCGTGACGACGGCGAGCGCAAATTTTCGTTCGGAGCTGGTGAGGGAGGGCGCCGGCGGCTGTTCGGCGGCGGCTGCGGCGAGAATGCGCCGCTTGATCTCGCTGGCCGCGTTCTCGCCATCCGACTTGTCGATCAAGCCCCGTGCGGTTTCGTTCTCGATCTCGCGGAGCTGATCGTGGTGGACGGCGAGTCCCTGAGCCGAAGCCAACCGTCTCCGCTCGTAGTTGCGGATGAAGGGCGTCGATATCAGCACGGCGGCCACGGAAATCATCGCCGTCAGGATCAGCCATAGCATCATGAAAGGCTCCGTCGATCGAGGATCGCCTCGATGGCTTTGAGTTCGTCGGCGCTGAGCGGAGCGACGTGCTCCGCTCCGAGCGCGGTCGCATTGGCTGCCGCGCGGCGCACGTAGCGGCCGAAGCCGACGATGGCCGCCAGCAGCGCCAGGAGCGGGCCGATCCACAGCGGGATCGTATTCCACTGCAAGGGAGGCTTGAGCAGGACGAAGTTGCCGTAGCGTGCGACCAGGAAGTCCACCGCCTGCCGGTCGCTGTCGCCGGCCTGCAGGCGGTCGCGCAGCAGAACCCTCAGATCATGCGCCAATGGAGCGTTCGAATCGTCGATGCTTTGATTCTGACAAACGACGCAGCGCAACTCCTGGCCCAGCGCGCGCGCACGGGCCTCCAGCCCCTCATCCCGCAGCATTTCGTCCGGAAGCACCGCACGGGACGGCGACAAGGTCGCCGTCAGCACGAGCGAGCTGACGAGCAGCGCTCCGGTTAATCCCTTCATCCGCCGGCAGCTCATGACTCGCTCCTGAGTGCCTTCAGCAGAGGTTCGAAATCGTCACGCCATACATCTTCGGTCAGCGGGCCGGGATAGCGGTAGCGGATGCGGCCGGCCCGATCGATCACGAAGGTTTCGGGAACGCCGGTCACGCCGAGGTCGATGCCGGCCCGGCCGGACTCATCGGAGCCGACACGGGCATAGGGACTGCCATGCTTGGCAAGCCAGCGTTTGCCGTCGTTCCGATCGTCCTTCCAGTTCAGTCCGTAGATCGGGATGGCGGAGCTCTCCGCGAGCTTGAGCAGCATCGGGTGCTCGACGCGGCATCCGGGACACCAGGATGCGAACACGTTGAGCAGGACCACATCGCCCTGCAGATCGGTACTGGCAAGACCGCCGCCCTTGCCGTCGAGCGACGCGAGCTGGAAGCGCGGCGTCGGCTTGTCGATCAGGGTCGAGGGCATTCGCCGCGGATCGTTGGTCAGGCTGAAAGCCAATCCAGCGGCCAGTGCGGCGAAGGCCACGAGAGGTATGAGATAGGGTAGGCGCGGCATATCTCGTCCTATTCAGCAGGAACGGCAGTCGGTACGGCCCGCATCGCCCGTCGCGGAGCACCGACACGAAATCTCCGGTCGGCCAGCGAGATGAAGCCGCCGCAAGCCATCATCAGTGCGCCGATCCAGACCAGCGGCACCAGAGGGTGATAGTAGCAGCGCACCGCCCACGCGCCTTTGTCGTCGGGGTCGCCGAGCGTCACATAGACGTTCCAGATCAGGTTGGTTCGAATGCCGGCGGCGGTCGTCTGCTGCTGTCTGACGGGATAGAAGCGGCGCTCGCTGGAAAGCTGCGTGAACGGCTTTCCGTTCCGCGTGATGTCGAACGAGCCACGCTCGGCTTCGTAGTTGGGGCCCGGAAATTTTCCGATCGAGCGCAACTTGATGTCATAGCCCGCGAGCTGCAGGCTCTGGCCCGGCCGCAGCATCTGCACCTTCTCGGAGGCCCACGCGGTCATCCCGGTAATGCCTGCGACGGTGACGCCCATTCCCGCATGGGCCAGCACCAGGCCGTAGACCGCGAGCGGGGTGGTGCGCGCGAGGTTGAGCGAGGTCGCCAAGGGAGTCGTCGTGCCGAGGCGCACGCGATGAGCCAGCACCATCAACGAGCCGATCACGAGCCAGACGGCGATGCCGAAGAAGAATGCGACTAGGAAACGCTGTCCGAACGTCGCGACGAGGATTGCGACGGCGACGAATGCCGCAAGCCCCCCGGCCAGACGGAGCCGTTGCAGCGCCGCAACGAGGAGATCGCGCTTCCATTTCAGAGCCGGGCCGATCACCATGGCAAGCAGCAGCGGAACCATGATCGGAACGAACGTCAAGTTGTAGTAGGGAGGGCCGACCGAGATCTTGTCGTTCCCGAGCATGTCGACGAGGAGCGGGTAGAACGTGCCGAGAAACACGGTGGCCACGGCTGCGGTGAGCAGCACATTGTTGAGGACGAGGCCGCTCTCGCGGCTGACCGCTGCAAACAGCGCGCCGTGCTTCAGGCTTGGCGCCCGGATCGCATACAGCGTCAATGCCCCGCCGGTCGCTACCAGGATCAGCGCCAGGATGAATGCGCCACGCGACGGGTCCTGTGCGAAGGCATGAACGCTGGTGAGCACGCCGGACCTCACCAGGAAAGTCCCGATCAGGCTCAATGAGAAGGTCACGATCCCCAGCAGGATCGTCCAGCTCTGGAGGGCGCTCCGACGCTCGACCACAAGGGCGGAATGCAGCAGCGCAGTCCCTGCAAGCCACGGCATGAAGGAGGCGTTCTCGACGGGGTCCCAGAACCACCAGCCGCCCCAGCCGAGCGTGTAGTACGCCCATGCGCTGCCCAGCGTGATTCCAATCGTGAGAAAGCACCAGGCGGCGAGCACCCACGGTCGAACCCAGCGGGCCCAGCCGGCATCGACCTTTCCCTCGATCAGCGCGGCGACCGAGAACGAGAACGCCATCGAGAAGCCGACGTAACCCAGGTACAGAAATGGTGGATGAAAGGCGAGGCCGGGATCCTGCAGAATCGGATTCAGTCCGTTGCCTTCGAGGGGAGCATCGACCAGCCGCGCGAACGGATTCGAGGTCGAGACGATGAACGCCAGAAAGCCGAGACCGATCATGCCGTGCACGCCGAGAACGTTGCTCTGCAGCCGCTCGGGAAGGTTCGTTCCGAACAATGCTACTGCCGCGCCGAACAAGGAGAGGATCAGGACCCACAACAGCATGGATCCCTCATGGTTTCCCCAGACTCCGGAGACCTTGTAGAGCAGCGGCTTCAGCGTGTGCGAGTTCGCTGCGACGACCTGGACTGAAAAGTCGGAGTGGACGAACAGCGACGTCAGGCACGCGAATGCGATCGCAACGAAGAGAAACTGAGTCAGGGCAGCGTGACGAACGAAGCCGGCGATCATCGCGGATTGACGACGCAGCGCTGCGAACGGAACGATCGACTGTACCAGCGACACGATGAGCGCGAGAATGAGCGCAAACGATCCGGCCTCCGCTGTCATGTAGTATCTCCGACTGCAGCGGATATTCCTGCAGCTAACTATCAAGTGTCTGTGATGCGTCGACAATCAATGCGCCGAATGAGGCATCATTTGTACGGAAAGATGATGATCCATCGACGCGTATCGTCGTGAAATTGCAACTCATTCTCACTCACTGCCGGAGAACGGTATCATCGGTCGTCTCGGCACGGAGCGTTGTATTCGTTGGTAAATAGCGGTCGAATCGTCTGCGGCGCCATGGAACAGCGAACGCTGCGTCGACCGCATGATGGGCAGGAAGGCGAAACGAGATCGGCTGCTATTCCAGAAGCTTGGCAATATCGCTGTGACCGCTGGCGGCGGCGATGTCCGTGGCACGTTCGCGCCGCTTGTTCCTCAATTGCTTTTCGGCGCCGGCGGCCAGAAGGCTTTGCGCAATGCCGATGTCTCCCTCATGGGCCGCCATCATCAACGCGCTCATGCCCTGGCCGTTGCGCGCGTTCGGATCGGCCTTGCGCCTGAGAAGTTCACCGACGACATCGGCAAGGCCGGCGCGCGCAGCGAGGATGAGAGCGGTATTTCCGCCTCTTGTCGCGCGTTTCGGATCGGCGCCGTGGTCCAACAGAAGCAGCGAGGCCGCGGCGCTGCGGCCTTCGATTGCATTCAGCAACGGCGTCTTGTCGTCGGCGTCAGCGCGGTTGACGTCCGCACCTGCGCGGATCAGTTGCCCGATCGCTTGCGTATTGCCATTGCCGGCCGCGTGCCAAAGTGCGGTGCGGCCCTGCCCATCGGCGGCGTTGAGGTCGGATCTCTGAACGAGTTGCCGATCGAGCGGGCCATTGGTGCACGACGCGACCGCGATCATGAGTGGGGTCCGGCCGTCTGCCAACGGAGGCAGGCTGCCGGAAGCGCCGTCGAGGAGCGCGGCGATAGCGGCACCATTGCAGCGGCTGAGTGCCATCAGCAGTGCGGTCGCGCCATCCGCACGCGCTGCAGATGGGTCGGCCGCCTTTGTCAGCAGCAATTTGATGATGTCTCCATGATCCTTGTCCGCTGCCAGCATCAACGGCGTGTCGCCGCGCCGGTTGCCGGTGTTCGGGTTGGCTCCCGAGGCGAGCAGGAGCTCCACCAGCCGAAGATGCCCGGCGGCCGCGGCGATCGCCAGAGGCGTATCGCCGTCCTGGTTGACCGCGTTGACGTCAGCCTTCGCAGCGATGAGCTGGCGCATCGGATCGAGCTGGCCGCGCAGGGCGGCGTCGATGATGGCCGGATGGCCGTTTCGCATTGCGGCCTGCGCATCGAGCGTCGGCGCGGGCCTGCGCGCAGTTTCCCGCTCCGGCTCCCTGGCGCGCGGGCGCGCGTTTCGATTGGCCGTATCGGCCAGCAACTGCTCGGCGGGCTGATAACCGGCCGCAGCCGATTTACGCAGCCAATCCCGCGCCCGGTCGGGATCGGCGGGCGTTCCGCGTCCTGCGAGCCACATCGCTGCGACATTGTACTGTGCCTTGACGTGTCCTTTCCTTGCACTTGCCTCCATCCATTTGAACGCCAGCGCGTCGTCTGATTTGGTGCCGAGGCCGGCGCGGTAGAGTGATGCAAGGCGGTACTGCGCCTCTGGATCCCCGGCGATGGCCGCGCGCTCGAGCAGCTTCAGTGCTTCCTCGGGACGTCCGGCCCGGATTGCCGCGTCCGCAGCCTGGCTCGTGCCGGGGACTTCGGAGCTCGCGCCCGCTGGATTGCCGCCCAGCACCGCCGTGTCGCCGGCCAGGGCGACCGATGGTACGGTCAAGCTGACGAGACAGATCAGCGGGAGGATGACAGGAGAGGATTTATGCCGTGCCATACTTCGTCTCGACCTCGATACCCATGCTCTTCAGGAACGCCGTCGGCAGAATGCCGCCGACGCACACGATGACGGCATCGTTTCGGATCGTGCTCGTCCTACCATCGGCATCGATCTCGACGTCGTCACCGCCAACTCGTTTGACTGACGAATTGTACATGACGTGGAGCCGTCCCGATTGGGCGGCTGCTTCCGTCCGTTGACGGTTCTTCAGTTTGGCGCGACTGAACGAGTCGCTGCGATGGGAGAGAGTCACCGTCGTTCCGGGCTCGTCGGCGATGGAGCAGGCGGCTTCCAGCGCGGCGTCGCCGCCACCGACGACGAGCACGTGCTGGCCGCGATACTGTTCGGGGTCGATCAGTCGATAGACGACCTTGGTCTGCTCTTCGCCCGGGACGTCCAGCTTGCGCGGTGTTCCGCGTCGTCCGATTGCCAAGAGCACCGCATGCGTTCTGTAGCTGCTGCAGTTCGTCTTGACGTCGAAGCCATCGCCGACGCGGGCGACCGCTTCGACGCGCTCGCCGACGTTCACCTTGAGGCGGGACTTGTGCACGATGCTCATGAAGAACTCGATCAGCTTCTCCTTGCTGAGCTCTCTGAAGTTGAATTTACCTGCGAGCGGCAGCGTGAAGGGAGCGGTCATCACCAGCTTGCCGCGGGGGAAGTGCGCGACGGTGCCGCCGAGCGAGTCCTGTTCGAGGGTGACGAAGCGCAGCCGATGCTGCAGGCAGGCGAGACTGGCGGAGAGTCCGGCCGGACCGCAGCCGACGATCACGACGTCGAGCATGTCCGACTTGCCGATGTTCTTGATCTTGCGGACGGAGTCGATCGCCTGGCGTCCCTGCTCGATGGCGTTTCGCACCAGCCCCATCCCGCCGAGCTCTCCCGCGATGAAGATGCCGGGCACATTGGTCTGAAACGCCTCGTCCACGTTTGGAATGTCAATGCCGCGCGTTTCGGTGCCAAACACCAGCGTGATGGCATTCACGGGACACACCGCCTTGCAGGCGCCGTGTCCAATGCAATGCGAAGGCTCGACGAGCGCCGCCTTGCCGCCGATCAGGCCGAGAATGTCGCCCTCCGGACACGCCCTGACGCATGAGCCACAGCCGATGCACAAGGCGGGATCGATGATGGGGTGGAGCGATGCCGGTTCGAGAAGACCGGCGTCCTTGGCGGCCGAGAGCTTCGCGACGCTCTTTATTTCTTTACGCTTGCGCACGGCCATGTAGGTGGCCCAGACGCCGAGCATCGGCGCGGCGTAGACGATCAGGAGATCGAGCGCCATGTCCTCTCTTTCCCCTTCTTAAGTCCTGACAGTAGGCGGCAGCAGGTGCCGGCTGTGGTGGCCGCCCGGAAAGGTCGGCCGCATCGCTAGATGCAAATTCGTCTCAACAGATGCCGACATAGAAATTCCAGAATGATTTGTAGTTTTGCGGACAAGGAGTAGTTCATTCGTTGAACAGATGCCGTCGGCGGAAATATGGCTCGCACTGATCTCACACGAATGATGTCAGTGCCGGAGGACGCAACAGTTATTTGCAAGTGGTTATCAGGAAGGAATCTCTCGACTGAGATCCGGAGATCCGCAGGCAAGCCGGACATTCGCCCATCCGGCATTTGGGTTTCACAGGAAGCGTCGAGAACATGAGCAGAACAGCAGTCGTTCGCGCGAACGGCGATCCTCTTCGAGGAACCATCCCGGTCATCGTCACACTTCTCGTTGTCGCAGCGATCGGCATCGGATGGCTGCAGAAGGAGGAGGAGTATATTACGCCGGGATCGGGGACCGGCTACTGGCTCGGAATATACGGCAGCGTCGCGATGCTATCGTTGCTGGCCTATTCGATGCGCAAGCGCTTCAAGTCGCTCCGCGGGATCGGCTCGGTGCCATTCTGGTTCAAAACGCACATGCTGCTGGGCGTCGTTGGCCCCGTGCTGATCCTGTTTCATGCCAACTTCAAGCTGGGAGCACTCAACAGCAACGTGGCATTCTTTGCCATGTTGATCGTTGCGATCAGCGGCGTGATCGGCCGGTATATCTACGGCAAGATCCACATGGGTCTTCATGGTGGAAGGGCGCGCATCAAGGAGCTGCTTGCGGAAGCCGAGGCGATGAGGATGGAGCTCGGTCAGGAGATGCAGGCAGCGTCATTCGTGTCGCGGGAGTTGGCTGCCTTCAGCAAGGGGCTCGACAACAGGGTGCCGCGAACTGCGCTGGGGAGCCTGCGGACGGGGGCGATCATCGCGGCGCGGACGAGGCGGCTGCGTGCCAACGTGGTTGCGGAAGCGCGCCGGCTCATTCGCGCCGAAGCCAAGCGTGCGCGATGGTCGTGGTTCGAGCGGCGACGGCGCGAGAAGCGAATCGAAGAAGTCGTGCGGAGGTACACCGCTGCGGTGCGGAAGGCCGCCGAACTGACATTTTTCGAACGGCTATTTTCGCTGTGGCACGTTCTGCATCTGCCGCTGTTTTTTCTCATGCTGCTGGCGGGTTTCGTTCATGTCTGGGCCGTCCATCACTATTGACGGAGTTTCGTGATGAGGTGGCGCCTAGCGGCGGTTGTCGCTGTCATGGTCGGTGTTGCGCTGCTGTCGGCCGGGCTTCGAGCGCAGACGTTGCTTGAAAAACTGGTCATGCCGGGCCCGCTGGCCGAGAAGCATGCCAAGCTCGAAAGCGAATGCGGAAAGTGCCACGAAGCCTTCACGCGGAAGGCGCAGTCGGGCCTCTGCCTCGATTGCCACAAGGAGATTGCAGTCGATCGCAGGCAGCATGAGCGCCTGCATGGACGCGAGCAGGCGGCGCTGACCCAGGAGTGCAGGCAGTGTCACACCGACCACAAGGGGCGTGGAACCGACATCGTCCAGCTCGACAAGGAAACATTCAACCACGACATGACGAACTACAGGCTGGTCGATGCGCACAAGAACGTTCCTTGTGCTGGATGTCATGTCGCGAAGGTGAAGTTCCGCAACACGCCCTCGACCTGCTTCGAGTGTCACAAGGCGCTCGATCCTCATCGCGGCCGGCTCGGTGAGCGCTGCGAGAACTGCCACACGGCGGTGAAATGGCGCGCGACCAAGGAATTCGATCACACGAAGACCAGGTTTCCCCTCGTGGGCGCCCACAAGTCGGTCGCTTGTGCAACGTGCCACTCCGGCCAGCAATACAAGGATCTGCAGACGTCGTGCGGCTCATGCCACCGTCTTCAGGACGTCCATGCCGGCCGCTTCGGCGACAAGTGCGAGACGTGTCACGATCAGGAGAAGTGGAAGACGGGCCGCTTCAATCACGACAAGACCCGCTTCCCGTTGCGAAATGCGCATGCCAAGGTGAAGTGTGAGAGCTGCCATACGGGTGATCTCTATCGGGACAAGCTCGCGACGTCATGCGTGTCCTGTCACCGCAAGCAGGACCCGCATCAGGGTAAGCTCGGCGAACGTTGCGAGACCTGCCATAGCGATGCGGGCTGGCGGAAGAGGCTCTCCTTCGATCACGAGATTACGCGTTTTCCGTTGATAGGTCTGCACAAGTCGGTGCCTTGCGAGGAGTGCCACCGGACGCCGACCTACAAGAATACGCCGATGGCCTGTGAGAGCTGCCACAAGGATTTCCACCAGGGGAAGCTCGGAGGACGGTGCGCCAGTTGTCACAATCCGAATGGGTGGCGGCTGTGGCGCTTTGATCACGCGCGGCAGACACGATTCCCGCTGGTTGGTGTCCACCAGAAGATCACGTGCGAGGCCTGCCACAAGGCCAAGTCGCCGCCGGATCTGAAGTTGCCGATGGATTGCTTCAGCTGTCATCGCAGCTCGGACGTGCACAATGGCACTTTCGGTCAGACGTGCGAGCGCTGCCATGTCGCAACGGGATGGCGCAACGTTCAGATCAGGAACTGATTCGGACGGCTGCGCTGGCCGCATCGGTCGTCCGACATCGTGTCGAGCTGACATCAGCTCGCAACAGTTATCAGTTCGCCTGCAGGTCAACGGTTTGCGCGATGCGCTTGCGAGAACCTCGTGAGCGAAGGACGCCAGAAACATTACCACCATTCAGCTTGAGTTCAGCTTGGCCCAGTTTTGGGCCAGCTTTGCCGGTCTATGAAGCCCTGTGTTGGGCGTGACGCTGCGTGATCTGGCTGATGACTTGGTCGCCGCCGATCAACGTAGCGCTCGATTGAGGGGGCCGGGGGCGTTCCGAGTGTTCGGTAGCAGGGAAGGCATGCTGCCGGGCCGTTTGGGGAGGAAATCCGCAGGAGTGTCTTGGGTTTGTTGGGGCGACCGGCGAGCAGCGGGCCGCTCAAGGGTTTCGGCTGGATTCGGGGTGACCGGTCTCCGTTGAATATTCGGATGGCGATCGAGTCGAGAGTGAAGATCGGGAGTTTGAGTTGAGCAGCTGCTACAGCAAGCGGGGGCTGTTGGCGCAAGCATCGCACTATGTGGCGCGGTGGTTGCTTGCCGGTATGCTGCTCGCTCTGGCGCTGGCAGGGCACGCTGCTGCGCAGAGTTCATTCGATCATGTCTCGACCGGGTTTCCGCTGACCGGAAGCCATGTTGGAGTGGAGTGCTCGTCCTGCCACGTCGGTGGGCGGTTCAAGGGCACGCAGACGCAGTGCGCCAGTTGCCACAACGGCGCTCAGACGGCCGGCATGTCGGTCAACCATCCGATGACCACGAGGCGCTGTGAGAGCTGCCATCAGACTTCGACATGGAAGGACGTTCGGGCGATCGATCATACCCAGGCGAAAGCGTCGTGTACGACCTGCCACAACGGCGTGATGGCACGGGGCAAGTCGAAGAACCACATCACGACGGCGGCGCCATGCGATGTGTGCCACAGGTCGACGGCGAGTTTCCGCATCAGAATGAAGATGGACCACGCCGGCATCGTCGCCGGTTGCGCCAACTGCCACAACGGGACGACGGCGCGCGGCAAGTCCAGCAATCATCTCCAGACCAATCTGCCGTGCGAGTCCTGTCACACCAGCACGGCCAGCTTCGGTGGCGCGGCGTTCAAGCATGCCGCCACCGACACCAACTGCGCGACCTGCCACAACGGCAAGACGGCGCAGGGCATGACGACGCCGCCGCACATCCCGACCGGGACGCTGCAGTGCTCGAACTGCCACAGCAACACCGCGGCGAGCT